>NZ_JBLUWW010000002.1:0-859624 GCF_048323655.1 Salinimicrobium soli | reverse complement strand
TTTTTCGCTTTCAAGCTTCACCCCTGCTGGGCTCACAACTGGCGGTACATTTACCGTTTGTTGTTTCTCAAAGCGGGTGCAAATATACACCCACTTTCCATTCCCGCAAGTCCCTAATCCAACTTTTTTAAGCTTTTTTTAAGCCACCATTATAAGGTGCTGAAAATGACATTTTTGAAAGGATATTTTTTTTACCCTGCCAGGGTTTGAAACGATGGCAGGGTTGTGATGAGTAAAACGACTCCTCTTTAGCTCTGCCAAAGTTCCAAACTTTGGCAGAGCTGTAGCGGTCTTCGCGTTAGCGGGTGAAGCGGCATCTTTTAAAGCGCTTGCACATAAGGCGCTTTAAAAATATAGCAGATCACGCGACTTATCCCGCGGGAGCGGGAGAAGGAACGCCCAAGAAAAAAATAGAATACTAACTGGCCTTTTTCGGACTCTTAGAAGAGGAAGACCATTTATTAGACAACTCCAGGAAATTGAAATCCAAAGCCGACGGCTGTCTCTGCAACTGGCGTTTCTGGAAAGCCCGCTGCAGAATATCCTCTATAAGGTAATCTTCCTGATTCTTTTCAGGATCGTACTCTTCCTTTAAGGAGATATCAAAGAAACTCGCCGTGGTATTATACCAGAAGGCACGCCACCCGCTTTTAAGTTCTCTTACAAGATCAAAAGCAGTGGTTCCGGTCTGCCTATGGATAAGCTTTACCAGGATCTGACCTTCGGTTCGGGTCAGTTTCTTCAATTCGGCAGAGAATTGGTCCTCGATATAGTGTTGTACTATTTTAGTATACCTCTTTCGGTCTCTTCTGGATTTGATCTGATCGAGTCTGCTGTTGAGTTCCACCAGTCTTTCCGAAGCCAGTTTCGCATACGGGTACACCTTAAGCGTCTTTCGGCGAAGGATCAAATACTTTCTGCGTTCCAGGTCATTGTCAAACTTGATCTTACCCAGCACCAGCACCTCGTCAAGGTCAATGTGTTTCCTGGCAATAGAATCACCTTCAATGAACATGTATTCCTTATACAGTGTATCTTCTACCGGCTCAGGTTCCTGAGAAAAAGCAGAAAATGAGAGTACAAGAAGTAATGGCAGAAATAGTTTTTTCAAAATCCGGTTTTTCGGGTTATCAACTAAAATCATTCCAAATTTACATTATCCGGCGATTGCTAAGTGTCATATTCTTGTTATTTTCGTGCCAAATGTGTAACAAATGAGCAAAGAACGAATACTCAACGAAGAAAGTATAGATTTTTTAGAGAAGTACCTTAATAATGCAGCTCCCACGGGCTACGAGTGGGAAGGACAAAAACTCTGGATGGATTACCTGGAGCCTTATGTGGATGAATTCATTACCGATACCTATGGTACTGCCGTAGGGGTAATTAATCCAAAAGCTAAATATAAAGTGGTCATAGAAGGACATGCTGACGAAATTTCATGGTATGTCAATTATATTACAGATGACGGCCTCATCTATGTTATTCGAAACGGCGGAAGTGATCACCAGATCGCGGCTTCTAAACGGGTGAATATCCATACCAAAAAAGGTATTGTAAAAGGGGTTTTTGGATGGCCAGCCATTCACACCCGTGATAAAGAAAAAGAACAGGCGCCAAAACTGGACAATATTTGTATAGATGTGGGCTGCACCTCAAAAGAAGAGGTAGAGGAACTGGGCGTACATGTAGGTTGTGTGATCACCTATCCTGATGAATTCTTTATTCTGAATAAGGACAAATTCGTAAGCCGCGCACTGGATAACCGGATCGGAGGATTTATGATCGCCGAAGTTGCCCGATTGCTGAAAGAGAACAAGAAAAAACTACCATTCGGATTATATATCACCAATTCGGTTCAGGAAGAGATAGGACTACGCGGCGCCGAGATGATCACCCATCGTATTAAACCGAATGTGGCGATTGTGACAGATGTAACCCACGACACAACTACTCCAATGATCGAGAAGAAGACCAACGGACTCACAAAAATTGGTGCCGGGCCGGTTATCACCTATGCTCCTGCCGTGCAGAACAGGCTAAGGACTTTACTTATTGATACTGCCGAAGAAAAGGAAATCCCTTTCCAGCGTGCGGCTTCTTCAAGAATGACCGGGACTGATACTGACGCGTTTGCCTACAGTAACGGCGGAGTAGCCTCAGCCCTTATCTCCCTCCCACTGCGCTACATGCATACTACGGTAGAAATGGTGCACCGCGATGATGTGGAAAATGTGATAAGACTTATTTACGAAAGCCTTTTAAAACTGGAGGACGGCGAAACCTTCAGTTACTTTGATTAACATCGAAAAATGACATTTTAAACCTCCTTCTTTAGACCGAAGGAGGTTTTTTATTTTACAACTTTCACATTTCTTTAGAGCAGAAAGCCGCAAAGGCAGACTATATTTAAAGAAAAAGTGCAGATGCCTCTCTCTTCCAAAGAAGTAAAATCTCTTATCATTAATCCTGACAAAGCCGCTGAAAAGGCAGACCTTCTGTATACTTCTGAAGAGGAATTGTGCATAGAGAGACGCAAAAAAGGACGCGGTTATCAATACCTGAAGGAGGGAAAACCCCTTAAATCTAAGAAAGAGCTGGAAAGGATCAAAAAACTGGTCATTCCGCCGGCCTGGCAGGAAGTAAAGATCTGTCCTTTTTCCAACGGGCATTTACAGGTGGTGGGCAAAGATGCCAAAGAGCGGAAACAATACATGTACCATCCCGACTGGACCAAGATCAGGAACCGGACGAAGTTCTTTAAGATGTCTGCCTTTGGAAAAGTACTTCCAAAAATAAGGGAGCGGGTAGAAAAGGATCTGAGACGAAAAGGAATGCCACAGGAAAAGGTCCTTGCTTTGGTTATCCGTTTGATGGAAGAAACCCATATTAGAATAGGCAATGACGCCTATGCACGAGAGAACAAATCTTACGGCTTATCTACTTTGCGCAGCCGGCATGTGGAGTTCGCAGATGGCCAAATGAGGTTCAACTTTGTTGGCAAGCGCGGGATAGAACATTCCGTTTCTGTTGAAGACAAAAGACTGATCCGGCTGGTGAATATGTGCGAAGAGATTCCGGGGTGGGAAGTATTCAAGTATATAAATGAGTCCGGAAAAAAGAAGAGCATTGACAGCGGAATGGTCAATGAATATATTCAGGAGATAAGCGGCGAGATATTTTCAGCCAAGGATTTCAGGACCTGGAGCGCTACCAAGATCTTTTTTGAAGACCTGCGGACCATGGGCTACGTTGAGAACGAAAAAGAGAATAAATCCAACATACTAAAAGCTTATGATACCACTGCCGAAGCGCTCGGAAATACCCGGAGCGTATGCCGCAGTTACTATGTGCATCCTTATGTAGTGGAATTATACGAGACCGGAGAAATTATTCCGTGGTTTCAGAAGGTAGAACGAAAACGCACTGCCAAACCTCATTTTTCACACACAGAGGAAGTGCTTTTAGAAATGATCGGAAATTTTAACCTGGAGGTCGAAAAAGATAATTAACTCTGTTGTTCCATAAATTCCAGAAACGAAACCAGATCTTCCTTCTCCTTTATCTTATGGTCAGATAGAAATTCCTTTGCTCTCTTAGAAGGAAATGCTTTTTTGATATCCTTGGTCTTCGGTCTTACTTCCTGAGCAACACTTCCTTCAGTGACCACATAAAGCTCACTTTTTACATATATTTTTGCAGGCTTATCACTTTCATAGCTGGAATTTGCTTTGACTGCACGGCTTCGGGAGATCACCGGTTTTTCAAGGAGCCTGTAGGTATCCCCGTTGTAATGCTCAATAAAGTATCCGCTTATCTTTTTGTTGTCATAAAAGATCTCGTCGTAAAGAAATACCTCGTCTCCTATTACGTAGATCGCTTTTCTGTTGAGCGGCAATACATAGGTCTTTTCACTTTCCTGGGCAGTTTTTATCTCCACCGTCTCTTTTTCAGCATTGTATCGCATAAAAGCCTTCAAGGGTTGTTTTTCACCAAGTGCCACAGTGCCATATCTAAAATCCTCATTCCAGTAGGGAGAACCCTCTACGGTTTTGAGAATATCACTGTCTTTGGTCTCCAATAAAAGTCCTTCGAGGCCCATATCATTGATAACCTGTGCTTTTCCTGTTGCCAATCCAATAAAAGCGAACAGGAGTAAAAAATATTTCTTCATGATCTAATTTTCGATTTTAGCTTCTTTTATAATTTCATCCACCACTTCGGGATTCAGCAAGGTAGTGATATCGCCCAAATTAGAGGTGTCATTGGAGGCAATTTTCCGCAGAATTCGCCGCATTATCTTTCCGCTTCGGGTTTTTGGGAGTCCGTTTACGAACTGTACCTTATCAGGTTTGGCAATAGGACCGATGGTGCTTCCCACCAGTTCCCTTATTTCCGCTATTAATTCTTCGGAAGGCTCTGCGTCGTGATGTAAAATCACGTATGCATACAGTGCATTCCCTTTCACGTCATGTGGATAACCCACTACAGCACTTTCCGCAACACTTTCATGTTCGTCAATTGCGTTCTCCACGGTGGCCGTACCCAGGTTGTGACCCGAAACGATCACTATATCATCCACCCTACCAGTGATCCTGTAGTTTCCGCTCGCGTCGCGATAGGAACCATCGCCGGTGAAATATTTATTACTGAAGGTGGAGAAATACACTTCCCTGTATCTTTCATGGTCCCCGTAGATCGTTCGGGCTATTGATGGCCAGGGAAATTTAATCGCCAGGCGACCTTCCGCATTCAATTCTTCAATTTCCTTTCCACTCTCATCCATCAACACCGGCTGCACCCCCGGCAATGGAAGGGTGGCAAAAGTAGGTCGCGTAGGAGTGATCCCTGCCAAAGGGGAGATCATGATGGCGCCGGTCTCGGTCTGCCACCAGGTGTCTACAACAGGACAATTTCCTTTCCCAATATTGTCATTATACCAGTGCCATGCTTCTTCATTAATAGGTTCTCCCACAGTTCCCAATACCTTTAGAGAAGAAAGATCGTGGTGCTCTACAAACTTCAGGGGTTGTTTAGCTAAAGAACGGATGGCCGTAGGAGCGGTGTAAAAATGAGTCACCTTCAGTTTCTCACAGATCTCCCAGAACCTTCCGTAGTCGGGATAGCTGGGAATCCCTTCAAACATGACGGTGGTTGCTCCCGCTGCGAGAGGACCGTATATAATATAGGAGTGACCGGTGATCCAGCCTATATCTGCCGTACACCAGTAAACATCATTCTTTTGAGGTTGAAAAACATTCGTGAAAGTATAGGTAGTACCCACCATATAGCCACCGGTGGTATGCACCATCCCTTTGGGCTTTCCGGTAGACCCGGAAGTGTAAAGGATGAACAGCATATCTTCGGCATCCATTACTTCTGCAGGACATTCCTTTTCTGCTTTCTGCAGTTCATCAAACCAGAATTTGTCCCTGCCTTCTTTCATGGTCGTTGGTTCCACCGTTCGGCGGTATACAATCACCGTTTCAACAGACGGAGTATCTTCCAGGGCCTTATCACAGATCTCCTTTAAATTTACCTTTTTGGAACCCCTGTACACCTCATTAGCCGTGATCAACATCTTACATTCCGAATCATTGATACGCCGGGCGATGGCTGAACTGGAAAATCCGGCAAAAACTATGGAATGAACAGCCCCAATCCTTGCACAGGCCAGCATGGCAATAGCAAGTTCAGGGATCATGGGCATATAGATGCACACTTTATCCCCTTTTTTGATTCCGTTGTTCTTGAGAACATTGGCAAACCGGGAAACTTTGACGAACAACTGCCGGTAAGAGATATATCTTGATTCTTCATCGGGGTCGTTTGGTTCCCAGATAATGGCAGTCTTGTTACCAATTGTTTCCAGGTGACGGTCCAGACAGTTCTCAGTAATATTGAGCTTACCGCCCTGGAACCATTTTACCTCGGGCTTCTCAAAATCCCATTCCAGGGTCTTGTCCCATTTCTTGTGCCAGGTAAAATTGTTTGCTATTTCCTCCCAAAAAGCTTCAGGATTCTTTATACTTTTTCGATATGCTTTCTTGTATTCAGCAAAGGTTTTGATCTGAAAGTTTTCCATATTCTAAATGTAGGAAAAGCTTCTTCAAAAACAAATACCTGAAAATTCTGATTTTTCAAAAAGGTAAAACCAGATTCAACTTTTAAGGGATTTCACAGACTTTTATGATTAAATCGGGTGGCGCCTTCCTCCTGTTTTTTATAATAATGCTATCTTTAAGGAGCAGTGGATAAAACCATAAGATCGAATCTAACCCATGGAATTCATTGATTATTACAAAGTACTGGAGCTTGATAAAAGTGCCACTAAAAGTGACATCAAGAAAGCGTACCGTAAACTGGCCCGGAAATATCATCCGGACCTAAACCCCAACAATAAAGAAGCTCAGAAAAAATTCCAGCAGATCAATGAGGCCCATGAAGTGCTCATAGATCCTGAAAAGAGGAAAAAATACGACCGCTATGGCAAAGACTGGCAACATGCCGAAGAGTTCGAAAAAGCACGGTCGCAACAGCAATACCAACGCCAGTATTCCGGTGGCGGCTTTGGTGGGCAATCTGCGGGAGGTTTTGGAGGCGCCGGTGGGTTTGGCGGAGCAGAATTTGAGCAGGGCGATTTTTCGGAATTCTTTGAATCCATGTTCGGTGGTGCTTCCCGCGGTAGTAGGCGCACTACCCGCTTTAGAGGGCAGGATTTCAATGCCGAGCTTCACCTGAAACTTTCAGATGTATATAGATCACAAAAACAAACGCTCACCGTAAACGGCAAGAATATCCGCCTAACCATTCCGGCAGGAGTAGAAAACGGACAGACCATCAAGATCAAAGGTTATGGCGGTGAAGGGGTGCAGGGAGGACCCAACGGAGATCTTTTCATCACCTTTGCCATTACCAATGATACCTCCTTTAAAAGGGAAGGTAAAGATCTCTATCAGGAAGTGGAACTGGATATGTATACTGCTGCGTTGGGAGGAAGTGTCACAATTGACACTTTTGACGGGAAAGCAAAACTTACAGTGAAGCCCGAAACCCAAAATGGAACCACAGTTAAACTGAAAGGAAAAGGTTTTCCGGTCTACAAAAAGGAGGGACAGTTTGGAGATCTTTACCTTACTTATAAGATAAAGATACCCACTCACCTTTCTGCCAGGGAAAAAGAACTTTTACAGGAACTTCAAAAGCTAAGAAAACATGGAGCCTAGATATATATCTCTAACTGAATTCTGCACCTGTCACGAAATACAGCATTCGTTCATTCATTCTCTGAGTGAGCACGGACTTGTGGAAATTACGGTCATAGAAGAAAATGAGTTCCTCGAACAGGAACAGATTAGAGAACTGGAGAAAATGATGCGCCTGCATTATGACCTGGAAATAAATATCCAGGGAATAGACGCGATCAATCATCTGCTGCAGCGGGTCTCTCAATTACAGGACCGGGTAAGGCTTTTGGAAAACCGTCTTCGAAGATTTGAAGAATAAAAAAAAGGAGCCGTTCGGCTCCTTTTGATTTAGAAAATGGCGAATTCTAAAAATTATTGAAGGTTAGTCCTACATAATACTGTTGTCCAATATGGCCTGTACCATAAGCAGTATAGTATTCGTCTCCTCCAATATTTGTTCCTCCTACTTTCAGGATAGATTTGATAGCAGGAATTTTATAGCTCACCTGGGCATCCACAACTGAATATGCCGGTACTTTTCCGTCAGCAAAAGTTGCCTGCCAGAAGAAAGCGTCGCTCCATCGATAGTTAACCTTGAATCCGAAGTTGTCGAAGACATCGGTATTTCCGAAGGACAGCTTCACCTTATGTTGCGGAGTGTTGAAATTTGTTCTGAAGTCGGGAGCCGAAGATTGATCAAAATCTTCCTCGGCATAAGTGTAATTTCCTTCCAGGTCATAACCTCCGAAGACCTTTGCAGAAAGTCCAATAGAAGCACCAAAGGATTTTACGTCTGCCGGAGAGTTAGTGTAGGTCTGGAAAGCCTTGTAATCCCCTTGTACTAAAGCTAGCAGCGAAAGACTGTTATCTCCCACCTCTCCGTAAAGAGGCACCAATACGGTTTCATTAGAGATAAAATCCTTGTAAGTATTGAAGTAGGCGTTCAGGTCTACCACCACATTTCCAAAGCGGCCACGGTATCCGGCCTCATAGGCAGTCACCTTTTCAGGTTCTACAAGATCAACATCTGCAGCTGCAGGCATGTTTGCCTGTACAGAAGCTAAAGAAAACGCATTTTCATAGGCATCCCTTCCGGAGATTGTAGCATTAGGACTTCCTGTAGTCGCAGCTCCTGTTTCACTTTTAGGAAAAGTTCTCACGTAGCGGTCCAGGTTCTCTTCCGCAGAACCTACAAGGATAGCACGGCCCACATCCAGGCCTATGAAAAGATCCTGAGTGGTAGGATACCTGAACCCGGTTTGTACGGAAGCACGGAAGTTATGGTCTCTGCTTTCTCCCGCAGTGTACACCACTGAAAGTCTCGGAGAAAGATTGCCTTCAAAAATTTCGGAGGTATCATAACGAAGAGAGCCGGTCAACTTAAGACGTTCTTCAAAAAGCTTTTTCTGCACCTGGGTATAGATCCCGTATTCTGAATAAGTAATAGGACCGTCGTAATCTGTAAAGATGGTTCCATAAGAATTCAGGCGGTACTGGCGGTAAGAACCTCCCACCTGCACTTCGGCAAAGTCACCGGTGAGATGGGTGAAATTGTAATTAGCATCGGCATGTCTCAACTGGGAAGCATCACGGAATTGTGAACCTTCAGCAAGATCTGAATTGGTAGTTACTTCTTTAAAAGCTTCATTAAAAGCAGCTGTTCCCGGAACTAATCTTCCCTGGTCAGCAAATTGTCTTGCCAGCGCATGTGCCTGTTCTGAACTCGCACCTTGTGAAGCAGCCTGCACATAAGCGCCGGCATATTCACCAAACCATTGCTGATCGCTTTTCCACAACCTGTTAACGTTGATTCCCGTAAACCTGATGTCATAGGAATCTCCGGCGTCCTCGTCTGTAATGTAGGCGCGGGCGAAGAAGTTATTGTTCTTCACTTCCAGCTTGTGCTGCTGCAAAAAGAAATCATTCAGGGAATATCTGTTCGCACCCTGGTAGATAGTAGTTCCCATTCCTGCTTTCCCGAGGTAGCTGATCTCAAAATCATCGGCAAAAGGGCGGTAATGCAGGGCTGCATCAAATTTAATGCTCCTGGCATCGTAATCGGCAAGAGATCTTTCAGCATATCCGGTACGGCTAACCTGCTCGTTAGGTAATAAATTTTCTGCACCGGGCGGTATCCTTCCCATTGCAACCAAAGCATCCCCTACTACTCTTATATTAGTACTTACTTCATCTCCATAGATGTTCAAGCCATCGTAATTAGGATGTGCACGGGTTCTCCCCGGGTTGAGCACATCTTCCTCGCTCACGGCATACCAGTCGGTTCCTTCGAGGTATGAGAAATTGGCTTTGGCCGCGAATTTATCTGAAAATTTGTGGGCCACCCGGACTCCAAAATCGTAAACAGGATTGGTACCTGCGGCATCCTGTACGGTCCAGCCTTGCTTGTAATAAGCGCTGATCCCGGGGAAGTCGAACGGATTCTTACTCGTCATAAAAAGAATTCCGTTGAAGGCATTGGCACCGTAAAGTGCTGATGATGCTCCCGGCAAAAGTTCAATACTGAATACGTCCAGTTCGGTCATACCAAGTAAGTTACCGAGTACAAAGTTCAAGGCCGGAGAAGAGTTGTCCATTCCGTCAACCAGCTGCACAAAACGTGTGTTCGCAAAAGTGGCAAATCCGCGGGTGTTTACAGACTGGAATGTCAAACTGTTCGTGTTGATGTCGACACCTTTTAGGTTTTCTAGTCCGCCATAAAAGGAAGCTGAAGGGGTGTTTACGATCTCTTTGATCCCATACCTCTCAATGGTTACCGGCGATTCAAAGATCCGCTCGGGGGTTCTGGAAGCCGAAACCACGATCTCATCCAGGGCGGTTCCCTCTACCAGCGTCACCACGACTTCCTGGTCTGCTGAAGTGATCACTACCACCTGCGATTCATATCCCACACTGCTAAACTGGAGCCTGAATGGCGGCTCCTGAGTGGCGGTCAATGAAAATTTCCCGTCAAAGTCTGAAATAGTACCCTGAGAGGTGCCGGCTACTAAAATATTCACTCCGGGAATTGGCTCCTGGTTACTGTCAATTACCCTCCCGGTGACGGTAGTTTGGGAATAGACCCAGGCAGAAATCAAAATGCAAAAACATGATAAAAATCCCTTCATAAATTTTAAGTTATTGATTAGTAGAAACTAATATAAACAAATATTTAAATAATTAACATCATTTAACACAAACTCTCAATTCTGTCTACGGAAGCCGGAGAGGTTGTAATAAAATTTTATCTTTGATAAAAAGCGAAGAATTATGAAGACACTCAGCTTAGTTTCGGGACTCTTATTATTCTTTTTCACGGCCACCTGCAGCCAAACTACAGAAAAGGGAAATATGGAATATACCGGCACGATCAAGGAACAGGGAATCACCTCTTACCAATACGGAACCCACACATTAACCACCGGCAATGGTTTCTACGCCCTTAAAAGTGAGGCAGTGGATCTCGATGAATATATAGACAAAAAAGTTATGGTAGTTGCCGAAAAGATCGAGGGCTATCCCGTAGATGGTGGCCCGGAATATTTACTGGTGCTGAAAGTCAAATAAAGTTAGAAGTACGAAGTTAGAAGTACGAAGTTAGAATTAAAAAGCCGGGGCAAAAATGACCTTTTTGCCCCGGCTTTTTAGTAAGAGATTTTCTTCTTATTGATTTTTCAGATACTCCAGCACGTTCTTTTCTATGCGCTGTTCAATATTTGAAATGTCGGCTTTAATAAATGTTTCGCCGGTGATCTTCTCGTAAAGTTCAATGTAGCGATCAGAAACCGACTCCATATACTCATCGGTCAATACCGGAATTTGTTGTCCTTCTTTCCCCTGGAAGCCATTCTCGATCAACCATTGTCTCACAAATTCCTTAGACAACTGCTTCTGCGGAATTCCGTCTCTTAGTCGGTCCAGGTAACCTTCCGCGTAGAAATACCTCGAAGAATCGGGCGTATGGATCTCATCGATCAGGACGATCTTTCCGTCTTTGGTCTTTCCAAATTCATATTTGGTATCCACCAGGATGAGTCCGTTGTCCTTAGCCAATTCACTGCCGCGCAGGAACAATTGGCGGGTATAGGTTTCGAGCGTATTGTAATCCTCTTCGGAAACGATTCCCTGCTCCAGGATCTCTTCTCTCGAAATATCAAGATCGTGCTCGCCTGATGCTGCTTTAGTGGTTGGGGTAATAATAGGAACCTTGAAGGCTTCATTTTCTTTCATCCCTTCCGGAAGTTTTACTCCGCAGAGTTCCCTTTTTCCGTTGGCATACTCACGTGCGGCATGCCCTACTAAAAATCCGCGGATCACCATCTCTACCTTGAAAGGCTCGCACTTCTCTCCTATTGCCACGTTTGGATCGGGCGTTGCTTCCAGCCAGTTAGGAACTATATCTTCTGTGGCTTTCATCATTTTCGTGGCAAGCTGGTTCAGGATCTGTCCTTTGTAAGGCACCCCTTTTGGCATGACCACGTCAAATGCCGAAAGCCTGTCGGTCACGATCATCACCAATTTGTCATTTTCAAGGGTATATACTTCCCGCACCTTGCCTTTGTAAACCGACTTTTGATCGGGGAAATTAAAATCTGTATTCGTTAGGGTATTCATTGTGTTGTTATGTCTTTATAATTAAAATTTCTGCCATAGAACCGGCAGAATACTCAAAAAAGAAATTATTCGGCTGTCTCAATGCGCTTATATGCCGCAATGATCTGTTTCACCAGCTTGTGGCGTATCACATCCTTATCATCCAGATGAATAATTCCCACCCCTTTCACATCCTGAAGGACGAGGATGGCCTCCTTAAGACCGGAAACTACCCGCTGTGGCAGATCTATCTGGCCGGGATCACCCGTCACCATGAATTTCGCGTTCTTCCCCATCCGGGTAAGGAACATCTTCATTTGCGCGTGAGTGGTATTCTGTGCCTCATCAAGGATCACAAAGGCATTATCCAGGGTCCTTCCGCGCATGAATGCAAGCGGGGCGATCTGGATGGTTCCTTTTTCAATAAAGCTCTCCAGTTTTTCATGAGGGATCATGTCGCGCAAAGCGTCATACAAAGGTTGCATGTAAGGGTCCAGCTTTTCTTTAAGGTCTCCCGGAAGGAATCCAAGGTTCTCCCCTGCTTCTACAGCCGGCCTTGTAAGAATGATACGTCGTACCTGCTTTTCCTTTAAGGCTTTCACAGCCAAAGCTACGCCGGTATAGGTCTTTCCCGTTCCCGCGGGCCCGATGGCAAAGACCATGTCATTGGTCTTCATCAATTCCACTAACCTGCGCTGATTGGCAGTTTGTGCTTTGATGAGCCTCCCGCTCACTCCGTGCACCAGAACTTCTCCACTGGAGTCGGGAGTATCGTAGTCATCCTTACTTTCACTGGTCAATACCCTTTCCATAGTATTTTCATCCAGTTTATTGAACTTCCCGTAGTGGTCGATCAACATGTTGAACCGTTTATCGAATTCTTCCAGAAGTTCCTCGTCGCCATAGATACGTATCTTGTTTCCCCTGGCTACAATCTTCAACTTCGGAAAGTACTTTTTTAAAAGTTCAATGTGCGCATTGTGTTCTCCGAAAAAATCCCGGGGATTGATTTCTGAAAGTTCAATAATAAGTTCGTTCAAAAGCAGAAGGATTTATTTAAAAATTGAGTTTATAATCTTTAGATTTGCAATACAAACTTAGCAAATTAAAGGTTTAAGTTAAGAAAAAATATATCAGGAATTGCCCATGGCCATTATTACCTTGACTACAGATTTTGGGGAGAAAGATCATTTTGCCGGGGCAGTTAAAGGAGCGATCTATTCAGAGTTGCCCACCGCAAAAATTGTAGATATTTCGCATTCCGTCGCCCCTTTTCACATTACAGAAGCTTCCTACATTATAAAAAATGCCTACAAAAGTTTTCCGGAAGGCAGTATCCACATCATTGGGGTGGATTCTGAACTCACTCCCGAGAATAAGCATATCGCCCTCAAACTGGACGGGCATTATTTTATCTGTGCCAATAACGGCATCCTCTCCCTCATCGCTTCGGAGTATAAGGCCGAAAAGATCGTGGAGATCAACATTCATGGTAAGGTTGAGAGCAACTTTCCGGTATTGGATGTTTTCGTCAAAGTAGCGGGGCATTTGGCGCGCGGAGGGACGTTGGAAGTGATCGGGAAGACCATTACTGAAATAAAACAGCTCAAGGAATTTGAGCCATACTGTAATAGTGAGCAGACCCAGATCAAGGGTAATGTCATCTATATTGACAACTACGGAAACGTGGTCACCAATATTTCCAGGAAATTCTTTGATAAGATCGGGAAAGGCCGAAAGTTCAGTATGCGGGCACGAACCGCAACTTTTACTGAAATTCACCAGACCTACAGTGACGCCATCAATTTTGATACTGATCAGCTGCACCGCGAAGACGGAAAAAAACTGGCCATCTTCAATTCGGGAGGCTTTATTGAACTGGCGATCTATAAAAGCAATCCGAGTACTGTAGGGAGCGCCGCCAGCCTCTTCGGACTCGAATGGCGGGATACGGTGACGATCAATTTTGAGAATTAAGATTGGTTAATTTGGGATTGGTTAATTGGTTATTGGCCCTCCTTCGCTAAAGCTTCGGAGGATAAAGATTGGGCCCTCCTTCGCTGAAGCTACGGAGGATAGAAATTGCAAATTGATAATTGTTCATTGATAATTGATAATTGAATTAAATGTTTGTACGAATCGTAAAAATGACTTTTGAAGAAGCTGAAATAGAAAACTTTCAGAAGTTATTTGCGCAGAACAGAGAGAAAATAAGAGGTTTTGAAGGCTGCAGGTTTTTAGAGCTGTACCGGGACAAAAACAATAAAAACATCTTTTTCACGTACAGTTACTGGGAAGATGAACAGACTCTTGAAAATTACCGCACTTCTGCCCTTTTTAAAGAGGTGTGGAGCAATACCAAAAAACTCTTTTCCCATAAGGCCGAAGCCTGGAGTGTGGATAAAGAGTGGAGTTCCGGAGAGTCGGTAGTCGGTAGTCGTTAGTCAGTAGACAGTAGACGGTTGCGGGTTGTCGGTTGTCGGTTGTCGGTTGTCGGTTGCGGGTTGTCCTCCTTCAAAAAAGCTTCGGAGGATAAAAATTCGGTGCTTGGTGCTTGGAATTTGGTAATTGATAATTGTTCATTGCTAATTGCTAATTGTTATTTGGTCATTGTTATTTGCTCATTGTTAATTGATCATTGTTAATTGAAACTTGAAATAGTGTTTGCAATTTTAAAGAAAGAAATAAGTTCGTTTTTCGCCTCCCCCATTGGTTACCTGGTCATTGGGCTGTTCCTGGTGGTGAACGGGTTGTTCCTTTGGGTCTTTAACGGCTCCTACAATATTTTCGACAACGGCTTTGCCAACCTCACTCCCTTCTTTACCCTGGCGCCGTGGATCTTCCTGTTCCTGATCCCTGCCATTACCATGAAAAGTTTTTCCGAAGAGATAAGGCAGGGCACGCTGGAACTTCTACTTACAAAACCCCTGAGTACCTGGAAGCTGGTGTTAGGAAAATATTTAGCCGCGCTGGTGTTGATCATCATGGCTTTGATCCCTACCCTCCTCTACATCGCCACCATATATTACCTGGGGAAACCTGAGGGAAATCTGGACAGCGGAGTGATCATAGGCTCTTACTTCGGGCTGCTCTTTTTGGGAGCCTGTTACACCGCCATCGGCATATTTGCGTCCATACTTTCGCCTAACCAGATCGTATCCTTCATTCTGGCGATCTTCCTGTGTTTTATAAGCTATTTCGCCTTTGACGCCCTGGCCGATCTAAACCTGTTCAGTATAGGTGCTTTTGGAGCCGAAGATCTCGGACTTAGCGCGCACTACGAGAGCATCAGCCGCGGAGTGATCGACACGCGGGACCTGGTGTATTTCATCAGTTTCGCCGTCTTTTTCCTGGCCCTCACCAACTTCAGTCTACAAATTAAAAGGGAAGCCAGATGAAGAAGAATATCCTGAAGATCCTTTCCCTGTTCGTCATTCTGTTGCTGGTCAACGTGGTTTCGTATTTCCTCTATGAACGCTTTGATCTCACTGCCGATAACCGGTACACTCTTTCTTCCGCAGCTAAAGAGATCGTTGCTAAGGCCGAAGAACCGGTAATCGTGGATGTGTTCCTAAAAGGGGATTTTCCACCGGAATTCAGAAGGTTGCAAATGGAGACCCGGCAGTTGCTGGAGGAATTTGCTTCGGAAAACTCTCAGATAAAATTCAATTTTATAGATCCGCTGGAAGACGGGGGCAATGCGCAGGAAGTGGCAACCGCATTTTACCAGATGGGAATGACCCCGGCGCGTATCAATGTGGTGGAGAACGGAAGAAGCAGTGAAGCGATCATCTTTCCATGGGCGATGGCCAATTACGGAAACAAATCGGTAAGCATTCAGCTCCTGAAGAACAAATTGGGCGCTACTACCGAAGAGCGCGTGGAGAACTCGGTACAGCAGCTGGAATATGTCTTTGCCGATGCCTTTGCAAAACTGCTGGAGCCAAGGAAGAAAAAAGTAGCCGTGATGCGCGGCAACGGCGAACTGACCGATGCCTATATAGCCGATCTCGTAAGGAGCATCCAAAAATACTATTTTACGGCCCCTTTCACTTTAGATTCTGTAGCCAAAGATCAGCAAGGTACGCTGGAGCAGCTGCAGGATTTTGATCTTGTCATTGAGGCAAAACCTACCCAGGCTTATACCGAAGAAGAAAAATACGTGCTGGACCAGTACCTCATGAACGGCGGAAAACAACTGTGGATGCTGGACCAGGTAGCTATGGAAACTGACAGCCTCTTCACACGGGCCGGCAGCGCCTTTGCTTTGCCGCGGAACCTGAATTTAAGCGATTACTTTTTCAAGTACGGGCTGCGGGTAAATCCGCTGCTGGTAAAAGACCTGTATTCGGCGCCCATCATCCTGGCAACGGGTAGCGGGAATGAGACAGAATTCAATCCGTATCCCTGGTTCTATTACCCCTTGAGCAGCTCTGCCAAAGATCACCCCATCGTCAATAATATCGAAGCGGTGAAGTTTGAGTACGCCAGCCCTATTGACACTTTGGACAACGGACTTCAAAAAACGATCCTGCTGTCTTCCTCTCCAAAAAGCCTTTTAGAAGGCCTTCCTAAAGAGATCAGCCTGGACCAAATAACTTCGGAACCCGATCTCTCCCTGTTTTCGGCGGGAGAGCAGCCGCTCGCTGTACTTGTGGATGGCGCCTTCACATCGGTTTACAAGAACCGCGTGAAACCTTTTGAGCTTCCGCAGGCAAGAGATGAGGGAGAGCATTCGCAGCTTTTGCTGATCGCTGACGGGGACATCGCAAAGAACGATCTGCAGCAGGGACAACCGCTGGAACTGGGCTTTGACCGCTACACCGGCACCACCTATGGCAACAAGGAATTCCTGCTGAATGCGGTGAATTACCTGCTCGATGACACCGGACTCATCAACATCAGGAGCAAGAAAGTTTCCATCGCCTTTTTAGACCTTCAGAAAGTGGAGGAAAAAAGGGATTTTTGGCAGCTGATGAACCTGGTACTTCCACTGGTAATCCTGGGGCTATTCGCCCTGATCTTCACCTTTGTACGCCGAAAAAAATACATCAGGCGCTAAGGGAATGCTTCCGCAGAAATTTATGCTTATTAACAATTTTCCGCAGCTTTAAAAATTAATTTTTTCATTTTCAGCAAATTAAGCCCAAAAAAGGTCATTTTTCTGTTAATAAAAAATATTGGGCAGCCACGCTGTTTTTAAACGATTAGGATATATTTGTACTGGATTAATTTATTACCAAGCCAATGAAATTTATTGTATCAAGCACTTATTTGCTGAAACAGCTACAAATACTCGGGGGAGTGATCAACAACAACAATACGCTTCCTATCCTGGATAATTTTCTTTTTGAACTCAACAACGATGAACTGACGGTTTCGGCTTCAGATCTTGAGACCACCATGTCTTCAAGACTGACCGTAGAATCAGATTCTGAAGGTAAGATCGCAGTTCCTGCGCGCCTTCTTCTGGAGACCCTCAAGACTTTTCCTGAGCAGCCTTTGACCTTTGTGGTGGAAGATAACAACACTATTGAACTGAGTTCAAACCACGGAAAATACGCGTTGGCCTATGCCAGCGGTGAGGAATTCCCGAAAGCCGTAGCGCTTGAAGAGCCCAGCAGCACCCGCATTGAAGGGGATGTTTTGGCGACAGCGATCAGCAAGACCATTTTTGCTTCCGGAAACGATGACCTTAGGCCGGTAATGAGCGGGGTGTTCTTCCAGTTCACTCCAGATCATCTCACTTTTGTGGCGACAGATGCGCACAAGCTTGTAAAATACTCCAGAAATGACATTTCTGCGTCTCAGACTGCGGAATTCATTATGCCAAAAAAACCGTTGAACCTGCTTAAAGGAATACTTTCAGGTTCAGACAGCGAGGTGTTGATCGAGTACAATGACTCCAATGCCCGTTTCACTTTTGAAGATACCACCCTTGTTTGTAGGTTGATCGACGGAAAATACCCGAACTATGAAGCGGTAATCCCTAAAGAGAATCCGAACAAACTTGTAATTGACCGCGGACAGTTCCTGAGCTCTGTAAAAAGGGTTTCTATCTTCTCCAACAAGACCACACACCAGGTGCGTTTGAAGATCGCCGGAGCCGAACTGAATATTTCTGCGGAAGATGTGGATTACAGCAACAAGGCTGAAGAAAGACTTACCTGTTCTTACCAGGGCGATGATATGCAGATCGGTTTCAACTCACGTTTCTTAACTGAAATGCTTTCAAACCTGAACGCGAATGAAGTACAGCTGGAAATGAGCCTGCCAAACCGCGCCGGAATCCTTACTCCTGTTGACGGATTGGATGAAGGAGAGAAAGTGACCATGCTGGTTATGCCGGTAATGTTGAACAGCTAAGCTGTTTAGACCGCTGCGCTCCTAGTCATTGGACATTAGAACGCCATCTGTGGTGGCTGTTAGATAAAAAATAAGACCTCTCAAAAATGACATTTTTGAGAGGTCTTTGGGTTTACGCCCTACCCCCTATATCCCCCTGAAGGACCCCCTAAATCCCCCTGAAGGGGGACTTATTAGAGTAGATCTATGGTATTTTTAACTTCGTACTTCTAACTTATTTTATGATCTCTATTGTCAAAGGATAAGACGGGATTTCCCCATTGTTGACCTTGATGGCATTAATAATCGGAAATACCACTGCTATGATGGCGATTCCTATCAATAAAAAGATTCCGATCCCAAACAAAAGGATCAATGGAACTGAAATTATAGAATAGATAAAGAGTGAGATCTGAAAATTCAGGATCATCTTTCCGTGGGCATCCATTCCCAGCACCTTGTCCTTTTGTGTAAGCCAGATCACCAGGGGGACGATAAATCCTCCAATTCCGGTTACCAGGTCCAAAAGTTGACTCAGGTGGGTTAGCATTAATAATTGTCTGTCTTCTCTCATTATAGTCGCGTTTGAGTAGTTCATTTTGATTTGATTGATGATTAATATTCAAATATACACTTTTATATAGTACTATGTTATAAAAGATACTTAAATTTTTTTGCAGGTTTCAAGTTGCGGGTTGCGGGTTGCATTTTCACTGTTTATTGTTCACTGTTTACTGTTCATTGATCATTCCTTTCGCCACGAATGCACTAATTTTCTCTATTCTCTGTTCTCTATTCTCTTTTCTCTTTCCTTTCGTCCTTCCTTTGTTCGCTGTTCCTTTTTGTTACTCCATCACTTCTTCACTTCATCACTTCAACCCCTAATTGCCACTTCTAACTTCTAAAATCTCACTTCAAATAATACACTTTGCCACTAATGCACGAATGTTCTTATATTCTTTTGCTTTTTAATTCCTAACCTTCTAAGGAAGTATCTTTTTTGGCAGTGTAGTGATTCCCCGGCGTGAAATTTTTGAAGCCCTGGAAAAAATTTAGCCGGGGAAGCACGGTTCTAATTTTGCGGGAGCAAAATGAGAAACACCTTCAAAAAAGTGTCCTTTTTTTGGTTCGTTTTTATTGCATCCGACGACCGAAGGGAGAGGAATGCACCTCAAAAAAATGAACATTCATGATAAAATTGGAATGTTTAATGACCCAAGGGAATCTGATTTGTATTGGTAAACAAAAACCTCCAATTCAGAAAGGTTTAACGCCCGATCTGATCTTTTACCAAATAATAGTTCCCTCTTTCTTCATTTATTCGCTTTACCCCTTCCCCAACCAATCTCGGAAATGGCCTATCGAAAATTTATCGTGAAATTTGAAGTAAAAGGGCGTGAAAATTTTCTGCTGTCCCTTTAAAAAATATCATTAGCGAGTTCAGAAAATTTAGGCCTTGAACGAAAAATTTAGATCAATTTTCGTAAGCCTAGATTTTTTGGTTCTTTTTCATCAATGGAAAAAGAAGAAAACCAAATAATGGATTCGGTTTTCGGCCGGGAGCCAATATAATTCGCTAAGATACTATGCTTTGGATTTTTAGGTGGAAGGAAAAAAATGCTTCCCATGATGAGATTGCCACGGCCGGGTTCTCCCCTCCCTCGCAATGACAGTGTCATTTCCCTCCCATGACATTTAACCTTCAGTTTATCGGGTCGCAAAGACATAAGGTATTTATTATCTTTGCCCAATGAAATTGAACGACAACATCGTAGCCCTCGCAACACCTTCCGGTGCGGGAGCTATCGCGATCATAAGAGTTTCGGGACCAAATGCCATTGGGCTGGTTGCGCCGGTATTCCGTGCGAAGAGCAAAAAAGACCTGCGGGAGCAGCCTTCTCACACGCTGCACCTGGGAAACATCATAGATGGAGAACGCATCCTGGACGAGGTTTTGGTGTCAATATTTCACGGACCAAAATCCTACACCGGGGAGAACACCATTGAGATCTCCTGTCACGGGAGTCCGTACATACAGCAGGAGATCATTCAGTTGTTGATACGCAGGGGTTGTCGTGCTGCGGAAGCCGGGGAATTCACCCTGCGGGCTTTTCTTAACGGAAAGATGGATCTTAGTCAGGCAGAAGCCGTGGCCGATCTTATCTCTTCCGAAAACCAGGCAAGCCACCAGATGGCCATGCAGCAGATGCGCGGCGGATTCTCTAACGAGATCCAGAAGCTGCGGGAGGAATTGCTCAATTTCGCTTCCCTCATCGAACTGGAATTGGACTTCGCCGAAGAAGACGTGGAATTCGCCAATAGAGACGAGTTTCAGAGACTTATCAGCCGCATTCAAAATGTGCTGAAAAGACTGATCGACTCTTTTGCCGTGGGTAACGTGCTAAAAAACGGAATTCCGGTAGCCATTGTGGGCGAACCCAATGTGGGAAAAAGTACGCTGCTAAATGCCCTTTTGAACGAGGAACGAGCCATCGTTTCCGAGATAGCCGGTACTACGCGGGACACCATAGAAGACGAAATCTCTATTGGCGGAGTGGGCTTCAGGTTCATAGATACCGCAGGGATCAGGGAAACCGAAGATGTGGTGGAAAGCATCGGGATCAAACGGACATTTGAAAAGATAAGTCAGGCGCAGGTGGTTCTCTATCTCTTTGATGCTTCTACATCTCCCCCTAAAGGGGAAGATTATTCTCAAGTCCTTTTGGAGATCGAGAAGATCAAAAACAAATTTCCACAGAAACCTTTGATCATTGTTGCTAACAAAATAGATCAATTATCGGAATCACAAATTAATGAACTAAATGTCAGCCTGAGCTCCGTCGAAGGTTCTTCCTACCTACCTCTTTCTGCCAAAACCGGCACAGGCGTGGAAGAACTACAACAAAAACTATTGGAGTTTGTCAATACAGGCGAGCTGCGCAACAACAACACCATCGTTACCAACACCCGGCATTACAATGCGCTGCTCAGCGCACTGGAAGAGATCAACAAGGTACAGGAAGGGCTTAACCAAAACCTCTCCGGCGACCTGCTGGCCATCGACATTCGCGAGGCTCTACATTACTTCGGTGAGATCACCGGTGAGATCACCAACGATGACCTGCTGGGGAATATTTTTGCGAATTTTTGTATTGGGAAATGATCTGTCCCGTAGTTATTCAAAGCCTGATATAAAGTTTCTCCCCTTAAGATTAAGAAAAATTATAATTGGAGCGAAGTCGGAAGGCCCTCACTCAAAACCGCCATTTCACGAAGCACTGGAACTAAAACAATTCTTTTCCAGAAACTAAACTTTGATACTATTAATCTATGCTATACCTCCCCTGAGCATATGAAGCCACAATACTGCTACTTGGTCCTTTACAATTATTGGGGAAATCAAAAAAATACAGGCAGTCCGGCAAACCATTTTTAAAGGTTATTTTGACCCACCCATTGCTTCTTCCACTAAATCCGTTGTAGGTGTAGTTGGCTTTTATCACTGCAGGTCTACCTTTATCGTCTTCTGACAGCACTGACACGTCAGAAATACTTCCCGGAATATAGCGGTTAAATGCCCACGTCCTAGACTGGTTAATTACCAGGTCATCAATTAACTTGCTGAAATTTTGGGTTCCGGATGGTCCTCCGGTATTTTTCATTTTAGCATATTTACTTTCTTCCTTCATCCGTATAGAAGGCTTATTTAAAGCAAAAAGCCTCAAATTTTCTTCAAACCTTCTTACACCTTCGCTATTGCAGGAATTTAATTGAAAAATTTGCAGCAAGTCATTTTGAAGTCCGTTGATCTTATGGATCATGTCCACAGAATTGCCAAAAGCATTGGGATTGGTCATCATATTAACTGCGGTTCTAAGAGCATCGCCACTCTGCAATTTCTCGACCTGTACCTTTGCACTATATAATTCAGGCCGGGCGTATAAACCAGAGGGTACGGTTCGATATTCACTGCAATACCTGTTTGTTTCTATTCCATACCCATTCCGAGTTACCGTTTCAACGGCACATTCTAGGTTCATTATAGGCACTGAGTTAGCCGGTAGATACTTCTTACAGTCTTTACCATATGTCCTTAAATAAGCATCGAAAATGGTGATAAACTCCATTTCCTCCCGCGTGAGTTGTATGTTTTCAAAATGACCTCTAAAGATGTAATCTAGAAATTCTGCATAATAGAGTCCATCTGTATTAAATTCTAAAGACTGAGAAGTATTATCCACAAATACCCAATGCTTGTCATCGATCATAGGTTTATACTTTTGTGGAAAATCACTATTTGTTAATCCAAATACTGATAGATACGAAATGATTAAAATAAGATTTTTCATGATTTCCCTTATTTAAGTTTAAGCTGAATTCCTAATTGATCAAACGGGGATATGGCGGTTTTGAGGCAGTAGGAGAATATCAAAAAAAAAATCACAATTTAAAATAGCACTCACTTTTTGTAATTATTCTCCGGCAAAAGATGCCTCTTAAGTAATTCTAGGTGAGCCTGCACCTGTTGTTGAATCTTTTGATATCTTCCCGCCTTCTGGTAGTACTCCCTATCCAGGTAAATACCAAAAGTAGGACCGTAAAGCTGATACTTATACCCCACAGGTATTTCTGCTTCATAGAGTGCACATTCCGGTAAGGTGGAGGATCCAAAATTTAAAAATGCCCATTCTACTTTCTTAATATTATATTCATATCCCGAGGAATAACGGTCCGACGGCCACCGTTCCATTAGGTCTACGCTCCAGTAAAGCCGCGCCTCATCCTTTAGGTTAGGGTTTTTCCAGCAAAGACCTAACTTTTGTTTTGCTGAAAAAATATTCCATGTTTTGGCAGAGGCTCCGACTATAGACATGTTTTCTATAATGGCATTTTGGAAGTTCACCGCATCCAAAATACTTCCATTGAAAAATGTGTTTTTAAGAATAGCTCCTTCAAAATTAGCGCCTGTCAGATCTGCGAAGTCAAAAGATGCACCTGTCAAATCTGCATTTTTAAAAACTGCATTTCTGAGATCTGCGCCGAAGAAATTTGTCCTTTTAAGGTTGGCATCTTCAAAATTTACGTTCTGTCCGAGGAGGAAGGGAGCATAAACCCTTGAAAACTCAGCATTTTTAAAATTACCATTGGAGACGTCTCCGAAACGTAAACCAACGTCGTTAAGGCTGACATTTTCAGCTTCCACTTGTGAAAGATCAGTGACATGCATCCGGGCATCGTCAAATTTTCCATTGCTAATATCTGATCCTTTGAAAGAAATCCCGCTCAAATCCACGTTGGAAAATGATTGTTTATGCTTTATTAGTGCCTTTACTGCCTCTCCCTGTCCCTGTTGTGAACCATCCCTCCGCTCGATCTGCCTATCCAAGATCTGTTGTGCAGTGACCACATCCATGGTAGGTTCAATGGCAGGAAAAAAACGGGTGAGAATATTATTAATATCATCCATTTGCAAGACTATCCCTTTTTTTTGATCATCCTTATCTAGTTTTTGAAATATTCCTAAAGCCATCTGTTGCCCCTTTACTTGGCCAAAGAGTACTGAACCACTTAATCCAGGTCTGAGTACATCTTCCTCATTGGGCAGCTTGGGTTGAATTACAATTATTGCCGTGCCTTTTTCGAGAATATAAACAGGAATCGATTTCAGAGAACCATTGATTGTATATTTAAGATACCCTTCATCTGGCCCCGACTGAATTTCTTCCGCCTCAACAACCTTTTCCATTATCAGGCACTTAAAAGGATTGTCTTCAGGAAGGGGAAGAATAGCTAAGTCAGGATCAAAGGTGTTAATGTTTGTCATGGCCATCTCGTAGGATTTGTTGTTTGCATTGGTGACCTTCAACAATCCTCTGTAGTTTTCCAACACATGAGCCGGTGTAATAAGATAACAGGTCTCACCGTTAGACCTTAAGAATCCCTTACCAACTTCGGCTGCCTCGAGATTAACTAACTCCTGGGATTGAATGGAATAACAAAGAAAATAAAAGAGTAGCAGGGACATCTTTTTACTTAAAATCGCCTTCCTAATATTTTTCTTTTTCATTTTCTTATTCTTTTTCTTATTCTTTTTCTTTCTTTTACTGATTAACATAACTCCAGGTTCGGCATCCTTAACATAGTTTTTGTATTCAAAAAGCAGGGTAAAAAAGCCGGCAAGAATGGCGAGTCCACCAAATAATATAGAAAGGGACTTGAATAATGGATCTTTAAGAAAACGGTCAAGGAAAGAAACGTAAATTGGAAAGCCCTGGGTCTTGAAGGAGACAGAGGGACCAGGCGGGACAATTATTCCTCTTACCCCCCTCTGCTTATAGGCTAAAATAAAACCGGGCTCATCGTTGACCGTAATAAATCCATGGGCACTCCCTTTTGCATCTTCTATGGTAAATTGGTAACCAGGACTTAAAGAATGATTTCCAGCAGGAAAAATGTCTCCTCCAAATTTTTTTCCGAGTACCGATTCCCCCAACAGCTGAATTTCTCCTGACCGAAGAATAGCTGAGGAACCCTCTCCTTCAATTGGATCCTTTCCTATACTTATAGAATCTGATCGAAATGCCATTAAAAAGGTATCGCCATTGTTCATCCTATGGCCTATGTCATCTAAATAAAATGTAGTATAAAATCCTGCATCCTCAATAAATTCCTCATCATTATAGAATTTACCGGTACTCTCGCTCTGGCCTGTGATCAATTCCACTGTCAAAGGACCAAAACCGATACGTTCAATAACGATTTTCACAGAATCGGCTGGTCTGAAAGAGCCTGAAAAAAAAGTGTCAATAAGAGTTCCATCACCGAATCCTGAGATATAGGCATCTTTAACTTCAAATTGATACAGGCTATCATTTCTAAATTCTGCTCTCTCAGTTTTGGCTACCACGTCGAAGGTGGTAGGATGAGGAGTGTACACAGATAAAACAAAGAGAATAAAACAGATTACTAAAAAAGCGGGTATAAGGCCCCACAGAAGAAGTTTTGTATATTTCCTGAACATGATCCCTTATATTTTAAATGGAAATGCAACATATTTTTTTTCTGCCCGGGGGCCTTTCCCTGAGCGATATTCCAATTCCATTTTGTATTGTTTCAACTCCTTTAGTGTGACCAAACATTTTTTATTAAAAGATTTCGGCCGCATCCTACCTGTCACATCTACAAAAGGCTTTCTCAGTTCAATTACTCCTTTTTCGTTACTACCTATCAAAAAAACCATTTCGCTGGAATTTAGATAAATCACAACCTCTTCATTACTATCTGGTCTCCAAACAGAAGGAGTGTAAAAAAACTCATTGTCAGAGGAGCACGCATCTGCAATGGTAGAAACAATAATAATTTCGTCACTCCTGTATTTATCTAGTTCCTCCCTATGTTCTGTAGGGAAATTTAGCTGGAACCATCCAGATTGTACATTAGTTATATCATACTGGAAAGCTCCCTTATACCTTCCATCCTTGGAGGTAATAGCTACACAAAGTAAGGATTTAGCAACTTTAGGGATGAATGAATAACAATGAGTCGGGTCCAGTTTTTCTGTCGAGTTGTTCAACATAACACCGGCAACCACTAAGCCGGAACTTGGAGCATATTCATAGTACTCATCTATAAATCCCTCTTTAGGGTTTAAAGATTTATTTACCCTGAGGGATTGCGCAATTGCTGGTTGAAAACAGAATAATAAAACCGTTAGCTTAATAGCAAATTGACGTGCTTTAAAAGCATTACATGCAGAAAAGGTGGTATAGTTATTCATCCTTCTATGAATTATTAATTTGCATAAAAGGGGGAACTAAGGAAAAAGCATAGAAGAAAATGCGGCTTTTAAATTTAATCAAATATTTCAAAAAAAAGAATTCTTTTTTTTTGAAACTCTTATTGATATACTACAGGATAAAAACAGAATAGTGAATTTAGGGGCGAAAATATCTTCAAAAAAAATCACAAGAACACAGAGCTAATTCCCTTGTCAATTTAAAGTACCTTTTTGTACCTCCAAACATACCCCCATGTACTGGGACAAATCAAATGATTTTTTGGGAAGTAGGGACTGGGACCGGTTTTCTAACAGTTGCTTTTGACCGGATATATTCCATCCATAGCTCTAAGTAAACTGCCTTTCCAATTCCGTACGTAGTTATCCTTTTCGTAATAAGGATTTTTATTAGTTAATTCGAGGAAATAATGTACTAGACCGTCCCAATCATCAAGGTGACCTTTTGGGTGTAATGCCCAACCGATTTCTTCTATTGTCCAATTTGACTTGGCTGAATTACGGATCATAGAGGTTGTAATCCGGTTGTCGAAAATATCTTTTCCGCCCCGGGCCAACGGGATCAAATGATCAATTGTGGGAAATAGATCCCAATAGATCATGTGGGTATCAGACATTTTCCAGTTTCTGTGATACTTAAAAATATCAGGAAATTCAATCGTTAAGGTCTTGATCAATCCGGGAAAGAGTAGTTTGTTGCCAGAATATCGATCAATGAACCCATCTCTCAAAAAAACTCTACACATCTGATATCTTGAATACTGGCTTTTCTGAGGAGAGCTCTCAACGAAAGGAAATTTTTCCATTGCCATGTCGATACAGTCCTGCTTCCTATCCTCTAATAGTAAACCGCAAATATTTTTGATCAGTAAAGCTTTATCCATTTACCAAGCATTTGTTTGTTATTCCACCCAACGGAACTAGCCAAGTCCCGATTCCCATTCATAAATCCAAATTTTTATCGTGGAGTCTTTCTCTAAGTTTGCTACAAAGTGGTCTAATTCTGACTCAGTCCGCTGGTTTTCTTCCATCCAATAATCAACTTTGAAGCTTTCTTTCCTTCGGTATTTCTCCTGACTTTTCATGATTTCCTGTAAGGTCTGTTTGTCAACATATAAATAGCAGTCCAGGTAATAATCAAGTTCTTCTGTGAAATCATATGTATTCCTCAGTTCATTTATATTCCACCAGGAAGGTTCTATTTGTACTTCCTCCCCGTTTTTAGTTGTGCCAGAAACTCTTAAAGCAAATGCCATTCTGCGAAAATTTTTACGATTGAAAATTCTTGTTTGGCCTTTTCCAATTCCTTAATCGAATTTTTTTAGGTTCATAATAAGTTGTCCCGTAACCAATGTCTCCATTCAGGACTATCGTCCCTTTTTGAATTAGTTCTGTCGCCATTATTTCTGTTATTTGATCTTGATCCATAAAACTATAATCCCCATAATCGTTCAAAGCATCTTCTAAAGCCAAAGTTCTGCGTTTATCTTCTTTCCATTCTCCATTGATGAACCACTCACAAATGAAAGCATCTGTGCGTCGAGCTAAATAATATTCACAAAAAATATAATATTCCACAGTTTTAATCCTGCTTAATTGTCTCAAGACTACTTATACTCCCGGCACACCGAGAGCAGAAAACTTATATGTAGGGATTTTAAAGTTGGGTGGCAAGGATTACTCTTTAGCCTGAAGAGAGAATTGATCATAATAAAGCCAAAATGTAAAAGCAATATAAATATATCAAAAACCATTAAAAAAACCATCGTTTATAATTTGATAGTCAAAACTATACAAGAATAAAGGAGTAGGTTTAGGGGAAATTAAAGGTGCAGGTTTCATTATGCTTTTTCAGGAAAATATGATATGACTTAGCCTGTCACTTCGTAGTAAGGCCCCGCTTTTTCCTGATACAAATTTCATCCAGCAAAGGAATTCTGAAATTCACTGGTTCTCGATACGAATTTCATCCTGCTATCGCAGTCTTAAATTCAATCGAACTCACGTAAATGATTATAGATGAGCTGTTTATTGTTTATTGTTCATTGTTAATTGTTTATTGTTCCTTGTTACGTAATCAATCCTAAAGACTACCTTTAAAAAATTCCAACCTCCATGTCCAGGATCTTTCAGCAATTCCTTGTAATTCTTTTCGCGGGTGCTTTACTGCTACTCGCGGGCTGGAGCAGCTATTCAATATATAAATACTCCTCCGAAGCAGCAGAAATTAAAAGTGATTACAGCGAGCTAAACAGTATCACTCACGGCATAATGTCGGTTAACATCTGGCGTGACCATCTAACCACAATGGTTTTAAACCGGATCGATGAATTCGAGTTTACAGAGGACCAGGAGGATACCCTGGTTCAACAGGTGGAAAATATACTAACGGCAGGCATTGACAAGGGGGCAGATATTCTGGATCAAAAACAGAAAGGAATTAAAGCTAAACTTCGAAAATTCGCGGTAAAAACCCTGGTTCCGGAAGACAAAATAAGGGCACTTGTCCCCATGTTCGCCCAGACCATCGTCAATGAAATTCAAAAGCCGGAAAATAAAGAGGCTTTGAAATATGTCATTAAGAGCAAGCTTCAGGAATACAGCGACCTCACCCATGCCGATTCTCAATTAGAAACACTGAAAATAAAGGCTCTTTTTGATAAATATGAGGTGGAAGATCTTGCCGGATTCAATGAGAAAATTCCGCAGAAAATATTTTACCTGGAAGATCAAACCTATTTTTACACCTATATTCTATTGGGAATTATTGGTGTATTCCTTCTTCTGTGGTGGCTGTTGAGAAGTCAAAAAGCGGTACACACACCACTATTCATTATTTCGGTCCTGGTTTCCCTGGTGGTGCTGTTTTCGGGTCTTACTGCACCAATGATTGAAATAGATGCCCGTTTTCAACAAGTTAATTTTCTACTGATTGGGGAAAGTATCACCTTCAATGACCAGGTAATCTTCTTTCAAAGCAAGAGCATCCTGGATGTAATAGGAATTCTCTTCAATAACGGGAAGGCAGACTCCTACCTGGTAGGGATTCTTATTCTTGTTTTTAGCATCATTTTCCCTGTGGCCAAATTACTGTCTACACAAATCTACCTGGGCGGAAATGACAAAATAAGAAAGAACAGGATCCTGAAATTCTTCGCTTTTAAATCAGGAAAATGGAGTATGGCCGATGTGTATGTCATTGCGATCTTTATGGCTTATATTGGTTTTCAGGGGATACTGGATGATCAGCTGTCAATGCTTAATATGGAAACTGATTCCCTTGTAAGTATTTCCACCAACAAAACTTCTTTACAACCCGGTTTTATTATTTTCATTGTTTTCGTACTCTTCAGTTTGATCCTATCTACCATACTTAAAAGGATCACCTCTTTGGAAAAGAAAGTCCTAAAGCTGAAAAAACAAATACCTGTCTAAGATTTTGATAATCAGAATAAAAGATTCTGTAATAAGCTTCCATAATAAGACATTGGTAGCCTAATTAGACCTACCTTTAAAAAATTCTAAAAATGATATTTCCCCGCACGTCTGAAGTAATTGATGAAAATAGATCAGAAAATGATTACAAGAAAAATCAGGATCTTGAGAATTACTTCGCGAATACAATAATTCCGCAGCTTTTCATCGATGGAAATCTTATCCTGAAGAAATTCACCCCTCCTGCGATGAAGCAATTCTCTCTTACCGATGAGGATGTGAACAGAGATATTCATGACGTAAAAGAAAATTTTCGCTTTCCCACTCTTATTGAAAATATTGAAGAAGTTATCCAAACCGGGGAGATCCTTGAGAAGGAAGTACAAACAACCGACGGGAAATGGTTCCAAATGAATATTCTTCCCTACCGGGTCTTTGAGGAGAACAGGAACGATGGGGTCATTATTACTTTTGTAGATATCACTAAAAGAATTAGAGCTATAGGAGAACTTGAGAAGTTAAATTCTGAATACAATACCCTCATAGACGCTCTTTCCCACGATATACGGCAGCCGCTTTCGGCTATAGTATTGCTTTCTGATGCTTTATTGAATGCTTATAACAAACAGAATACGCCTCAGTTCGAAAAATATATAGGTACCCTAAAGGCCAGCTCCAATGCCATGAGAGATCTGTTAAATGATTTTATAGTTGTAAGTGAAGATCAACCCGAACTTGAAGGGGAACCGGTTAGGGTAAATATTGAGAACATCGCGCAGGACGTTATTATTTCTTTAAAGTCGGAAATCTTTAATAAAGGGATTTCTATAGCTACTGATTTTCAAACTTCAGAAATTATCTTCTCAAGAAATAATTTAAGAAGTATCTTATATAACCTGCTGCGAAACTCCATTAAATATAAGAAGGCCGGGAAACCATTAAAGATCCACATTTCTACGGTTAAAGAGGATGATCACGTCGTCTTACAGGTAAAGGACAACGGCAAAGGAATTGCCGTGGAGCATCAGGAGGCTATCTTCCAAAAATCTACCCGGGTTTCCCACAAAATCGAAGGCACAGGGATGGGACTTTATATCATCAAACGCATGGTGGAAAATAACGGCGGAAATATTAAGGTGGAAAGCCAACTGGGGAAAGGTTCAACCTTTTCCGTTTATTTCTCTGTAAGTAAAGACAGGTAAATGAGGTCTGTCTTTGGGCCTCCACAAATTCCATTTTTCTAGCGGATACCAGGAGTTGAAGTTCACCATCAACCCCCGAACATTTCTCTGAAGGAGGGAAATCCGGTAAGACCTTTTTGAAGGTCAACACATTTTACCTGCACGAAATCATTGTTTTAATAATGTTCCATCCTCTATATTTTAGGTCTTTTTGTAAGAAATCCTGAAACTGAACGTTATAGGATTTCATCAATCAATCATCATCTCATGCTAAAACGATTTTTTATTTTCTGCTCCGGGGCAGATACCAAAATCCTTGACTCCTGTTCTCCCGGCGAACAAACAAAATATGCAGGCATAGGCGCCACTGTTTTCTTTACGGCCGTCATGGCATTTATTGCTTCTTCCTACGCGCTATACACCGTATTTGACAATTATCTAACCTCTGTCCTGTTCGGGTTGATCTGGGGGCTCCTTATTTTTAACCTGGATCGTTTTATCGTATCCACGATCAAAAAGAAGAACAACTTCAGGAGTGAATTACTGCAGGCCACTCCGCGGATCATTTTAGCAGTGATCATCGCCCTGGTGATCGCCAAACCCCTGGAGATTAAAATTTTCGAGAAAGAGATCAACCGGGTCCTGTTGGAACAAAAAAATGATATGACCCTGGCAAACCGGGAACAGATCGCCACGCAGTTTGATCCGCAGATAGCCGAACTTAATGCGGAAATAGCTTCTTTAAAAGAGGAAGTATCTGTCAAGGAAGCCGAGGTCAATGCGCTCTACAGTACCTATATCGCGGAAGCCGAAGGAACAGCCGGAACAAAAAGATTGGGTAAAGGTCCGGTATATGCCGAAAAAAGAGAAAAACATGATGCCGAGCTCCTGGCCCTGAAGGAATTAAAAGCTACAAATGCAGAAAAAATTGAAGCTACGGAAGACAACATTGCTACCCTGAACAGTGAATACCAGGCCAGGGTAAGTGAGTCGCAGCCGGTTATTGATGGTTTTGACGGACTCATGGCGCGTATCAACGCTTTAGGCGAACTGCCGTTCCTGCCTTCTTTGTTCATTATGTTGTTGTTCCTGGCGATTGAGACTGCCCCTATTATCGCCAAGCTGTTGTCACCAAAAGGCGCCTATGACCTCAAGCTGGAAGAGGAAGAAAGCGCACTGCAAACCTGGGTAGCACAACAGCTGCAGCAGCGCGAACTCATCCTTAAAACAGATGCGGGTGTAAACCACAAGGTGTATGCAGACATTGCCGAAGAGCAGGAACTCTACGACTACAAACGCAAAAAGGCACGCGAGCTTATGCAGCTGCAGGCTGACGCCTTTTATAGTAAACAGAAACAGGTTCTTGGCTAAAGCGTATTTAGGTGTTGGAAACTGATAATTGTCAATTGAATAGCGACAGCGTCTTATGACTGGCCATAATCGAAGCATTCCTTTTTGCCCGGTAACCCGTCGATCCGCGTTGATGGCGAATGTTTAGTGCTTTTTGTATTTATTTTTTTTGTAATTCTTTATCATTTTTCCGAAATCCTTGTCTTTCTTACGTTTTTCAGTAATTGTTGATTCAAAGTGTTCCTTTTCGCGTTCCATTTTCAAGAAGTTTTCGTAGGAGGACTTGTCTATTTCGCCATTTTCAACAGCCTTTAAAACTGCACAGTCTACTTCAACAGTATGTGTACAATTTTTAAACTTACAGTCTTTGGCCAGTTCAGTTATTGCATTGAATGTCGTTTCTAATCCATCCTTAGAATCGGCAATTCCAACTTCTCTCATTCCCGGATTGTCTATTAGAATTCCTCCATTTTCGAGAACTAATAGTTCACGGTGACTTGTAACATGTCGGCCTTTATGGGTACTTGCACTGATCGTATCGGTTTTCATCAACTGTTTCCCTGATAAGTTGTTCAATAAAGTAGATTTTCCTACTCCCGATGAGCCTAACAAACAATAGGTTTTACCTTTTTCAATATTCTCTTTGAGTTTTTCGAATCCTTTTCGGGACTCATTGCTTATAGGAATTATCGGTACTATTTTTATCCGTTCCCGAACGTTACCAACCAGGTCTGATAATTCACTCTCATTTATCAAATCAATTTTATTCAGAATGATAATTGGTTTCACGTTGGATGCATGGCAAATGGTCAAATATCTTTCAAATCTGTTAATGTTGAAATCCCTGTCAACCGCCTGAACAATAAAAGCATAATCAATATTTGTGGCTATGATTTGCTTTTCTCCCTGCTTGCCCACGGCTTGTCTTTCAATAATTGTCTTTCTCGGGAAGACGGAATGAATAAGTACTTTATTGTCGTCATATTCAGAAATTGCGACCCAGTCACCAACTGCAGGGAAATCAGATCTGTTGTGCGCTGAAAAACGGAGGTTTCCAATTATTTCACCTTCGTATTCTTTTTGAGGGGTTTTCACAACATACCTTTCTTTATGTTCTGAAATAACCCGCCCCACTCTTAGAGAATCAAGATTTTGGTCCTTTCTGTAGTTTTCTAAATCTACATTATATCCTAAATCCTCAAGTGTCATTTCTTTTCTCTTTATTAAACACAATCTATCCGGTTACCGCACATATTTGGACATAGGCGGAAAAAGATTCTTACATACGGTTCTCTCTTTTTACCAATAGCATAATATTCCTCCTCTGTGATAAACTCTAGTGCCGGGAATTTATTAGAGCTATATACCATTATATCAGGTATTAATCATTCCTAATTTACGCAAATATTTAGCAAAAAATGTGGACTATCTTCCATCCTCTACCGATCCGCGAATAAATTTAGACCGATTTAAAATATCAGACCGGTTCGTGCAGGAAACAGAGAACTAACAACTTCACGGACACAAATTTTATCCTGCTAACGCAGTCTGAAATTCACCTACCTACCTACAGGCGGGCTCGAACTGACGTGAAGGTTTATTGCTCACTGGTAATTGTTCATTGCTCATTGTTCAAATATTAAAATAAAGACAATTAGGAGTTTTCCTGCTCCATTCCCTTGTAAATGAACTACTTTGGGGATATCAAAAAGAATTTAAAGTTTAGAAACACGCTTAAAATATAATTAGTAACCCGATAAAAACATAAGATGGACTTAAAAAACAAAGTAGTAATAATAACCGGAGCTTCCAGTGGAATAGGAAAGGCAACGGCAATGAAGTTGGCTAGTGAAGGGGCCTCGGTGGTATTGTGTGCCAGAAGTGAAGATGAACTTAAAAAATTAAAAGGTAAAATAGAAAACGATGGCGGAAAGGCATTGGTGGTAAAAACGGATGTAACGAAACCTGCCGATTTTGAAAATGCTGTTTCTCAAACCCTTGAAAAATATGGGACCGTCGATGTCCTTATCAATAACGCAGGACTTATGCCCCTCTCCTACATCGAAAAACTCAAGACCGATGAGTGGGAGAAGATGGTTGATGTCAATATTAAAGGCGTACTCAACGGAGTGGCAGCCGTATTGCCCACACTGCGTGAGAATAAAAGCGGACACATTATAAATATATCTTCCTCGGCAGCGCACAATTACTTCCCCGGTGGGGCGGTATATTGCGCCACCAAGATAGCCGTGAAAATGTTTTCTGAAGGATTAAGAAAAGAATTGGCACCGCAATATGGAATCAACGTCACCTCCATAGAGCCGGGTGCAGTGGATACAAGCCTGTTTGAAACCATCACCGACGAGGACATTAAGGAGAAACTGAAAGGAATGAAAGAGATGACCACACTGGAAGCCGAAGATATCGCCAATGCCATTTTCTACGCCTTAATTCAGCCAGACAGGGTAAACATCAACGATGTGTACATCATGCCAACAGAACAAGGATAATCATTATTAACACCGAAAAAACCTAAATAAAATGAGTGAAGCAGGAACCACAGAAGCAATAGAGACGATCAACCCCGCAACAGGTGTGACGCTCGATCGCTACGAATACATGACGAATGAAGAGGTAAAAGCGGCCATTTCAAAATGCCAAAAAGCATTTGAGAAGTGGAGGAATGTCTCTCCCGAAGACCGGGCAGAAGTCATCAAAGCCATCGGAAAAGCATTAACCAAGGCCAAAACAGAGTTGGCGCAATTGATGACCAATGAGATGGGAAAGACTTTAGAGCAAAGTAAGCAGGAGGTGGATTTATGCGTTGCCATCTGTGAATATACCGCCGAAATCGGACCGAAGGAGTTGAAAACCGAGGAACGGGATATGGTAAATGGACAAAAAGGCCGCGTTTCTTATGCTCCCATTGGGATAGTATATGGCATCCAGCCCTGGAATTATCCGTGCTATCAGGTAGTGCGTTATTCGATAGCCAGCCTGATGGCAGGTAACGGGGTTTTATTAAAGCACGCCTCAAACGTGACCGGTTCCGGGAAACTGCTGGAGCGTATTTACAAGGAGGCCGAAATCCCGGATGGCTTGTTTACCACTTTGACGATTAGTCACGATCAGTCTGATGAGGTTATAAAAAATAAATTGGTACGGGGAGTAACGCTCACCGGGAGTCCTGATGCGGGAAGAAACATCGGACAGAAAGCCACCGCTGAGTTGAAAAAAACAGTCCTGGAATTAGGCGCCAATGATGCTTATTTGGTTTTTGAAGATGCAGATATTGACCTAGCAGTAGAAGAATGTGTCAAAGGTCGTATTTATAACAATGGTGAAACATGTATTGCGGCGAAGCGCTTCATAGTTACCGAAAAAGTATACGAAGAGTTTCGGGAGAAATTCGTTAAGACTATGAGTGAAGTCAAAATGGGTGATCCTAATAAGGAAAGCACTCAATTGGGCCCCATAGCACGCAAAGATCTCCGCGATGATCTTCACGATCAAGTAGTGAAAAGCGTTGAGAAAGGAGCCAGGATTGCTTGCGGAGGGAAAATTCCAGATGGGGAAGGATTTTTCTATCCTGCCACCGTATTGGAAAATGTACAGCCGGGACAGCCTGCTTATGAAGATGAACTTTTTGGCCCGGTAGCTTCATTGATCAAGGCCAGGGATAATGAAGATGCCATGCGCATTGCTAACGACAGCCGATTTGGACTGGGTGGAGGAATCTTCTCCAAAGATGAAGACGCTGCCTTCGAAATGGCAGAGAAGCACTTTGATACCGGAATGGTGTTTATTAATTCCTTCGGCCTGGCCGATCCCGCCATTCCATTCGGTGGGGTGAAAAATTCGGGCTATGGACGGGAACACGGTGGATTCGGATTGAAAGAATTCGTGAACATTAAAGGTGTAATGAAAAGGTAGAATATTTCGGCTGGCAATTTAAAAATGGTATAGGGCTCTACAAATTCCCATTTTTCCAGCATCTTTGGTGAATTGAAATTCACTGGTTCCCGATACAATTTCATCCTGCTAACGCTGTCTGAAATTCACTGGTTCTCGATACACCCCGATAACTATCGGGGCACTCGAACTGACGTGAAGGTATTGCTAAACTGTAAATTGATAATTGTTCATTGATAATTGTTCATTGTTCATTGTTAATTGATAATTGTCAATTGAACAGCGACAGCGTCTTATGACTCGCCATAACCCCGGCATTCCGTTGGGCCCTGGCGACCGGCCGATCGGGTCGAGTTTCAGATTCATTTTCAAAAAAGATCACCTTAGGTGCTCCCTGCTTCCGGAGATAATTGCTCAGGATCTTATTGGTGTGGTAAGTTGCCGTCTGCCGCTTTAAAAATGCTTCGTAATCTTCTAAACGGTTTATTTGAGTTTCGGCATCAATGAATCCGAAGCCCTGGTACTGCCCTTCTTTTACCAGCACAAAAGCTTCTTCCTTAAAGCTTCTCCCCTTCTCCCTGATCACGAAGGTCGACGATTCTTCGGTCAAAGAAGCAATGGCTTTATTTACTTTGTTGTTGTAAGCTTCCACCTCCTCCTGGCCTCTACAGATGCCTTCACAGCTCACAATGCTGTAATGTGAACATTCCTCCACATTTGATTGCAGACTGCAGTACTTGGGACACAAACTGAATTCCCTGCACAGCTGCTCCAGCTTTTCCTGCGCCAAAGCACGACTGTAAAAAATGCCGACAGCTTCCCTGAACTTATTCGTCTTTTCCATTGCCAGTTGCAGGATGCCACGCTGATTGGTATAACTCACGATCTGGTATACCGCACCCGGACGTTTCTGCGCCCTGTTGAACTTCGGATAGTATTTCCTGATGCACTCGGCCTCCAGGAGCAGGGCGATCAATTCATTGCCCGTAGTTTCGTGATCTATATGGAAGGTCTCCTGGCCCAGGTGGTATTCCTTGCTCATGCGGTCATAGAAATGAGAGACCACCCGTTTTTTGATATCGATGGCTTTGCCCGCGTAGATCACCTTGTGCTGCCGGTCTTTAAACAGGTAAACGCCCGGCGATGCAGGCAAATCGTTGACCATGTCCGCATCAATATGTGGTGGTAAGGTAGCCTGCCGGGAGCGGGCGTGCAGGAAGGAATTGATGACCTTAAAATTATCATCCAGCGACAGCAACCTCTGGAAAAGAATCACCGTGGCATCTGTATCTCCTTCGGCCCGGTGGCGGTTGACAATGGGAATGTTGATGGAGTCGCACAACCTACCCAGGCTGTAGGAAAACAGGCCGGGGATCAGTTTGCGGGAAAGGCGTACCGTACAGAGCTTCTTCCGGATGTATTCAAAGCCCAGCTCCCGGAATTCATTCCGTATCACATTATAATCAAAATTCACATTGTGGGCCACAAAAATGGCATCACGGGTAAGCTCTTCTACTTTTTTCGCCACCTCATGAAATTTCGGCGCATCTTCAAGCATGGCGTTATCAATACCGGTAAGTGCGGTGATATAACGAGGGATCTCCTCCTCAGGATTGATGAGGCTCGTGAATTTATCTATGACCACCGAACCCCGGAGCAGCACAATGCAGATTTCGGTCAGACGATTTCCGTTGATACCTCCGCCCGTAGTCTCCACATCAATAATGGCAAATAACTGGTTTTCCATAGCTGCTCTTCCAAAGCAGTAAATTTAGGAATTTTAATTAATTATTAGGATAAATTCCTACAAAATGGAATAAATCCCAACCTGCCCGTCAGTTCGAGCCTGCCTGCCGGCAGGCAGGTAAATTTCATCGACCGGTAGGGAGATGCAATTCGTATTGAGAACTCGATACATTTTTCGCTGTCGCCTTTCAACTTTCAGCTTTAACTTTAATAAATTCTTTCCGCATTTCCCCTCCCTAAAGCGTGGCGGAAAGGTTCCCGACTTTTCAACTTTTTAAGTTTCAATTTGACTATCGAACTTCTTGTCTGTTCGAGTGATCCCAAGGACCAGGGATTGTATCGGGAAGGCGAGGGAGTTCTTTGTTCCTAACCTGTTCTCGATACATTTTCCCATCCTGCTCCCGCAGGATAGAAAAACACTCGAACTGACGTGTTGAGAAAAAAGAAAACCCTCGTCAGTTCGAGTGGATTTTTCGAGCATTACAGCGAGAAAAATTTGTATCGAGAACACACGAGGGGTTAGGGACTACCAAACCCGCTTTCTAAGAAGCTATTTCAGAAACCGTTAATTCCCCTTCCCATTCAGAAGAAATTATTTCCTCCTTTTTAATCAAATTGCCGGAAGTGGTAATTCTATACTTGTCCTTTTCAGGATTTTGCAAGTCCCAGATAATGTTTTCTGCTTCCGGAAATTCTAAATTACCCTTCATTTGTTCTTCAAATAATCTTTTTACAATATTCCTGTCAGACAAGCCGTCATTTAATATTCTTAGGATTATTTCTTTGTCAAGGTTCTTTTCCGGCTCATCCTGGGAGTTAATTCGGCATTTAATAATTGTTGCGCTTGAGCTGGGAAACTTGCCGTTGTATGCCTTAAAAACCAACTGGTTGATATGGAATAATGGAGCCTGCAATTCCATCTCGGGATATTCCTCACATACCTTATCCAGTAACATATCATTGGAGATCTGGTCAATTTGTCCTTCAGTCAATTCTTTCTCCAGTTTGTATTTCAGCACAATTCCTGCAGCTTCAGAAGGTTCAAAATCGGCTATTGCCATAAACAGTAGCTCCCGTAAGCTCTCGCTTCCCGTATCTTCCGCATTCGGATAATCAAATTTTTCCAGCAATTGAACATAGTCCTCATTTGTCCAGAATTCTTTGATCTCATCGACCGACTGGACTTCCTCTATTGTTATCATGTATTTCATCGTGAACTTTTTATTCGGATGTTATATTTTCCGAAGAGGATAGTATAATCAAATTTAATGACTGTAGGCTTGTATGAAATCACAACTTTTGGTGGAGGGAGGATTCGTTTGTTAGAGATTGTTTAACTGGATTAATTATATGGATAATCGGCACGCGAACTTACGCAGCTGCAGGCAGAAGCTTTTTATAGTAAACAGAAACAGGTTTTGGGGTAGCAGATAGAACGGGAAAGAATTTGGAAGCTGATAAACGGAATAATTATTATTAATTATACCACTCTAAAATCTCTCTTCCAATATCACTTTTAAGCTTCCCGTTTTCCAGGATGTTTTCTGAAAAAGGGCAAGAATATCAGTGGAATAAAATCACCAACTCCTGGGACACGGATGTGGTGAACTCCCCTACTCCAAGTCTTTCAGAAAATTTTAGCTCTACAAGCAATAATCCAGATCAGCGATTTATATCTGAATCGCTGATCTGGAAATATTATGAGGTATCACCGGAAAATAATCTGCTGCAGTATCTCAGAAAGAACTATCCAGAGCAAGATGTAGATCGTGTTAAGGAGGACTATGCCCTCGGCTCAACAAAAAACGGAGGTACTGTTTTCTGGCTAATCAATGAAAATCTCCAGGTGCAGAAAAATAAGATTTGTTATTATCAAGAAAACGGGAAGAGAACCAATCGGTTTAAAGCACCGTATAAGAATGATGATGGCTACTATTCTTGCTTATTTGGGGCTCATTTCCTCAAGTCAATTAGAAAAGGAACAGATCTCGTGGTGCTGGTGGAGAGTGAAAAGACAGCTGTTGTTGGGGCAATTCTCTTACCTCAGTTTACCTGGCTGGCATTTGGTGGTTTAAATGGACTGACAGAGTCTAAAGTAGCTTGCTTAAAAGGGCATAAGGTCTTGTTGGTGCCAGACATGAGTGAAAAGGCTGTCTCTGTAGCTTATGATAAGCTCCTTTTAATGAGGTCTAAGAGAGTGAATATACATATTTGGGATATGACAGAGGGAAAAGGAGATAAGACTTTAAAAAAGCTCAATTTATACAACAGAGACTTAGAAGATTTCTTTGGCGAAATAATTTTTGATTGATCAAACGCTCTGCAACGGCAAAATCAACGCCTGCAGTACGCCAATAATTAAACTGCAACGGCTCTCCGAAAGGTTAACCGTGAGATAGATTTTTTCTAATTTTTATTTATTATTTCCATTATTTCCACATAATTATCTAGCTTCCCAATCTTCACCGTTTCCCCCTGAGTTTTCCCCAATAAAGACTGGCCCAAGGGTGTCTTGATATTAATTTTCATAATTCCATTACTATTATCCGGTTTTATAGCTCCGTTTTCCACCAATTCAACCATAATCTCTTTACCGTTATTCAGGTAGTTAACTTTCACCTTACTGTAAGCCTTTATCCTTTCCTTATCTTCGGCTGGAGACTCTTCTATATCCAAACTATGACTTTCGATCTGATCCATTTCGTGAATTAAATCACTTTGAACTTCTGGATCATTGAAAGGCAATTCATTCCTGATAATTTCAATATTATCAGTAAAAGCATCTGAAATATTCCCCTCTACTTCAAACAATTCAGGATCTTTATTTTCAATAGACTTAATAAAATTTATTAAATGTTCAGTTTCTCTTTTTGGATTTCTCCACCAGTTCGTACTCCAAATCCTATGGAAAACGAATCCGTGATCCTCTAAAATTTTCTGTCGGTGCCTATCGTATAAATAGGCTTCTCTACTTGAATGATAGCTCGCTCCATCACATTCTATTGCGATTTTCGGTAATCCCGGATATTGCGGATCGTAAACCATATCAATCCTAAATCCTGCAAATTGTAGTTGTTGCACGATTTTGTTTTCATCAAAATTTGCGGCTAAAACTTGATAAACTTCTTCTTCAAAGGGAGATTCAGCTTCAGGATTTGGACCAAAGTCAATTCGTTCTACATTTGAGTTTTCTGCGAGGTCATTTAAGATTGCTTTTCTTAAATCATGATTATTCTCGCTTACAGCTTTGGAATAGGCTAAATAAGCATAAAAAACAGCTTTCTTATTGTTACCCTCGGTAACTAAATAACTCTTATAATTTAGATAGGCTTTCTCTGGAATCGAAGTACATAGGTATACTTTGAATTTAGCCCGTGTAATAATTACATTCAGGAGCTTATATCCCTTTTGCTGATTTATTGGTCCAAACCTTTGATTAAACTTTCCGTCCTGACTTTAGGAGCAGAAGCCTATCATGATGGGGAGCTGCAGGAAAAACTCCGCAGACAGGACATTGACGCCAGTCCGGTGAAGGTAGGGCTCCTGGTCGGTCATGAATTTTTGCTGGGTCATTTTCAGTTCAGTCAGCGCCTGGGTGTATATGTGTTTGACGATACGCCATACTACGACCGCATCTTCCATCGCTGGGGTTTGCAGTATCGAATAAACCGCCACTTCAGCGCAGGATTTCATTTGCTGGCTCACCGGCACATAGCAGAGTTTGTAGACTTCCGGGTAACATATTCTTTTCAGAAGCGGTATAAGTGACGGGATCATTCCTGCAAAGCTTCCTCCATTTCACAATTAACAGCGAGACAATTCCGGATTCAGGATTTAATAGTCGGTAATTGGAAAGTTGATCACTTTTGATCACCCCTCTTCACGGGATGTTCGTAGTGCGCCCCTTCAGGGCTCTTTCACCCCTCCTTTTTGTAACAAAAAAGGGAAAATTCCTACTAAATAATAAAGTCTCTTGATCAAAAATGGTCTTTACAGGTCATAAAGATTCAAAATCATGATCCTGTAAGACTTTAAAGAATTTGAAAATCAGGGAAACTGTTTTCCCTTTCAATAACTTTTAAAAAACCAATCCTGTGTCTAAAAACCACGTTCTGTTTCTGCTCCTTTCAATTATCATACTGTCGTCCTGCGAAAAAGAAGACAATGTTCCGCCAACAGACTACTCCATAGGATCTACTCCACATTTCGAGTTGCTTGATCAACACGAGAACGGCTGGATAAAGCAGGGCCGGTTTCAGCTTTCCGAAAATTCAACCGAAGAATTCGAATACTATGAGAACGGTTACATTAAATCGGCTAAGGTATACGCGAGTTATCCGCAGCACCACCTGTATATGGAAGTGAGCCGTAGTGAAGATAATGAGCCGCTCTGGTCAAAATACTACCATCCTGACGGAGCCTTATGGTTTGAAACCGAATATAAGAACGGGCTTCCATGGGTCAAGACAGTCTATAGCGAGGAAGGTACGGCCATTCACACCTATACCGATGGAGAGTTGAGTTCGGTCGAATTTACTGCGGCTGATGGCAGCAGTACCGCCCTCACCACTTACAATAAAGCTGAGGGAACACGGAATGTAACCATCACAAATAACGGGGAAACTGTTCTTGATGAAAACTATGCTTACCGGGAGCAGGCAGGTGCGGGAATTAACACCAATAATCATGTTCCGGTCGCCAATCCTTTTGGTGCAGCTGAAACCTCCTACTTCACACTTAATCAGTCCTTTTCTCAAACACCTTCCTGGGAAAACGATGCCGATCCAATATCATTTATGTTCCCTTATCGTTTATTCGATGAATTTTACCATCCCGGAAATTATTTCGCCACCAGGTTTGCTGTAAGCACAGAGCTTTACCAGTCGGTCATTGAACAGTATCCTGTGACCGAAAGAGGTGTATTGATCGGTGGCGGCAAGTACGAGGACGGGTACGAAGCCTTTTACAACAATTGGAAACTACGGGATTCACTGTCCAAAGTTTATGAGGAAGATCCCGCTTTATACAAGCTGAAATACGGAAATGAGTATGTCGAAAAGATAGGTTACGGAAAGATCTTTTTTGTAATTGGCGCAATCCGAAACCTGCCTACCGACAGTAATGTAGCTGATAACATTAAAAATATTGCCCGCAAACATATGCACGCAATGATCAATGGCAGCACCGGAATTTCTCCCGAGGAGCAGGAAATTCTTGACAGGGTTTGGTTTGAAGTAAAGTTTTTCTCCACCCTTAAAGAACATCGTAACGGAGTGGTCATTACTTCTGCCGCGGATTATGAAAATGCCGTTCAGAAAGTAAATGATGCAGAACCTTCGGTAATTCAGCTGCAATACGAATCGGTTGAAAATTTATAAAGAGGAACCTGCAAAAATCACCTATGAGTTACCAATTAACTGGAAGAAATATGGGGATATGGATCCCGGGAATTAATTCCGGATTCAAGATTCAAGATTCAAGACCCTCCAAAAATGCCATTTTTGAAACCTTTTAAAAAAATACTTTGAAAAACCTCCCCAAAATTGAAACGCTCACCAGCCTCCTGTGGATAATCTTTGGCCTGGTAGGCGGTCTGAATTATATTTCTAAAGAAGATTACCTGATCTCAGCTTTATTCTTTTTAGTTGTAGTACTGAACGGGTACAGGCTGGTAAAACCAAAAAACAGGAACATCAAAGGCTGATGGGCAAAGACCTTCCAAAAATGTCATTTTTGAACCTTCATAAATATCAAACCCTCAAATCTTTTAAAATGAAACTTTCCACCACTCCCCTCTCGATCTTATTAGTCATTCTCTTTGCTTCGTGTGCATTACGACCCATTCCAACAGAACATACCCTGGTCCAAATCGATAAAGAACAGATCACTTTAGACAATTTGGGCAACGGCAAAGTTTTGGTCTATAATGACGCAAATATTCTGCACACCGGCGACAACACTTCACAGTTAAATATCGTGCTGGACGGTAAAAACCTTGGGCAATTGCGTGCAAAAGACTACGTCATAGTCAACCTGCCAAACGGGAGACATGTTTTCAACCTCCACCACCTGGACCTGGTAAACATGCGCAGTGAGCATGAAGTAACGGTGACCGATACCGTGAAGGTGATACGGGTAAAACCTACGGTAACTTCGAATAAACTGGAAGTCACCAATGAGCTTCCAACTAACTGGAAGAAATACGGGTATATGAATCCGGGGAACTAATTCCGGATTCAAGATTCAAGACCTTTCAAAAATGTCATTTTTGAAACCTTTTAAAAAAACACTTTGAAAAACCTGCCAAAAATTGACACCCTCACCAACCTGCTATGGATCACTTTTGGCCTGGTTTGCGGCCTTGATCATTTTACCAGGGAAAATTATGTGATCTCAGCGATCATGTTTCTAATTGCCCTACTATACGGGTACAGGCTTGTAAGACCGAAAAAGCAAACTAAAAGCTGAAGGGAAAAGACCTTCCAAAAATGTCATTTTTGAACCCACTATATTAAGATAATCACCATGACCAAACACCTACTCCCTCATTACTGCAGAAAGATCGCACTGGTTCTTTTTACTCTTGCCATTGCCGGCTGGTTCCTCAATACCGCCCAACCGGACCTGCTTAAACTGCAACCTTTCCTCCACGGCTGGATCTTTAAAATTCTGATCCTCGCCTCTCTCTTGTTATTTATTTTTTCGAGGGAAAAGCTGGAAACAGAAAGAATTACTCAATTAAGGATCAGCAGCCTGTTTACTGCCGTCCCCGCCGGCTGCTTGCTGGTGATCTTCGAATTCTTTGCAGAAGTATTGTTCGAGGGAGAAAACGCCGATATCACCAGTGGTTATGATATTATGGTCTTTGTGTTGCTCATGTATTACATCAGCTTTTACATCAAAAAGAATATAAAGACTGTGCCTGCGAAAGTACACTCAAAATAAGTCCGGTTTTCAAACAACCACCAAAAATGCCATTTTTGAATACCAATTAATCCCCATCAATAAACTAACCGATGAAAAAATTACTATTACTCTTTACAGCCTTCCTTTTTATTTCCTGTTCTTCCGAAGAAAGTCCGTCCAACAAGATCGTGGGCACCTGGTCCTTTCATTCTATAATAGACATGACCTCCACCGGTGACAAAGAGGAAAATCTGGCAAACGACTGCGCCGCCAAATCAACTATTACATTTCACGGTAACGGAAAGTTAGTAGAAAGTGATTATTACTATAGCTACAACAGCATGGAATGTATTTTTAACGAAGATACTTTTAACCGGGAAATAAAATGGGAAGAAATTGAAGAGGGAAAATATCGCATCTTTAGTGAAAGATTCGGTGGTACTGTTTACGAAATGCGCTTCCCCGACAAGAATACGCTATGGATGATCCCCCCGCGAGAAGCTTACGAGCGGGATGGAGTTACTATTGAATACACTGCTTACGTTTATAAAAGGATCTGATATACCCTTCCAAAAAGGGCAATATTAATTACTCATCTTGAGCTTAGGATCAATTAGATAAGTTTCGGGAGTTTCCCCGTTGACCCTTATGAGGATATTGTAGTATTCCAGTCCGTCAATGTTTTTATTCTTGATCTTTCCCATCACAATGCCATCTTGATTGGGATCGCGAAAAACATTTTCCAGGATCTCGGCGCCGCCTTCTGTTTTCCTGAAGATCCCCAGCACGTCTACCGTTACTCCCAATTGCGGGTCCAGAGGCTCGGCTCTCCAGTAGATCTTCATGTTCTTGTCGACCAAAGCAACGTGTTCTGAAGGTTTTCGGCTTACTTCGGAAGGATTGGAGCGGTCGTCGGACATTTCAACGGTCTCATCATAGTTCTCCTCCGTGATATTTTCGGTATCTACTCTCAGTAACACATTGGTATCTTCCCTAAGTATGCCGGGCTCAGCTTTAGACATTAACGGGACTTCTTTCGAAACAAGCACCTGCTTTTTGGAATCCTCATTTTGGTAAGTAATATCTCCTAAAAAGGTCATCAAGCCAAGAGAGATGGACAGGACTAATGGTAATAACAGAAAGATGTACTTTTTTGTCATAACTTAAAGATTAGTCAGTTAAGATATGATTTTCAGGTACTTAAAATCTAAAAGGCCTTGTTTTTTAACATTTTTGAAACCGTACCTGCTCTTTATGCCCCTGCCCTGCTTTCCGCATATTCCTGCTTCCGTTTATGACTATTCCCGGCCTCCTTTTATTTTTTACTTATAAAGATGAGGGCTGTTTCTGTTTTTTCGGCCAGGGCAAGTGCTACATGTCCAAATGCCTTTTGATGTTTCCCGGGGTTACCCAGTCCCATGATCACAAGGTCATGACGGGAAGCCTGCGCTACCAGTTCTGCTACAGGATCATCATTCTGAACGATGAGCACTCCGGTCTTTCCGGGAATAATACGACTGGCAAAACGGGAAAGCTTGATATTGTTCTTTTGAACTGTTTCTGAAGACGCTGCGGATGGCAGCACCTGGATAAAGGTGATCTCTGGCTGAGAGGCACGCCAAAGGCTGGCAGCTACCCTGGCACGCAATGGATCATGACTTTCAAAACCGGCTACCGGAATGAGGATCTTTCTGGCCGCCGTGATCTTCCACCCGCTAAAGGGCTGGCGGAATACCACCACATCGGCATTGATATGTTTCACCAGTTTTTCCAGGTTCCGGCTGGTTTGAATATCATTCAGGTCACTTAATCCCAACAAGAGGCTCCTGCAATTGTGTTCCTTTACCACCCTTTCTATTTCCTCCCAGGGATGGTCGGCTATGGTTGTGAGGGACTCGGGACGCAGGCCGGCTTCAAAGGCGGCTTTAAGTGCGTACTGCATCACATCCCGGCTCGACAGCAATCGCTTCTCAAGATCATCTTTTTCGGTACTGGGGATCACAATAGTATGCACCAGGATCCTTCCAATTACCGGTGGTGCAAGGGCATTAGCCAGAAAGACCATGGATTCTGCATTTGCAGGGTTAGAAATGGGGAGCATCACCAGCGGACTCAATCCCCTGAGCCTTATGAGCTCGGGATCCAGTGCCTGTTCTGACGCTTCAATAGCTTCCGCTTTTTTCACAAAAAATGAGGCAAAGAGGAAGGCGCCAACTGCAAGCCACAAGACCGCGATCATTCCGGCAGCGGGTACCACAATGGCCTGGAATATTGCCAGTCCTAAACAGGTGACTATTCCCGCGATGGGAAGGGCAGGAAAAAAGGGAGCTCTAAAGGTCTTGCTCTCCTTATAGCCGCGGTTGCGCATCAGGATCATGATAAGATGCGCCAGTGCAAAGGTGATCAAAAAGATCAAACTGGAAGCCGCACCGGCTGCCGCGAGGTTGGGCAGGATCAAAACAAGAAAGGCTACAATTCCGCAGGTCACCCAGATAGAGGTTACCGGGGTACCATATTTCTTATTTATATTGGAAAGGTGATGGTTTAAAGTCCGGTCCCTGGCCATGCTAAGGGAAATGCGTGAAGCTGCAAAGAGGTTGGCCTGTAAAGCAGATAACATGGAAAAAATACCTGCTACCAAGACCAGCCAAAATCCGAAAGCCCCAAGATAATTTTGAGCGGCGACAGCCAGAACTGTCTCAGGGTTTTCGCGGCTCATTGTGGTAATACTTTCCCCCGTCGATACACCTACGGTGGACATGAAGAACAGAAGGGGCAGGTAAATTACCAGGCCTACCGCAAGTGTGCCCATCATCGCCTTTGGAATTACCTTCTCCGGATTCTTTATTTCTCCTGCCGCCGAACCAATGAGATCAAACCCCTGAAGCGCGATAAAGGTATAACCCATCGCTGCGATCAATCCGCTGAATCCACCGGAGAAGAACGGGTCCAGACTTTCGGTGATCCGGTCGAACGGTGTTTGCACAAAAACAGCGAGTCCGCCGGCGATGAGTACAGCGAATACGGCCAGTTTACCCACATTGATCACGGCCCCGCCATCGCCCGTTCCTCTTATAAGGCCAAAGGCGAAGTAGCCTATAGCTGCCAGGGCCAGGAGCACCGGAAGCATTTTCAACTCCAGGATGCTGCTAAGGCCTTCTGCCGGGATCTGTTGCAGTGCAAATAGCGCAAAAGCCCCAAAGCCAAGAGCGTAAAGCACTGCTGCTACCAGCGAGGCAAACCACACGATCCACCCCACCCCAAAAGCTACCTGCAGCGATAGCGCCTTTTTAGCATAGGTATAAGTTCCTCCCGACTGCGGATTCGCGGAAGCCATTTCAGCAAAACTAAGGGCGGTAATAAAAGCTATTAATCCGTTTAGCGCAAAGGCCAGGACTGCAGAAGGGCCGCTTACCGCAAAGGCCACCCCCGCAAGTGCAAGGATTCCACCCCCAACCATGGCTCCGACTCCAATGCCGAGCGCTCCAAAAAATCCTATAGTACGTGATGTTGCTGAAGAGGATGGATCGGGGTTCATTAATGAGAAGCTTAGGTGGAATAAATTTAGTAATTAGTTTCCAAAGAAATCAGCTCACAACAATATGATCAAAGGATTTTATCTTAACTCGCCAAGGTTCCAGTTTCCGTCAGTTTGCGTTTTTTTATCAATACGACAGAATTGGGAAAATTGTATCAAGAACGACGGGTTTCCTGCTCCGCCTCGGTTCTCGACACGCTCCGCTACTCGAACTGACGGCACGGTTAAGTTCAAAATTTACATAAAAGACTATAATGAAACGTTCCCGACAGTTCGAGTGAAATTGGGAGAGCGATAGCGAAGACAATTTTGTATCGAGAACAAGGGGTTTCCGCGCCTCGGTTCTCGATACAATTTTCAAAACCGTCAATTCGAGCCTGCCTGCCGGTAGGCAAGTATTCCGACGAAGTCGGGATGTATCGAGAACCGGTTTTGAAAATCACTCGAACTGACGGCGCGGTTAACGGCTATCCTCTGCTCTCTGCCCTCTAATTATTTTTAAAAAATTAGATGCAGCACTACCCCTAAATACCTGCAATACAATCTAATTCAATACATTTTTCCTATTTTTAGAACAGGTAATTAAATTTCCATGATCAGTTTCTTTAGAATATTCCACAGGGACCTGCTGGGACGGGGAAAAATAAGAAAGTATCTTTTGTATGCTGCCGGGGAGATCGTCCTTGTGGTAATCGGTATTCTTATAGCCCTGCAGATTAATAACTGGAATGAAAGACGAAAGCTGCAAAAGACAGAGGTGAACTCGCTTATGGAACTAAAAGCAGCCCTGGAGATCTCCAGGGACAACCTGCATCACCTGCTAGAGAACAATGAGCGCTGGCAGACCTACAATCTCCGGATAAAGGACTATATGGAGAACAGAAAACCTTATGATACCACTCTGGACGTGTGTTTTGGCACCTATTACTGGACGGGAAAGGCCCAGTTTACTACGGCTGCCTATACAAAACTCAAGAACAACGGCCTGGAGCTAATTTCCAATAAGGCGCTGCGCAAGGATCTTGTGTACGTTTTTGAAGATTATTTTGGACAGGTGAAGAATGAACATGAACAGTGGGATACAGATTTCCTGGCCTATGTCATCTATCCCCACCATGTGCAGCTCTTTGAGAAATATTATCCGCCGAACCCCCATCCACAGTACGACGAATATGCGAAACCCACTGACTATGAGGCTTTACTTGAAAATGAAGAATTTCACAACATTATAGCTGAAAATATTTCCCTCCGCCGGTACAGTATGACCTTTAAGAAAGAGCTATTAAATAAGATTGACAGCCTTAGCTTTCGCATTGATGAAGAAATAAGAAGCTTGTCTCCGTAGAAATCTTCTTTTCGCAGCTTCCGGAATAGTCTTTATTTAGAGTATACCCCAATCTCTTACTTTGCTATTTTCACACCCGTCAGTTTTTTTTTCAATGCAACAGCATTGGGAAAAATGTATCGAGAACGACGAGTTTCCGGTTCCGCCTCTGTTCTCGATACTTCCTGTTCTCGCAAAGCTTCGACCAGGAAACTCGAACTGACGGCGAGGTTTGGCTGGCAAGGAACCTATCATTCTAAAAATTTTTTATGGCATTGCATTTTTAAAGCGGCCTATCGAAAATTTTGCGTCAAAATTGAAATGAGCGAGCCGTAAAATTTTAGGCTGTTTGAGCCATTTGTATTATGTATGATGACACATATGGATGGCGAGTTCCTAAAATTTAGGCTCCGAATGAAAATTTTAGCAACATTTTCGTAAGCCTAGACTTTTTTGGTTCTTTTTTGGTCGATGCAAAAAAGAACGAGACCATACATTTTCAAGTATTTGCGTCAAAATGAGATTCAGATCCCTCGGTTCTCGATACGATTTTCAAAACCGACCGTGGGGATCCAATTGGAAGGATAACTTTTTAGCATTTCAACTCCCGCCTTTAATAAACCTTTAGCTTTAATTCTTTGCATTACAGCTTCTTAATGCTGATCTTAAGAAAAAAAGAAAATGAAAGCAGCTTATTACAATGAATTTGGAGGTCCGGGATCTGTAAAAACGGGGGAGATCGAATTAAGGGAACTAAAAGAGGGAGAGGTCCTTATAAAGATAAAGGCGGCGGGCGTAAATCCAGTGGATGCCGTGATCACCAAAGGTTACTATAAAGATATGATGCCGCACACTTTCCCGATCATTCCGGGTTGGGATGTGGCCGGAGTTATAGAGCAGCGTGGCCATGCTGCCCGTAGATTTGAGGTAGGCGATGAAGTATATGCCTACGCGCGTAGACCAGAGGTGAAATGGGGAACCTTTGCCGAATACATCATTATTCCCGATAGTTATTTGGCCAAACGTCCACAAAATATTTCTGCAGAAGCCGCTGCAGCTATTCCCCTGGCGGGATTGACCGCTTACCAGTCGCTTTATGTGGCAGGAGGGCTTCAGGAAGGACAAAAGCTCCTTATCCTGGGTTCTTCAGGGGGTGTGGGTAGCTTCGGAATACAACTGGCCAAAGCAAAAGGCGCAGAGGTCATTGGAGTGGCCAGTAGTAAGAATCATGAGTACATGAGATCTTTGGGCGCCGACCATACCATAGATTATCACGACAAAGACATTGGGGAAGCCGTTAAACAGATCTATCCCGAAGGTGTGGACCTTATCTTTGACTGCACCAGCGGCGAGAGTCTGCAGCAGGCCCTTAAAAGCCTGAAGAACTCCGGAAAACTGGTTTCCATTTTAAACCAGGGGGAAGACCTGGATAAAAAGATCGATTTCGAATTTGTCTTTGTTGAACCTAATACGAAGCAACTCGAACATCTGGCCAAATTGGTAGAAGACGGCAAGCTAAAAGTAGAAGTAAGTAAAACCTATTCCCTTGATGAAGCCGCCAAAGCCCTGGAACAGATCCAGAGTTTACATACTACAGGTAAGATCGTGGTGAAGCCATAATGGCCTCTATTCTCGATACTTCCTGTTCTCGCAAAGCTTCGATCAGGAAACCTCCCTTCGGGTGAGGCAGGCTCGAACTGACGGCGAAGTTCACCTCAAAAGTTAAAGGATGAATTCTACTGAACGATTACCTCGTCAGTTCGAGTGAATTTGACCCGCGTTAGCGGGAACAAATTAGTATCGAGAACGACGGGGTCTCCGGTTCCGCCTCTGTTCTCGATACTTCCTGTTCTCGCAAAGCTTCGACCAGGAAACTCGAACTGACGGCGAAAACACCGTGGTTTAAACTTAGGCTCCTCCCACAGGAATACCTCCAAAAAAGTCATTTTTGAATGCTCCCGGAAACTATCCCGCTCCTCTTTCCTGCAGCCTTTACTAAGGTTAATTTCCTCATAAATAAAGCAATAGAACTTCTTCCTGAAGTACTTTTACACGAATAAAAGGTGGAACAAAATGAAGGGGGAAGAAAGACTAATGCAACCCATAGCAGCATCTGCAGGTATGGGTGCGATCGTAGAGAACGGAAATGTCACTTTCAGGGTCTGGGCTCCACATGCCGACCGTGTATTTGTGGCGGGTGATTTCAACTCCTGGTCTGAAGACGAACTGGAACTGCAAAAAGAAGAGGCAGGGTATTGGGCGGGTGTCACCGATAAGGCCAAAGAAGGGGAACACTACAAGTATGTGATCTTTAACGGAGAGGAAAAGTTTTTCCGGAATGACCCCTATGCGCTGGAAGTAACCCACTCAAATGGGAATTCCATCATCCGCCGGCTGGACTTTGACTGGGATGGGGATAGTTTTGAACTTCCCTCCTGGAACTCCTTGGTGGTGGGCACCTTTAATGACATCATCGAAAAATTAGGCTATCTGAAAGAACTGGGGATAAATTGTATAGAAGTCTTACCGGCAGCCGAATTTGCCGGCAGCATTTCCTGGGGATATAATCCGGCTCATCCCTTTGCGGTAGAACAGGATTACGGAGGACCCGATGGTTTGTTTAACCTCGTAAAAGAGGCGCATAAATATGGTATCGGTGTCATCATGGATGTGGTATATAACCACTTCGGTCCGTCAGATGTAGACCTTTGGCAATTTGACGGGTGGAGTGAAAACGGAAAAGGCGGTATCTATTTCTACAATGATCACAGGAGTGATACCCCGTGGGGAGATACACGCCCCGATTATGGCCGGCCGGAAGTAAGGCAGTATTTGAGGGATAATGCCCTGATGTGGATCGAGAAATACCACTGTGACGGACTTAGAATGGATGCGACCTCTTATATCAGGTATGAAGGGGGCGGACTTGGATTTGATACTGAGATCATTGAAGGCCTGATCCTGATGCGAGACATAAATACTGAAATAAGGAACAAATACCCTAAAGTCCTTACTATAGCCGAAGATCTTAAAGGTCAGGACCTCATTACGAACAGGATAGAAGACGGGGGAATTGGTTACGGGGCGCAATGGGACCTTCATTTTGTGCACCCCATAAGAGATGCTTTAATTAATCCCGAAGATGAGGCCAGAGATCTGGAGGTCATTGCAAATGCAGTTACCTATCGATATGGCGATGATGCTTTTTCCCGGGTCATTTACACCGAATCACATGACGAAGTAGCGAACGGAAAGGCCCGCGTTCCCGAGGAGATACATCCCGGGAATGCTGAGAGTGCCTTTGCAAAGAAGAGGACTATATTAGGCCTGGTGCTGGTCATGACTGCACCGGGAATCCCCATGCTCTTCCAGGGTCAGGAATTTTTAGAAGACGAATATTTTAAGGATCATGAAGGCCTGGACTGGGAAAAATTTGAGAACATGAAGGGGATCACCCATCTAGCAGCAGACCTTGTTAAATTAAGGACCGGTGAATACGGGGCTACTGAAGGCTTGAGAGGCCAGGAAACAGAGATTCTACACCTCAATCAGGAAACAAAGATACTCGCATATAAGCGCACCAATCCCGGAGAAAATGAGGAGCCGGTGCTAGTGATTGTCAATTTTGGTAATAAAGATTACGAGGACTACGGTATTGGAATCGAACCTGATGCGGAATGGCACCTGAGATTCAATAGTGCCTGGAAAGGTTATGACGAAGATTTCTCTGAATTACCCGTCGACGGAATGAATACCGAAGAAAAAGTCACCGATGACAAACCCTGGACCGGACAACTGAATATTCCTGCCTACGGCGCCCAGATCTATACTCTATAAAGTGACGCCTGAAGCCTAGGTTCTCGATACACCTTCCCACCTGCGCTGCAGCTGGAAAGCCACTCGAACTGACGGCGAAAACATGATAAAAAACCACCACGTCAGTTCGAGCCCGCCTGCTGGCGGACAGGCCTGCCTGGCCGGCAGGCAGGTGTTTTTTTCAATGCGACAGCATTGGGAAAAAAGTATCGAACGACGGGTTTCCGGTTCGCCTCTGTTCTCGATACTTCCTGTTCTCGCCAAGGCTCGATCAGGAAACTCGAACTGACGGCAAGGTTGAACCTAAAAGTTATAAGAAAGACTTTATTGAAGCAGGTTTCCGTCCGTTCGAGCCTGCCTGTCGGTAGGCGGGTGAATTTGGACCTGCGATAGCAGAACCGGATTTGTATCGAGAACGACGAGAGGGTTTCACTTTTTAAACTTCTTTTTCGCCAGGTTTGGCAATTCCTCATACTTCCCTGCAATTAAAGCTTCCTTTTTAGTCCGGGACCAATTCTTTATTTGTTTCTCTGAAGCTATTGCATGGTTAATATCTGTGAACTCAGCATAGAAGACTAATTTTACAGGTAGACGCTGAGCAGTGTAGCTGTCCGGGTACTTTGCTGAATGATGTTCTATAAGACGGTTGTCAAGGTTGGAAGTTACGCCTGTATAATAGGTATCGTCAACGCATTGAAGGATGTAAACATAGCTTAATTTCATCCATTAAAGTTATGTTTTTTTGATATCCTTCCAGAGAACAAGTGAAAATCCAAAATCACCCGTCAGTTCGAGTGTTTTTTTCAATGCGACAGCATTGGGAAAAATGTATCGAGAACGACGGGCTTTCCAATCCGCCTCGGTTCTCGATACACCTTCCCACCTGCACTGCAGCTGGAAAGCCACTCGAACTGACGGCGAGGTTTAGCTCAAAAATTTCCCGTGATTACAACGCATCCCTCACCTCGTACATAATGGGCAGGGAATATTCTACCGAGACGAGTTTATCGCGTTGCCGTCCGGGGATCATCTTTGGCAGCAGCCTTACTACTCTGGCCGCTTCCTCTTCCAGTCGTTTGTTAGGAGCCCTGGTTTTTATGTCCACCACATTTCCCTTTTCATTGATCTTGAAGGTCACGTAGATCCTGTTGAAGCCGGTGAGTCCCAGTTCTTCACTTATCCTGGTGTTGAATTCGCGTTTTACATGCGCGTCAATTTTTTCAGACATGCATTTTTTCTGGGCTTCTTTGTTCTTGAAATTCTCACAACCCGGAAATATTGGGATCTGCTCCACGATCATAAAGGGGATCTCCTCGATCTCTTCCTCCTCTTCCTGGTAGGCGATATCTGAGACTTCCACGATTTCCTGGATCCTGTCTTCCTGGCTGCTTTCGGTGGACTGAATAGTGGTTTCTTCAATTTCCTCGATATCCTGAATTACTTCTATTACTTCGGGAACCGGTGGCGGAGGTGGCGGAGGGGGTGGCGGAGGCGAATTGAGCTGGGTGATAGGAATATCTTCCAGCACCAGGTCCGGAAGGTCCATGTCAAAATCATCTGAAGTTTCACTTGCACTGGACTTCCACTCCAGGCCAACATAAGAGATACTGAGCATGATGATCAATCCCACCTGGAAGAACAGGAGACTATACCTGCCGGGATCTGCTTTAGGATTTTTCTTGATTTTCATATCCGGAACTTTATAATGACGAGATGGCTCTCAAAAAAGTCACTTTTAAGCGCTCTTTTCGTCCGGATCGACAACGGGTAATATTAAAAAGCTCCTTCATTTGAAAAGAGAGGTCGATTCATTCCAGCTCAATGCATCAACCTTTTAAAGGTAGCTGACAAACAGCAACTAAAGAATGACATCTGTCATCTAAAAAGGCTGAAAAAGAGTTGGTTTCAGGAATGAAGTCCCCCTAAAAGTCCCAAATTTTTTGCCTTAGAGGATGGGCTCGTTAAGCCTCAACACCAAATTTAAGGTAAATATTTTCGTCTTAACCATTGATTTTCATCATACTACACTCTTATTACCCACTATTAGGTATTGCACAGGGAAAAGGTTGGTTGTATTTTACCCCTTTTTCTAACTTCCTTTAAAGCACCTGCTTATGATATTTAAACTTACACGCGCCAAATCTTTTTTTGTTTTAATCTATTTACTCCCCCTATACTTTCTGGCCGGCTGTTCTACAGATGATGGTCCTTCTGAGCCAGATACTTCTACCTCTAACCCACAGGGACTCACGGTTTATAAAAATCAAACCGGAAATCCAAATGCCGATGCCTTGCAGGCACATTATGAAGATAATAATGTAATGATTGACATCTATGGAACTTTTGATGCTATTGGCGAGCCTTCTGTGCCAAAAACTGTGACGGTCCAAAAGAAGAACAATGACACGATAGTTAACCTGGTACTGGACCCTTTTACCAGTAGAATAGCTTCTTCCTTTATTTCAGTAAACGGGGAAAGGGCACCCGTGGTGATGAAATTTTCTTACCCTGAAGTTGGCTCCAGTCCCATCACAATTTCCCTCTACGAGTACAACTGGACTACGCACACGGGAGAAGTCTTTTTTACCACCACTTTAAATGGGGAAACTGGAGGGGTACAAAATGTTCCCGGTACTGCCCGGAACAATTCCGGGTCTTCCAGAAATGTTACCAAAAGTGCCGGATCAAGCCTGGATCTTATAACTGGAGTTGCCAGCGGAATAGTTGTAGCCGAAATTGTTTCTGTGATAGGTGGTGGTTGGTCTCTTATTCCCGTTGTAGCATCTACTGCGACTGCGGTTGCTGCTGTTGCTGTTCCGGTTGCGATAGGAGCTGCTATAGGAATTACTGCAATTGCCTTATCGGCAATTTTAAATGAGGCCGGGGCTTCAGAAATTGTGCCATCAGATCTGCCTTACCCTAACGGAGTTCCCGTTCCTAACCCTGTACCACCAGGAGAAGACCCAACCCCAAACCTGGAAGTAAATGAATGCGAATCCGTACAAATAAGCTTTAGTGCCTTCATGGATCAGGACGGGACCATAGTAATACGGAATATTTCTGGTGGTGCCTCGCCCTACTCATATGCGGTAAACAACACTGTCCAGCAAAACCAGATCTTCAGTAATGATTATCCTGATGACACCTATATGATCTCTGTTGTAGACGGAAATGGATGTGTTAGATCAATGCTTCTGGCTTTAAGTCGGGAAAACCCAATGATAGGGACCTGGAAACCCTTAACCTGGGCAGGGAAAGCTTTAGGATCCCCAGTATATGATTATTTAGATGATTGTCCCGACATTGCTATTTTCATTGATTACTTATATTCCCAGACTTTAACCTTTACAGAAGATACATATTCTGCTTCAAGTGAAGAACAGTACATTGATCTAAATCGTCATGTGGACACCAATACCTGTGTAATAACAAGTGACGATGCCGATACCACGTATCCCAGAGAGACCTATAACGCAAATGGGACTTATACTTTTTCAGGTAATATCCTTACAATATATTATGAAGGTGATCCCAATGATCCCGAAATTGGGCAAATTGAATTCGTAAATGCGGAAAGAACCCAATTTATTGTGGTAGAAGATCCTTATGGTGATATTTATGAGAAACAATAAATAGTATTGGCGATTACAGGAAGTATACATTTTTAAGCTCTAACTATTTTAGAGTTCCGAAAGTGTCTTCGGAAAAATAACACCCTGCTTTCACAGGGTGTTTGGCGCAAATTAATAGAAGTTTTAAGAATTATAGAGCCTTTTTAGCTTTCAGGAATTCCACGGCTTTCTCTAACACAGGATCTTTTTCTTCCAGGAAGTCAGACAGTTTTTTCGAAACCATAATATCGGGCTGCACTCCTACTCCAACAAATTCCCGTCCATCAGGATAAGTATCTTTTTTGGTACATATCCTGGCGTAACCGCCGCCGGGCATGTCGAACATCAGGGGCTGTCCGGTGCTGCCAAAGCTGGGTTCCCCTAGGATGGTCATGTGCGGCTGGTTATCGGCATAGATAAGAAAGTCCTCAGCAGCAGATGCGGTATTGTGACCTATGAGCAGTACAGTGGGCACCACGATCCTTTTGGCTTTTAGATCCACCTGCTCAGGACTGTAAGGCAGATCAAAATAGGTTTGGTCGCGAAAAGCGCTGTACATTTGCTTAGCCTGCGGATTGTCTATAGTATCCTGTGGTTCAACCCATTTTCCCCAGGCCTTGTAGACAGAAATATGTTGCCGGGTTTGAGTTTTTGAACCATAAAGCAGGCTGTCATTGGTGAGGTATTCAAAGATGGACTTGCCTATCCATGTACTACCCCCGCCATTGTTCCTTAGATCTATGATAAGTTTTTTAGCTTTATACAGCTCAGGTAACTTCTCAATGAAGAGGCTGTTTATTTTCTCATTATCAAAAGAATTGAGCGCCACATAGGCAATCCCGTCGTTTAACCATTTGAATTCTAAAAGCTCACGCTGCTTCATTGGCGGATACAGCTCCTCCTCTTCAGATTTTTCGGCAGTGACCTTCAGGTTCTTTATTTTTCCGTCAGGCAGTCGCAGCTCGAGCTGGAAAGTGGTGCCCATTGGAGCCCATAACATTCTACTAATGCCCCAATCCTCCAGCACATAGGATGTGGAAGACGAGATGTATGGCTCCACATTTTCCTTGATGTACTGCCTGCTGCTAAGTCCGTTCACCTTAATGATCTCGGTACCTATCGGGATCTCTTGCTTCTTACTCGCGTTGATGCCGGTGATCACCGCCCTGCCGTCAATATTTGAAATGAGGAAACGGTAAGCTCCAAAATCAATACGGTTGATGTTTTTATCTATCTCCCTCGGGAAAAAAACGTTGGTATGCCCGTCTTTTAAGGAAGCACAGAACTTCTCCATTACCCGGTAGTACTCGTAATCAGTCTTTGTCTGCTGCACCTCGACGATCGTCTTTTTATAGAGATCTTCCCATTCCTTCTTATCCACTTTATCATAGTAGACAAAATTGTAATTCACTTCCTGCCAGAATTTGGAGAGCCCATAGATCTTTTCACTCTCAGTAAGGCTGTTTGACATCTGGCTAAAGGCCGAACCCGAAAACGCCAGCATGATCAAAAATATAAGTTTCTTCATTTTTTGGTTTTTCCTAGAGACTACTGTCCGGGTATTTCGTTACAGCTTTAGCAAAATTTTGGGAGAAAAGTCAGGAGGCGCCAATTTGAATCCTGAAGAGATTTCTGCCTGTAATAAAAAAACACCTCTTAAGAGAGGTGTCTAAAATGTCATTTTTGGAAGGTCTCTAGGAGACCACTTCTTCTTCGGTTTCCTCCTCCACTTTTTCTTCGGAAGCAGTATCGATCACTTTGTATTTCTCCAACTGCTCTTCTTCTCCTGTGAAATAAGGGAATACATCGAGGATCGGGGATTCGGTAATCGACGGAATGTTATAATCTCCCATCGTGGTTTCCATGGCTTTGATGGTGTTCTCAAAAGCCTCTTTTACATCATTGGCCTGCACCAGCAGGTAGATATTGGTCTTTCGTTCCTTCCCGCTTTCCTCATCCAGGGCAACCAGGGAAACCTTAGACTTGAACCAGCGATCTGAATTTTCAAAAGGATGCACTTCAGAAAAGTTTGCCACCTTGATGTTCATGATCCTGAAATCTTCATTGGTGTACGCTTTCATCTCCTCTGTGATCCTGGCTTCGGCTTCGGTATACGACACCGCATCCAGCAGATAGGTATCGGTAGTCACTTTCTGTTCGCCTGTTTCGTGTGTTTTTCTGTATTTCACCTTACACTCATACCAAATTACGCTCATATCTGTATTTTTTAGGGGGCCAAATATAGACCTTATAAAAAGTGATCCTAAATTCTCTTCGGAATAGATATTCACAATTTTTTAATCAGTGCCGGAAAGTTCTGGGCTTCAGTAAGGAAGCCGAATTGCTTCCGAAGAATTTTCCGCAGCTATAAAAATTTCAGCGTAAAAACAACTGAATCAATGGATTATATTTACACTGAAGAAATCTTGAGAATTTCTGAAAATTTTAGGCAGGTAAAATCTTATATTGGGTTCAAATTAGGAAAGCAACAGCAATGAGAATTAATTCCGATTTCATGTGGTCTATCTATTTGATCGTGGTAGCCGCTCTCTTCTTTTACTTCGGAAATTTATTGGCAGTTTCAGAAACTGAAGAAAGATACACCCGGGAAAGTGAGGAATACACAGAAAAGATCAGGGAATTAGAACGACAGAATCAACAGCTGTCCAACGAGCTTACTTCGAGAGGTATTTTTAGCTATCCGCAGGCCAATATTGTCTCTACCCAGGAAGATTCATTGGCTACTATTCTTATCACGCTGAATGGCCAATCTCCCCTGGAAGACCTTACCTTAAAAAGAACTCATGTTTACAACTATTCTGATATTAATGCGGAAGATGCGGAGAAATCTGGACATAAAATTAGAACTACTCACCTGGGAACTTTAAAGACGCACAACCCTGCGGGGTTTGAGATACCCATGAAAGACAATGAAGTTGCCATTGAGCTGAACTACGAAGCCGGAGATAAGCATTGGACACAAACTATGAGAGTGAAAAAGACAGCAGATAAAGGCTTTACAACTTTCTGGGTCATCACCAACAAGAACGGGGAAGTGATAGACAAACATGTGGACAAAGAATTTCCAACCGAAACCGATGAAGGGATCCTTCTGTGGAAGGATAAAAAGGTGTGGTATTCTAAAATTGAAATGAACTCCGGTTTCAAACTTTAAAGGAAAACTCGTACACCTGCGATTCCGTACAACATCCAGAAGGAACAGGCACAATCCCTTCCAAAAATGACATTTTTGAGGCAATTGCAGTTTACTCCTACCAGCTGAGCTGGCTGGAGCCACTTATAAATCACCTTTGGTTTTTCTTACGGAAGCTGCTTTCACACCTCCCTTCGGAATTGTAAGAATTTCATTAGCAAAGTTTTATGTTTTGTACGGCACATAATTTTGTATCTTCCTAATTCAGTGTACTCCCCTTATAATCAATTTATTAACCAAAAAATTCGATATTATGAAAACATCGGGTACACCCTTTTTATGTCGCCGGTTAAACCGGCTCTTCTTTTTATTTTTGTCGACGATCCTTATCATCGCCTGTCAAAAAGAACCGATCCTTACTCAGGAAGACCTGAATGCTTCCGCAAAGAAATCTCAAGCCAACCATTCTTACGAATTTGATTACCCTGTTTTTGACATTGCCAGTACTCCCGATGGAAGTATCATGCTAGGTCTTAATGATGAAAGCAGAAGCATTAAACTTATCAAGAACGGCGAAGTTCGGGATATGGTAAGCCTGCACTCTCCTACCCGTATTAATGGTATTGCCACTATTGGTGCAGGGAACGCTTTTGTTACTACCGAAGGAAGTGACCTGGCCCAGGACGGAGAGCTCTACAGGATCTCCAACGGGAATGTGCGAATGGTAGCCGATCTCGCAGATTTTGAATTCAACAATGACCCCGACGCCAATGAAGGGTTGCAGTGGAAAAATGTACTTTGTGAAGAGTCCGCAGATTTTAGCGCAGGACCTCAGAACAATCCATTTAAGGTCATAGCGGTTTCCGGAAGTACTGCTTTTGTTGCAGATGCAGCAGGAAATACTATTCTCGAAGCTTCAACCACAGGAGCGGTAGACTGGAAAGCTATTTTACCGCCTCCTCTCGAAAATGGCGATTTTAAATTACTTTTTTCCATTAACAGTGACATTCCCTGTTATGTACAGCCGGTTCCTACCTCATTGGCACTGGGACCAGATGGATACCTTTACGTGGGTGAGTTGACCGGTGCTGTAGCAGGTGGATTTCCTATAGGTCTTTCAAGGATCTGGAAATTACCGGCAGATGGAAGCCATTTGGTTTGTCAGGAAGACACCGGTGACTGCGAGGTATTTAAAAAAGGGCTTACCTCGATCATCGATATGGAAATTGGCCCGGATGGCCGACTTTATGTGGTTCAATTTGATCAAAGTAGCTGGTTTTCGGTCTTTGTTCCCGATCTGGCGCAAGGTGGAACTATCACCGCTTATGATTTAAATGACATGGATCCTACATCTGAAGGTGAGATAGTGGCCGGTAACCTTTCTTTCCCCAGTGCCATTACCTTTGATAACAAAGGCAACTTATGGGTTCTGGAGAATAATGATGTCAATAATCCTGTAATTGGTAAAAAGCCGGTAGTACGAATGCTGGACTATAGTCTGTAAAAACAGAAAATGAATCATAAACTTCTAAAGACCGGCTTAAAGCCGGTCTTTTTCATGGGAAGCGAACTAATATATATTGAAAAAGCAATTTTTGGGAACTCCTGTGGGCTGCTTTAATATTACTTTATAAAACGTGCCTCTCCAAAAACTGTATCTTGTCCGCAAAAATAAAGACCATCGCAAAGATCAATTTTTTATCTATAAGAAAGCGCTACGAGCACAAACTGGGCATCAGTTTAAGCGGAGGCAGCGCACGGGGCTATGCGCATGTAGGAGTTTTAAAAGCCCTCAAGGAACACGGGGTTGAACCGGACGTCATCTCGGGCACCAGTATGGGAGCTGTGGTAGGAATATTATATGCCGCAGGTTTTGAGCCCCTGGAGATCCAGGAGATCTTAATTAAAGAAAGCTTCTCGAAGGTCACCGGATTTTCATGGCGGCGCACCGGGCTCTTAAAAATGGAAAAACTGAAAGTGGTACTGGAAAAATACATTCCCGAAGATGATTTCTCGGGTCTCAAAAAGCCTTTTTATATGGGCCTCTCCAACCTGAACCAGGCCCGGCAGGAGATCAGGAACACAGGACCAATTTACGATTACCTTATTGCCAGCTGTTCAGTCCCCGGATTTTTCGCCCCGGTCATAATCGAAGACGAATATTTTGTTGACGGTGGACTCATATGCAACTTACCTGCAGCTGCCATAAGGGAGAGATGCAGATACCTTATAGGTTCTCACGTAAACTTTTCAGGAGAGAAAACCGGCTTCACGGGACCTAAGGGGATAATGGAGCGGGCCCTTAACCTTGGGATCAACCAAAATACCAGACCCCAGATGGAACTCTGCGATTTTGTTATTGACCCTCCAAAAATGCAACATTACTCGCTTTTTGAATTCAGTAAGATCGAAGAGATCATTGAAGTGGGATATTCCCATACCCAGGAAATGATAGAAGCAGGAGATATCCCGGTGAAAAAACTGGCAGTCAAAAAAAAGGTATAGGTGAACACCTATACCTTCTGCTGAAAAATACTTTTAGTCATTTACCAGTACCAGCTTGAAGATCTTACCGGTATTTCCGGCAGGTCCCAGCTGACTGGAGACAGCGAGATACATTTCGCCGTCCATGTCCTGCCCAAATCCTTTTAAGTAATACCCCAGATTGTCTGCATAGCTCTTGAAGTTCACTTCTTCATAGGTCCATGGCCCAGCCCCAGTCGGGTTGGAAATATACACCTCGCCTGTTGGCTGAAAATCCTTTGAAAAGGAACCAAACAGGTATTGACCGTTGAGATCTGGAATACTGTTTCCGCGATAAACATAACCGCCAATCACCGTCACTGTAACGCCGCCTGCAGGATTAGCCGCATTGGGCAGTTCTATAACGGGATCTGTCAAAGGGGTGCCGTAGACATCAGTGTCAGGACAGGTAGCAGGAATATTCTTGTTATCTGACGCATCAAAGCAGTGACTTCCTTCCTTCACATTCCAGCCATAATTTCCCCCGGCTTCCACCACGCTTATCTCTTCCCAAAGGGATTGGCCCGCATCACCCACAAAAAGTCGGTTGGAACCTCCCATATCAAAGGAAAAACGGAAAGGATTCCTGAAACCATAGGCATAGATCTCGGGTAGAGGATCTTCCCCAACAAAGGGATTGTCCCCCGGGATGCTGTAAGGAAGCGCTCCATTCACATCAATACGGAGAATGTTACCCAGCAGGTTCTCTTCAATATCCTGTCCGTTTCCTCCTGCATTGGCCTCATACCAGTCCTCAACATGGCCGGGTGCAACGTCATCGGCAGCCCCTCCATCACCTATGGAGATATAAAGATATCCATCAGGACCAAAAGCAATGGTCCCGCCCTCGTGATTTCCCTGTGGTTGATCAATATCAAGTACAATTCTTTCTGTGGAAAGTTCAGCCTGACTGGCTGCTGGATCGCTTACGGTAAATTCTGAGATGCGGCTGATATTGTTCCAGCTTGCTCCTTCTTCAGGGCCTCCGGCATTGGGTGGCGCCGTATAGTAAACGTAGAATTTTCCATTAACGGCAAAGTCAGGGTGAAAGGCCAGCCCTAACAACCCCCGTTCATCATAATCTGAACCCAGACTCACCATACGGCTCCTTACATCCAGATAAGGGTTTTCCTGTTTCGTGCCGTCTGCATTGATAAGCCATATCATTCCTGCCTGGTCAATTACAAACAATCTGCCGCTATCGTCAGGAGATTCAGTAAGACCTACAGGAGAAACTAAATTATCTGCTACCAGTAACAGGTCCAGCGATTGTGTTGGTTCCTGCCGTACATCATTGTCATCATCAGAGTTACAGGCAAAAAAAGTAAGGACCATCAATGCCGTAAGGAAAGTATAGCCTCTGATGTATCTTCTTGAAAGAGTGGATTTTTCCATAGCAATAGGATTTACAGGTTGAGTTTAAATATCTTCAGGGGAACTAACATAAAACTACCAATTTGCTATTTTATTATCGGAAAAATGAAGTTATTTCCTACTTATTTAACACATTGGTTACCAATATTTTAGACTAAAAAAACAGATTTTCCGAAGATTTTCAAGTTCATTGATTAAGGAAGATTTTCAAAAGATTCTCGCAGAAAAATCAGAGTATATATGGGTTTATCAATTCTTCAGTCATTTTAATAAAAGCTTGTTCATACGACATACAATCAACTAAAACACTGATAATCAGTATTAAATAACTATCATTTAATAAGAAAATCTTATATTTGAATTTCTTCCCCCGCTGAAGCAGACTGCTTCCGAAGCTTTTCAGGTTAATGAATAAAGTCGGTTATCTTTTTATACAGGAGAATACAGTAATCATTAAAACTTGGAATTATGGACAGAAAAACCTTTTTAAAAAAAGCTTCTGTGGGGCTCTTAATCGGAATACCCACAGTTTCCTTACTGGGATGTTCAGGCTCAGATGACAACGGAAATCCTAATCCAAATCCCAATCCTGATCCTGATCCCAGCGCCAATTGCCTTCAGAACGGAACCAATAGTTCTGTAAGTACTACTTCGGGTCACACCCATAGTCTTTCGGTACCCAAAGAAGATGTATCGGCAGGAGTAGAAAAGACCTATATGCTAAGCCAGGCGGCTGCACATATTCATGAAGTAACCATTACCGCAGCCATGTTTCAGTCTTTACAGAGCAATAACTCGGTAAATGCGACGTCTACTTCTCAAAGTGGCCACACGCATAGCGTCACGGTATCCTGCGCGTAAAATTATTCCCTGTCTTCAATTAATAGAGGACAGGGAAATTGTATGTCTTAAAAATAGAATGGAATTATTTCTTTGGAGGCAGGGCGAAGGCTTCGGCTTCGTGTTCAAAATGATTTCTATGGGAGCCATCGCAAAATGGTTTGTTGGCTGAACGGCCACAGCGGCAAAGGCTTACCTTATCCCTTCCGCCAAGGTCATACTGCTTACCTTCCTTATCTACAATTTCGAAATCTCCCTCAATAAGCAGGGAGCCGTTGTTGTTAACTTTGATCGTGGTTTTTGACATAGTAGTTTTCTTTTACACGAAAGTACGGTATTTACACTGTACTTCCGGAAAAACAATTGTTCCAAAAATGCCATTTTTGGAGCACCTATATCACTTCAGAAAGATCTGCCTTGGGAAAGAAGATCCTGAACCGGGTACCTTCATTCGGTGTACTGTCAACGGTGATCCTGGCCTGGTGTTCTTCTATGATGTTCTTGACCGAATTAAGGCCTACTCCCATTCCCGAGTCTTTACTGGTATAAAAAGCCTCAAATAGTTTTTCAACCTGTTCTTTTTCCAATCCTTCCCCGTTATCGGCAATACTTAGCACCACTTCGGAATCCTCCTCAACAATACTAATCTCGATAATACCTTCATCGGGAATAGTGGCTTCGGAAGCATTAAGAATGATATTAAGAATAGTGATCTCCAGTTTTTCATCATCTCCAAATATATGGAAGGCTCCACTGTAATTTTTGATCACCTCCACTCCTGAAAGATAGATTCGGTCTGCAGCTTTCTGAAGGCTGCTTTCTACTGTTTGAGCCAGGTCCATTCTGCTAAGTTGGGCAGGTTCGTATTTCGAGGAATTGAGAAGATTGTTCACCAGGTCCTCCAGCGTTTTACTGCTTCTACCCAGAATTTCCAGGTACTTTTCTATTTGTTCTTTTTCACCTTTTTCCCAGGATTTTGCCAACACCTGCTTGACCATCCCAATGCTCGCGATAGGATTTCTCAATTCGTGAGCGAGGGTACGGGCAATTTCCCCCTGAATGGAGAATTGCTTTGCTCGCATCAATTCTTTCTGAGTCCTTTTTTGATGAGTGATATTGCGCATCAACAACATATATTCTTCCAGCCAAACCCCGTCTGGTCTGTTAAATACCTTGCCTCGCAAGCTGAACCATTCCCACTTGTTCTCCTTCAGCTTCAACCTTACTTCCACATCATATACCTCATCGTCTGATGATTTGATGAGATTTCTGTGGAGTTCGGTAAGCTTCTCACGATCCCGTGGATGTACAAAGGGCAACACATTAATGAGCGGCATACCTTCAATGTTATCTTTTTGGAGACCTTCCAGAGGAAAAAGATCTTTATTAAGGTAGCGGATACTTAGAGTTGAAAGATTTATGATCAGGATAAATTCCGGAGTTGCGGTAACCAGTTTTTTCTTGAACCTGGCAGTTTCCATAAGTTCTTTCCGGTTAAGCTCCAGAGAGTGTTCCAGTCTTCGACGCTCCAAATCGTCAATATTCAGCTTTCCGGAGATCCAGGTCGTGTATAAAAGTCCGACAAGAGCGTAGGCGACTGTAAAAAGTGCAATTCCCAGCTCGGTGTCTATTACTTCAGAACCTGCGATATATAGTAACATTATACCCAAGACGAGCGGCATGGTGATCAAAAACGGAAGAAGCTTTCTGGCAAGTTTACTCCCTACTTTCACTCCCGAAATAAAATCTATATAACTGTTACGGGGATCGATCAGTGAAAGACCCAGGGAAAGTATTAAGAAGTTAATGGCGGTATGGAAGGCCATGGAATTGAACACCAGCACTTTGGAAGTGGTAACGCTTTGCAGGAAAAAGGTAAGTATAGCCATTACCGAAATAAGGGCTACAAAACCAAGTGCAAATTTGTGGATTCTTTTATAGACCAACCGGCGGGAACTTGCCGTTAGCAGGGCCACTCCGAAGAATGTAAAACATAAACCCGTGGTTCGGGCCATTCGCCCAGGAAAAGTGCCTGTATAGGTATCCGGCCAAAAAAGGTTATCTATATGAAGGTCAACGTTTATAAAGTATTCCAGGAAGCTTAAAAACCCGATGAAAATAATAAGTGTGCCCAGCGCTGCTCCAACAGAATTGAGCAGTTTATCTTTTTTCACGACACTAATTAACCCCAAACCTGCAAGGACAAAACCGAGGGCTGTATTGAACTTCATGGTGGGTGCACCCGAAAAGACACTCAGCACTAAAGGCAGCTTTACGATCCATGAGATCAAAACTGCCAGGGCAACCGTAACTACTGTCCCTGACATTAGCAAGATCTGCGAAATCCTGCTATTTACTTTCTCTGTAAGAACAGAGCTTCTTCCTGCAACTAAACCAACCTTTTCTATCACTCCACTATGTATAAGCGGTAAAAATAGGTAATTAACTCCTGCGAAATACCTTTAACAAATTTTTTACACTTAAAAATGGCATTTATTGTGCGAAAAACGTTACACTTTTTTACTAAAATTTTTATTACCTCCTATTGATAGGCTTTTTCACAGTTCATCCTGAAATTTATACAACCCGGTAGAAAAATATTCTTCCTGCGAAACCTCTCCCTCATCTTTGATAAAAATTATCAGGATGAAAACCACAATACTTCTTTTCTTTCTTATTACTCTTACTTCCCTTCAGGCCCAGGTGCAGATATCGGGAACGGTAAAGACTAAAAATGGCGCGCCTGTTCCCGGGGCTAACGTCTATATTGAAGGCAGCTATGACGGCGCCACTACAAATGAGCAGGGAAATTTCAGGTTCACAGCAAACAGCACCGGATCGCAAACCCTTGTAGTGTCCTTTATTTCCTATGAAACCTTTAAAAAGAAGATGGAGGTTTCACAAATGCATGATCTGCAGGTGGTACTGCGCGAAGATGTCACCTCTTTAGGTGCAGTGGTATTGAGTGCGGGGACCTTTTCTGCAGGAGATAATTCAAAGGTCAACGCTCTGAAACCTCTTGACGTAGTGACCACCGCCGGAGTCGCAGGAGATTTTATCGCGGCTTTACAAACCCTTCCCGGCACCCAAACGGTTGGCGAAGACGGGCGGCTGTTCGTAAGAGGTGGTACTGCCGAAGAAACCGGGGTATATATTGACGGAATACAGGTATTTCAGCCTTACACGGCTTCTGCCAATAATCTCCCTTCGCGCGGTCGCTACTCCCCTTTTCTGTTCGACGGGATCACTTTTTCCACCGGTGGATATTCCGCAGAATACGGGCAGGCACTCTCAAGCGTCCTTCTGTTGAACACCATCAACGAGCCCGATCAAACGGAAACCAATATTTCACTCATGAGTGTGGGAGCCGGGCTTGGGCATACCCAAAAATGGAAGAATTCGTCCTTTTCGGTCAACACCAGTTATATAAACCTGGCGCCATACCTTGAGCTCATTCCGAATAACGAGCAGGCTGAATTCGTTAAACCTTATGAGAAATTTGGTGGGGAGACGGTGTACAGAAAACACTTCAAAAATGGCATTTTTAAATGGTATGCTGCCTATGAGATCACCAATTTTGAACTCCTGCAGCCGGATATTAACCGTGAGGAACCGGTACAATTCGACCTCAAAAATGATAATTTCTATACCAATCTTTCTTACCGCGGAAGGATTGGAAAAGGTTGGAGCCTCCAGCCCGGGATCAGTTTTTCCCATAGCAAAAACTCTATTGGAATTGACGCTGCCGAAGTGGACAACTCCGAACTGGCGGCTAACGTTAAACTGAAACTAAGTAAGCACTTTAGCAACCGGTTCAAATTACATTTTGGCGCCGAAGGGGTGCTGAAGAATTTTTCTGAAGATTATAAGGATCCTCAAAATGGAACTTCTTCCCTGGAAGTTTCTCCAGACCTCTTCGCCGGCTTTGCCGAATCTGATCTCATCTTTAGTAAAAATTTCGCCATGAAAGTTGGACTCCGCGGGACATATCTGGACCTGCAGCAAAAACTTTATTTGGCGCCCAGGGCATCCATGGCATTAAAAGCCGGTACAAACGGTCAGTTCTCCCTGGCCTGGGGAAAATTCTTCCAGCAGGCCGACACAGAGGCCTTAAAATACGATGCCGCTTTAAAACCGGAAACTGCCACCCATTACATCCTGAACTATCTCTGGACTAAACCCGGCTACACCTTCAGGGCCGAGACCTACTATAAAAATTACAACAGCCTGCTTAAGTATGATACCGAAGATCCCACCTATAACTCCGTTTTCAGCAATTCGGGAGAAGGTTATGCCCGTGGGCTCGACCTTTTCTGGAGAGATAATGAGACTTTTGACAATCTGCAATACTGGCTGTCTTACAGCTTTATAGATTCTGAAAGAGATTTCAGGAATTATGAGGCTTCGGCTACCCCGCAGTTTGTCGCAGATCATTCCGCCAGCCTGGTCACTAAATACTGGATCGACAGCTGGCAAAGCCAGGTAGGCTTTACCTATAATTTCTCCTCCGGAAGGCCTTTTGAAGATCCTAATACAGCAGGATTTTTAAATAATAAGACGAAGAGCTATCAAAGCCTGAGCTTCAACTGGGCTTACCTGCTCAGCCGGCAGAAGATCCTCTATTTCTCAGTCTCTAATGTGTTGGGAAGAAAGAACATCTTCAACTACGAATATGCAAATACCCCTTCTGAAAATGGCATTTTTGACAGGCGTGCAATCACCCCGGCTGCAGACCGGTTCTTCTTTGTGGGATTCTTCTGGACCATAAGTAGTGATAAGACCAAAAATCAATTGGACAACCTTTAAGACCTGAGTTTTACAGTTCATCCTCTAAAATCAACAGTTCAGAACAGAAAAATTCGAAAGCCTATCATTATTAAGCACTTTTGAAGTGTTAATCTAAAAACCAGAAAAAATGAAAGAATTCATCCACATCCTAATTATGAGCGCCTTTTTCGCAATTGCCGCGCACTCACAATCTCAGTATGATTCCGGAATGGAAAAAGCCTTTGAGCTTTGGCAACAAGGTGAGTCCACCCAAGCTGCTAATATGTTCGAGCGTATAGCCCACGCTGAGAATGAAAAATGGCTGCCCTACTATTATTCTGCACAGATCAAGATCGTTGAAAGCTTTGACATGACTGATGTTGCACAAAAAGAACAGCAGTTACAGGAAGCCCAAAAATTACTGGACCAGGCACGATCTATCGCAGGTAATGAAAACGTTGAACTTATGGTCCTGCAGGCCATGCTTCACACCTCGTATATTACCCTGGATCCTGCCACTTATGGCATGAAGCTTTCCCCGGTGATCACGAACCTTTATGCCACTGCGGCAAAGCAGGCTCCTGAAAATCCGCGGGTGGCGCTGTCACGGGCAGAATGGAATATGGGTTCTGCAAGGTTCTTTGGAGAAGATCCTGCAAAGCACTGTCCCGAATTAAAGGAAGCACTGCTGCTTTTTGAAGAGCAGGAAACTTCAGAAGCATTTGCGCCAAGCTGGGGCAAGGGCCGTACAGAAATGCTGATCGACCAAATGTGCGGAGAAAAAAATGATGATTAGCACAGGTTTTCTGCCAATTAATGATAGAAAATTCTTTAAAAAACCGAAAAAGAAATAGAAATTAGCAGAAAACAAAGCAAAATGCGAATCCTGATCAAAATATTGAAGATCTCCGCAATAATTTGTGTGGTAGTGGTACTACTGAACCTGGTGTTCGGCGGGATCATCTTTCCGGATCTGGCAGACTTAAAAATGTGGGGCATCTACTTCTTTTACTGCTTTGTGCTCACGTTTGTAAACGTCGTTTATTTTGCCATTTTTGACAAGAAAATAGGTTGGGAAGACGCCACCTTGCAGCGGGTTTTCTTTGCTGCAGCGGGATCCATCATTCTCACGCTGGTTGCTTTTTTCTTTTGCCGGTTGGTGGATGAGACCCTGTTTCAAGGCACAGGAGTAGAGGAATTCCTGCAAAATGAACGCGCTCAGTATTACCTTTTCCCCTTACTCTTTACTACAATCGTCTCCCTGGTCTTTCACCTCATCTATTTTTACAAGGCTTTGCAGGAACGAAAGGTTACCGAGCAAAAGATCATTGCGGGAACGGCTTCCGCTAAATTCGAAAGCCTGAAAAACCAGATAGATCCCCATTTTCTATTCAACAGTCTCAACGTGCTTTCCTCACTCATCGACGAAGACCAGGAGAAGGCACAGAAGTTCACCACTTCCCTCTCCAAGATCTACCGGTATGTACTGGAGCAAAAGGACAAGGAACTGGTAAGCCTGGAGGAAGAACTTTCTTTCGCGGTCACTTATATGAACCTTTTAAAAATGAGGTTTGAGAACAGCCTTTTTTACGAGGTTCCGCAGCAATTGAACCTGCCCGAAGCTAAGGTAGTACCGCTTTCCTTACAGCTGCTGCTGGAGAATACAGTAAAACACAATGTACTCAGCGAAAAAAGACCTCTTAAAATTCGAATTTTTGAAGAGAATGGTTACCTGGTTGTGGAGAACAACTTTCAGAAAAAAGAAGTGCTGGGCAACCGCAAGGGGGTCGGGCTCCAAAATATAGTGGAGCGTTACGGGCTGGTCACTCAGCGAAAAGTGTTCATTCAGCAGAATGCTGAATACTTCAGGGTAAAACTTCCTTTACTCACCAAACAACTAAAAGTCATGGACAACATAGATAACACTATAACAGATGATGCTTATTTACGAGCACAAAGACGCGTAAAAGAACTAAAGAACTTCTACGGAAGCCTTATCACCTACTGCCTTGTCATTCCTTTCCTGGCCTTCATCAATTATAAGACCTACTGGGGATTCCAGTGGTTCTGGTTCCCTTTGCTGGGCTGGGGAATGGGGCTGGCCATTCATGGTTTTTCCATTTTTAAATATGGAAGAGAGTGGGAAGAACGCAAAATAAGGGACCTGATGGCCAAAGATCGAGAACAAAATAAAACCTGGAACTAATGAGACCTGAAGAAACAATACAATATGAAGCCGCCAAAAGGCGGGTAAAAAAGATCAGGGGATTTTATATTCACCTGACCGTTTATATCATCATCAACATTTTCCTTTTCATAGTAGGCACCTGGGATGAAGGCATTATTGCCGGTATGCAGGACCTGTCAAATTACGCCACAGCCTTTTTCTGGGGAATAGGTCTGTTAGCCCACGGAGCGGGGGTCTTTGCTCCTGATTTTTTCTTCGGAAAGAAATGGGAAGAGAAAAAGATCCGCGAATTGATGGAAAAGGAAAAGCGCCAACATTGGGAATAGACATTTAAGACCATGATAAAAGCAGTAATAGTAGAAGATGAAAAACCGGCAGCACGGCGACTGCAACGAATGTTAGAAAAGCTGGAGGTACAGGTGATCGCCACCCTTAACTCGGTAGAAGAAGCCACCAACTGGTTCCTGCAGCACGAACATCCGGAATTGATATTTCTGGATATCCAATTAAGCGACGGACTTTCCTTTGAGATCTTTGAAAATGTGGAAATAGACTGCTGCATTATCTTTACCACCGCCTATGATGAATACGCCCTGCAGGCTTTCAAACTCAATAGTATAGATTACCTTTTAAAACCCATTGACGACGAAGAGCTGGAAGCGGCGATCGAAAAGTTCAAAAGAACCCGCCACTCCTCCCCTGCAACCATGGACCTCAAAAACCTGAAGAACCTGCTTAACCTTCCAACTTCAGATTACAGAAAACGTTTCAGTATCCAGGTGGGGCAGCATCTCAAACTTATTAATACAGATGAGATAAGCTGTTTTTATTCGGAAAATAAGGGAACCTATCTGCATACTACAGACAATAGATCTTATCTGATCGAAAGCAGCCTGGATAAACTGGAACCGGAATTGGATCCCGAGAAATTCTTCAGGGTGAGCCGCAAGTTCATTATCAGGATGAATGATATTGCAGATATTATCACCTATTCCAATCAGCGGCTGGAGGTGCGGCTGCGGCATTATAACGATCAACAGATCATTGTAAGCCGGGAGCGGGTGAAGGATTTTAAGGAATGGTTAGGGTAACAAAATAAGATCTTCGTAAAATGGCATTTTAAGAACCCTTTCGTCCTTCTCGAAACCCAACACTATTGCCTTAATGGAATCATTTCAAATGATGGTTTCCAATCATCCTCAAAAAGGTCATTTTTGACACCTCTTATATTGGCGTCTTAAACTTCCCAGCCGGGGAAGGTGCCTTTGTATTTTCTACCTATAGGTATCTCCACATTGCCCAATTCGATATGATTATTGGTGTAAGCCGTGATCTTGTTGACGGCAACAATAAATGAGCGGTGGATCCTGACAAAATTCTCCCGGGCAAGCATGCATTCCACTGAATTGATAGTTTGTTTTACCCTTAGTTCGGGTTCGTTCACCCTGTGAATGACGATATAATCCTTAAAGCTTTCCAGGTAAACGATACTTTGAACCGGGATCCTTACCATTTTTCTGTCACTTCGAAAATAGAGAAAATCTGATTTAGAATTCCGCGTCTCTGAGCAATTATTGCCCGTTACACAATAGAACCTGTTAATTGCTTTGAGAAAGCGCTCGAATGAAAATGGCTTTACCAGAAAATCTACCGCCCCAAGGTCAAAGGCTTCAGCAGCAAAATTGGGATGGGAAGTAGTGAAAATGATCTTTGGTGACTGCTCCAGGGTCCTGACAAAATCTGTTCCCGTTAATTTAGGCATTTCAACATCCAGAAAAATAAGGTCTGTTTTATTTTCTCCTAAGTGCTCTATTGCCTGCAGGGCATTCAAACAATTACCCGCCACCTCCACTTGCGGCACAAGTTCGAGGTAACGCTGAAGAACCTTGCGTGACAGGGGGTCGTCATCAACAATTAATGCCTTATATCGCATAGCGGAAATTTTAAAGTGCAGCGCGTAGGGTACTTTCGGGTTGCACTCCCCCTCTTACAAATATACCTTACCAAAAGCAAATAATTCCTTAATCCATGATCCTAATCGGTTAAAAATCACATAAATATGTTTCATTTTAAACGACTAAGGATACGAAACAGGTGACCAAAATCATTATTGCGCCCTCCAACAGTAAATTTCATCCTTTTCGGCTAAAATTCTCTGTCAAACATGTTTATATCTCTGCTTCGCCTACCTACATCTACACTCGTATTTCTGTGTATTTATTTGATCTACATTTAAAAAAACCATAAAAACAGCTGTTATGAAAAAGTCATTATTCTATCGTAGTTCCGTGGTGCTATTTATAAGTGCCCTGGTCCTATCATGTTCAAATGAAGACCCGGAAATTGCTTCTGAATTGCAGGCGACCACAAAGGCCTCAAAAGAGAGTGGAAAAGTAAATGTATTCAAAGGTCCCCAGGTACAATACGGCTTAGGCAAAGCCCGTTCCTGGATAAGCATAGATGCTGATGGCAAGCCCGTGGAAATTGGCCTGGTACTTACCCAGGAGATTTTTGACAATCTCGAGATTCTTCCATCTGATGACATTACTATCGAATTACCTTTACATCACAAAGCCAAAGAGGTTACCCCTTTTGAACACATTGCTATTAAATGGGCAGGTGACGGACATGGACCTGTCTTTTTCGTCCCACACTTTGATCTATACTTTTACATGATCTCAAATGAAGAAAGGTTAGCCATTCCAGAATATTCTCCGGAAACAGATGCTTTATTTAATAATTATCCGCCTGAAGGTTATTTGCCCGAAAACTATGGTACTCCTCCGGGCCAGGGAGCAGTTTATCCTGGGATAGGCAAACACTGGCTGCCTATGCCTCTGGGTAATTATTTACCATTTACAAGCGTCATGGTGCTGGGAAGTTATAATGGGGAATTCATTTTTATGGAACCCATGATGACTGCTGCCATGCTTATGTCAAGTCCCAACTTCAGCACAAGCTTTGCCCAACCGGAATACTTCCAGGAATCTAACTATTATCCCACTGTGTATAATATCTATGAAGATTCTAAAACCGGAGATATCATTGTGAGTCTTAGTGATTTTGTAATGAGATAAATTCAACAGAATTAGATGTCAAAAAAGGCCTTTTCGGGCCTTTTTTATTTGGAAGGTATCTTGAAAAGGGAACAAATTTTCTTCGGATGGTTTTGTGCAAAACCCCTAACTTTAAGGCTAATAATCAAAACTCATTTAAAATGAAAAAATACTTCCTTTTTTCAGTGATCCTGGCAGCTTTCCTTGTGGTGAGCTGTAAAGACGACGAAAAAGAAACAAAAGAATTAACAGAAGTAGCCGATACCGGTGGTGCCGTTGAAGGTATTGACGTGGAAAGCCGGGTGAACAATTACGCCGAAGTGGAATTGAACACCGATCTTTCTGTGCTTACCGAAAAAGAGCGTCAAATGATCCCGTTGCTCATCGAGGTCGCAAAGATCACTGATGAACTCTTCTGGTATCAGGCCTTCGGCGGAAAAGATACCTTAATGAACAATATCAGTGGAGCAACTGCACGTTACGCCGAACTCAACTACGGACCCTGGGACCGGTTGAATGGCCTGGAGCCATTCGTTGAGGGCTACGGTCCAAAACCCGAAGCTGCGAATTTCTATCCGCTGGACATGACCAAAGAAGAATTTGAGAATGCTGATGTGCCTAACAAAGAGAGTCTATATACTTTCCTGAGAAGAAATGACAATGGAGAGCTCACCGCCGTTTGGTATCACGAGATGTTTCCGGAGAAACTAAAAAGAGCTTCAGACCTGCTGAAACAGGCCGCCGAACTGGCCGAAGATCCGGGGCTTAAGAAATACCTTAACCTACGAGCAGAAGCCCTGGTCACCGATAAATACTATGAAAGTGATGTGGCCTGGATGAAAATGAAAGACAATACGATAGATATGGTGACCGGGCCTATCGAATCATACGAGGACAGGCTCTTTGGAATGAAAACTTCCTTTGAATCCTATGTGCTGGTAAAAGACAAAGAGTGGAGCAACAGGCTGGCCAGGTATATTTCCTTCCTGCCGATGTTGCAAAAAGAACTTCCGGTTGAGGCTAAATATAAAAAGGAAGGTCCGGGTACAGATTCAGATCTCAACGCTTATGATGTTATTTATTATGCAGGAGATTCGAATGCCGGTAGTAAAACCATCGCCATCAACCTTCCGAATGATGAGAAGGTGCAGGAAAAATTCGGAAGCCGTCGTTTACAGCTGAAGAACGCCATGAGAGCCAAGTATGACAAGATCCTCGTTCCCATTGCCAGTGAGTTGATCGTACCCGAACAACAGGAAAACATAAGCTTTGATGCCTTTTTTGCCAATACTATGTTCCACGAAGTGGCACACGGTTTAGGGATCAAAAACACCATCAACAACAAAGGCACCGTCCGGGAAGCACTTAAGGAGCACACTTCTGCTCTGGAAGAAGGGAAAGCCGATGTCCTGGGAATCTACATGATCACCAAGCTGCACGACAAAGGTGAGATCAAAGATGCCGAATTAATGGATTATTATGTGACCTTCCTGGCGAGCATCTTCCGTTCTGTGAGGTTTGGAGCCTCGAGCGCTCACGGAAAAGCAAATATGGTACGCTTCAATTATTTTAAAGACATGGGAGCTTTTACTCAAAATGAAGAGGGACGCTATAAGGTCGATATGGAGAAATTTAGAGGAGCCATTGATGCCCTTTCCAATGATATTCTGGTATTACAGGGAGAAGGAGATTATGAAGGTACCGGAAAACTGTTGAATGAAAGAGGCACTATTGACGCAGACCTGCAAGCTTCTCTTGACCGACTTTCAGACAAGAACATTCCGGTAGATGTCGTATTTAAACAAGGCACCGATGTTTTAGGATTATAGATTTAAATTAAACAATATAAATAGCCGACAGTTCAAAAACTGTCGGCTATTTTTTTTATCCTATCAATTTTTACATTGTAAATGAACCATTAAATATTATATACACTGAAGTCTGAGAAGCTTTTTTTAAAATTTATAATTTGGCAGCAGAATCTTTTTGTTTAAAATTTTCATAAAATACTTAAACAAACAAAAAAGTTTATTACATTTGAAATGTAAACCTTTAAAAACTAATATGATATGAAAACGAAAGTAACTCAGTTAATGAATCCGCGGATTACCCTGAACCTGTTCTTCATGGCTCTTTTATCCCTGTTCCTGGTCTCCTGTGAAAAGGACGAAATGAAAACAGTAGACAGTCTGGATGCTAAAGCCGCCACTGAAATGAAAGAAAATAATGCTTCCCCTGCACCTGGAGATGTGTCCATAGCCGGCGTAGTAGTGAATAGCGTTGAAGTAAACGGTGAATTTGAATACTTGCTGGAATCACTGGTGTATGTAGACGAAATGCTTGACGCAGGACTTGTACCCATGTTCTCAAGTACCGATGATCAATATACCGTGTTTGCACCAACAGATGAGGCCTTTAAAGATCTATTGGCTGAGCTCACAGATATCGACAGAGATGACCTGATGCCGGAAGACGTGAGAGAGCTTGCTCCGGACCTGTTGCTTGCCGTATTAAGCTACCACGTTACCGATGGGCGCAGAGGTGCGAACAGTGTAGTTCCGAAGAAAAACAACAAAACTATTCAGACTTTACTGGGAGAAAAGTTTCAAGTGACTTCTGAAGGACAGATCCTCGCAAACGCAAGCGAAGCCTGGATCACTTCAGCTGATATTTCAGCTTCCAACGGGATCATTCATGTTATCAGTGCCGTTTTACTCCCATAGAATTAGCCCATACTGATCATTTAGAGGCAGGCATCTACAGATGTCTGCCTTTTATGCTTTTATACTGTTTTAAAATTCGCCGTCAGTTCGAGTTTCCTGATCGAGCCTGGGCGAGAACAGGAAGTATCGAGAACAAAGGCGGAGCGGAAAAACCGTCGTTCTCGATACAAAATTGTATTCGCTGTCGCTCAGACAATTTTACCTGCCTGTCGGCCAGGCAGGCCTGACCGTCGGCAGGCGGGCTCGAACTGACGGGAGCGTTTTTTCACATTGATACTTCAGCGGAGACCCTGAATATAAAGACTCTTCAAAAATCCTATTTTTGGGTCCCTTCTTTCAAAACGGGTAATAACACCTCCCAAACATTTTGAGCAACGATCTCCTGGCCTTCTGCTGTGGGATGAATTCCGTCGGGCTGATTCAGTTCCGGGTCACCGGCCACTCCCTCTAACAGAAAAGGGATCAATTCAACTTCATTTTCAGCAGCCAATTGTGGAAATATCTCTCTGAAGCCTGAGGTATACTCCGGACCCAAATTAGGTGGGATCTGCATACCTGCGAGGATAATCCTCGCTCCAGGATCCTTTTTTCGTACGATATCTATAATATTCTGAAGATTTTTTTTAGTCTCCTCCAACGGAATTCCGCGCAGCCCATCGTTGGCACCCAATTCGAGTACAAAAACATCCACCTCCTGATTCAGGACCCAATCTACCCGGTTCTTTCCACTGGCAGTAGTTTCGCCACTTAGTCCGGCATTCACTACTTCATAATTCAGGCCGAGGGAATCGATCTTTTTCTGGATCACCGCAGGAAAACTCTCTTCAGTATCTAATCCCATCCCGGCAGTAAGACTGTTTCCGAAGAAAAGGATCACCTGTGTATCCTCCTGCTGCACATCGGACTGAACCTCCTCTGCAGCTGTTTTTTCCTGTTCCTGTTTCTTCGGCTCATTTCCGCAGGAGACCATTAAAAAGAAAATAACAGGAAAGATAAATATGTTAAGAAAGGTTTTCATAGGCTGCAAGACGGGATTAAAAATCATTTGCTTATTTTACCATTTTAGGAAAATAGGCATGACAAAGATATTAAAGGTAAGCAACCTGGAAAAAACCTACTCCAGCGGATCGAAAAAACTTACGGTACTCAAGGATATCTCCTTTACTGTAGAAGAAAAGGAGACTTTTGCCATTGTAGGTCCTTCCGGAAGCGGAAAAACAACCCTGCTGGGCCTTTGTGCAGGTCTGGATCAGCCGGACCATGGTGCAATAGAATTATGCGGGGAAGAAATGGACAGTTTATCTGAAGATGAACGGGCAATTCTGAGAAATAAGAAAGTTGGTTTCGTTTTCCAGGATTTCCAACTCCTGCCAACTCTTACGGCCCTTGAAAATGTAGCTGTTCCCCTGGAATTGTTAGGTGCGAAAAATGCGGAAAAGGCCGGTAAGGAATGGCTGGAAAAAGTTGGTTTGGGAGACAGGTTACACCACTACCCTTCTCAACTTTCTGGCGGGGAACAACAGCGGGTAGCCCTGGCACGGGCATTTTCTAATGATCCCGAAATACTCTTTGCAGATGAACCTACCGGAAACCTGGACGCAGAAACTGGGGAGAAAGTAGAGAAGCTACTTTTTGAACTGAACACAGAAACAGGGACAACCCTTGTGATCGTGACCCATGACATTGAACTGGCACAAAAAACCGGTCATATTCTTCGGCTGAAAGGTGGAAAGATCATTGAAAATACACTTACTTCCCAATGAAGAAAGACGTTACAACCCATTCCCGTTCAGGATTGAGATGGCCCCTTAAAATGGCTTGGCGCGATGGCAAAGCCAGTGGAAAAAAACTGGTGCTGTTCATGGCTTCTATCATCATAGGGATCGCAGCGGTTGTGGCAATAGAATCCTTCAGCAACAATATTCGTGATAACGTTGCTTTGCAATCCAAATCTTTAATGGGTGCCGATTTTATCATTGACAGTGATAAACCGATATCTGAAGAGGTGCAAAATATTATTGATTCATTAGGGGGAGCCGATGCACGGGAGATCGGTTTTGCATCAATGGCCGCTTTCCCAAAAGCGGAAAGCACAAAATTGGTACGGGTTCGTGGCCTGGAAAAGGGGTTTCCGTTCTATGGAGATCTAGAAACCACACCCGCAACCGCCGCTCAAAGTTTTCAGGAACAAAAGGGGGCTCTCGTAGATGCCACTCTGATGATGCAATTCAATTTGAAACCAGGCGATCCCATAAAGATCGGAGATATCACTCTACCTATTTCCGGAGCTTTGAACAGCGTCCCCGGCAGCAGTTCGTTATTCAGTTCCATTGCGCCGCCTGTACTTATTCCTTTTGAATTGATCGAAAAGACCGGCCTTATTCAAACAGGTAGCCGCATAGATTACAAATACTATTTTGTAGCTCCTCCCGAAACTGATATGGAGCAACTTGATAAGAAACTGGATCCCAGATTGGACGCCGCCGATGCTGATCTTGACACCCATACCTCTACCAGCCAGCGGCTGGGGCGCAGGTATGAGAACTTCGGAAAATTTCTTAACCTGATAGCCTTTATTGCCCTGCTTTTAGGTTGTGTGGGTATTGCCAGTGCCATTAATATCTACCTGAAGGAAAAACTGAAAATGGTAGCTATTCTAAAATGTCTCGGCGCTACCCGAAGGCAGACCTTTATGATCTACCTGCTTCAGATCGCAGGAATGGGCTTACTGGGTGGTGTAGTTGGGACAGGTGCAGGATTACTCCTGCAACGGCTTTTTCCCTGGCTATTGAGTGATCTTTTACCAATTGAGATCGCTGTCACCTACTCTCCCGGTGTCATCATTATGGGAGTAATTCTTGGAGTGGTAATGTCTGTTCTCTTTGCACTCTATCCTTTGATAGGAACTTTATACGTTTCTCCTTTACAAGCTCTTCGTGTAGAGGAAAAATCCCGGAGAAGATCCAGAACTTCCGCAGTACTGGTCTCCCTGGCTGTTTTCACTTTTATCTTTCTCTTTGCCTTATGGCTGCTTGAAAATGTCAAATATTCTCTTGCCTTCCTGGCCGGATTGATCGTGACCTTTTCAATTTTGGCCCTTCTCGCCCGTTTATTCATGAGGGCAATAAAAAAATACTTTCCGAAAGGCTGGAGTTTTACTGCCCGGCAAAGTCTGCTGAACCTTTTTAGACCACAAAACCAGACCCTCACCCTGGTCTTGGCAATTGGGGTAGGAACATTTTTGATCAGCACCCTCTATTTTACAAAAGATATGCTGCTTGCCCAGGCCTCTTTGGATGCAGAGGCTGAAAGCCCTAACCTGATACTTTTGGATGTACAACAAGAGCAACAGGAAGAGGTGGCGGCTACCATCAGGGAAAATGAACTGCGGGTGATCAACAATATTCCAATTGTCACCATGCGGGTTAGAAGTATAAAAGGGAGACCGGTAAACGAGATAAGGGAAGACAGTACTTCTAAAGTTAACGGCTGGATCCTTAGCCATGAATTCCGGGTCACATATCGCGATTCGCTCATCGCATCTGAGATCCTGGAAAGTGGGGAATGGATCCCTCAATTCAATTCTGAAGGAGTTGTTCCCGTATCTATAAGTTCTGATTTTGCTGAGGATGCAAAAGTGACATTAGGAGATAATATTATTTTTAATGTACAGGGAATGATGTTAAGGACAAGGGTAACCAGTATTAGGACCGTCGATTGGGCGAGGATGCAGATGAATTTCTCCCTGGTGTTTCCAAAGGGAGTGTTGGAAAAAGCTCCTCAATTCAGAGTACTGACAACCCAGGTGCGGGACGATGCCGCTTCTGCAGAACTTCAGCGGGATATTGTGAATCAATTTCCTAATGTGTCTATTATTGACCTTCGGCAGGTGTTAAAGGTGATCGAGGATATATTAGGCAAAATTGCATGGCTCATCAATTTCATGGCCCTTTTCAGTATCCTGACGGGAATTATTGTTTTACTGGGTGCGGTGCGCACCAGCAAATATCAGCGATTGCGCGAAAGCGTGCTGTTAAGGACCATAGGTGCCCGAAGTAGCCAGATCTTAAAGATAACTGCACTGGAGTATTTTTACCTTGGTGCCCTCGGCTCACTTGCGGGAGTGATACTTTCCCTGGTAAGCAGCCTTTTATTGGCGTGGCTCCTTTTTGATTCCGCTTTTGTGCCCTCTCTAATGCCATTTTTGGTCCTTTTCCCGGGGATCACTCTGCTCGTCCTTCTAATTGGGTTGGGCAATAGTATTGGAGTGATAAAAAGTCCGCCCCTGGAGGTTCTGCGGAAGGAGAGTCGCTAAAAACCACCGTTTATCTTTTATTTTTATTTTAAGAAAATGGTGTTTCATTATTTGTAATTTCAGATAAAATGCTGATCCTGCAGCATTTATTGATTCCAACTGAAAGAAAATATCAATATGACCACACCAAAAGATCAACATATTCCACCGGGCTGGGATTATAATCCCGCAAGTTGGTCTCAAAGAATACCTATCGTAATACTTGCAGTCGTTGGTTTTTTTATCGCTACTTACCTGGCCTTATATCAACTGGATGTATTCCCAACAGTCTGGGAGCCTTTCTTTGGTGAAGGCAGTAAGACCATTCTTAATTCAAAAGTTTCAAAAGTTCTACCTATCCCCGATGCTGCTCTAGGCGCTTTGGGTTATTTGGTGGATGCCGTCACCGGAATTGTGGGCGGAAAGAAACGCTGGAAAACCATGCCCTGGATCGTAGTGATCTTTGGTCTGGCGGTAGGCCCCCTGGGTTTTGTTAGTGTAATGCTGGTAGTATTTCAACCCGTCCTATATTCGGCATGGTGTACCCTTTGTCTTTGTTCCGCAGCGATCTCTATAGCCATGATTGGACCGGCTATGGATGAAATGCTGGCCAGCCTTCAATACCTGCAGCGGGTAAGGCGAACCAATGTCTCTACCTGGAAGGTATTTTGGGGAGTGAAATCTGAAACAGCTAAAGTAAATTAATATGTGGGCACAAATAATTAATACAATAATCGGCCTGTGGGTCATGATCGCACCGGGAGTGTTAGGTTATGGTTCAGCTGCTTCAGATAACGGGCATATAGTTGGCCCCATTATAGTTACTTTTTCTATAACTGCCATCTGGGAAGCCACCCGTGGGATGAGGAAAGCAAATTATCCTTTTGCAATATGGCTCCTAATTGCTCCATGGATCCTGAATTACAACAGTGATGTGGCCATCATCAGTGACATGTTATCAGGAATTCTTGTGATCATTTTTTCCTCGTTTGAGGGAAAAATAACTCAGAGTTTTGGAGGGGGCTGGGCTTCTCTTTGGAAGGATCATCCTGAACATTTACAAAAAGCGAATAAATAAGAAAATTAAAAAAGGCCGACAAACTATTTTGCCGGCCTTACCATTATTTTAGTCATCCGATTCGGGTACCCGTGGATTGCGTGCAGCAAAGATCCCGTCCGGGTTATGATACCAGATCCAGGCGTGAAGGGTCCAAAGGTGAGCGTCCCGGTTAATAGTCCATACGTCAGAATCTCCGGTAAAGCCCTCGGGAGCAGGTTGAGGGTTTTCCAGATCGTCAATCGGAACTGCATACTCTACTCCTACAAGTCGCATTTTGCCGTTCTTATCAGGAACATAAATTAGTAATTCCGGACGTTCGGCCTCAAAGGTGTAATCTAAATAATCTGGATTTAGGAAATGGTAACCCATATTCGGGAAAAAACCCGGAACAGGAACCACATACCCATCTTCCATGGCCTTATCAAAATCGTGATAGCGTGCTGTGGCAGCTCTAACGCTGGCTAATTCACTCAGGTGATCTTTGTGCATTTTTGGGGCCTCGGTTTGATTTACTTTAAGGTCTATACTGGTCTCTGTCAACCAGGAGTCGACTTCTTCCGGCTGACAGCCGGCAATAACAAACATCAGGGACAATCCTAGGCAAACTAAAGAGCCCTGAACAAATCTGGAAAAATTTAAAGCACGTTTCATAGCTATTGGTTTTGGTTACTATTAAAGCTGAAAACGGGGGAATATGAGGGGAAAAAGAAATGAAGAGATCAATAGCCGCAATACGCAACTTATTGAATATTAAATATATGCAATAAATATAGAGATTCAAAAAGAAAATCAGTTGTCCCGGAGCCTTAATCTGGTAATTTGGACGACATGGATCTTTTTTCTTACTAATGAACTGTGAAAAATTTCCACAACGCTATTGCGGAAATTGGGGAAAATATACCCTTTACACTTGGTAGTAAAGTTTTTTTGGCCAGGTAGAAAATTTACCGACCAACCGAAAAATCAGCTCAACAACCAGCACAGGAAGATCACAAATCCGAAACTTACAGTAGCTGTAAATATTACAGAACTCCTCGAAAAAAGCCAGTTCCAGTTGATGATGGAGTTATCTGAAAAAAATTCTGCAAGGTTCAATTTTCTATTAGTCTTCATAATAGCTGATTTTGTAGGTTAATTGGGGACTTTTAAATACCCAACAACCGAACCAAATCATAAAACTATGTTAACAACAGAATTTGCAGAGAAAAATATTTAACTGTTTTGATTTATTTCATTTGCAGCCCGCACTCCAGATCTTAACGCCCCTTCCATAGTACTCCGCAATACACTGGTATGCTCTCCTGCAAAATGAATTTTTCCTTCCGGTCTTTGAAGATCAGTCAAATAGGAAGAAACATCACCGGGTCCGGGCCAGCTGGGACCTCCCAGCGCATATGGGTCTGTACTCCAGGCTTTGACATGACCCTTTTTGAAGTGTTCATCCACATCTGGATAAATTTTCTTCATTTGCTTTTTCACCTCATTTATAACATCCTTCTCCTGCAATTCTCCAAGATTTCCGGCAGTTTCTCCAGTGACGTAACTATCGAGAATAGCAGGAGAACTGTCAGGTGAATTTTGATTGATATGCGGTTCTACCTGCCCAAGTAAAAGGTCTGTGTAGGCTAATCCTGAAAGACCCTCATCCTGCCAGAAAGGTCTGTCTACCTCCAGATAGGTTCGGGTGAGATTAAGAACCGGCATTTCTTCTATTGCTTTTCTTTTGGCCTGCGAAAGTTCCGGTTCGAATCTTATCTTTTGTAATACTTTTACGGGTATGGTCACAATTACCTCATCTGCTTTATATTCTTTTGCTGTACCAGCTTCAGTAGTCGTTACCAGGACTCCTTCAGCAGTATCTTTAACAGCGGTAACAGCACTTCCGTATTTAATATGATCTTTTAAGCGGGAAGCCATTTCTTTGGGCAGAAGATCGTTACCTCCTTTTAAGGTGAAAAATGGTGCACCACTCATAAAGAGACCGAAATCTGATACTGCTGTAGACAACCCTGAAGTTTCATCGGGCATTGCTGCAAACCACATGGTATTTTTGACCAGTTTCACTGCTCCCTCACTTGCTCCCTGGTTTTTCAAATATTCGCCCAGGGAAACCTTATCCATTTGAAGTAGTGGGGGTTGATCCCATTTATCCGGCTGGGTCATTTCCTTGGGAAGAGTTTCGATCAAATACTTATTTACAATTCCGAAGGGACCCAGTTTCTGCTCCTCTTCTGTCATTTCATATGGCCATTTCACTGTCTCTCCTGCCGCGACGGTCATCTTTTCTCCGTTAAGGTGATAGATGATCGGCTTCTCAGGCATTGCCCACGGAGTTTTTTCCAAACCAAATTCATCAATAAATTTTAAGGCATGAGTATAGGAACCCGAAAAAGCCGCTGCTCCCTCTTCGGCATAAAGACCTTCAGCAAAGGGCTTTCTTAAGGTAGAAACCCTTCCTCCTGCCCTGTTCCGGGCTTCCAGAACCGTTACCTCGTGACCTGCCTTTCTCAGTTCCCAGGCCGCCGAAAGACCTGCTAGTCCTGCTCCAAGGACGAGGATCTTTTTAGGAGCACCAGACCGTTTAGTCGAACCGATACCGGCTGCAAGTACATTGGGAAAAAAGAAACCTGTCCCTACAGCACCAATTCCCAGCCCAATTTGTTGCAAAAATTTCTTCCTCGAAAGTGTTTTTTTCCTGCTCATAACTTGAATAATTATAATTGGTTGATCTATTACTAAAGCAAGGGGGATCTGTAGGGAATTCACCGTAACTGGTAAAAAGAAGGGGAGAACAGCATTTATATACCTTCTCTCCTGATCCTAAGGTAATTATTTTTTTATAAAATTTAAAAATTAAAAGTATTGCACCACCTATTAACCTTATTTTAAAAGAATCCTCCGTTTTTTTTTGTAATTCTGTAAAGTATATTGAAACCGGTTATTGGAATGATCACACCAAAAATAAAAATGAAGGATCTGCGGATGGAAGACACTTCAGATCCTGTTCGCACTTCATCCTACTACGACCGCCATTTTAATTATTTTAAAATCCAGACCAGCAATAAGACGATTAAACAATTAGTCACAGAACTCAAACTGAAGGTGAGGGAAAATTTTGTGAGGTATTGCCATTATCAACCGGAGAATTTCAGTTTCAGCAGCTTCAGGCATACCCGCACTTACCGGCTTCATAGAGAACTTCAAAATTATCTTTTACGACTTAGCAGTTGGTTATACAGAGGAAAGAACTTTCCTCCCTCCCTCAGAAAAACCTTTAGCAGGATAAATTCTTTTCAGAATCCTTACCTCGATTTCTCCCTGGTAGACATCAATATGAATGATCTCTCTTCTCTAAATAATTTGATGCTTACTGTAGCCTACAATAAAAACATTTGTGGAGGCTATGATGATAATCTAAAAAAAGAGATCCTCCAGGAATTTAGGGCAAGGAATATTGATACTTCAGAAGTAGAAGACACTGAAGATGTGTTGATCGAGATCTGCACAGAAAATGGTCAACCCCGGCTATGTTGTTTAAAAAGAGAACCTGTTTGAGAATCTCAAATACTTAAGATAAAATCTCAATATTTCATGGATACAGGAACCGGCTCGCCCTCAGGTTATGCAATCATTACGGGAGCAGTACTGATAATTGTATTGATCTACACTATTTTCGCCTTAAAAAAGCAGGTATCCCGTAAAAAGAAGCCTGAAAAAAAGCCCAAAAAAGAAACTAAAAAGAAATAATTACTTTCCTCTTCCCGAACAGTTGAACTATTCACTGATTTCTTCCTGTAGAAGAAGGGCTGCACATAAGTTGGACATCAAAAACCGTTCGTCGGGATCTTTGGTATGCAGGTAAACAGTTCCATTGTCTACGAGGGAGACAGCAGCAACAGATTCCTCTTTATTGTTGAATATTTCGTAGCCCACAGACCCCATTATTAGGTCTTCGGGTCCTTTTTTACCCTGTACACGGGTAATAGGTTTTAGGGTGTAATAATTGTATTTGTCAATAGCGAACAGACCAGTATATTCCTTCGCAAAAAATTGTGCAGCATCATTGTCAAGGACTAGCTGCCAGGGCCTTTCCTGTTCATTCAGGAATACCTGCAGGTAAAACACATTACTGGAAAAATTAATCCCCGAAAAAAGATCCTCCAGTATATTAATGATACTATTTGGGTTGTCACCTATTTGCAGGTCTTTAGAAAAGAAACCTGATGCAGCATAAATATCGGAGACATTTCCGAAGAAATCGGTCATCTGAAAATGATAAGACTGGTCCCGGTTGTTGTAATTGAGCGAGACTAAATTAGGATATGCCGGATCTGCAGCTTGCCCCGACAGAACATCAATTCTTGTATTTCTACCCCTTGTCCAGGATCTTTTGACCCTGGAGGTTTTATAATCTCCAAAACTCAGTTTTTGATTGATCATTAATCCCTGCCTTCCTTTCACCGGAAAGGAAGTAGTTTGAGGAACTGAGAGCGCGGGTTCCATAGAAGTGCAGCCTGAGAACAGAAGCAAGACTGCAAGTAGGTAAGACATTTTTTTCATAGCCGTGGTTTGATTAACTAGAGACGTAAACCAGAAGAAAATGTTACAAAAGCTATGGTAAAAAATAATGCCCTTAATCAGGCCGGGTTATAAGAGATATGGAATATGCAAAGCCACATATCCTGGTTGATGCTCACTCTACTTTTTGCGCAGAACTCAAGTTGTATTTAATGGACTTACTCATGAACCTGCGTGATCATAATCCTGAGATATTTCTTTGTTAGCTTTTTCCCCAATCACAAAGTACATTTTCATCATTCCCTTGTTCTTAACATTGATCTCCCCTCTATATTCACAATCGAATTTTTGTTTAACGAGGTCATAAGTGTATTCAGAGATATTAACTTTGCCAACCTCTGAAGTGGTTTCCATTCTGGATGCAATGTTTACTGCATCCCCCCATATATCATAAGCAAATTTCTTGCTCCCCACTACTCCGGCCACCACAGGTCCTGAATTGATCCCTATACGTACATCAAAACGAGTTCTGTTATCAGCATTCTCTTCTTTGGCCCGGTTAACAAAATTGATCATCTCTAAGGCCGCACTCACCACTCTTTCTGCATGATCATTGACAGGAAAGGGAACACCCGAAGCACACATATAAGCATCTCCCACCGTTTTGATCTTTTCCAGGGAATACTTCTCAATTATGCGGTCAAATGCGGAAAAATAGTAATCCACACTTTGAACCAGTTCTTCTGGAGAAAGGTTTTCTGCATAATGAGTGAAATTCTGGAAGTCGGTAAAAAGAATGGAGACTGAATCAAATCGTTTTGCCTGTACCCTTCCTTTTTCTTTTAATTCCTGGGCTGTTTCCTGCGGAAGGATATTCAGAAGCAGGATCTCTGACCGATTCTTCTCTTTTTCGATGATCTTTTTGGTCCTTCCTATAAACTTGTTGCGCCGGTATAATCCAAGGGCCAGCAGCATTATTAGGAAAAGGGCAATAATGGTAGCTATTACAATCGTTTTTTGATTCTTCTTCTGCTCGTTCAACAGGTCTATTTTAGTTTCCCTCTTGGCTATCTCAAAATCTGATCGCAGATTCGCTATTTTTTTTACTTCCTCCACATTCTCAAGACTGTCCTTATAAATTACGTAGCTTTTAAAATGTTCATAGGATTCCGGTATATTTCCTACCTCTTCATAAAGTTGGGACAATTTGAGATGGCGGTTCTCAAGATCTGTTTTCATTTTATAGATCTTTGCAGCCTCCAGGCTTTTCTCAGCGTACATAATCGCTGCATCATAATTCCCTGTTTCAATATAAATATCAGATAAGGTCGAGTAAAAATCTGTTAAAGCGTTGTAATCAGAAACCTCTTCAAGCACCGTAACAGCTTCCAGTAAATAAGTTTCTGCCTGCTCTAGATTTCCTCCACGGGAAAAAATAATTCTTCCTAAATTTCCTTCAGCGTAGGCTTCAAAGTATTCGTTCTTCAAATCCCTAAAGATTCTTCGCGCCTCAAGGGTGTAAACCAGAGCAGAATCCAGCTCTTTTCTTATGAACAAATTATCTCCTGCATTGTACAGAGCTAGTCCCAAAGTGGAAACACTATCAATATCCCGCAAAATATTAATCCCCCGATCATAGTAAATGATTGCCTGGTCAGTGTCATCATTTTCAGAGAAGGTGTTACCAATTTCCGCGTTAAGAACAGCGACATCAAATAATAGATCAAGCTCTTCTGCCAGATCAACTGCTTTATAGAGGTTTTCAAGAGATTCAATGTAATCACCGCGATATCTATACGCAACTCCTCTGGACCGATAACCTTCCAAAAGATATTTCTTGTTTTTAGCCTCAATTGAAGACAATATTAAAAGTCGGGAATATCTCAATAAACTATCCGGATCTCTCTCCTCTGATAAGATTTGATCCAGAAGTTTAAGATTATTTTCTCCGGTAGGTTGGGACCAATAGACCTTTTTTAAGCTGTCAGCCTCATGTTCCTCCTGGGCATAGATAATCCAGCTGCAGAAGAACATCAAGGTGACGTAAAGTATCTTTTGTTTACAGGTCATGTCTATGCGGTGTGTTCCAGATCCATTTGTAGTTTTGGATCCACTGTGTAGGATACTCCATTCACTGTAAAATGCACATCATAATTCTCGGTTCCGGTAACTTTCTTGTCTTTGATCTTTGCTTCAACAGTGCCATCATTCTTTGGATCGATCTTTTTCCAAATTTCAGATCCTCCATCTTCTTTTCTGGTAATATTGGTAATGACTACCTCATCAGAACTTCCATTCTTCGCACTTCCAGACCAGGTAACTTTTTTATCCCGGTACACCTTTGATACAAAATTTTCAGGGGTTCCGTTTTGCCTATCCCCGTTGTTATCTGAAAATTTTACTTTAGTTTCTACATTCTGCTGATTGAGATTCTCGGTATCTACTTCCATGTAGATATTCACGTCTTTTGCTTTGTGATCGCTCATAATAATGGATTTTTTGGTTAGTTGTAATTATTTGATAATTAAGATACTAAAGAAAATCAGGTTTGCAATAGGCTTATCGTTGAAGCGTACGTTTTTTTCTTTAAAATGCATACTGATGAGGACTGACTTTAAATACTTTCTTTAAAAAACTTTGGATTACTAAAAATATGTTAAGGAATTAAGAACAAAAATAAATATCTGTAACTTAATCAACTGAAATCCCCCCAATTAGCCCCCAGGAGTCGTCATTTATTAAAGGAAATCTGTAGCTGGATCTACTTCTCTGCACCTGTTCCTTTTCTTCATATATGTTGAGAAATGCCAACTACTAAAGAATTATCTGAAAAAATTCAGCAGAGAGAGGCGCAACTTGCTTTACTGGGAAGTGTACAGGAGAGTTTATTGGCCCGAAAGGAAATGTCCAAGATCTACCATCTGGTAGGTGACAGCATCAGGGAACTTTTTGATGCAGAAGTCACGGCCATTTCTACTTTTGATCACACTAACCATCTTGAGGTATTCCAGTATATTTTTGAAGAAGGGGAAGAACATCATCCTGCACCACGCCCTATTGATAAAATGAGGCAGCTTCTCATAGATAATTCTGATATCATATATCTCAACGAAGATGCCGATGCACTTTGGACGAAACTCACCGGGGAAGAACCCACTGTGGTGCCCGGAACTAAACTTACCAAAAGTGCTGTGTATGTTCCCATGACTGCTAACGGAACTGTTTTCGGATACATCAGCATCCAAAACCTCGACCGTGAAAATGCCTTTTCTGAATCAGATATCAGGTTGTTGAGTACCCTTGCAGGAAGTATAGGAGTCAGCCTGGAAAATGCGCGCCTTTTTAACGAGACCGAGCAGCGCAATGCAGAACTAGCGGTTATAAACAGCGTGCAACAGGGATTAGTGGCCGAAACAGACCTGCAGGGCATCTATGACCTGGTAGGCGACAAGATCAGGGATCTGTTTGATGCACAGGTCACCGGGATTGACACCTATGATCCCGAGACCGGGCTGGAGCATTTCAATTATTTATATGAAGACGGACAAAGATACTTTCCTGATCCCAGACCTTTAAGCACGCTTCCCAAACTAATGATGAAAACCGGCTCCCTTTATCTTATCAATCAGGATCTCGAAGCCTGGTATGGTAAACTTACGGACGGCAAATTTGCCCCGGTTCCCGGAACACGCAGTCCGAAGTCCGCACTTTTTGTTCCTCTTAAAATAGCAGATGAAGTAAGAGGTTGTGTTACCCTTCAAAATTTAGACAGGGAAAATGCTTTTAGCGAATCTGACGTGCGGCTGCTAAGCACCCTTGCCAGCAGTATGAGCGTGGCTTTGGAAAATGCCCGGTTGTTCAACGAAACCGAACAACGAAATGCCGAACTCGCTGTAATAAACAGTGTTCAGGAAGGCCTGGTGGCAGAGACCGGTTTGCAGGGAATCTATGACCTGGTGGGAGATCGCCTTCGTGACCTTTTCGATGCACAGGTAACAGGTATCTATTCTTTTGATATTGATGCCGGAATTGAGCACTTTCATTATCTCTTTGAAGATGGGCAGAGATTGTATCCAAAATCCCGCCCCCTTGACAAGGTCCGGGAGCATATTATAAAGACGAAGAGTACTATCAACATCACAGAAAATCTCGTAGAAGAGGTTAACAAACAATTTGGGATAAAAGCTGAGGCCGTTCCCGGAACAAAATTGCCCAAATCCTTTTTAATGGTTCCCCTTATCATCGGGAATTCAGTCACCGGTGCCGTAACCCTGCAAAACCTTGACAAAGAACACGCCTTCAGTGATTCGGATGTGCGATTGCTGAGTACGCTGGCTAACAGTATGAGCGTGGCTTTAGAGAATGCCCGACTATTTAGCGAGACCGAACAACGAAATGCAGAACTCGCAGTGATCAATAGTGTACAGGAAGGCCTGGTAGCAGAGATGGACCTTCAGGGCATCTATGATCTCGTAGGGGAAAAGACCCGCCAATTATTCGATGCCCAGGTGGTGGGTATTGCAACCTTTAATTATGCGAATCAAACGGAAGTCTTCAATTACATTTTTGAAAATGGACAACGCTTTTATCCCGATCCCCGGCAGATCAATCCTATGAGGCAGAAAATGATCGATACCCATAATATGATCGTGATAAGGGAAAATGCAGTGGAAGCATTTCGGGAACTGGAAGGTAGAGATGTAGAAGCCATTCCCGGCACCGGTTTTCCCAAGTCGGCCGTGTTTGTTCCCATGCTGCTGGGAGATACCGTCAAAGGTTATGTTACTCTTCAGAACCTGGATCATGAAAATGCCTTTAATGATGCTGATATCCGTCTTTTAAGTACGCTGGTAAACAGTATGAGCGTAGCGCTGGAAAATGCCCGTTTATTCAATGAGACCACCAGGCTTCTCGCTGAAACCGAAAAACGTAATTCTGAACTGGAGATCATCAATAATGTACAGGAAGGACTGGTACGGGAAATGGACATGGAAGCTATCTATAGGGAAGTGGGCGATCGCATCTGCGAGGTACTGAATACACAAACTCTCATAATTAGAACCTTTGATCATAAAACCGGACTGGAGCATTGGGAATATGCCATAGAAAACGGAAAAAGGATCGACAGTGCTCCCCGTCCTTTTATATGGGCCAACCAACAATTGATAAAGAACAAGGAATCTTTGCTTATCAATGAAAATTATCTTGAGACCGCCCAAAAATACGGGGGAAGAGGTTTTACAGAGGGACAGGTACCCAAAAGTGCCATATTCGTTCCCATGATCGTAGGGGAAGAGATCAAAGGCTCTGTGAGCCTGCAAAACATTAAAAAAGAACATGCTTTCAACGAAGATGATGTGCGCTTACTAACTACCCTTACAAACAGTATGAGCTTTGCCATCGAGAATGCACGTCTCTTCAATGAAACAACCCGCCTCCTGGGAGAAACAGAAAGAAGGGCAGCCGAACTTCATACGGTGAATAACATCAGTAAAGCGATCGTTTCGCAACTCGAACTAAAGAATCTGATTGAGCTGGTAGGAGAACAAATGCGTAAGACCTTCAATGCTGATATCGTTTACCTTGCCCTGCATGACAGGAGTACTGGCATGCTCCACTTTCCTTACTATTATGGAGATCGTTCAGCATCCAGGAAATTTGGAAATGGAATCACCGAAAAGATCATCATAAACAGGGAGCCGTTACTCGTAAATCAAAATCTAGACGAGGTGTACGAAAAGATGCAGGCCGAAAAAAAGGGGAAAAGCGTTGCCTCTTACCTGGGAGTTCCAATTATGGTGGGGAGTGAGGCCATAGGAGTGATCAGTGTTCAAAGTAAGGAACAGAACAACCGCTTTACCGAAAATGATGAACACCTCCTCACAACTATAGCTGCTAATGTGGGAATTGCAATTCAGAATGCTGAAACTTACCAGAAGATGAAAGCTGCCCTTAATGATCTAAAATCAGCACAAAATCAGCTGGTACAGCAGGAGAAATTGGCTTCCCTGGGGCAACTCACTGCCGGAATAGCGCATGAAATAAAAAACCCGTTGAACTTCGTCAATAATTTTTCTGACGTGAGTATTGAACTCATAGATGAAGCAAAAGAAGAAATAGCCGAAGCTAAGAATTCTGCAGCGGCAAACGGACAATTAAAAGTTTTTGAGGATCTTCTGGAATTGCTCACAGCTGTGGAAGCAAATCTTCGAAAGATCCACGAACATGGCACCCGAGCCGACATGATAGTTAAGTCCATGCTACAGCACAGTAGAGGTGGCACGGGAAAAATGATGCCCACAGATCTTAACCTGTTAATAAGGGAATATGTGAACCTGGCCTTCCACGGAATGAGAGCGGGGAAAAAACCCATTAATGTCAATATCGAATTAGATTTGGATGAAAGCCTGGAGAAAATACCGCTGGTTTCTGAAGACTTCAGCCGGGTGATCCTCAATCTTTGTAACAACGCTTTTGATGCCGAACGCGAAAAACTGCAGACTTCCTCCTACACCCCCAGGTTGATTGTTAGAACCAGACAACACAATAATCGGGTATTTATCGAAGTAGAGGATAACGGGCCGGGCATACCTGACAATATAAAAGACAAAATTCTTCAACCTTTCTTCACCACTAAAAAAGGAACCGAAGGAACCGGACTGGGCCTTAGCATTACTAATGATATTATGAAAGCTCATGGAGGGACCCTCAATATAGAGACTGCACCGGGTGAAGGAACACGCTTTATACTGGAATTATCCTCCCAAAAACCTGTAAATGTCCAGATGACATGAGCATTACAACACTAACTCGTCAAAAATGGGATCTTTTCTAACTTTTTTTTTCATACTTCTTATGCCAGCCGCCCAGAACAGCGGCTTTCAAGTTCATGATAAGGAGCCGCTTCAAACAGCACCTGTCGTATTGCACGATTCTTTGTTCACAAAAGAAGACAGGGAGATCAATTTTGCGGATCTAAAAGGATGGAGATTTTCTCCGGAAGATAATCCTGAATTTGCATCCCCACAGTATGACGACAGTAGTTGGTACCGGCTGACAAAAGCTCCATCTCAATATAATGCACTTCCGGATACCTTATGGAAAGGTTTTGGCTGGTTCAGATTAGAGGTTACCATAGATCCTTCCTTTACCACCAGAACAATGTTTCAAAGCCAGGATGGCAGTGGTGCTATGGAGTTTTTTATTAATGATTCCATAATCTTAAGGAAAGGAAAACCAGCTACCACACTTAACGAGCAGGATCTGGCGACCGCTTCAATAAGCGAGTTAGCCTTTTACGACTGGGAACCCGGGAAAACCTATCAGCTGGCAGTACGCTATTCCTTTCACGGTTATGACACCCTTAAGCTCCTGGATAACTTAAAACCACCCACCTTTTTTGATATACACCTGTTTAAAAAAGAAAATTTAGGACTTTATTTAACCAGAACAAAAATAGTTTCTCTTATCCTGGGATCAAGCTCCCTTGTTTTGTTTATGGTAATGATTTTACACCTCTTTATGTATTTTAAAGTTAAGGACAAAGGTCCGAACTTCTGGATCTTTATACTGACGATTACTCTTTTTGTCTTTTCCGTTTTTCTGAACATCAGGGCTCTCTACCAGATTTCCAGTTACCCGGTATATGTTGCCATTTCTTTCATAATGTCATTTCTAATTCCCCTTGCAATAGGTCTGGTTCCATATACTACTCATCAGGTGTTAAGAGTAGAACCGCACCCCTTCTGGCGACATTTTATTTGGCTCGGGATCGTAATTCCTCTTCTCGGAAGCAAAATAGTTGTGATCTATGAAGCAGAATCTGTGATAAATCCCTTGATTGGCTTAGTTCTGGTAGGAACCGCTATTTTTGGGGGGATACAAGCCCTGAGAAAGGCGATGAAACACACAAGAGAGGACGTTGGCCTGATTGCAGTATCTATTCTTGGCCTTCCCGTTCTATTAGTGCTGGGGATTTTTCTCTTCGACATTTTAGAGTTACAGAATTTTTCAGTGACCATGGTGATGTACTTTTTACTTCTAACCGTGGTTCCGGTGGGAATGTCACTCTATCAGGGAAAAAGATTTCTTCGGATGCACAACCATCTTGACGGAATGGTGGAAGAACGGACACTTGAACTGGAAAAAGCTTTTCAGGAGCTGGAGGAGTCACATCAGAATTTAAAAGCAGCTCAGAACCAGTTAGTGCAACAGGAAAAGCTTGCCTCATTAGGACAAATGACGGCGGGAATCGCTCACGAGATAAAGAACCCTTTGAATTTCGTAAATAACTTTTCTGAAGTCTGTATCGAACTTATAGATGAAGCTCGTGTCGAATTAGATAACGCTCTAAAAGAGCATCGCAACTCTCCCGACTCTGACCCAAACTTCTCACTTTTGAAGAATATTTCTGAACTTCTCGATTCAGTTGAAAACAATCTGCAAAAGATCCATCAACATGGTTCCCGTGCAGACGGGATCGTTAAAGCCATGTTACTTCACAGTCGTGGAGGTTCCGGAAAGCAGGTTCCTACAGACCTTAATTCCCTGCTAAAGGAGTATGTCAATCTCGCCTATCACGGAATGAGAGCCGGAAAAAAGCCGATTGAAGTAGAGATCGAACTGCAATTAGATGATTCCCTGCAAGAAGTCTCTCTTATATCTGAGGATTTCAGCCGTGTGATCCTCAACCTTAGTAACAATGCTTTTGATGCACTCAGAGAGAAGCTTGAAAAGAAAACTTTTGATGCTAAACTGGTAGTAAAAACAGAACAGGATAAAGACCTGGTAAGAATTTTATTTAAAGATAATGGTCCCGGAATTCCGGAAGAAAATAAGAACAAGATCCTGCAGCCATTCTTTACTACTAAAAAAGGTACGGAAGGTACCGGTCTTGGTTTAAGCATTAGCCATGATATTGTGAAGGCTCACGGAGGTAATATCCTTATTGAATCTGAACCCGGAATGGGAACCACTTTTATATTGGAGCTGGCAAAAAAGCCGATAGCGGAAAATGTGAGCAGTTAAATTAAAATGATCGTAAAATGCCATTTTTGAATCTTCTCGTTTTACTTCTGATGATCCCTGTTCAGGATTCTGTTAAACAAAAAAAGGAACCTCAACATCCGGAAGTTTTGGTGCTGCACGACAGTATGATTGAGCACAATTATAGAGAGATCCATTTCGCCAGATTAAATGGATGGAAATTCTCCTCTGAAGACGATCCTGAATTTTCATCACCTGATTACGACGATAGTGGGTGGTATAGAATTCCAATACCTCCTGAAGAAGAAGGAGCTATACCTGATTCCCTGTGGAAAGGCTTTGGCTGGTACCGATTAAAAGTCAAAATAGATACCGCGTTCAGTATGTCACACACGGTATTGCAAAGCTACGGAGGGGTGGGTGCAATAGAGTTTTATATAAATGATTCTTTGGTCTTAAAAAGGGGGAACCCGGCACCTCTTGAGAAAAATGAAAAATTTACAGGTACTCCAGCGACGATTGGCAATTTTTATGATTTTGTGCCGGGAGAAACCTATCAACTGGCGTTCAGAAATTCATTTCACAACCATAAACTCCTGGGAATTTTTACCGGGATGCCTGTAAAAACGGATTTGGGAATACATATGTATGACAGAAATAATCTTGATAACGATATCAGGGAAAAGAACATTTTAACATCCATCATTAGTCTTGCAGCTATTATACTTTTTATGGTTACTATACTTCACCTGCTCTTGTATCTAAAGCTAAGGGAAGAGAAATCTAATCTCTATATCTTTTTAATTACCGGTGCCCTTTGGCTTTTTTCTCTCTCCCTACTTGTAGAAGAATTCAGAATTTTTGAGGATTATAACTTAAAGGTTGCATTACAATTCCTTACAGGCCTCTTGATATCCTTTTTTATAGGCTTTGTCCCTTTTGTTCTCCATAAGATTCTCAAAGTTCCAATGGGGAAATTTTGGAAATTTTTTGTGTATTTCCCGGTTACCATCATTCTATTAGAAACTTTTATTTCAGTCTTCATCTCGGTCCCTGAAATTATTATGGAAGTTCTGTTAATTTTAATAATCCTTGCTTCCTTTACGGGGGGAATAATTGCAATGTTAAAGGCAAAAAAACGGGAAAGAAAGGATTTGTACTTACTTGCCGGTTCTATATTAGGCGCTCCTGTAATAATGATTCTTGCCATCAGCATAACTTTTCTATTTGATTCAGGAAGTTTTTTTTCTTTTAGTCTTGTAACTTTCCTTTTGTTGACTATTCTTCCTGTTGGCCTGTCATTGTATCAGGGTAAAAATTTTCTTCAAATGCATAGAAACCTGGATCAAATGGTACAGGAACGAACCAGGGAATTGGAAGAAGCTTATCAAAATCTGGAAGAGTCTCATCAGCAATTGAAAGATGCGCAAGGACAGTTAATCCAACAGGAAAAACTTGCTTCTTTAGGGCAGCTTACTGCAGGAATAGCCCATGAAATCAAAAACCCTTTAAATTTTGTAAATAATTTTTCTGAAGTATGCCTGGAAATGATCGACGAAGCTAAAGAGGAAATTGCAACAATTCGAAAAGGTCACCAAAATTCCAACGGCTCTTCTGAGACCCTAAAACTTCTCGATGACGTCAATGACCTCCTTAGTTCTGTAGCATCAAACCTTAAAAAGATATATGAACATGGCCACCGTGCAGACGGAATCGTAAAATCCATGCTCCTACACAGCCGGGGCGGCTCCGGGAAAATGGAAGAGGTTCATTTAAACGCTCTGGTCAGGGAATATGTAAACCTTGCTTATCACGGAATGAGAGCCGGAAAAAAACCCATTGATGTGGATATTGAATTCGATCTGGACCTGAACGTAGGAGAAGTAAAACTGGTTGGTGAAGACTTTAGCCGGGTGATCGTGAATTTATGTAACAACGCCTTTGATGCCATGCGGGAAAAACTTTCAAAAACGAACTTTAAACCCCTTCTTAAAGTAAAGACTGTCCGGGAAGAAGAACTGGTCAAGATCAAAATAACAGATAATGGCCCGGGTATTCCTGAAGAGAACATGGATAAGATCCTGCAGCCGTTTTTTACAACCAAAAAAGGTACAGAAGGCACCGGACTTGGATTATCGATCTCGCATGATATAGTGAAAGCACACGGAGGCGAGATCGAAATAGAGTCAGTTCCCCAAAATGGTTCCACTATTACCATTGTTCTGCAAACTATTACAAGAACCGCAGACAGCCTAAAAAACACTGATTACTAAAGTGTTATGTGCTTTTTTTTCAGTAATTTAATTCTTTTTAGCCCGGGATTGGATGAAGACAAAAAAAACAGACCAGCTGGAGTCTATTAGTGCAGTAGTTCAAAAAGCTCTTTTTAAGGATCTGATGATCTCCGATCTTGAAATGGCTGAAGAATTACGGTTGCAGATAGATATTAGAAAGCTAAGGGAATCCTGGCAGGTAACTAATTTGCATGTCACCTCCCCCTCTGAATCTTTAAAAAAAGGAAATAGATCTTCAAGGAACAATGCAGATCTACAATTAGAGTTGACAAAGACTTCAACTGCCCTTGCCGACTGCAGGGAAATGATGCTGGCTGCACAGGAGCAACTTATTGAACAGGAAAAACTATCAAGTCTGGGCCAGTTGACTGCAGGTATCGCTCATGAAATAAAGAATCCTCTGAATTTTATTACCAACTTTTCAGAATTGAGCGTGGAATATATTAATGAGATCCACCAGCTGCTCAATAAAATACAAAAAGATGAACGGCATGAGGAAATTTCTGATCTCTTAAATGATATTCGAAGGAACCTCAACCTAATCCATAATCACGGTACCAGGGCCCATTCTATTGTAAAATCCATGCTTCTACACAGTCGTGGAGGAAGCGGAGCCATGGAACCGGTTGATCTCAATGCCCTGATCAAAGAATATGTCAACCTTGCATTTCATGGAATGCGCGCGAACAATGATCCTATCAATGTCACTATTGATTTGCAACTGGATAAGGAACTTAAAGAGGTCATGCTGAATCCCGAGAGTTTTAGCAGGGTTATTCTCAATCTCTGTAAGAATGCTTTTGATGCCATGAGGGAAAAAGTTCAAACCTCCGAAAAAGGCTACTTACCAAAGCTACGGGTAAAAACTCTCGCGGAACAGGATAAAGTACTTATTGAGTTTGAGGATAACGGACCAGGTATCCCTGAAGAAATAAGAGATAAACTCTTAATGCCCTTTTTCACTACTAAAAAAGGAGTGGAAGGAACCGGATTGGGATTAAGCATATCCCATGACATCATTAAGACCCATGGCGGTATCTTCAAAATTGAATCTGTAGAAGGAGAGTATGCTCGCTTTAAAATAATACTCAACATAGCTTAAAAATCTTGATATGAAAATACTTATAGTAGATGATGAGAAAGATGTAGAAATGCTTTTCCGTCAAAAATTTAGAAAAGAAACAAAGAATGAAAATTTAGAGCTGGTATTTGCTTTTTCAGGAAAAGAGGCTTTACAGATCCTGGAAGAGTCTGATCCTCCCAATGTGGTATACGTTTTTTCTGATATAAATATGCCCGGCATGACCGGTCTGGAACTGCTTGAAATAATAATAAAGAAGTTCCCCCAGATCAAAGTCAGTATGATCTCTGCGTATGGAGATACCGAGAATTATAATAAGGCTATTAATTCGGGGGCGAAGGAATTTTTTACCAAACCTATTGATTTTGTTTCCCTTAAACAGGAGATCCGAAATTATTTATAGCTGTTGGCTTTTACGCACTACCTTCTCCTTTTCCTGCCCCTTTAATAAGGGAAGTGTGATAACGAAGGTTGCTCCCTCTTCTTTATCTTCTATTAGCCGCAGAGAACCATTATGTCCCTGCGTGATTATGGTATAACTTAAACTAAGGCCCAAGCCTGTGCCCTCCCCGGTAGGCTTGGTGGTAAAGAAAGGTTCAAATATCTTTTCATGGATATCTTTTGGAATTCCGGGTCCGTTATCACTAACTCTGACTTCCACATGTTCCCCTTCCGGCCGGGTGGAAATTACTACTTCGGGATCATATCCTTCACCTATCCGCAGTTTCTTTTCCCATACGGCGTCCAGGGAATTGCCGATCAGGTTGAGTAAAACCTGACCTATCTCCTGCCCCATTATACGTACTGGCCCAATTTCAGGATCCAGATCTTTTCTTAGGCTGGCCCGAAAATCGGGATTTTGGGCACACTTGCCGTGATATGCCAGGGCAGCATATTTTTCTATAAGCTCATTAATGTCAAGATCCTCAAAGGTAGATTTACCACCTCTTGCGTGTTGCATCATAGAGCGCACAATAGCATCTGCACGTTTTCCATGTTCTTCGATCTTGGTGGTATTTTGTTTAAGGTCCCTCATGATATCATCAATATCACTACTGCCTTTTTTCCATGCCTCCATAAGTTCCCCAACTAATTCTGAAGAAAGTTCGGCAAAGTTGTTAATGAAGTTCAACGGATTCTTGATCTCGTGAGCTATTCCGGTAGCAAGTCTTCCCAGAGAAGCCATTTTTTCAGCCTGCACTACCTGATTTTGAGCAGCCTTTAGTTCATCATAGGCTTTTTGCAGTTGATGTGCTTTTTCAAGTTCCACCTCTTTTTTCTCATTTTCTGCCTGCAGAGCTTTGGCCTGCGCTTCGGCTGCGTTCGATCTTGCTGTTGCGGTTTCTGCTTTTAACTGTGCTTCATAAAGCCTGGAGCGGTCCCTCTCCTTTTTTATAAGTCGTGATCGCTGGACCCTGTCTACAATAAAAATTAAAGTAGTAAAAATGATGAGATAACCTAGGAAGGCCCACCATTTTAGCCACCATACCGGTTCCACCTCAAATTTGTATTGCAGAGGAGCTTCAGAAAATACGCCGCTCCCATTTTCTGCCATTATTTCCAAAGTGTATTCCTTAGGCCACAAATAAGCAGACAGGTTTGTGAAACGTATCTTCCTTTCGGAAGTTGGTTCAGACCATTTACTGTCATATCCTAAAAGACGGGTGCGATATTTAACTTCAGGAACATTCGCAAAGCTGAGAGCTACATATTCAAAAGCAGCTTCATTTCGGCTATCAGATTTATAGGAAATATCAGCCAGATCAAGATGTAACACTGGAGGAACCTTATTAGGAACATCCAGTTCTGGATTGTAAATGGTAATTCCTTCAGAAGTACCGTAAAATACTTCTCCCTCTTCGTTTATCTTAACAGATCCATACAGCCATACTTCGTTATCAACGAGGCCATCGTGCCGGGTCACAGTCCTTAACACCTTTCCACTGGAAGGATCTACTTCTGCCAGGCCACCATTAGTACCTACCCACAAATTGCCGCTAACCGGAGATAGTGCAAAACTCACTGCATTGCTCCAGGGCATTCCGTCATCTGCGGTAATAGCAGTCTTAATTTTTTGATCCTCTACTCCCATTGCATACAGACCTTCAGGAGTACCAATCCATATTTTCCCATCATGGAAAAGGAGTTTTTCTATTTGATTTCCGGGGGCGCCATTATCTACCGACCATACCTGCTCAAAAAAGGGATCCTGACCTTCTTTTGCTTTCATTTCAGTCAGATTTTCAATATTGACCCTGCCTTTGCTCCTAAAAAGCCCCTTATCCCGTGTGCCTACCCAGATTCTGCCCTCATTATCAACCGCCACAGCGTGGTATATTGTGGGTGGCAAGCCGAACTCAGGATTAAAACCAAAAGCTTCTTCTCCCCTTACGCCAAAAACGCTTCTTACGCCGGGAAACCAACTGGAAATAATTGGTTTGTTGTTTTTCTGACTGTAAAAGACCAGGTTTTCTGAAGCAATAGAAGGCGGACTTTCTTTAAGTTCAACTATTCGTGCAGGTTTTCCGAAAATTTCTATTTCTGAAGACGCCGAAGAAGTTCCCGGGTATTTCCCCTCCTTGAAGATTATACCGTTGACACCCTGAGTAGTGGCTATCCATACCCGTCCCTGTGCATCGGATGTAATACCGTTCACCCAATCGGAAACCAGCCCGTCAGTTTGCCTGATGAATTGAGATTCCCCCTTTTCATTTACCACAGTAACTCCTTCCTCTGTTCCTATCCAGAACCTTCCGGGTATAGAATCTTTGTGTGGTAAAAAAACTGCATTAACAGAGCCTGAGGACAAAACCGGGGTCTCCCCCATGACCGAACGGGCGGTATAACTTTCAAAAGCCCTGAAATTGTATCGTAATTTGGAAACTCCGCCAGACTGTGCAATCCAGATGTTTCCTTCCCTGTCTTCAAGAACACTGTAAACATTATTGCTTAAAAGACCATTTTTGCGGGTGTAAGTACCTTTCACTTTTCCTGAATTCCCATCTAAGCGAATAATTCCGGCTTCGCCGCTATTAGCAAACATTTCTCCGTTAGACACTTTCGCTAACCTGTTGACATTGGAAGGAGGACCGGAATAAACTATTTCAGGCACTGATTTTTCAGACCTGAACATTAGAATATTTCCATTTTGGCTATAGGCCCATATCTTTCCGGCTTCATCTTCAAAGACTGAATAAAAATCCTCTTCTGATTTTCCCTCTCCCGGATCAAAAAAGATAGCTGCTTTACCATTCCGGAACGATGCGATCTTCCCGCCCTCAAGACCTGCGATCACTTTTCCGGAAGAGCCAATAATTATAGAGGTTACCGCCTTGTTTTCTGGTCCCCCAAAATTAGTAAACAGGGTGTCTACGTTGAACTTTTTATCCTTACCTGAATAGTATCTCAAAATACCACTTGAAGCGGTCCCTACGTAGAGATTGCCTGAGGTATCAGCGGCCATTTGCTGATTGTGAAAAATAGCTTCATCAGTTAGAGAAACCTCTGCCGGATTAGCAGTAAAATGAACGCGTTTTCCATTCCTATAAGCAGGTAAAGGTTCCTCTGAAACCACAAGTCCGGAATTCGAAGAAACCCATAAATACCCATTTGCATCTTCAATGAGTTGCCACACGTTGTGATCCCGCAGTCCGTCCTCCTGATCATAAAGATCCATTCCAACTCCGTCATGCCGAACCACCCCGGAACTAAAATTAGAGAACCAGATAAAACCTTCTTTGTCCTGATAAACCTGGGTCACCAGTGCCGAGGGAAGCGGATTGACTTCACTTACACTGGTAAAATGAGTAAGGGGAAGCTCCTGAGAATTTCCCCTACCCATTACCATAAAAATTATCATTCCATATAACAGGAACTTCAGTTTCATCATACTGAATTTTCAATTTCTTATAACTCTATAATCCTCCAGATCCATTATTAAAACTGGTGATCAACACAATATCGGTTGAGAGGGATCTGGTTGCCTTGGTAGTTGCCTGAGTTCTTGCCGCAGCTTCCTCTGAAGGACAACTGCCCAATGCTTCACAGGCTCTGGCCTCAGCATAGATCATTAAAGCAGTGTTAAAACTTTCATTCAATACAAGCTTTCCATCCACTGTTTTATAAGCTCCCCTACCGCTCTTAACATTCAATTCCGCAGTAAGTAATTGTTGTAAATAAAGGTCAAGTTCAGATTTAATTGGTTTTGACAGAATATCAAGTGCTGTTTTAGCCTTGTTACCTCCAAATTGGAAAGGAACATCTAATAAATACATCTCTACATCGCTGAGTAACTTATTTAAATCGGCTTTAGAATATCCACTATTATTTTTTCCGGCGTTCTTTATTTGTTGGATCCAAAACTTATAGTCCTCTGTATCCAGTGGAATAGTACCGTTATTAAATTCCCCGGTTATTTTAGTCGCCTCTACCTGGTAGCCGAAATTTTTACCTGTTACGTCTCCTGTGACATCCACATCGTAAGATACAACTGTGGTAGCAGTGTAATTCTGGTCATTTAAAAGGTCACTGCCTACAGAAACAGTATAGCTGCCTTCCAAAACTTCGAAAGAATACGATCCATCCCCTGAGGTTTGAACTTCAGCATGATACTCTCCCTGATCCAAATTAATTGTGTATCCTCCTATCCCGGTTTCTGAAGGTTGCTTTGTCTTATCACTATTAGCATCAATAAATATACTTCCCGAAATAGTATAAACCCCCGCACATGGCCCCAGAACTTTTGTGGATGTTTCTATACCGCCACGCACTACAGTTACATCAATAATACCCAGGGAAATATCTCCTTCATAGGTGATCGTGAAAACCTCTTTTCCATCTTTGGAGATCGAATTATTCCATTTGATCCTGCCATCTTCCAGTTTGGAAGATTGTGTTGGACTCCATGAAGGTACCGTGCCTGCACATTCCGGAACCTCGAGATAAAAACTATCCAGCTGAGCAGTTGCTCCTGTACCCTCCACGGAATATACAAAGGTGGTAGAGCCATCTGCCGAAAAAAAGTGATCTTCAAGGACTATAGTGTATCCGTTCAAATCGGCAGACTCAAAGGCTTCCATAAAATTGACGTAGCCATCATCATTACTTGTAATAGATGTAGCCAAATTCAAGGAATCTTGATTGACATTTAGAAGCTCCGGATCTTCTTCCACTTCACATCCGTTAATAAAAACACCCACCAGAATTAATACACTCATGAAATAAAATTTCTTTTTCATAGCACACAGTTTTATTGTTAGTAATTAAAAGGGGGAGAAAATGACCGTGAAGGGAAATTGGTCAAAAACAGACCGGCATAAGTGAGGGGGTCAAAAGCCGGTAACATGTTAAAAATCAGTAATTAAGACTCCTAAGATACTATTAAACCTCCAATAATTAAAGACGAAAAAACTTTTTTTCGTCCAAAAGGTTCTTATTTGGGTTTTTAGGTTTGTATGCTTTTAACCTCAAAACCTATCGTACAATCAATTATGGTTCCTGAGAATCGAAGCTTTTTAGTGCAAGAACCACTTCAATTGTGTTTTTCCCTATTAAAGAAAATTTATATTTAGTATCTTAATTCCCACAAACGGGTCTGGTAATGAAAAAAATACGGCTTGGAAAGCTAAATTCGCTGCATGAAGCAACGCTCACCGCGGTGGCAAATGACCTGTTGAAGAAAACCCCTGCTGAAAAAACTTCTTCAGCAAAAGCTCCTAAAGAAAAGACCAGTCAAAAATGGCAAAAAGAAACCATCTGTCAGAAAATTGATGAGGACCTGTCTTCTGCCCTGCTGGTTGATGATATTTTTATACCTGCTGCTGACAAAGCTTCAGTTTTTAGAAATACTATTGTTGCCGTTTGGAATGAAGGGGATTGGAAAATAAACTTTCAGAATGTCTCCAGGATAAAGTCAGGAGAAAATAATTCATGCCTCGAGGATCAAAACAGGGAATTGAACAAATATGTTTCTTCCTTATCTTCTTCTCTTTCAGAATCCCGGGAAGCTTTAAAAAAATTGCAGGGGCAGGTGCTGCACCAGGAAAAACTGGCCAGTTTAGGTCAGCTTTCAGCCGGAATCGCACATGAGATCAAAAATCCGCTGAATTTCATCAATAATTTTTCAGAATTAAGTACCGAATATATTGAAGAGGTCTTTGAAAACCTTGAAAGCTCATCAACTGATTCAGTATCCAAAGAAACAGAGAACCTTTTGCGGGATGTTCAGGTCAATTTAAAAAAGATCCATGAGCACAGCAGCAGGGTAGAAAGAATCGTGCGGTCCATGCTCATGCATTCCAGAGGCGAATCGGGCAGCAAAGAAGTTACCGATCTGAATGTTCTCATTAGGGAGTATGTTAACCTGGCTTTCCACGGAATGAGAGCAAACAGGAACCCCATTAATGTCAATATTCAATTCAATCTCGATCCTTCCCTTAAAGAAGTCAAATTGAATCCGGAAGATTTCAGCCGGGTCATTCTTAACCTTTGTAATAACGCTTTTGATGCAATGCGTGAAAAGTATATGCTACAGGCAGATCAGGTGAAATTAGCTAAGGCAGGAAACTACAAAGGTCAAACCTTGGAAGAGGTGAGATATCTTCCGAGGTTGATCGTCAGCACCCTACAAAAAGAAGATTCTGTAACCATCAGTATCGAAGACAATGGCCCGGGAGTACCTAAAGAGATAAAAGACAAGCTCATGATGCCTTTTTTTACAACCAAAAAATCCAAGGAAGGAACCGGTTTGGGCTTAAGTATCACTAAAGGGATCATCAAAGACCACAACGGCAGGATCAATTTGAGTACAAAGGAAAATGAATTCACACGATTTACTATTTCTCTTCCGCTGAAGAGATTATGAGAGATCAGGGATAAAATGTTTAATTAGAAATCCATTTCATTATGGCAAAAATTTTAGTAGTGGATGATGAGGCTGATCTGGAGATACTTATTAAGCAAAAATTCAGACAGAAGATAAAGCAGAATGAATACGAATTCCTTTTCGCCATGAACGGGAGACAGGCTTTGGAACAGCTGGAAAAGAATCCGGATGTGGAGTTGGTCCTGAGTGATATCAACATGCCTGAAATGGACGGACTTACCCTCCTTTCCAAGATCAGAGAGACTAATTCCCTTTTGAAATCTGTGATCGTTTCTGCCTACGGTGATATGGAAAACATTCGTATTGCCATGAACAGGGGCGCCTTTGATTTTGTTACTAAGCCTGTAGATTTTAAAGACCTGGAGATCACCATTGACAGAACCCTGGAGCACGTGAAGGAAATAAAACGGACTCTAAAAGCGGTTAAGGAGAATAATATTTTGAGAATGTATGTGGATGAGACGGTGCTGAATTTTATGGAGCGAAGGGAGATCGAATCTTCCCTTTTTGAGAATGAAACTGTAGAGGGTTCAGTGGCTTTTATTGATATTGTGGAATTCACAAAGATCAGTGAAACCCAAAAACCGGATGTGGTAGTAGAACTTCTTAATACCTACTTTGATATTATGGTAGAAGAGATCATTAACCATAAGGGCATTGTAGATAAATTCATGGGGGATTGTGTAATGGCAGTGTTTTTAGATGAAGGCCATCGAAAAAGGGCTCTTGAAGCCTGTCTTTCCATAAGGAACAAGCTTACCAATTTACCTGAGGTTGATAACGAAAACCACTATCGCCCCCAAATATCCATTGGTGTCAACAGTGGGGAAATGGTTTCCGGAAATATCGGCTCCTCCACCCTTAGACGGCTTGACTACACCGTGATTGGTGATGTGGTCAACGTGGCTTCGAGGTTACAGAGCTCGGCCAGCGTAAACCAGATCCTGATCACTGCTGAAAATTTTGAACACGTAAAGGACCTTTTTGAATGCCGGGATATAGGCCTTAAAACTATTAAGAACAAAAAAGAACCAATTCACCTTTATGAGGTTCTTAAAGAACGTCAAGCGCAGTAATGGCAAATTCTATAAGCAATTCAGACAGAGTAAACTGGGGTTCGATCTTTTCCTTATCGTCTCTGATTTACTCTATTCTTGGGGTTTTCTCAGCCATGATCGCCCTGGAGGCTTTTATGCTTCCCAACCACTTTTTAGATGGCGGGGTGACCGGGATCTGTATTGTTCTGGAAGATCTAATAGGAGTTCCTTTCACCATATTGCTCGTAATAGTTAACATACCTTTTCTTTACCTGGGTTACCGAAAGATCGGTAAGACCTTTGCAGTTCGTGCCTTGATCTATATACTTTTTCTCACCATCCTGATGCATTTCATTGAAATTCCGGCGGTGACTGATGATAAGGTTCTGATCGCCTTTTTTGGAGGGTTCCTGATTGGACTCGGTATTGGCCTGGTGATCAAAGGTGGCGGAGTGCTGGACGGGCTGGAGATCATGGCCTTCTACACGGTAAGAAACTCCGGGTTCACGGCCGGGGAAATAATCCTGGCTCTTAATGCTCTTATTTACCTGGGAGCAGCCTTTGTTTTTAGCGTGGAAACCGCTATGTATTCCTTCCTGGTGTACTTTACGGCAATGAAAACATCAGATTACGTGGTGGATGGCTTCGAAGAATTTACGGCCCTTACTATTATTTCAAAGGATTGTGATCTTGTGAAATCCCTGATCGTGAATACTTTTGGAAAAGCTATCACCGTTTATAAAGGGGAAAGAGGATATTTACCCGGTTCTTATGAAGTTCGGCACAACTGTGATATTGTAATGACTATAGTTACCAGACTTGAAATACATCGAATAAAAGAAGCTACCCTAAAAATAGATCCCCACGCTTTCTTCTTTGTTCAAAGAATCAAAGAAGTGAAAGGCGGAATTGGTAAACAAACAGAACAAAATAAGATACATGAACAGATTCCCACAGATATATACGAGAGTGATATCGAAACTGGAAAGTAAGCTTCCATCCTATTTAAAATATCACAATCCGGCTCACACTTTATATGTGCTGGAAATGGCAGAATTTATAGGTAAGAAGGAAAAAATCGCCGATAGGGACCTTTTTCTAATTAAAATAGCTGCCCTGTATCATGACTGCGGATTCATAATTCAGCGGAAGGATCACGAGACCATAAGTTGTGAAATGGCCACTAAGGAACTTCCTGAATTTGGATTTCCCGAAGAAGAGATCAAAAAGATCTGCGGAATGATCATGGCAACCAAAATTCCCCAAAAACCGAAGAATAAGTTAGAGATGATCCTTGCTGATGCAGACCTGGAATACCTGGGTACAGATAATTTTGGTGAAATCAGCCAAAGGCTATACCTGGAAATGAAGCATTTTGAACCAGATCTTACAGTTGAACAATGGAATGAAATACAGGTAAACTTTCTTACCAACCATCACTACCATACCAATTATTGCCAAACGCACCGGGAGCCTAAAAAACTCCTGAACCTGGAAAAAATCAGAAAGAACATGCGCCAACTGGGTTAATCCTCTACCCTTACAGGATCGATCTTCCAAATCGTAGTACAGTAGTCTTTTATAGACCTGTCTGAAGAAAACTTCCCAATATTAGCTACATTCAGAATAGACTTTTTTGCCCATTCTCCGGGTTTGCTCCAAACCTTATGGATCTCTTCCTGCTTATCAATGTAAGACTGGTAATCTTTAAGTAATTGGTAAGGGTCCTGCTGTAAAAGATTGTTATACAGCGGCCTGAAAAGTTCTTTATCACCGTCAGACAATTCTCCGGAAATCAAAAGATCAAGTACCTCCCGAAGTTCCTCATTCTGTTCATAATATTTATAGGGACGGTATCCTTCAGCCCGTGTTTTTTGAACCTCTTCGGTAGATTGTCCAAAAAGGAAGAAATTCTCATCCCCTACTTCTTCCCTGATCTCCACATTGGCCCCATCCAGTGTTCCAACAGTCAAGGCTCCATTGAGTGCAAACTTCATATTACCTGTTCCTGAAGCTTCTTTACCGGCCAAAGATATCTGTTCAGAAAGATCAGCCGCGGGGTACACCACCTGCGCCTGTTTCACATTGAAATTGGGTAAGAAAACAACTTTTAAGCGATCTTTCACCTGCTCATCATTGTTGACCAGATCACCTACTGAATTTATAAGCTTGATGATGAGTTTCGCCATAAAGTAACCGGGAGCGGCTTTTCCACCAAAAATGAAAGCGGTAGGCACAATGTTCTTATCATCTCCATTTTTGAGGCGTTTATAAAGGCTTAAAATATGGAGGACTTTTAAATGTTGACGCTTATATTCATGAATCCTCTTAACATGCACGTCAAACAGCATTTTTGGATCTACTGAAATTCCGGTCCTTTCCTCCATGTGCGCTGCCAGTTCCTTTTTATTCTGCAGCTTAATTTCCATCCATTTCTTCTGAAAAGTCTTATCATCACTGAATTTTTCCAGTTGATGCAGCTGCATAAGATCTGTTAGCCAATGCTTTCCGATCTTTTTAGAGATCAACTCCGAAAGACGGGGATTACTTACCCCTAGAAAGCGGCGATGATCCACTCCATTGGTCACATTCGTAAATTTTTCGGGCCAGAGGTCAGCGAAATCATTCAGCACCTGTTTTTTTAACAGTCCCGAATGTAGTGCCGAAACACCATTGACCTTGTAGCTTCCAACGGTAGCGAGGTGTGCCATGCGCACAGAAGTTTCTCCGCTTTCATCAATAAGAGACATTCTCGCCATTTGTTCGCCATTATAATTCCTTTCCTTTAACTCATTCAGAAAACGGTTATTGATCTCATATATGATCTCCAGGTGGCGAGGTAGCAACCGGCCTAAAAGTCCAACCGACCATCTCTCCAGAGCTTCCGGAAGTAAAGTATGGTTGGTATAGGCAAAGGTGTTCTTCGTGATATTCCAGGCATCCACCCATTCCATCTGGTGTTCGTCGACCAGGAGCCTCATTAGCTCTGCCACCGCAATTGAAGGATGAGTATCGTTCAACTGAATGGTAAATTTCTTGTGTAGATCTTCCAGTTTTCTTCCCTGCATCAACTGTAACCTTATGATATCCTGCAACGAACACGATACAAAGAAATACTGTTGTTTTAAACGCAGTTCTTTTCCTGAAAGGTTTTCATCATTAGGGTAAAGTACTTTGGTAAGGTTTTCAGAACGCATTTTTTTCTCAACAGCCTTGTAATAATCTCCTACGTTATAAACACTAAAATCGAATGATTCTATAGCTTCAGCCTTCCACAACCTCATGATGATACCATTGCTTTGATATCCTAAAATGGGAGTATCATAGGCTGTTCCTTTTAATTCGGAATCGGGGATCCACTCTACCTGATATTTATCATTCTCGTCTACCCAATGCTCGGTCCTGCCCCCGAATTTTATCTCGTAAGCAATTTCCGGCCTCACCACTTCCCATGGGTTTCCGTAATGCAACCAAAGATCTGTTTCTTCAGATTGCCAGCCATTCTTAATATTTTGATTGAAGATCCCGAATTCATAGCGAATGCCGTAGCCAATTGCCGGAACTCCTAGAGTAGCCATGGAATCCATGTAACAGGAAGCCAGGCGACCAAGTCCGCCATTCCCTAAGCCGGGTTCCACCTCTTCCCGCAGGATCTCATCCAGATCAAGGTCCAGTTCTTTCAGGGCCTCTCGGGTCTCATCAGTGATCTCCAGATTCAAAAGATTTTTGCCAAGGTGTGGACCCGGTAAATATTCCGCAGAGAGATAAGCCACCGCACGGGCATCCTTTTGTGCAAACTCAGCCGTAGATCGTACGAATTGCCGGAATGCCCTGTCCCGGACTGTAAGGGCGAGGGCTTTATACAGGTCATTTTCTGTGGCCACTTGCGGCACCCTTCCCAGATTGTAAAAAAGCTTTTTTAAAAACGAAGCTTTTATTTCTTCTTTTGAGAACCCTATTTTTTCAGTATTCTCTATTTGGGATAAAAAATGTTTTTCAAGTTTCTTATTCTCTCGTTTCATCTGCTTTTTTTGAAAAATTAATGAAAATATCAGGATTTGGAAGCTATATTTTTTTAAATAAGATAACTTTAAGAAAATTAACAAGAGAAGTATTTCAAGATCTCCACCCTCCCAATCCTATTTTTGAATTTCTTATTTTTACCGTTTTCCGGTTATTAAATACTGCGGAAAAATTCAATCTTAAACAAAGAGCAACATGAGTAAATTTTATTCCTTTTCCGCCAAGAGCCTGAATGGAGAAACAATCGAGATGGAAGAATTCCGCGGAAAAACAGTAATAGTCGTCAATACTGCTTCTGAATGTGGATTTACTCCCCAACTTGAAGGCCTTGAAAAATTGTATCGGGAGCATAAAGATAATGGACTAGTTGTGCTGGGATTTCCCTGTAACCAATTCGGAAAACAAGAACCCGGTGATGAAGAGGATATCGCAAAAGGCTGTGTCGTAAACTACGGAGTTACTTTTCCCATGTTTTCTAAAGTTGAGGTCAACGGACGAAATGCCCATCCTCTTTTTAAATATCTCAAAAAAGAACTCAGCGGATTCCTGGGAGGAAAGATCAAATGGAACTTCACCAAATTCCTGATCGACAGCAACGGGAAGCCGGTTGAAAGATTTTCTCCGGTCACCAAACCGGAGAAAATTGCAGAATATTTACCGGTGAACAGTAATTCCTAGGCTACCTTGAATTCAGGACCGTTGAACGCGTACAGGAGTTTATAATATTCATCCACCGATTTTTTCCAGGTAAACCTCATTTTTCGGGCATTCACCTGTATCTGTTTCCAGGTATTTTTTTCGTTCTCGAATAGATGCAGAGCTTCTTTAAAGCTTTCTACCATATTGTAGACTTTTTCGTCATACGTCTTCCCGTCAAAGGCAAACCCTGTGTGTACATGTTGCACGGTATCTTTCAGCCCGCCGGTATGATGGACCAGGCAGGGTTGTCCGTTTCTCATTGCCAGCATCTGGCTGATTCCGCAGGGTTCGAAAAGGCTTGGCATGAAATACAGATCTGAATCGCGGTAGATGGAATTCACCACAGCTTCACATTGGGTATTCATAAAAATAAAGTTCTTTCTCTGGTAACTTACCTTCCGAAGTAATTCTTCATAATCTGGAGCCCCGGTTCCCAGGAGCACATAAATTCCGCCGACCTCTTCCAACTGGTCAAGGATATTTAGGAGAGACTCCGGAGAGCGTTTAAAGAAATAGAATTTTTGCTCGGTAAGCCGGGCCACGCTTGCAGAAATAAATTTTGGACGTTTCTTGAGATAAGGAACGATCTTTTCCCCTGTATGAGCCAAAAACTCTGCCTTATGACGGTCAGTTTCATTCTGAAGTTGCCGAAAGATTGTGGTGGCAATATTTGGAAACAATCTTCCTTTTTTGACTTCTTTGGTATGGTAATTTGAACCATTCAGGATGCCGTGGAACCTGTCTTCTCTGTCTGCCTGTTTGAGGTCATTTTCCAGCCCCTCTCCCCCAATAAATTCCGGAGCATCACTCGGGAGAAGGACATCCTGCTTATAAGACGGCGATACGGTGTGCACCGCATCAGCAAACCTGATGCCCAGGGCCATTAGATTAAAACAATCGCGGTATCTGGGATCCCGAAGTTCCTCTTCTTTGAATTCCACTTCCGGAAACCACGAGTGTAAAGAGGAGTAACTGTTATTGAACGGTCTTATTCCCTGCAGGGCAAGGTTGTGAATACAGTAAACGAACCGCAAATTCTTAAGTTCGGAATATTCGGTATGGTAACGTCTCAGGAATAACAGCATACTGGAATGCCAGTCATGAAGATGGACTATATCAAGCTCCCCAAAAATGTCATTTTTGATAGCCTCTGCTACAGCGGTACAAAAGATGGTATACTTCACCACATCATTAAAGAAAGGCTCCTCATCGTGATGATACACGCCACCCAGGTTCCCGGCCTTGATCTCCGGGTGATGCACCACATAATGGGTGATGTTATCAAACTCCTCTTTTCCTTTTACCTCATAGAGATATGCCTCCTGTTCCTCTCCTTTAAGAGTAATGTTAAGGGTAGCCACCAGTTTTCCATTTTGATGCAATCTGGAGTACGAGGGCACCACCACATGTACGCGATCTCCCCTTTCGGAGATCTGCCTTGGCACATCCCTAATAACATCCCCCACTCCTCCAACTTTGCAGTTTGCAATAGCATCATTTTCCGAAGCAACAAATAGAAAATTCTTCATAAATCCTGAACATTTTAACCCGTGAATATCTGTTGCGAAAGTATCGCAATTAAACCTAACTAAAACTATATCAATTGGTTAAACATTTACTAAAAATAGATACTCAAAAATCTCTTTTTCGAGTCCCTCTTCCGAAATACTTACCTCTCAAAAATGGCTTTTTTGGGAACTATCATTTTTTCGATAAAATTCAATTATATCGGGAACCTAAGAGGATGCGCATCCAGGAAGCGGTTGCCAATAGTACAATAAAAACCCCGGTGCAAACGAAAAGAAGTGCCAAGACCATAACCTACATTTTTAATTAAAAGGAACAGCTCAAAGAAATCATTTTTCACCCTATTGAATGTCAAGGCATTGTAAAGCAATCATTAAATAAAAACTTCCGGAATCTCAGAAAAAATGAAAATCATCTTTTAGCTGAAATTTGTAGCTTAGCCATGGCACTCAAACCCCGGCAGCTTGTCTGAAAAAACTGTTTTTTCCCTCTCCCAGCTCACCCGCTCCATACAGAAGGTTGTGGAGGAGCATTGCAGCAAAATTGTGTGGATCAAGGCCGAGATCGTCAAGCTGAATTATTACACAAAATCGGGGCACTGTTATCCTGCCCTGGTAGAAAAAAAGAACGGGAAGGTCATTGCCGAACTGCGCGGGAACATTTGGGCCAGTACTTTTGAGAACATCAACAGGAAATTTAAGTCGGTTCTTAAAGAGGAACTCAGGGACAATATGACGGTGGTGCTGCAGGGCTATGTTACCTATCATCCGGTTCACGGCCTCGCATTAAATATTCTCGACATTGACCCTGAATACACCCTGGGAGAACTGGCGCGGGAAAAAGCTGCCACCGTAGAGCGGCTTAAAAAAGAAAATCTTTTTGAGGCCAATAAGAAAAAAGAGCTGGTGCTTTTACCTAAAACCATTGCTGTAATTTCTGTAGAGACCAGCAAAGGATATCTGGATTTCCTCAACGTCATCAACACCAATGCCTGGAAATATCGTTTCCATCACCTGCTTTTTCCGGCGATACTTCAGGGGGAACGGGCCGTGACCACTATCACAGCTCAGCTTGAAAAGATCAGGAAACACAGCGGAGTATTTGATGAGGTGGCCATCATTCGGGGCGGCGGCGGTGAAGTGGGACTAAGTTGCTTCGACGATTATTCGCTTGCTGAAAAGATCGCTACTTTTCCCATTCCGGTGTTGACAGGGATTGGGCATTCCACCAACGTTACGGTGAGTGAGATGGTGAGCTATGCGAGTTTTATCACGCCCACCAAAATAGCCGAATTCCTGCTTCAGAAATTCCACGATTTTGCAGTGCCGGTGAACCTGGCTTCGGAAAGACTGGAAAAAGAAAGTCAGTGGCGGTTCCGGAAGGAGAAGACTTCGCTTCAGGAAATATCCCGCCTCTTTAATTCCCTTACCCAAAATACGCTTGCCCATAACAGGGCTGAACTGTCCCGACTTGCGCATCTACTGATCTCTGACAGCCGGGAAAACTTCCGAAGTCAAAGAAGCGAATTGAAACAGCTCGAAAAAAGCCTTTTTTCAGATGCGCTTAATTCCATAAAAGAAGCCCGTCAAAAAACCGCTTTTTTGGAAGAGAAGATAGAATTGCTCTCTCCGCAGAGCATTTTAAAAAGAGGCTTCAGTATTACACGCCAAAATGGAAAAACCTTGCGCAGTATTGATGAGTTGGATCCTGCTCTACAATTAGAGACGCGATTATATAAAGGCAGCATCATCAGTACTGTTGAATCAACAAAAAACCCTTCAGAAAATGACTAAAAAAATAAGTTATACCGAAGCTTTTAATGAGCTGCAGGAGATCGTTTCAGAAATGGAAAATTCAGAAATAGGGATCGACCAGCTGGACACCCGCATTAAGCGGGCCTCTGAACTTTTAAAGATCTGCAAGGACAAACTTTTCAAGACCGAAAAGAACGTACAGGAGATCCTCGAAGAGATCAAAAATTATTCGGTAGAAGAGTAGAACCTATACTTTATCTACCGCCACTTTCCAGGTTGGATCTTCCAGAATATTCACCTCAATGATCTCATCGGCATTCTTGAGCAGGTTCCTGCAATCGCGGCTAAGATGTCTCAGGTGGAGTTTCTTCCCTTGCTTCAGGTAACGTTCGGTAAGTTTATTTACGGCTTCAATTCCGGACATGTCGACGATACGACTTTCAGAAAAATCAATGATCACCTCATCATGATCGTTTAGCACGTCAAATTTTTCATTGAAAGCAGTAACGCTTCCGAAGAAAAGCGGGCCATAGATCTCGTAGTGTTTCGCTCCTTTGTCATCCACATATTTACGGGCTCGAATGCGTTTGGCGTTGTCCCAGGCAAACACAAGAGCTGAGATGATCACCCCAACAAGCACGGCCAGCGCCAAATTGTGAAGGAAAATAGTCACCAGCGTCACCAGCACCATTACCAGCACATCTGACTTCGGCATTCTGCGGAAGGTTTTAAAACTCGCCCATTCGAAGGTTCCAATAGAAACCATGATCATCACCCCGGTGAGGGCAGCCATTGGCAGCAACTCAATAATATCGGCGGCGAACATAATAAATACCAGCAGCATAACGGCTGCTACAATTCCGGACAATCTCGCTCTTGCCCCGGAAGACACGTTGATAAGACTTTGCCCTATCATGGCACAACCACCCATTCCGGAGAAAAATCCTGATAGCACATTAGCAGTTCCCTGCGCCACACATTCTTTATTTCCACGACCACGGGTCTCGGTGATCTCATCAACTATATTCAGAGTAAGTAAGCTTTCGATCAAACCAACCCCCGCCACAATAGCAGCGTAAGGGAAAATCACTCCCAACGCTTCCCAGGTAAAAGGGATCATGGGAATATGAAAGGGAGGGAAACCACCTTTAATTGAGGCTATATCGCCCACTGTTTTGGTATCGATCCCTGCAAAGACAACGATCCCGAAAACTACCAGGATTGCAGCCAAAGATGAAGGAAAAGCCTTTGTAAGCTTTGGCAATCCCCAGATGATCAACATGGTAGTAAGCACCAGTCCAAGCATGGTGTAAAGATTACTGCCGGTCATCCAAACCAGTTCTCCCGCATCATTTACGGCTTTAAAATTACCTAACTGCGACATGAAGATTATAATCGCCAGTCCGTTTACGAATCCAAAGATCACCGAATGCGGTACCAGCCTTATTAGTTTTCCCAATCTAAAAACCCCGGCCAGAATTTGTATTATTCCGGCAAGAATTACGGTTGCAAAGATGTATTCAGGACCATGAGAGACTACCAGGGAAACAATCACCACCGCGACAGCTCCCGTAGCACCCGAGATCATTCCGGGACGGCCACCCAAAATAGAGGTGATAAGCCCCATTACAAAGGCGGCATAAAGACCGGTAAGGGGTGATAATCCTGCGATCATTGCAAATGCCACTGCCTCCGGAATGAGGGCCAGGGCCACAGTCACTCCTGCCAGAATTTCGGTTTTAATATCTACTTTGTGAGGGAAATCGAAAAAATTGGCAATTACTTTCATGTCAATAGGTTTGAAAAGAGGAAGAATGCTTTCCCTTTGAAGGTATCAAAAAATTGACAATCAGTATTTCGTTTGCCATTACCTTCTGAAAAAGGACCTTTTCCCGCTCTTTTTTTAAGCCGGCAAAAATAGGAATTTAAATCGGATTAGGAAATCAGACCTCTTTGACAGAAATGATCTTGACCGGACAAGCCTTTGCGGCAGCTTCAGCAGATTCCAGAATGGAATGGTCGGGGGATTTTAGGGTGTGAAAGCCATTTTTTGTCGGTAGCCTTCAGCAGCACACATTTTCCGTCTTTTTTAGGCATCCGGAACTGTTTCGGTGCCAGTTCGACGCAGTAATTCTTTGAGTAGTTTTTCAAAGAAGAGGCACCATCATAATGCAAAGAGTATAGAAAAGTTATATTCTCATAAAACCCTTCTAGCTTTTATGATTTACTAAAACGTTTTCTTAATTTTTTCACTTTTAAATGCCTTACATCCTTTAAAGTCGGTGATGGTTTCAGTAAATTGTTGACTCAAAATATCCTTACAAATTCATTTTAAAAATGGTAGAGAACACCCAAAATAAGGCATTTAAAAAAATAGACACAGACATGCAATTTCTCACCAGTTGCTTTCAGGAAGTCCTAACCGACCTTGGTGAGCATGAACTGGCCAATTTATTGACCAGGCATGAAGATCTAAAAGATTCAATTTCATCAAATGTTGCCCTGGAAAAAAAACAAATCCAGGTATTGAGTATTTACTTGCAGCTTATGAACCTGGTGGAAGAGAATGGTGCAGTACAATACCGCCGTAAGCTTACTGACAGTAATGGGATGAAAGCTATAAGAGGATCCTGGAGTGAAACTTTTCACCGCTGGAAGGAGAAAGGCCTGAGCGAAGAACAAATGCAGAAGATCATTGAGAAAGTAAAACTGATACCTGTACTTACTGCACACCCTACAGAAACAAAGCGAATCTCAATACTTGAGCTGCATCGGGAGATCTACTTAAACCTGATAAAGCTGAAGAACACCTCCTATTCTTTTATTGAGCGCAAAGTAGTTGCTGAGGATATTAAGACGCTGCTTGAAAGATGGTGGCGCACGGGAGAGGTCTATCTCAAAAAGCCAACTGTAGAGATGGAGAGAAGGAACGTTGTACACTATTACAGTAAAGTTTTCCCACAGGCATTGAGAAAAAGTGACATTCAATTGAAGCAGAGTTGGCTCAATATGGGCTTTTCTCAGGAAAATCTTAGCTTTCCAACTATGGAATTTGGCACCTGGGTAGGTGGCGATCGCGACGGCCACCCCTATGTTACAGCTGCTGTCACCAAATCAACTTTGATCGAACACAGAAAGACAGCTCTGGAACTGGTGCATGATGAACTTCAACGTTTGGCGGCAGCTATTAGTTTTTCGGGAACACGTAATAAGGTTACCCAAGAACTTCAGGAAGCCATTACTAAAAAATCAAATGAGCTGGGAGAAGCTGGAAAGCAGGTTCTTTCCAGAAATCCATATGAACCCTGGAGACAATTTGTAAGTCTTGTTCTTCTACAGCTGGAAAATACCAAAGACGATGCAAATAAGGATACTTTAATTTATAACCGGCCGGGAGATCTGTACCAGGATTTACAAATATTAAGGGAAAGCCTTCTGGAGATAGGTGCTAAACGAATTGCAGAAGATCTTTTGTTCCCTGTAGAACGTATAATTCAATGCTTTGGATTCCACCTTGCCCGTCTTGACATTAGGCAAAACAGTGAATTTCACGATAAAGCGCTGGAACAGATTCTTAGTCATACCTTACCTGATCTACCCAAATACAGGACCTGGAGTGAAGAGGAGCGGGTGAAATTTATTTCGGAAGAATTAAAAAACCCACGGCCCTTTGCCATAGCAGGCAAATCTTTTGGTCCGGAAGCTGATAAAGTTCTGGAAAGTTATAAGGTAGTAAAAAAACATACCGACAAATATGGCCCGCAGGGAGTAGGCTCCTTCATTGTAAGTATGACCCGACAGTTAAGTGATTTACTTGTAATATATCTATTCTTTAGAGAAGTTGGTATTGACAGGGATACTTTCCAGGTAGTTCCATTATTTGAAACCATTGATGACCTTCTGGTTTCCGGAGATATACTGGACAGCTTCCTTAGTCATCCCTCCTATCCCGGAAAGGAGAAAAGAACACAGGAGATCATGCTGGGTTACAGCGATAGTAACAAAGACGGAGGAATACTGGCCAGCCGGTGGAATATCTACCGGGCGGAAAAAGCCCTTACTGAGACCGGAGACAAGCACGGAGTAGAATTGCGGTTTTTCCATGGAATTGGAGGAACCATAAGTAGAGGTGGCGGTAAATACCACCGTTTCCTGGAAAGTATGCCTCCCGGAAGTTTGAGCGGAGAGATCAAGCTTACCGTCCAGGGCGAGACCATAGCCCAGCAATTTGCCAATATGCTTACAGCCACTTATAACCTCGAAATGCTACTTTCGGGAACTGCTTTACAAACCGGGAACCGGCTATATCCGGCTACTAGAGAAGAGTTTCCAATTAAGGCGCTAAGGCAATTGGCAGAATACTCCAGAGAGAAATATCAGAAATTGATCGGGCATCCTTCTTTTCTCACTTTTTATGGTGAGGCCACTCCAATAGACGTCCTGGAATTGAGTAAGATTGGGTCCCGCCCTGCAAGACGAACCGGCACAAGAACCTTAAATGACTTAAGGGCTATACCCTGGGTCTTTAGTTGGAATCAATCGCGTTTTACTATTACCGGTTGGTATGGATTAGGATCTGCCTTACAGAAATTGAGATCTGAGAATCCTGAACAATACCAACAATTAAAAAATGTTTCCCATGAATGGCCTTTTTTCAGATATGTGTTGATACAGGTTGAAACGAACCTTATGAATGCAGAACCCGATGTAATGGAAGCCTACGCCTCCCTTGTGCAGGATCCTGAGGTAAGGAAAGAATTGACTACTCTTATTAAAAACGAGCATGAAAAAGGCCTGGATGAGGTCGCTGCCATGTTTGAACAAAAACGTGAAGAAAGAAGACTGAGCTTACTGGATAATCTGGATCGAAGAAAAGACGTTTTGATCTCCCTGCACAGGTTACAGATCAAATACCTGGAAGAATGGAGAAAGTCTCAGAGCAAAACAGAAGATGACAGTTTAGTAACACATCTACTGCAAATTACTACCGCACTTGCCAGCGGACTTAAAAATACCGGTTGATCCTGAGATGGAGTCAAGTATTAACAAGCACACGTTCTCAAAGCGTGTGCTTTTTTTATAAATTCAAATTTCCTTTACTGAAATTATTTTTACAGGACAAGCCTTTGCGGCAGCTTCAGCGGATTCCAGAATGGAATGGTCGGGGGATTTTAGGGTGTGAAAGCCTTTTTTGTCGGTTGCCTTGAGCAGCACACATTTTCCGTCTTTTTTGGACATCCGGAACTGTTCCGGCGCCAGTTCGACGCAGTAATTGCATCCAATGCACTTGGGCCGCTGCAAGGTTATCACCACCATCAGGCTTCCACCAGTTTGTAAAGTCTGTCTGAAAGTCGCACCCGGAAAGGGGTTTTTATAGTACAGCTGTCACCTTTGGTAGCTTTGTCTGAAGCCACGTCGTTCACAAACATTTCCTCCAGCACCAGTTCCTGAGCTCCGGTGCTTGGGCCGGTGACTAATATCCTGTCCCCTTTTTTGATGTCGTATGCTTCTATTTGGAATTCGGCTACCCCGGCTTTGGGAAAATAATGCATTCCTTTCCCCACGTACACCTTTTTTTGTGATGCCTGGGATCCGGAAGTTTTGCTCCATTCTCCCAGTTGCTGCCCCAGGTAATATCCACTCCAGAATCCGCGGTTATAGACTTTACTGAGTTCTTCCATCCACTGCTCCACTTTCTCTTCGGAAAAACATCCATTTTGAAGTGCATCAATGGCTTCGCGATAGGCTTTTGTGACGGTCGCCACATATTCAGGTGCGCGGCCACGGCCTTCTATCTTCAACACCTGTACTCCGGCATCGGCCACTTCGTCCAAAAAGTTGATAGTACAAAGGTCTTTTGGAGACATCATATATTCATTATCGATCTCCACCTCAAAACCGGATTCCTGGTCGATCACCGTGTATTTCTTTCGGCAGTTCTGTTTACAGGCGCCGCGGTTGGCCGATGAATTGTGTGAGTGCAGGCTTAGATAACATTTTCCGGAAACTGCCATACAAAGGGCTCCATGGCCAAAAACCTCAATTTTGACCAGTTCTCCGGATGGGCCTTTAATTTGTTCTTTTTCGATCTGCTCGGTGATCTTTTTCACCTGCCGCAAACTAAGTTCCCGAGACAGCACCATGGTTTCAGCAAACAGGCTGTAGAACTTTACAGTCTCAATATTGGTAATGTTCAACTGAGTGGAAATATGCACATTGACCCCCATTGCACGTGCAGAAGCGATCACCGCCTGATCTGAAGCGATCACTGCAGTTACTCCCGCCTCTTTGGCCTTAGCCAGCAAAGTTTTAATTAAGGAAAGATCATGGTCGTAGACTATGGTATTCAAAGTAAGATAGCTGCGGACTTTCTTAGCCTCGCATCTTATAACTATCTCCGGCAGGTCATCCATCGTAAAATTAATGGAAGCACGTGCACGCATATTGAGCTGCTCCACCCCAAAGTAAACGGAATCTGCCCCGTTGTCAATTGCCGCCTGCAAGGATTCAAAATTACCTGCAGGGGCCATCAATTCCATCTTACCAGATCTTGCCATAATTTTCAGAATATATACACAGCCTCAGCAAAAAAGTGATTGCCGGGCTAATTTTTTCAGGTGGCAAAGAAAATAGCATCATGCTGATCAAAATATGACGAAGATCAGGAAATGGCATTTTTGGGACAAAAGTCTCCGAATTATTTTCGGCTTGTGACTATAGTCATAATTAAGCTTCTGATGGTTTTCTTCCTTTGCCCCGAACAAAATACCGGAACCATGAACGAAACACTTGATATTGAAGCCCTGCCACAGGGACATCCCGTTAGCATTTACTTTAAAGAAAAAGAACTTATACTGGAACTTTCCGAAGAATTGAAGGCCACCGATCCCGAGAAGGAATACCAGAAATTCTATAATATCTTCAATCAGTTACAACAGATAGAACGGCGTTTTGAGCGAAAAGAGAACCAGTTGTTCCCCTATCTTGAAAAACGCGGCTGGAATGGTCCTTCTCAAGGAATGTGGTCTTTCCATGACAACTTACGGGAGCAATTTCGGTTGCTTCGGAAGAAGATCGAAAACAGGGAATACCAGGAAGCAAAAGCAGATAGTTCATATCTCATTAGCGGCATCTACCGGCTGCTTCTCATTGAAGAAAATGTGCTATTCCCCCATTCCCTCGACCTGTTGACTGAAGAAGACTGGAAAGAAGCCAGAAAGGGTGAAGAAGAAATAGGCTGGATGTTGGCTGAAGCCCCCGCCGGTTTTCAGGAAGAACCTGAATATATTCACCCCAGCGATGACCACACAAAGAGGGAGCTTTCCTTTTCTCTTGATAACACGTCTCACTATGACGAAGGCTATATGACTGTGGAGCAGGTAAACCTGTTGCTAAAAACCATGCCCCTGGACCTCACCTATGTGGATGAGAACGACAAGGTTATCTTCTATAACCGTGGGGAAGAGCGCGTATTTCCTCGCAGTGCAGGTATCATTGGCAGGGAAGTCAAATTCTGTCATCCTCCAAAAAGTGTGGGAACAGTGCTGAAGATCCTGGAAGAATTTAAAAAGGGCAACCGGAACGAAGCTTCTTTCTGGATCAATTTCAAAGAAAGACTCATTTACATCAGGTATTTCGCTGTACGTGATAAGGATAAAAAGTACCGCGGAGTAATAGAAATGTCTCAGGATATCACCGACATTAAAAATATAGAGGGTGAAAAAAGGCTGTTGGAATGGGATTAGATCTGGCTTAACTGATTATTTTTCAGTAAAATGAGGATTTCCGTAAAGAATGTACCTTCTCACTTACTACATTTAGGGAAAATTCTACAAAATGATCGGTTATATTGGAATCGGGTTGGCCTGCCTTTCTATCATTTTTGTCCTTATTCTGTTGTTCTATCACAGGAAGCAACGGAAACTAATTGAACAAAAGATCAAAGCGTATGAAGAGTTGCAAAAAGATCCTGAATGAGTCAGGATCTTTTTTTTGTCTTCAGCAGTTCATTATCGGTATTTAGAAGTACAGCATTTTTTAGTACATTTAAAGAAATCAACCCAATAAGATCTGTAATTATGAGGACTGTTAAGATACTGCTACTAATGTTGTTCCCTGTTATTGCGAACGCACAAACAATTTTGCCCGCAGAAGTTCAAATTAAAACCGCTGTTTTGGCTGCACCAGAAGAGGAACGGGAAACTGCAACGGTTTTGGGTTATAATGTTAACGGAAAACTGATCACCCTTCGGGAAGGAAAAGGCGGAATTATTTGTGTGGCTGATGACCCGAACCAGGAAGGAGTAAGAGTTTCCTGCTATTCTAAAAAACTGGAACCATTTATCGCCCGCGGAAGACAACTGACCGCAGAGGGAAAATCGGAAATGGAAAAGAGAGAGATCAGAAAAAAAGAGGCAGATTCCGGAGAATTACCAATGCCTGATGCTCCCAGTATGATGTATATCTTAAGCGGGACCAATGAGAATTATAACTCCGAAACCGGAGAACTGAAAGATGGCAATTTCAGGTATGTGATCTATATACCTTATGCTACTGCAGAGTCCACAGGTTTACCCACCAAACCTTTTGCTCCCGGTATGCCATGGATCATGGATCCCGGTACCCACCGCGCACATATCATGGTAACTCCGCCAATCAAACAGGAGGAAAAGAAATAGGCTTAAAAATGCCTTTTTTGGAACCCCTTCAACTCAATCTTTAAGGGGGTCATGGCCCCAGTTCATTAGACTGTAACGCCAGGGAGTATCTTTTATATTCCCTTCAGGCCGCTGGGCGAGATGCCTTTTGACATAGCCATTTACCTTTTGCATATGCTCATAATCTGCTGAGGTAAGTTCATCTTTCCTGGTGCGTTTAATCCTGATGATCTTCTTTCCGCTTTTGTGCCCTATGGATTCTCCATCACCACTGTCCTGCCCTACTTCTTTGGACTCTTCAGTTTTAAGCCAGTCTTCAATTTCGGCAGGAGCCATATTCACCAGTTCGTAAAATTTCTTGTAGATCTCTTCTTTCTCTTCTGAATTCATTTTTTTATCGGTTTAGTTCGTTCATTAGATCTTCCACATCCAGGCGACGGGTATACATTTCCAGGGAGCCATCCTCTTTTTTCGGCCACTGTTCCCGGGGCCGGTCGTGGTAAAGTTCCACGCCATTTCCATCGGGGTCATTTAAATATATGGCTTCAGAAACTCCATGATCTGCCATTCCGGTGAGCGGATAGTCATTTGTCAATAAACGCTGCAGAACAATTGCCAGGTCTTTCCTTTCCGGATAAAGAATAGCGGTATGGTACAATCCCACTCCCGACTGTGAAGCGCGGGGAGCTCCTTTGCTGTGCCAGGTGTTAAGGCCAATGTGGTGGTGATAGCCGCCGGCAGAAAGAAAAACAGCGGAGTCGCCAATCCTTTCCGTTATTTCAAATCCGAGAAGGTCCCTGTAAAATTTCAGGGCACGTTCAAGATCGGACACTTTTAGATGCACATGACCAATTTTCGTTTCAGCAGGGATCTTATAATCTTTCATACTGTAAAAGATAATCATTTTTTGAAAGAGGTCTAAAAAATGGATTTTTTAGAAGCTTCTCCGGCAATTAATCAATATTTTTATATTAAAATCTGAATTTCCTGCAACATGCAAACAATTTTAGGAGCCGGAGGACCAATAGGAACCGAACTTGCCCGGGCACTTAGGGAGTATACTTCTCGCATTCGGCTGGTTAGTAGAAAGCCTGAAAAAGTGAATCCGGAAGATGAATTATTTCCTGCAGACCTTCGGAAATGGCCCCAGGTCAAAGAAGCTGTTAAGGGTTCTGAAGTAGTGTATCTCACAGCCGGACTTCCGTATAAATACAGAAGGTGGAAAAAGGACTGGCCGGTAATAGTACGGAATGTCATTAAAGCCTGTGAAAAACATGACTGTAAGCTGGTCTTTTTTGACAACGTTTATATGTATTCCAGGGACAGCATGGGGCATATGACCGAGAAAAGTATGGTAGACCCGCCCTCTAAAAAAGGAAGGATTCGGGCAGAAATTGCCGAAATGATCATGAAGGAAGTTTGGACTGAAAATCTGCAGGCTCTTATAGCACGTTCAGCAGATTTCTACGGCCCGGGAATAGAACAGAACAGCATCCTCATAGAAACTGTTTTTAAACCTATTAAAAAAAATAAAAGAGCGATGTGGCTGGGGAATGCAAACTGTAAACACTCTTTCACTTTCACCCCAGATGCTGCAAAAGCAACTGCCTTTTTGGGGAACAAAGAAGAAGCTTATGGGCAGGTGTGGCATTTGCCAACCGCCCAAAATCCGCCTACCGGAAAGCAATGGGTGGAATATGTTGGCAAAGAGATGAATGCCAAGACCGATCTTTGGGAGGTACCTAAATGGATGGTGCGTATACTGGGTATCTTTATGCCGGTGATGCGAGAAACGGTTGAGATGATGTATCAATACAACCGCAATTACGTATTTGACAGCAGTAAAATTGAGGAGCAATTCGGCCTCAAACCCACTTCCTATAAAATGGGAATCAGAGAAATTGTAAAACAAGATTTTAAAAATTAAAACATATAAAGATGAAAATCGGCTGGATAGGATTAGGAAAAATGGGCAAACCCATGAGTGAAAGTCTGCTCAAAGCAGGACGCACTGTTATTGTTTACAACCGTACCAAAGATAAAGAAGAACCTTTAAAAGAAGATGGAGCTGACACCGCTGCATCTCCGAAAGAACTCATAGAAAAGGTAGATGTGGTTTTCTTGATGATCTCTGATGACAAGGCGGTAGAAGACGTATTTTATGGGGACAAGGGAATTTTAGCTGCAGAAGTCAGCGGGAAGATCGTAGTAAATATGAGCACTGTTTCTGCTGAAGTCAGCCGCAAAGTAGCCTCAGCGCTAGAGTCAAAAGGTAATGATTATCTGGACGCGCCAGTTTCCGGAAGTGTTAAGCAGGCACAGGATGCCACTCTGGTGGTCATAGCCGGTGGAAAAGGAGAAGTTTTTGAGGAAGTAAGTCCCCTGCTCGAGACAATTGGTAAAAAAGCCATTTTAGTAGGTGATATTGGAGTTGGAAATCTTACCAAACTTGCTGTGAATACCTTTCTGGGAATTGTCACTCAGGGACTGGCAGAGGTCATCAATTTCTCCAGAGAAAAAGAGGTGAAAACTTCAGATCTCATGGAAATCATTAACAACAGTGCGTTGGGAAGTCCGTTTATCAAGATCAAAGGCAATGCAGTCCTGGAAGAAGATTACAACGCGGCCTTTACCCTTAGCCATCTTACCAAAGACCTGAGGCTGGCGCAGGAAGCAGGATTTGATGCCCCGTTAGGAAATGCCGCTTACGAAACCTTCAGCAAAGCAGAAGCCGAATTGGGAGGTGAAGACGTGATCTCGATAATTAAGAAACTTAAATAGTTCAATACTCGCTTTATAAAAAACCAGGAAGGCTTTCCCTGATTTAAGAAGCCTTAACCACGGATTAACAAGAACTTAACCCATATCGCCGGATTCCGGTTTGCCAAAATCTTGTTTTCTTCTGAAATTGTGGAAAAAGAGATTATGGTCCGGATCGAAGAACACGAAAATATTCTTTACACGATTGCTGAAGAGAAACTGGAAGACGAGGATTATAACCGCATCATCCCTCTATTGGAAGCAAAGATCAAAACCTACGGACTCGTGCGCTGGTACTTCGAGATGAAAAATTTTAAAGGCTGGAGCCTGAGTGCGCTTTGGAAAGATCTCAAAGTTGATTTCAAGAACAGGAACAAATACGAGAAAGTGGCAATGGTAGGAGACAAAGAGTGGGAAGAAAAACTGACTGATCTTATGAAGCCTTTTACCGATGCTGACGTGAAATATTTTCCACTTTCGGAAGCTGAGAAAGCCCGGAACTGGATCAAAAATCCTTAACTATTTATGACCACAAGTGATTCTTACGACGCCTGGGCCGGTTCCTATGATTCGGTAGGCAATAAGACCAGGGACCTGGAGGCGGAGGTGTTGCGGGACACTTTCCTCAATCCTCATTATGGAAATATTTTGGAGCTGGGTTGCGGTACCGGAAAGAATACCGGCTGGTTATCCAAAAAAGCAGATTTCGTGATGGCCCTGGATTTTTCTCCCAAAATGATCTCGAAAGCCAAAGAAAAGATCACTGAACCAAATGTAGAATTTGTACAGACAGATATCACCCGAACCTGGCCGGTAAAGCCGGGCTGGGCGAACCTTATTACCTGCAGCCTGGTGATGGAACATATTGAAGATCTCTCCTTCATTTTTGAAGAAGCTGATAAAGCCTTAAAAAGAAGAGGGAAATTCTATATCTGTGAGTTACATCCCGCCAAACAATATGCGGGGAGCCAGGCAAAATTTGAAACTGAACAGGGACTGCAGAAACCGAAGGCTTTCGTTCACCACCTTTCCGACTATCTTAGTGCCTCAAGAGAGCACGATTTTAATCTTCTCGATCTCAATGAATACTTTGATGACCGGGAAAAAGAAAATATTCCGCGATTGATCTCTTTTGTGTTTGAAAGTAAAAAATAGACTTTAGACTGGAACTGAAAATTGGGTGTCAAATACCTTTTCAAAGAAAAGAAAAGTCTCTTTTGCCGTGTGCACTGCCTGCTCCTCCTCTTCGGGAGTTAAAGTAATGCCTTCCAGCCTGCTTTTAAAATCATTCCAATTATCAACAGCATCCCTGTTTCCACTAAAAAAGTGGCTTTCTCCCACTCCCTCCAGGCTACAGTGTTTGAGGTGTCGCGCAATGACCATTCCTCCCATGGCAGATCCTTCTACCACATAGGCAGCTCCCAGCGCTTCAGCAAAAGAGTTGATGTGAAAATTTTCACTGTATTCAACCATTTCAGGAGAAATATCCAGCCGCTCCAGATCTTTTTTCAGTTGCAGGTGCTTCAGTCCGGTATATTCAGGAAAAAACCGGTTTATCTCCTTCTCCATCGTTCTGTAAGCGACATAGTTCTGAAGCAGTAAGTGCCGGTATGCTTCAAGAGATATACTATGATCTAAAATTGCAGCTGCCGGGTTCTTAGACTCGATCTGTTCATGTAATTCTTTCGTCTCCTGTCTAAGCCTGTGTATCATCTTCTTTGTGCTTTCTAAAGTTTCCTATGGCCTTTTTGATCTTTTTAATATTCTCCTTTTGATCTGCATTGTCTGTCTGCAAATTGTCCAGGTAAGCATTTATCTGGTTGATGGCAACCTTATTTTTCCGAAGCCGTTCCCGCAACTCATCCTGAGAGATCATGTGAAAAACCACTTTTTTAAGCAGTGGCCTCAGGCGCGCTTCGAGATGGTCCATATGCTTTTTCAGAATATAACCCCAGGCACCGGCCAGAATAGTATGTGCGGCCAGTTCCTCATCATCCACGGTACCGGTGAGAAAAATGAATGGTACGTTCTCATCCTTTTCTTTCACCAGCTCCATTACCTCAAGTCCGTTACAGGTGGGCAGGTTGTAATCTGAGATCACAACATCGGGAACAAAGCTGATCATTTTGTCGCGGCATTTTTCAAGATCGTCTACTACTTCAATGATTGGCTCTGCCACGATCTTCCTGATCGTTCGCAGGGTCATGGTGACATCAGCCTCATTATCTTCCACGAGTAGGATCCTCAATGGGGTGGTGATCAAATTGTTATTACTCATTTTCTTGTCCTAAATAAAAATAAAATACAGACCCTGCCCCGGGGGTACTTTTAACCCAAATTTTTCCGTGGTGTTTCTCCACCACTTTTTTAACTATCGCCAGGCCTATTCCTGACCCTTCATATTCTCCGCCAACGACGCGGCCAAAAGTATCAAAGACCTTATCAGTATGTTTTTGATCAAAACCTATTCCGTTGTCCTCTATGTAGAAAACTTCTTTTCCCTGCTGCGGAAGGCATCCAATCTCAATGCGCGGATCTTCTTTTTCATCAGAATACTTCAGAGCATTTGTGAGCAGGTTCGACCAAAGCTGAAAAAGCATACGGCGGTCACCGGTAATATTCGGAAGTGATTCGTGGATCTCAACAGTAGTTTTTGGATAATTAGCCTGCAAATTTATTAGTTCAAGGATCTCCTTTATCAATGAGAGTACATCAACCTCCTGTAATGGCGCCCTTTCCTGCTTACTAAGACTGGAATATTCGAGGATATCATCTATTAAATTGTTCATTTTATAGGTGAGCCGGCGGGCTTTTTTGACGATTTTAAAAGCCTCTGCATTTAGCCCTTTTTCATGATCCTCCTCCAGGATCTGTAGGTACCCTTGCAGCCCACGAACAGGAGCTCTAAGGTCATGAGAAAGCCCGTAACTGAAAAGCTCCAATTCCTGACTCGCAGCCGTTATCTTCCTGTTCAATAATTCGATCTCCCGTCGCTGTTTTTCAAGGATCACAAAACGAATATTTTCTCGGAAATTGCGCGCTATACTCAAGTCAAAATCCTGCCAGGGTTCAGAGATTCCCCTTAGCTCCTGACTCCATTTTTCGAAAGATTTTCGCGGGCTTATCCGCTTTTTCTCTTCATTGTAAAATGCCTTTTTTTGAGGGTTTCCTCCCCAAACCACGGTTTGCAATACCTGTGGTCGGAACCAGACAAGATACCGGTCTTCAGAAATACGTACACTCAAAAGTCCGGAGGCGGTTTCCATATAGTCTGCAGCTTCCGGAAAGATATCGGCCAGATTACGGGTGTGAAAAATGCTCTTTTCAAGAGGTAATAAAAAATTCTGGTGCAGACTCTTTACCTGTTCCCGGCCGGGTGTATTTCCGAATAAATTGCATTCTTCCAGACTCACCAAAGCTCCTCCGCCGCAGGAGAGCAGATCGGTAAATTTGATCTTTCCGCAGGTAAGCGCTTCAAAAAGGTCATTTTTTCCCCGCAATTGTTTGATCAGTTTATGCCTTAGCTTTTCTGAAAACTGCGATTTCTGAACAAAAGTGTTTGTTTCCTGAAGTTCAAGTTCGGTGGAAAGCATTTGTACCAAAAAGCGGCAATTCTCCCGCTGAAAATAACTGAGGTATTTTGGGGTCCTGTGATGACAGGCTATAAGTCCCCACAATTTACCTTTGACTATTATGGCTGCAGTAAGGGAAGCGGCCACTTCCATATTCTTAAGATATTCAATATGAATAGGAGAAACAGCACGGAGTCCCGAGCGGGAAATATCCAGAGGTTCCCCGGTTAACGGGGAAATTTCAGGTTTGAGAGCGACAGGTTGATAATCAACATTAGAAATGGTACGCACCCTATGTTTCAGGAACATGGCACGCGATTGCGCAGGAATGTCAGTTGCCGGGTAATGCAGTCCGAGCCAGCTCTCCATTTCCTCTTCCCGCGCTTCAGCAATCACTTCCCCGTTCCATTCTTCATCAAACTTATAGATCATTACCCTGTCATACCCAAAGATCTCCCGGGTAAGGGTAACGGCTGATCTGCAAAGAGAATTCACAGAATCTGAATTTTCCAATCTATTGAGGATCCTGCTCAGTTGTCTTTGAAAGAACAAGGGGTCATGTTCCTTATCAACAGGCTCGATATCGAGTACAAGGTTCAGATCTGAAAAATGAGCCTGCAGCAGGAATTTTTTTCCGTTGATCTCCACATCCAGAGGAAGCGAGAGTTCCTTAGACGCGATCTTTTTCCTGAAGCGTTCCAGCTCATCATTTTGAATAAGCTCCCCAAGGTTTTTTCCAACAACCTCTCCATGCGGAATATCAAAATACTTTTCAGTATTAGTGCCTGTCTGCGTGATAACCAGGCTCAACGGGTCACAGGCCAGCAACACCCCATGCTCCTGGGATTTACCAATAATGTGAATGGGTTCTGTGGCACAATTATCAAGGTTTACCTGCTCAGGATATTTAGTAAAACCGGAAGCCATAGGTTATCAGGCTTTTAATTTGAAATAGAAAGAGCTTCCCACCCCTTCCTGGGAATCTACCCAAATAGTACCGTTATGCAGGTGTACGATCTTTTCCACATGAGCAAGACCTACCCCGGTGCCCTCATTATCATCGTGTTTCTTTACCCGGTTAAAGATCGTAAAGATGTTCTTTTGATCTTCTTTTGAAATACCTACTCCATTGTCAACTACCGAGAATACCCAAAAGTCCTTCTCCCGGTAGGCGGAGATCCTTATTTCGGGAACCCTGTCGTTGGGTGTGTACTTGATAGCATTGGTAATTAGATTTTGAAAAAGGGAGTCTCAACTCTATCTCGTAAGCAGAGATATGTGGCAGATTTCCGCAGTGAATTTTGGCTCCTGTCTCCTTTATACGTTTACCCAGATCATATTTCACTACTTCAACCAACTCCTTCGTATTGATAATTTTCTTTTTACCATTACGCCCTATTCTCGAATGTTCTAGAAGAGCCTTGATCTGGTTGGACAACCGGGTAGAAGCATTTTCTATATAAGAGATGTATTCCTTGCCTTTTGCATCCAGGCGATCACCGTAGATCTTGTTAAGTACATCACTTCCAAACTTAATGGTGGACAAAGGTTCCTGCAGATCGTGAGAACAAATGGACACAAACTGCTCCAGGTCCTTATTCACCTGCTCCAGATCGGTCTTTTGACGAAGTAATTGATCTTCGGCTTTTTTAAGTGCACTTACATCAACAAATGTATGACGTATAGCAATGATCTTATTATTTTCGTCTCTTTCGGCACTGGCATTCAGTATCACCGGAAGAATTTCGCCCGTCTTCGTAAGAAGGTTCTGCTCCAGATTAACGAGCTCTCCCTTTGCCTTAAATTTCTTATTTGATTTAAGGGCTTCTACCTGTGCCTCTTCGTTGTAAAGATCGAAGATTGGTCTGCCTATCAATTCTTCTTTGGAATCGTACTTCAACTGCTTGATCGCCGTCTTATTACATTCTAAGATCTGTGAAGTGTTGGGATCAACGCTGATGTGCATTACAGGATCTTCCTCATAGAAGCTCTTGAAGCGCTTCTCGCTCGCCTGTAACTTTTCTTTAGACTTCTGAAGTGATTCGATGTCAATGAAAGTAATTACAACACCACTAACTTTATCCCTGGAATCAATGTAAGGTGAAATACGTCTCAAATAGTGGTTCCCGTCTTTTGAAGCCACTGCTTTTTCAAGAGTTTTCCCTGTTTTAAGGACTCTCTTACAACGTTCCAAAAGGTTACTTTTGCCTATACTCCCAGTGAAATGGCTAATAGGCCGCCCCACATCAGTGTTTAGGAAACTAAAATGCTCCTTAATTGCCGGGGTGAATTTTGTAATTCTTAAGTTGGAATCAAGGAAGATCGTACCTATTTGAGTACTTTCCAACAGGTTATTCATATCAGAATTAAGCGCCGCCAGATCCTCCATTTTCTGAAGGTTCTCTGCATTTACAGTGTTGATCTCTTCATTGACACTTTGCAGCTCTTCATTAGTACTTTGCAATTCTTCATTGGAGGCCAGTAATTCTTCATTGGCTGCCTGTAGCTCTTCATTACTGGTTTCTATTTCTTCGAGGGAAGTCTGCAATTCTTCCTTGGTCTGCTTTAATTCCTCTTCAAGGTTAGAAACGTACTCCTTTGTACGGGTAGTGAGCGTCACATTATCGATCTCTTCTACAGCATCAAGGTTTAGTTCTTTCTCAATAAAAGTGACAACAAACTGGGTTTCTCCATCTACACTCTTCTGCCTGTATGGCTTAACAATAATGTCTACTCCTCTGCGCTCATCATTATGCATAAATGCGGCATTGGGATAAAAGACTTTCTGCTGAAGTTTATTTGCTTTTTTAAGCGTATTTTGAACCAGGTACTTGAGGTCTGTCTCCAGCATATCAAGTAGATTAATGGAAAACCCATTAACCGGGAGATTCGCATATTTCCTGAATTCTCCAATAGCTTCAAGAATATTATATTCAGAGTCAATGAAGACACTTGCGGCATTAAAATGCTCCAGTAAGGTTTCATTAAATTCACTCTGCAACTTCGATTTTGCGGGTTTGGCCGCCGTTCTTGTTGAATTCATTTCTTTTGACACAGAATTAGTAATCACCCTTGCGGCGCTGGGAGAAAGTCCCGAATTCAATCTTCTGTTAGGATTGATATTTTTATAGATCTTCCATTTTCTGGAGACCTCTTCAAAATTCTCTTTTTGACTCTGCACACTCTCGCTGGTTCCGAGAACCAGGTAACCGTTCCGTTTTATGGCATAATGCAGGACGGTAAGTGCTTTTTTCTGAATTACAGGCTGAAAATAGATCAGTAGATTACGACAGGAAACCAGGTCCATATTACTGAACGGCGGATTCTTGATAAGGTTGTGATTTGAAAAGATTACTGCCCGTCGTAATTTTTCACTCACTTTGTAACTGTTGGGTTTGCTTACAAAATACCTGGAAAGGAATTCTCCGGGAACATCTGCAGCTATACTTTCAGGATATTTTCCTTTGCTACCAATTTCCAGGTGGCTGTCAGCAATATCTGTAGCAAAGATCTTTACTTCTAATTTTTTTTCCTGTTTTTCGATCTCTTCATAGAAACACATCGCATAAGAATAAGCTTCTTCCCCTGTACTACAGGCTACGTCCCAGATCTTAATGACCTCTCCATCTGATTTTTGGCTAACAAGCTCCGGAATAACCTTTTTGCGAAGAACATTCCACACCTTGCTGTCCCTAAAGAACTTAGTAACCCCAATCAAAAATTCCCGGTACAGGATCTCCACCTCTCCTTCCCGGTGAGTGAGGTGCCCATAATATTCGGCCAAAGAACGGCATTTGCAGACATTGACCCTTCTTGCTACCCTACGAGCAAGTGTGGATCTCTTGTATTCCCTAAAATCCAGACCGGTCTTTTTAATTACAAAATTGAGGATCTTCATCAATTCGGTCTGATCATATTCCACATCGCCATCTTCAAAATGGAAGACCGGAGGTGCATTTAAAAATGTTTGTAACTCCTCTCCCATTTTTTCAACAGAAAGAACATAATCCACCAAGCCGGTATTAATTGCACTTTTTGGCATTCCGTCAAATTGCGCTTCAGCAGGTTCCTGCACCATGATCATACCGTCATTCTCTTTGATGGCCCTGGCGCCCCGGGTTCCGTCACTGCCCGTACCACTGAGTATCACCCCAATGGCTTTATCTTTTTTCTCCCTTGCAAGGGATTCAAAGAACATATCTATAGGCAGATTGAGAGTCTGATCTTTGGGTTTTGCGGAAAGGTGTAGCAATCCATCTTTATAGATCAAATTATTGACCGGTGGGATAAGGTAAATGTGCCCGGCACGGACTTCTAAACGATCGGAAACTTCAACTATAGGAAGATCTGTGATCCTTTTCAAAAGCTCCCCCATCATACTTTTGTAGTCTGGGGATAAATGTTGAATAACAACATAAGCGCAGGAGGTATTTTGTGGGATTTTAGCAAAAAAAGCCTTCAAAGCCTCTAAACCTCCGGCACTGGCACCAATGGCTACAATGCGGGTTTCTGAAGAAATCCGGGCTCTTTGTTCCGGAACAGAAATAGGGGAATTCTTATTGGTGTTCCTCATAAAAAAATAGAATAGCCAAGGTGAAATCCCATTAGCCAAATATTTAAAACAGATCTACACTTACTTTAGAAGAGTAGGAAAATATAGTCGGTGAAAATATTACTTTTCAAGATTTTTCCCTGTTAATTAAGTGTTAACTGCTTTATGGGAATAGGTGGTGAGAATGGACAAGGGACAGAATATAGCTGCAAATCCTTTATTTTTTGGCTTTTATACTTTACCAAAAAAATAAAGAAAAAGAAGAGAATCTCATTCCAGGCTTCTCCCCTTAAAAGCCTTTTATGAACTCCTCTTCCTTTTCTTTAAATAATTAACTCCAATTCTATTGTTTTATTAATATCCTTGGGAAATACATAAATTTTAACAACTAAAATCTACCAATCACTTCAGGATCAATAATTTTAAATTTTCCTCTTATAAATTTACAGAAATAAGAGCTTCTTGTCAATCCCCTTTTTGGGTGATTATTTTTTGAGGAGACAAAACCCGAAAATTCTCCCCCTCAATGAACCCCGGTCCTGTCTCCTATTTCACCAGATTAAATTCAAATTTCTCCGCCGAACTTTCTGCAGTAAGTATATATACCCCTTGGGTCCAGGAAGAAAAATCCAGAGACCAAAAGAAATCACCACCATTAGCTCCCACTTCTATAAGGGTGGTGGCGAGCACCTTTCCTGAAAAATCATAAATCTGCACAGAATAATTTCTAGAGGTTTGCGCCGAAGGAAAAGAAAGCCATAATCCATTCCCTTTGATTGGATTAGGAGCTACCGTAAAACTGGTTTCCACCGATTCCACGAAAAGGACATTTTCTACAGAAGCTGCTGAAGGTGCCGTAGCGCAAGCACTTCTTGAGGCATTTATACTAGTTTTTATTTGATTACCCAAAGGATCATTCCAGTAGAACGATACCTGGGTGGGACCTTTGGAAGACAGACTTGTGGTGAAGTTATTTTCTTCACCGGGAGCAAGGCTAAAATTACCGGCTTCATTGCTTTTTCTCACATCCCAGGAGACATTTACCTCACACTCCCCGGGGTTCGTGACACTCCAATAAACGGTAGAACCGCTGGTACAATCTGTAATAAGAAGAGTATCCACTCCCGAACAGGAGGAAGTTTCACAAACATCACCTATTCCATTGCCATCAATGTCCAATTGATCGGTATTTGGGATTGTAGGACAGTTGTCTACTGAATCAGCTATTCCATCGTCATCGGTATCAACAATAATGGTTGTAGCATCTACACCATCACAATTCTGATCAATTTTATCATCCGGAATATCTTCTGCAGCGGGGTTTATTCCTGCATTTGTGTCTTCACAGTCCCCTGCTTGTAAAACATAGTTCCCTTCCGGTTTTGTACAGGATGAAATATTGGTCGTTGGAGAATCTACACCAAAGCCATCATTATCGGCATCAAGGTACCAGGTTTCAGTAGTACAATTCCCGGTCACCTGTACCTCGGCACTAAATTCTGAAGTGTTTCCCGATGCATCGGTGGCAGTAGCCACAATGTAATCTCCCGGTTGAAGGCTGCTGCCTTGCGGAATTTCGAGAGAAGTAGAAGTTGCTTTGTTTCCCTTTGGAATATCGTTTTCCGTATAGGTGACAAAACCAAGATATTCTTTCCCCTGCCGGTTACCATCACTTTTGTAGATATCTATTGTCAAGGGATAGGCACAATAAAGAGGATCTGAAGAAATAGAATACGTGAAATTTAAGGCCCCGTTCAAAAGAGAAGCTCCGTCACTTATTACCGGAAAATTTTGAAGACGATTGGCCCCTTCATCCTCATCATTCCGATCATTGTCTGTTATCCCATTACTGTCGAGATCTATTCCAACAGTAGAATTACCAAAAATTCTGTTTCCCAAAAGAGAATTCTTTAAAGGCTGAGTTTTGACCTGAGATCCAATAAAATCAGAATAATATATATCAATCCCGGCACCTGTATTAAATGCTATTGTATTACCCTGTCCTAAGGAAGAACTTCCTATTTGGTTATTTTCACTTCCATTTACTATGGTGATCCCATTCTCTCCATTGCCCAGAGGAGAAATTCCATCCGCTTTGGTACCTATAAGATTATTGTACACCTCCGTTTCTTTGGAAGCATGAATACTTAATCCCAGGGTTTCATTTCCTGAAATTATATTGTTTGCAATTGTAGTTGCCTGGGCGGTCATTGACATTCCTCTATAATTGGGAATTGCCCTCTGCCCCGTTGGATCGGTTCCAATATAATTTCCCAGAACTTTATTTCCTATGATAGGATATTCTGGTTGCGAACCAATCGTAATGGCATTAAAATAAATATTTCCTGAAATGACGTTACCTTCCCCCGGATTCAGCCCTCCAATTATATTTCCTGAGGCCGAGGAAGTCCATAGTCTTATCCCCTGCTGCTGTGACTCTCCAAGATCAGTAAGCATTTCACCATCCACGCTCAGACCAATATAATTTCCTGAAATAACATTGTCAGGACTTAAAATATACACACCCGTTCTTATATTTCCGGAAATTATGTTGCGTTCCTGTGCTGTGGCACCTCCAATAAAGGTGTTATTAGCTCCTATATGTGTCACGATACCCCAATGGTTAGGAACCGCCCGGGTACCTGTTGCATCTGTACCTATAAAGTTTCCGACTATCCTATTCTCAAAGGATTCTTCCCCGTGGATGTAAATACCTATTCCCCATCCATCTTGTATAAAATTTCCGGAAATAACATTTCTATCACTTACCTGTTCCCCTCCAATTGTATTTCCTGAACTATTCACCAATGCCATTCCGAAGGTATTAGTAAAGGCAGATATACCATCTGAAGCAATACCCAGATAATTTCCGGTAAAAATATGTGAGCCAGTGGCAATCGCATATATCGCAGTTCCATTCTGCAGGATATCGGCTTCTCCCATCATATTGAAGTTGCCCATAACGAAACCTCTAATTGCACTACCTGAGGACTGTCCCTCTAATTTAAATCCGAATCGCGCTACTCCTTTACCATCTACTACAATTACAGGTGATGACCAGGAATACCCGTTTTGAGTGGTCGCATCAAGAATAATTGTTTCTATGATAGGAGGAAGGTCTTGAGTCAAATTAAAGACGAATGGAGACGTACCCTGAAGATCAAAAATGACTTTATCGGTTTCAACAGTCTGATTTGCAGTTTCTATAGCGGCCCGAAGAGTACATTTGCCGTTTTTGTCAGCACAAACCGAATCTGCGAGATTTACATCGGGATTGTCATCTGTACTATTTACAGTAAGAACGTTTTGTCCGACCATTCCGGTACTAAAACAAAAAATTAAGAGAGGAATCAGAAAGGCACCTTTAAGGTTATTGGTGAAACTAAGATTACTCTTAAAAAAACCCACCAGGCATTTGTAAAAATTTTCCATTTTTGACATTTTTCATTGGCTCCCCCAGGATAGGGATTGTGGAAAAGCAAATAGTTAAGAAATAAGCTTTCCTGGGTAGGGAGTTCGGAAAGACACTGTTATTCAACAGGATGTATAAATTTACATATTCCAGGAGGTAAAATCAATCACCTATAAGGGTGATAAAGCCCAGATAGAAATCATTAGAAAACGATCTTCTCTGCCAGGACTTTAGCTATGGCTTCCTTGCCACAGTTCACATGAAGTTTGCGGTAGATATTCCGAAGGTGAGAGCGGCAGGTGTCGTAGGCGATGTTGAGTTCTGAAGCGATCAATTTAACGCTGTATCCCTTGGTTAGTAACTCCAGGACCTCGATCTCCCTTTCAGTAAGATCATATTTATCTCTGGCCGCGGTGGACTGATCCCTGAAAGAAAAAAGAACTTTACGTGCTACTGCAGGTGACAAAGGAGCTCCCCCTTTTCTCACCTCTTCTATAGCATCCTGGAGTTTTACCGGAGTTGTTTTCTTAAGTACATACCCATCTGCCCCTGCACACAAACTTTTGAAGAGCTTCTCATCATCTTCAAACTGCGTATACATGACTATAGAAATTTCAGGGTCGATTTCCTTGATGACGGGAATAACAGATATCCCGTCCTTTTGAGGCATGTCAATGTCAAGGATCACCACCTGAGGTTTTTCATCCCGAATTACTTGAGAGACATTCATGACATCGGGATAAGAACCGCAAACAGTATTTTCCTTATTATTTCCCAATAAGGTTACAAGCGAATTTCTCACCCGGTCATTATCTTCAAAAATGACAATTCGTGTGGCCATTTGTAAATTTACTTTTAATGCACAAACCTTACAATCATCTTTTAGGATGAGAGGCTTCTTTTCTTCGGAAACTGCTATAAAGCTCCCTCCAAAACGGGTATTTATCGAAAGGCAACCATATCTCAACTTTGCAGCCTCTGTTAAGTTCTGAATTAATGTTAATTTCTCCCTTCCACTTCTCAATGCGGGCTCTTAGGTTTTTTAATCCGTGCCGCTGTGTTTCAATAGTAGGATCAAAGCCCTTTCCATCATCAGCGACCGAAAGATAGAACATATTTCGTTGGACCGATATGTATATATTTATACTTGTGGCTTCGGAATGCTTCCTGATGTTATTGAGCAACTCTTTAAATATTAAAAATATCTCTCTTCGTTTCTGCATGCCCATCTTTTTCCCTTTGAAATCAGCCCCAATTTCCATATTATAAGTGATACCAAAGTTCTCGAAGACTTCACCCGTGTAACGCCTCATCTTGGCAACAATATCCTCCAGGCTTTCATCATCCATTTTTATATTCCACACGATCTCATTAAGAGCTTCTGAAGAGGCCTGGACCTCCTCGTCAATTCCTTCTAAATAGCTCCTGGTATCTTCTCCATTTATGAATTTCCTTCTCGAAAGAGCAGATAAAAACTGTATACTGGTGAGCCTGGACCCTATATCATCATGCAGGTCTGAAGATATATTATTCTTTACCCGTTGCACCTCCAGTACCTGATTGATCCTATATCTGTAGAATACATAAAAGGCGCCAATTATTAAAAAGACGACCAGGAGGACGAACCACCAGGTAAGCCAAAATGGAGTGTCTATTAGAATACCCAGGAGAGCCGGCTGTGCATTGGGAATTATATTACTGGCAGGTTTGACCTTGAGAGTGTAATCCCCGGGAGGTAAATTGGTATAGGCAATATATTTTCTTTCTCCTGCCTCAATCCAGTTCTCATCATGCCCCTCGAGTCTGTATTCATAATTCATGGTTTCAGGAGAAAGGTAATCCAGTATAGTATAGTTAAAGGAAACAGAATTCTTATTATAGGGAAGTTTGAGCAGTTTTTTATAAGTGATAACACTATCTGCCTGCAAGGGTTTATTTCCTACCATTGCCTGAGTGAGTACCACCGGGGCAGATTCCCGTGACATCCCGATTTCACTCGGATGGAAAAAATTCAATCCGTTGATACCGCCAAAATAGAGCAAATTATTTTTCCCTTTATGAAAGGCTCCTGTGTTAAATTCATTGCTTTGCAACCCATTCCCTACTGTAAAAGGCTGTACTTGTTCGACATGGATCCTATTATTTTTCACCTGGAATGTAAGCCTGAATATTCCTCTATTGGAACTGATCCATAAGGATTGATCATCCCCAGGAAGGATACCATATATCATCTCATTTGGTAAGCCATTTTCTGAAGTAAGAGAAGTGGTGGTATTAGATTTCAAGTGTGTAACCAGTATTCCCCTTCCGGAAGTTCCTGCCCATAAAAACCCCTGATCGTAATAAAGGCATTTGATCCCGAATTCTTCTTTCAATGTATTTTCGATTACGGAATTACTTATCCTTTTAAATTTTCCTTTACAGGTATTGAGCAAGTACAAAGCACTTAGCTCGGAACCTAAGGCCAGGATAGAATCATTGACCCTTGCCACGCTCCTGATATTCATTTTTTTAGGATCATTTTTCAAAGACCCGGGTTCAGGATACGCTCTTAAAAGGCCATTTTCTTTATCCAGTAACAGGAGTCCGGCATTCCTTGTAGCCGCAAAAATGCGATTTTGGCCGGCTTCTAACATGGACCAGACAGTGTTATCAGGAATTATTTCAGTCGAATCTGTTGCTTCGGAAAAGAACCACTTTTTAAATTTTCCGGAATTTATATCCTTCAATATAAGACCATTCCCCTGGGTGCCTATCCATAGGTCGCCTTCTTCATCGGCTAACAGGGAAACTATTCTGTCATGGTTGCTAATACCGGGCCGGTACGGTTCAAGATGAAAGGTCTTTATCCCCTCACGATCGGGTGGTAGGTGGGTTAGACCCTTGCCTGAGGTTCCAAGCCAAACCCCTCCTGCACTATCCGTGGTTATGGCCCTTATTTGTTCAATGGAAATATCAGGAGCAACCTGGCGTGCGGTAAGACTGCTAAAATTGTGGAAATGGGAATTGTAATAACTTACCCCACCCCCATCTGTTCCAACCCAAAGCGATCCTTCCATGTCCAGGTATATCGATAGAACGTCCTGAAACCCCAAAGAATACGGATTGTTTCGCTGCGGAAGCAAATGGGTGATTTTACCATTATCTAACTCCAGGAGGTACAGTCCATTCCCATAAGTACCTATCCAAAGTTTACCATCCTTATCTGCCTGAATCGCTTCTATTACAGTGGTTTCAGGAATTTTGTCTTTTCCCGGACCCTGATATAAATGAAAATTGCCGTTCTGTTTTTCCCGCACAAACAACCCCTCACCAAAGGTTCCTAACCATAGCCGACCTTCCCGATCCTGAGTAAGGGTATTTCCATTGATTCCACGCAAATAATTTCTGGTTTCCTTTCCACCTCCTCCTATTGCAGTAACTCCATTACTGGTGATCACCCAAATTTGTCCTTGTTGATCTCCAAAGATGGATCTTATCTGGTTTCCTGCTATTCGAAAAGGAGCTTCTGAATTCTTTGAATAGTGCCTGTTCAGATTTTTTTCTGTGTTCCAGTAAAACAAACCATTCTCAAGAGTGCCGATCCATAGATTTTCGAAAGCATCGACATAAATGGCAGAAACAGGAGGAAGCTTAAATTCACTGTGCCCAATTTTTTCGACCGATGTTATTTTCTCGGTACACAAGTCCATAACTTTGAGATTTCCTCCCTTAGAGACAAACCATAGCTTACTTCCCGAAATCAACAGTTTTCCTAGTTGAGAATGACCGGGAGATGTTACATCATCAAAGACTTCAGGAAATATCTTAAAGTCCTGGCCGTCATACCGGTTCAGGCCATCCTGTGTGGCAAACCACATGAATCCCAGACTATCCTGAACAATATCCACTACGCTATTCTGGGAAAGGCCCTGATCAATCGTTATATTTTTGAAGGAAATAGGAGATTGTTGGGCTTTTGACACCCAAAAGAAAATTATTACCAGTAACGAAAGTAAAAATCGCCTCATGCAGTAGATTTTACAAGAAGCAGTAGGGAACCTTCTTATAGGTATTCCTTAAATATAGGTAATTAATTAATTGATTTTCAATGACTGAAGAGTTTTTCGATAATCGGACTGATTTATCCACGAAGCGGTAAAAAAAGACGGATTTTTTATGCCACAAAGAAGAAATAATCTCACCTTTTTGACCACTTGAATAAATTACTATTTTTCAGTATATTAGAAAGTAATTTCCTATAAACTCCTTCGTCATGATAAAATACGTCTGCAACTTCGGAAAATACCTCTTTCTACTCTCGTTTTTATGTATCATTCCTGCCAATGCTTCGGTGATTTCACCTGCAACTGTTTTCCAGTCAACCCTTCAGCAATTCACTGAATACAAAGGGAAGGTAGTCAACGAAAGGAATGGAGACCCTCTGACTTCAGCCTTTATTTCTGTTAACAACACCAATATTTCTACGGTCACCAATGCCGAGGGCCAATTTTCCCTGAAGATCCCTGATAATCTTCAAAACGTGACCATCACAGTCTCTCACCTTGGCTTCCGCAGTATGACCTTTAGCCTGGATGTGCTAAAAGAAAAAGATGCGGTAATTGAATTGACTGAGGCTATGGAAGAACTTTCAGAAGTAAGCATTTTCACGTATACAGATGCACAGGCGCTGGTGCGAAATATGCTGAAAAACAGAGGCAGCAACTACTTTAAAGATCCTACTACCATGACTGCCTTTTACCGGGAAACCATCAAAAGAGGCCGCAAAAATGTTTCCTTATCAGAAGCAGTCGTAACTATTCATAAGAAACCTTATGACTCATTTGGCGATGATGATATTGCACTGGTAAAAGCCCGAAAAACTGCCGATTATGACAGGCTTGACACTCTCGCTTTAAAACTTAGGGGCGGCCCATACAACCCGCTTAGCATTGATATCATGAAGAACCCTTCCTACATTTTTGCCCAGCAGGATCTTCGGAATTTTAAGTTCGAGTTTGATAGTCCCACCAAGATCAATGACCGGTACCTTTATGTAGTAAAATTTGAAGAGCTCGACCATCGCATGCCCTGGTACTTTGGCAAACTTTTTATTGATGCTGAAAGCTTTACTCTCGTAAAAGCGTCCTTTAATCTCAACGTCGACAACCGCCAGGCTGCTACAGACTTATTTGTAAAAAAGAAACCCGGTGGCACAAAAGTGTATCCTGTTGATGTGCATTATGATGTCGAATATCGGGAACGCGACGGGCGCTGGTATTTTGGTTATGGAAATACCCAACTTGAATTTGTGGTGAACTGGAAACGCCGCTTGTTCAACTCAAGATATAAGGTCAATAGCGAAATGGCAGTGACTGACTGGAAGATCAATACCGAAGGCAAGGTGAAAAGGGACGACAATTTTATCGATCCGCGTATTGTTATGGCCGATGATATTACCGGTTTTACCGATGTCACTTTCTGGGGAGAAAACAATATCATTGAGCCCGATAAATCCATAGAGAATGCCATAGACAAGATCCGGAAAAATCTGGAGGATAATTAGAGTTAGTCCAACATAACTAAAGCTCATAGCCCGATAACTGCGGAAAGGTTGTCGGGCTTCTATTTTTTTTATTTAGGAACGACAGCGTTTGTCGTTAGGGTCTTTTTCCTTTGCAAACGAGAAGGATAAATCTTATTTTCGAAGCCGAATCTATCCTTCCTGATTAAAATTTCATTCGTATGAAGATCCTGCACACTGCCGACTGGCACATTGGAAAAAAACTGCACAAACATGAGCTTTCTCAGGATTTTGAGCTGTTCATAGACTGGCTTTGTGAGCTGTTAAGGAAAGAACAGGTGGGCCTCCTGTTGGTCTCCGGTGATGTATTTGATCTGGCGAACCCTTCTTCGGAAGCACGTGCGCAATACTATCGTGCACTTATGAAACTGAAGCAATGCCGTTGCCGGATCATTTTGACAGGAGGAAATCACGATTCCCCGGCTATGCTGGATGCGCCAAAAGAAGTCCTGCGTGAACTGGACATTCACATTATTGGTGGTCTGCCTGAAAATTTAGAAGATGCGATCATTCCAATAACCGGCAAAAACGGTGATCCGGAAGTAATTATTGCTGCTCTGCCATTCCTCCGGGACTCCGACCTTAGAAGCGCCAATGACGGATTGACCTATGAAGACCGACTGGAAGCTACCAGAAAAGGTATTCAAAATACCTTTTTTGAAGCTGCAGAAATTTGCAGGACCATATATCCTGAAGTGCCGGCTTTGGCTATGGGACATTTATTCGCTGCAGGCATGGAAACTTCAGAAAGTGAACGGGATATTCAGATAGGAAACCAGGCAGCCTTTGAGGCAGCAGGATTTGGAGATTATTTCAGTTATGTAGCCCTGGGACATATTCATAAGCCGCAAAGAGTTTCAGCTGCTGTACCGGCATTTTATAGTGGCTCTCCTCTCCCGCTCTCCTTCAGCGAACGCAAAGACGAGAAAAGGATACTTCTTTTGGATACTCAAAACGGATGGGAACCTAAGAGTATTCAACTTCCGGTTTTTAGGCACCTTCTGAAGATTACCGGGAGCCTGGAGGAATTAAACAGTAAACTATTCTCGCTTTCAGAAAATAAGGAACTGGAATGCCTTATTGAGGTTGAATTGATCGAAGAGCAGTACGATGCCATGAAGATCTACAATCTGGATGAGCTGGTAACGAATTTTGATAATCCGGGTTACAGGATCGTAAAACACAGAGCAACTTTTACAAATCAGAAGAAGGGAGCTTCAGAAGCTTACGAAGCCGGAATCCAGTTGCAGGACCTAAAACCGAAAGATGTGTTTCTTGAACTTATCAGTGACCACGATTATGATGAAGGCACCAGAAATGATATCATCAGCGCCTTTGATGAACTTTTAGAGGAAGTCACTTCAAAAGAAAACAACCAGACTGCTTAGATTATGAAGATCTTAAAAATAGAATTTCAGAATATAAATTCTCTCAAAGGAGATCATGAAATTGATTTCACTGAAGCTCCTTTTACTGTCAGCTCCCTCTTCGCTATTACCGGCCCTACGGGAAGTGGAAAAAGCAGTATTCTCGATGTGATCTCCCTGGCGCTGTTCAACCAGGTTCCGCGCCTTGGAAAGATCAGCAGGGCCGAGATCATTAACAAGGGCGCCCTCCTCACCCGGAATCAGAAAGAAGCCAGCGCAAAAGTCACCTATCAGTGCAAAAGCGGGATCTACGCTTCTTTTTGGAACATATCGACGGCGCGAACCGGAAACCTGCGTGATTATGAAATGCAGATCTTCGACATGGCTACGGATAAGGCACTGGACCTGAAAAAATCTGATGTTCCGGCTAAAAATGAGGAACTCATTGGCCTCAGCTATGACCAGTTCATAAAAGCAGTATTACTGGCCCAGGGAGAATTTGCGCAGTTCCTGAGGGCAAGAAAAGATGAAAGAGGAGAACTTCTGGAAAAGATCACCGGCACCGGGATCTATCGGCAGCTGGGAATAAAAGCCTTTCAGAAGAAAAAGGAAGTGAGTGCCGAAATAGAAAAAGAGCAGCAGGAAATAGAATTGCATAGAAAGAGCCTTTTAGAGGAGGAAGAGCAAAAAGCCTTTTCTGAAGCACTTTATGAAAAGGATAGATCCTGCAAATCTCTGGAAACAGAAGTTGAAAAACTTAAGCAGAATCTTCAGTTAAAAACAGAGATCAGGGAACGAACTTCAGAGATACAAAAGCAACTGGAGAGTAAGAAACAGGCCGATTACGAATTGAAGCTTTTTGAAGCTGAAGAGGGAGAGAAGCTTCAAAAACATGAAAAAATCAGGCTTTTTGGGGAAGAACTCACTTCCTGGCAACAAACCAACAACAGCTGTAAAGAAGTGCAGAACGAGATCGAACTCAACCTGCAGCGGACCAAAACTAATTTTGGGGACATTACCAATTGCCTGGAGGAGATAAAAAAGTTCATCAAATCTGATACAAAAGCTGAAACGGTTGAACAGCAACTGCAGGAATTCTCTGAAAAGGTAAGAAAGTTGGAGCAACAACGGGAGGAAAAAGGTACTTCATATAAGGCTCTAAAAAGGGAATTTGAGACTGAGGTTCGGGAAGTGCCTTTTCAATTGAATGGAAACCTGGATACAGCTGCGGAGAAACTTCAGGAAATGCAGGGTTTTTCGAAAGCACGCCTTTCCGAACTGGAGCGGTTGTTAGTAAAGATAGATCTTGAAAATCCGCTTTCAGAAAAGCAGCGACTGCGAAAGGAGCTGGAGCAATCGCGCCAGGCTGAACGCCAGGTAGCCCGCTTACAAAGTCTTTTTGATGAATTGCAAAAGCTGAAAAAAGAGGAGGATAGCATAACACCTCAGCTTGAAGAACTTCCGAAGAAGATCGCCCTGGATAAATCGGGGGTTGAAACCCTGAATGAGCGGCTGCAAAAGCTACAGTTGAAAAAGGAATATGAGAACCTTCGCCGCTCTTTAGAAGAACATCGCCACAGTTTGCATGACGGAGAGCCGTGCCCCTTGTGTGGTGCCCTGGAACATCCTTATGCCAAAGATCTTCCAGCACAAGAGGACGGGTTGCAGGAGGAGATCAAGCTAACCGAAAAAGAACTTTCAGAAAAGCAACGACTGCTAACGGGTAATGAAACTACTCTGGCACATTATAAGGAGCGCCTTAGAATATTGCAGCAAAATGAACAGGAAAAGAAAAAAGAACTGCACACTCAAAAAAGTACTTTTGAAGCTGAATTTGGGGAATATGATGAGAAATTTGACTGGGCTGCAAATAGTACGGCTATTGATAAAATGATACAGGCCCTGGAAAATTATGAGGAGGAAAACAGGAAATTAAAAGCCATTTCGGCCGGTCTCCCAATCCTTAAGAAACTTCAAACTGTTCTGGCAGAAGGCCTGGAACTGAAAGCACAGCTGGATGAGATATATTCGGGAGATAATGTTCATTCAGATTGCCTGGAACTACAGAAAAAGTGGAATTCCCTGCAGCACCAGAAAAACAGCCTTACCAGCTTAGTGAAGGAACAGGAAGCTAAGCTCCACTCCCGCTCTGCTGAACTTGAACGCCTGGAGAGATCCCTTTTTTCGAAGGTGCAGAAAGAAGGTTGTAAAGATATTTCTGATGCCCTCGCGAGATTACTTCCGGAGCAATCGGCGGCAGAAATGAGACAGAAAAAAGAAAGACTATGTAATCAGATCACCCGAATAGAAGTTGCCGTGAAAACCCTTGAACTGGAGCTGCAAAAACTTAAAGCAAAGGATATCGAAAAACCTTCGGAAGCAATTTCAGAAGAACTCCGCAACAAGCAACAGGAACTGCAAAAAGCAAAGGAGACCTGTGAAGAGCTGAGGCGGAAACTCAACAACCATAAGGAGACTTTAGACCGAATCGAAAACATAGAGGCAGGACTTGTGGAGAAAAAGCAGAAAATTCGACGTTGGGAGCTACTCAATCATTTGATAGGAGATGCGACCGGAAAGAAATTCAACGACTTTGCACAGGACCTTACCTTATCCCGTCTACTGCAACTGGCCAATTTCAGACTAAAAGATTTGAGCGATCGCTACCATTTGGATAAGCCTGTGGAGGGAGAAGATGACAGCCTGGTGGCTATTGATGAACATATGGGCGCACAAAGGCGTTCGGTGAAAACCCTCTCGGGAGGGGAAACCTTTATTCTCAGCCTTTCTATGGCACTGGCACTATCTGACCTGGCATCCAAAAATGTGGAAATAAACAGCCTTTTTATAGATGAAGGTTTTGGAACCCTGGATCCCGAGACATTGGATCAAACACTGGATACCCTGGAGAGGTTACAGGCAGAATCTGCCAAGACCATTGGGATCATTAGCCATGTTGATTCCCTCAAAGAACGTATTGCCACACAGATCCAATTGAAAAGAAACGGACAGGGTTACAGCTCGCTTGAGATCACCGGCTAATTATTAAAGAAGTGATAAAGTCTCTTTTTCTGTTTCTCCTTCGGTCTTTATGATTTAACTTAAAGACATTAACCAAACCAGGGAGAATTATGAAAAAGATATTGATGGTCCTCACATCTCACGACCAGTTGGTCAACACCGATTCCAAGACCGGCGTATGGCTGGGTGAGTTTACAGATCCATATTACGAATTCATTGATAAAGGATACCAGGTAACCCTGGCGAGCCCTAAGGGAGGAAAGCCTCCTATTGATCCACGGAGTCAGCTCACCGAGAATATCACTTCCTCTAACCGTCGCTTTAAAAAGGATGAAAAAGCTCAAAAAGACTTTGAATTTACCCTTCCGTTAAGTGAAGTAAAAGCTGATGATTTTGACGCTGTGTTCTTTCCCGGAGGTCACGGCCCCATGGGTGATCTCGCCAATGATGACACCAATGCAGAATTGGTAGTTGATTTCTTCCAACAGAATAAACCAATAGGTGCTATCTGTCACGGGCCAGCTGCCCTATTAAAGGCAGCGACCATGGAACCAGAGCTATTGCAGGGCAAAGAAGTTGCCGCTTTTTCCAATGCTGAAGAGAAACTGGTGGGATTACGGGATAATATTCCCTTTAGTCTTGAGGACCGGTTAAAAACTCTTGGGGCAGATTATCATTCCGCTACCTTACCTTTTACCTCTAAAGTTAAGGTAGATGGCAAGCTTGTTACGGGACAGAATCCGGCTTCCGCAGAAAAAGCAGCCAAAGAACTGATCAAACTGCTGGAATAAAAAATGAGGTTCCTTTTGCGAATTTAGACTTGCTAAAATTTTAAGAATTAAAGAAGTTTTTTTATTAAATTCAGGGGTTCTTAAATGAATCCTTATGAAAAACTTCTATTTCCTTTTTATTTTATTGCTACTGGGAGGTTCTGCACTTTCCCAGGACAAGACTTTTGAACCAAAAGTACAGGAGCAGATAAACGAATCCCTAAAAAAAGATATTTCCCATACTTATACGGTGGAATTAGATTCCGCCCGCTTTGTCTATGGTCGGGTGAACCAGATGACCGTAGATGTGGTGGTCACTATTCTCGACCCTGCCAAGAAAAAGTTGCAGGAATTTGACGGCCCGGCTCGTGGCAACGAGATATTCTTATTCGAAACAGAAAAAGCAGGAAAATATCAAATAGTTCTTTCCCCTTTTGAAAAAGAGGAAGGAAATTATTCTTTCAAGTTAGAAGCGGTAGAACCTATTGCTAAAACTCCTGAAGGCAAAGCTGATCAATTGATGCTCCCTTATTCGGGAGATGACACTCCGGGAGGAGTTGTGCTTGTTATGAAGGACGGCAAGATCATCTTTGAAAAAGGCTACGGAATGGCAAATCTAACTTATGACGTTCCGTTCACTCCATCTACCGTGACAAATATTGGATCCACCTCCAAGCAGTTTACCGCCATGGCCATTAAGTTATTGGAAGAACGCGGAAAGCTCAGTTTAAATGATGATATAAGAAAGTATTTCCCGGATTTACCTGACTTCGGAAAGACAGTGACCATAAGAAATCTCCTTACTCACACGAGCGGGTACAGGGAAGTATTCAACACTATTGCAATGACCGGAAGGGACCTCAGCGGAAATCTGGAGCGCGAAAAGATCTTTAATGTGGTCAAGAATCAGCCCGAACTTCAGAATGATCCCGGCGCAGAATGGAACTACAACAACACCGGTTACTCCTTACTCGCAGCTTTAGTAGAAAAGGTTACGGATACTCCTTTTCCGGAGTGGATGCAGAACAACATCTTTAAACCCCTGAGAATGGATCACACCATGGTTCGTGCAAATCCCGGCCAGGTAGTTCCAAACCGCTCCATGGGCTATTCCCCTACCAAAGAAGCAGGCTTTGAAGAGGTGACAGATCTTGGAGGCGCAATGGGTGCCGGCGGAATCTACACTACCGTAGAAGACCTTGCAAAATGGGTGAAGAATTATTCCGATCCAAAAGTGGGAAATAAAGAGATCGTTAAAGATATGATCACTCCATTTGTGCTTACTAACGGCGATACCACAAAGTATGGCCTCGGATTGCAAATAAATGAGCTGGGAGGTTTGAAAAATATTAATCATGGAGGTGCCGATGTGGCTCACCGAAGTATGTTTATGTATTTCCCTGAAATAGAAGGAGCGGTGATCGTGGAAAGTAATAATGCTGCCTTTGACCTCGGAATTGCAAAGAAACTGGCTCAAAGCTTCTTTAAGGATTCTATGAAGGAGGAAGACGATCCTAAAAAAAATTCGGATGTGAGTGAGGATGACTTTCAGTTTGATCCGGAAAAATTTGATGTCTTTACCGGAAAATATGAGCTGGAAGAAGCCCCCGGTTTTATACTCACTTTTAAACGGGATGGTGAAAGGATCTATACTCAGGCTACAGGCCAACCGGAAATTGACCTGCAGGCAATATCAGATACGGTATTTAAGGTAGTTGGAATAAGTGCAAAGGTCAGCTTTCATTTAAAAGATGACAAAGAAGCTCAGTCATTGACGCTACACCAAAATGGAGACCATTTAGCCAAAAGGATCAATTGGTCCCCCGGCCAGGAGGAACTGAAGGAGTTTACAGGACGATATTTTAGCAATGAGATCGAAACTCTTTTTACTGTTGCATTAAATGATAGCACTCTAGTGCTAAAAAACTACCAGCTGAAAGATCTCGAAATGACTCCTGCCGCAGAAGATTCCTTCGGAGTGGAGTTTCCGATCGTTGAAATGGAATTTCAGAGAAATGAATCCGGAGAGATAACAGGTTTTAGAGCATCTAATGGTCGTGCCCGTGGCATCCTTTTTAGAAAAGAAGATTGAGCTATGGCTAAATCCAGGAAAAGAACTTTTAAAAGAAATCGCCATCATAATTGTAACAAAACTGCTTTTTGACAACTAGTAAGTAAGAAACCTGCCCCGTTTTTTAAACCTATGATAGAATAACAGTGAAAAAACAGAAAAACTTGGATTATTCGGTTGAAGAAAAAATAGAAAAGATCAGTGAATCAGCAGAAATGATGCCCGGGGTAGTCATTATTCATGACATCTCTAAAGGGCTTCAGGAGCTAAAAACAGTATATATGTCCTCCCGCGGTCTAACGGCATTGGGGATGAGTTTACAGGAACTTACAGAATTGGGGATCCAGTACCACCACAAATTCTTTAACAATGATGACATGGAAGGTTTTCTCGTGAAACTGGAAAAACTGTTTTCGAGTAAAGATCCTAATGAGACCTTCACCTTTTTTCAACAGGTAAGAATAAAAGATCGGGATGAATGGGTGTGGCATACCAGCTCCATCAAGATCTTTCACCAGGACAGCGATGGGAATCCTACCCATCTTATTACCATTGCGATCCCCGTAGACAAAATGAAGCATATTCCTAACAAAGCTGAACGCATGTTAGCTGAAAATACCTTTTATCATCGTAATTACGATAAATTCAACAGTCTCGGAAAAAGGGCAAAAGAGGTACTTGCTTTAGTTGCTTCCGGAAAGAGTTCCCAGGAAATTGCAGAAGAACTAAATATCACGGTAGATACAGTCAATACACATCGTAAGATCATCAAGAAGAAACTGGGAATTTCCAGTAGTTACGAATTCACTGAATACGCCCACGCGTACGATCTTATATAAAATAAAAAAATCGGGGCCCCTACACCCCCGATTTTTTATCCTTGCACTTAACAAAAATCGGTCTTTATTCAAGACCTTGTATTTTGTGCAATTCTCTGAAGTAAAAATACTTCAGGAGATAATTCCACACAATACCCACTTTTGGTGAATTTTGAAGGTCATAAGCTACAACTTTGTTAAAAAATTGTTATAGAATGAGCTAAAAGCACCCTTTCCTGTTAAAAACTCTTAATGTCCTCTCCCAACTTCTTTTTATATTTTTACCGTAAAATCTATTAATGTACCGGCATTTTAAAATATATAAACCCTACGGCTATTTGAGTCAATTTGTGACGAACCAGAAGACACGAAAGAATAAAAAGATGCTGGGGGAATTATACCATTTTCCGGAGGGAACCATGTCTATAGGAAGGTTGGATGAAGACTCTGAGGGCCTGCTTCTGCTCACCACCAATGGCAAACTCAGTGCTCTTATTACCGGTTCAAAGGTCGAAAAAGAATATTATGTGCAGGTTGACGGAATCATTACCTCCGAAGCTGTAGAAAAACTTCAGGAGGGGGTAGATATAAGCATCAACGGCAAAAAGTATCAAACCCTTCCCTGCAAGGCAACATTACTTCCAGATCCTCCTTCTTTTCCTGACCGTGGTAAAAAGATCAGGGATCCCAGGCATGGCCCAACCAGCTGGATTTCGATCACTCTTACAGAAGGAAAATTCCGCCAGGTTAAAAAAATGACTGCAGCAGTTGGTTTTCCAACTCTTCGTCTTGTAAGGGTAAGGATCGGAGAGGAACATTTGATGGAAATGCAACCCGGCGAGGTCATTGAAAAAGAGGAATTTTCCCTTTAGTTTTTGCCTGTGCATTTCTGACAAAAGTCGTTGGAGCATGCGGGAAATTTCACTAACTTAAAGGGTGTTAAGTTAGGTGTGATGAAAAATTTCCTATTGCCTACAGATTTTTCCCAGGGCTCCATAAATGCCATACATTATGCACTGCGTCTTATGGAAGGAACCACCTGTACCTTTCACTTCCTCAGCGTTTATAAAGCCTGGCGGTACACAAGTGGAGACCTTATGATGGCTTCTTCTAATGAATCTGTTTATAGCTGCCTTATTTCAGAAAGTCAAAAAAAACTTGAGAAACTCACGACACGGCTGGAAAAACTTTTCGGTGAGGAAGACTATACGTTCAATATTCTCACCAGTTATGATGTTTTTACCGATGCCATCAACAAACTTGTGGAACTTAGCGATATTGATCTCATTATAATGGGAACCAACGGTGCAGAAACGGCTGCTGAAAAGATCTTTGGAAGCCACACCTTAAGGGTGATCAGGAAAGTGGAAGCCCCAGTTCTGGTGATTCCGGAAGGCTTTAAGTATCACCGGCCACATCACCTGCTCCTCAGTTTGCAAACAACGGAGCGAATCACAAAAGACATTTTTAGACCTTTAAATAAACTTATCGGAAAACATTGTTTTTCACTGGAGATCCTGCGAATATCTAATATTGAAGAAGAAAACGATGAAGAAAGAAGACAAAATGAGCGGATTAAAAAAGCGTTTGAGATCTACAATCCGCATCTTCACAGGATCTCCGGAATTCCTATTGCAGAAGCGATCAATGAGGTGGTAGCAGAAAATGAGATCGACCTGCACGTACTTCCGGTCCAGAAAGAAGAATTTCTGGAAAGGATCTTTGGTTCGAAATTATCCAGGATCATATATTCCACTTCGGTTCCCCTATTGATTTTACATGGAACAGATGAGGAAAATACCAACGGAAAAGTTAATAGAAATCCATCTCTACAAGAAATCTAAAAATGCAATTTGTCTTTGCCTTTATTCTCATCTTTCATTCGGTCATTCACTTAATGGGCGTCACAAAAGCCTACAAACCCGCTGCTATTCCACAGCTTTCCCGCAGTATATCTAAACAGGAAGGGCATCTCTGGTTCTTTACCTCCCTCCTGCTCCTCACTTCTTTTGTTGCCTTACTACTGAGTTTAGACTGGTGGAATTTAACCGCATTACTCGGAGCATTTATATCACAACTTCTAATCAGCCTTAACTGGGAAGATGCAAAATTTGGTACCCTGCTCAACCTGATAATTTTTGCAGTATGCCTTTATCCTTAATTTCTTCGGAATGACCCACAATAGTATGAACACCCCAACTCCCTTACCTGAACTCATAGAGAAATGGCTGTCACACAGCAGAGTTGAAAACAAACCCACACCTTCAAAAGTTTTGCTGCAGCAAAAAGGAAGAATGAAGACCTCTCCGAAAGGAAAATGGATGAAGTTCACTGCAAACCAGGAATATCGTGTAAAAGAGCCGGCTTTTTTATGGGAGGCAAAAGTGGAATTATTTCCATTTGTCCACCTCAGCGGAAGGGATGAACTAAAAAACGGAAGGGGAGAAATGCTTATTAAACTGCTTTCTTTTATTGCCGTAGTTCATGAAAAAGACAATTATGAGGTCAATACCGGCACCTTATTGCGTTACCTCGGTGAGATCTGCTGGTTCCCGCAGGCTGCAAGAGAACCTTATTTGCGATGGGAAACGATAGGAGAAAAATCAGCCAGAGCCTATTTCACCCAGGGCGATTTGACTGTTGAAGGGCTATTCTCTTTTTCTTCGGAAGGAAGACTGCTTTCCTTTGAAGCCATGAGGTATTACGGTGGAGAAAAACCCGCCAAACTTCGGGAATGGTACATCGAGATCCTGGAGGAAAAGGATTTTGAAGGCTCCCGCCTACCTTCCCACTGCCGGGTCACCTGGAAACTTCCGGAAGGAGATTTTGACTGGCTGGAACTACAGGTGACTAAGGTGCAGCATGAATATTAAAAGGAAATCTGCTATTTAATTATCCGGCCGTCTTCCATCTGTATTATCCTGTCCGTGCCTTTAGCGAAGTCTTTGTCGTGAGTAACGATCAAAAGGGAAAGCCCCCGTTCATCACTCAGCTGCCTGAAGATATTGAACACATTTTCTGAATTATGACTGTCCAGATTTCCGGTAGGCTCATCTCCCATAATGATCGCCGGATCATTAATAAGAGCCCGTGCAATGGCTACACGTTGTTTTTCTCCACCCGAAATACGGTAGGCTTTTTTAGAAGCCAGGTTATCAATTCCAAGTATCCTCAATTTCTCCAGCGCGTCGTGTTCGATCTCTTCGGAAGATTTCTCAGCGAGCTTCCGTGCCGGCAACATTACATTTTCCAATACAGTGAATTCAGCCAGCAAATAGTGGAACTGAAAAACGAATCCTATATGCTTGTTTCGAACATACGAGAGTGAATCTGGTGACTCTCCTGTCAACAATTGGTTATTCAAAAGAAGTTCTCCTTCATAATCTGTATCCATAGTAGAAAGAACATACAGTAAGGTAGACTTTCCGCAGCCTGATTTACCCATGATGGACACAAACTCCCCCTGTTTGACCGAAAAATTAATATCCTTCAGCACGTGGAAAAGTACCGGTTTTTTAAAATGTTTATCGATATTTCGGGCTTCGAGTACTTTCTCCACTACAATCTGTTTATGATCTTGACGGGGTCTATTTTTTTAGCTCTTCTGGATGGTAGGTATCCTGCCATGAAGGTGGCCACAATTGCGAAGACAATTCCTATCACATAGAACCACGGATTAAAATTTACGGGATAGGTCGTGATAGTTGGGAGAGCTTCGGTATTAAAAGGCGTGCGATCAATTATGGAGGAAAGCACATAACCTATGATCAATCCCAACATTCCTCCTCCAACACCTATAATTAAGGCCTGACTCATAAAGATCAGCTGCACATCCCTACCCGAAAATCCGGTAGCTTTAAGAATGGCTATGTCGTTCATTTTTTCATAAATAAGCATGTTCAGAATATTATATATTCCGAAGCCGGCCACCAGCAGCAAAGTCACTGAAACCGCATACGTGATCAAATTCCTTATCGAGGTGCCGGTCTCAAATTGAGCGTTTGCCGTTTTTATATCAACTGCGGTAAGTCCAAATTGATCTTCGATCTTTTTAGACATAGGTACGGCATCTTCAATATCATACAGTTTCACATTTATATCGGTGATATAGTTTTCCGGCTCGCCCAGCAGTCGCTGAATGGTCTTGAGGTTTGTAAAGCTCTGGATATTGTCGATCTCACTAATACCGCTTTGGTAGATACCTACAATTTTTAGAGGGAAAATATCCCCTTTTATGGTAGTTACCTGCACCCGATCGCCTATTCCCAGTGACATCTTATCTGCCAGCCCGGAACCCAAAATGATCCCGTTGGTATTATTCCGCAGGTCCACAGGCCTTCCTTCCACTATATAATCTTTGAGATTGAAAAGATCGGCTTCTTTCATTATGTCCACGCCGGTTAGATTTCCGCCGAGCTCTATAGATCCGGAAATGTAAAATATCTGCGTCTTCACTTGTGGAACTGCACCCCGCACTTTTTCATTCTCATTAAGGTAAGCCATGATAGGCCGGGCGTTGTGGATCTTCTTCTGGGTTTGTTTCGGCTTGATAGAATGTACCACGCTGAAGGAGTCTTTCAGATCTTCATATAAACTCACGGGCTGCTCCTTAGTAGGCTCTATTTCATTGTAGATGTGAATGTGTGGCGTTTGATTCAGAATCAAACTGTCAAGCATGGAATTGAGGCCTGTCATAAAACTGGCAAGCGTAATATATGATCCTATTCCAAAAGTCACTCCCAGTGCGGCAATAATTGTTTGCCTCATTTTACTGAGCAAATGAGTTTTGGCAATGCTTAAGATCACAGATCTATTCATTCTTCCTCCGGTTTATAAATAGCCGTTTTGGAAGTGATCCCTGACCGGATCTCTACAGAATCTATGCTTTCGAGCCCGGTCTTCACTTCCGTCAATCCGTCTTCGGTCTTCACATGCCCGGCTCCCACCAGGAAATCTTTAGGAATTACCAGCGCATTTTCCTTTTTTTCGATCACAATATTAGCCTCTCCCGAAAGCCCCGGATATAACACTTTGGGTTCCTTTTCAAAAAGGGCTTCTACAAGAAAGGTTTGATTGCGTTGATCTTTTTCGGGGTAGATCTTGCTCACCCGTGCCGTAAAGACTTTTCCAGGATAAGCGTCGAGCGTTAACAACACCTGCTGGTCCTGTTGAATTTTCACAATATCCACCTCATCAACCAACATTTTTATTACAAATTTATCCGCGCGGCCCACCGAAGCCACAGGTTGTTGAGAGGTTACCAGCTCTCCCGGTTCTTTGTGAAGGGCATAGACTTTTCCGTTGATCTTGCTCTCCACTGTAAAATCTGTATTGGTGATTTGAGTGGCTTTATAATTGTTTTCCGCCTGTTCGAGCTTGGTCCGTAGTTCATTTCGGGTTTGCCGGTATTTGTTTTCCAACACTTCCAAAGATGATTTCGAAAGCTCAAATGCCAGCTGACGATTCTCAAAAGTGCTTTTTGAACCTATATTTTGGTCCCATAATTTCTTCTGCCGGGAATAATTAATGGAATCATTCAGATACTTAAGACGTGCCGATTCAATTTCCTTTTCAATGTTTCCCAGAATGGCTGCACTCCCATTATAGTTCTCCCGTGCAAGTTCCAGGGCGACACGTGCATTTTCAGCAGTAAGCTTTGGGTTGTTATTGACGATCTGCACCAACGGATCACCTTTTTTCACCAGTTGGCCTTCTTCTACCAGATTCTTTTCCACAATGCCATTTACCACCCCATAAGCCTGATATAGGCTGTCCGGCTGAATGGTGACCGAGGAATAAACCGATTCGGTAATATTTGTGACTTTAGGGTAAATCTTCTCTTCTCCCCCGTTACACGACAGAAAAAGCAGGGGAAATAACAAGTAGTAATATTTGGACATACGAGTGGTTTCATCAAAATTAATTGAAAACCATCCCTTTCCGAATGACATTTATCATATTTTTTCAGGCTTCCAGGTGTTACATTTATAAGAATCCAAAAACAGGAAAAAATGGACACTTCTCTATTCCTGGCGAAATTCTGGGGCTGGTATCTTCTCATTTTTTTCTTCATTCTCAGCTTTAACCCGATAAGGATCAAACAGATCAATGAAGACCTGAAAGACCAGAAATTCCAGATCCTTATAGCTTTTATGGCTATCGTTATTGGCCTGCTGAATATCCTGGTCCACAACATTTGGGAACCCGACTGGAGGTTCATCATAACCCTCCTTGGCTGGATCTCCCTCTTCTTTGGCCTGGGATTGTTCATTTTCCCAATACAAACCAGCGAAAGAATGGCAGTGATAAATGTCAAGCTTATTCAGCTGATCTATTTTTTGCTCTTTTTAATCGGCATTTTCCTGCTTAATACGGGCTACGAGCTGCTTATGTATTAACGTTAAAACCTGGAGACATGAAAAATCTTATAAAAAAATTCTCAGAGATCACCATTGATGATATTCCCATGGTAGGTGGAAAGAACGCTTCTCTAGGGGAAATGTTCAACGAACTCTCTTCGGAAGGAGTACAGGTACCTGACGGTTTTGCTACCACTGCAGAGGCATTCTGGACATTTCTGAAAGAAAATAAATTACAGGAAAAACTGAAAGATCTTCTGAAGCAGTTAGACCGGGACAATTATGAAAACCTGGAAGAGATAGGTCAACAGGCGCGCAGCCTTATCAAAAAGGGCAATTTTCCGAAGGATTTTTCTGAAGCCATAAAAGAGGCATACCACACTTTAGGGAATTCTAAAGATATTCAGGTGGCAGTGCGCAGTAGTGCGACTGCCGAAGACCTGCCACAGGCAAGTTTTGCGGGGCAGCACGATACCTTCCTGAACGTCACAGGAGAAGAATCTTTGCTGCAGGCCGTGAAAAACTGTTTCGCATCGCTTTACACCGACCGGGCCATAAAATACAGGGAAGATCAGGGTTTTGCCCATGATGAGATCGCCCTTTCTGTAGGGGTGCAAAAAATGGTGCGCTCAGACAAAGGTTCCTCCGGGGTTGGATTCACCATTGAACCAGAATCGGGTTTTCCTGATGTTATCCATCTTTCGGGAGTATGGGGCCTGGGGGAAAATATTGTGCAGGGAACTATCAATCCCGATGAATTCTTCATTTTCAAACCCACACTGGAGCTAGGCAAAAATGCCATTTTACAGAAGAAATTGGGGCGCAAGGAGAAAACCATGGTCTATGCTGAATCTAATGGCCACTCCTCTACCGTAAATATTGAAACCGAAGCTTCCAAACAAGATCAATTCGTTTTGAGTGATAAAGAGGTCCTCACTCTTGGAAAGTGGGCCATGGCCATTGAAAATCACTACAACAAAGCGATGGATATTGAATGGGCAAAAGACGGAATTAATGGAGAACTGTTCATTACCCAGGCCAGACCCGAAACAGTCCATCGCAAAGGTGAAGAAAAAGTTCAGTATGAATACAAACTGAAGGAACGCAGTGAAATTCTGGTATCAGGAAATGCCATAGGCTCTAAAATTGCGGTTGGTCGTGCGAGAATTCTGGAAAGTCCGCGGGATGCGCACAAGCTCCAGCAGGGAGATATTCTGGTGACCGAAACTACCAGTCCGGACTGGGATCCAATTCTGAAGAGAACTTCCGGGGTGATTACTGACAGAGGTGGTCGCACCAGCCATGCAGCTATAGTTGCCCGTGAGCTGGGAGTTCCCGCAGTTGTAGGAACCTATTTTGCCACTCAGAATATCAAAGACGGGGAAACCATAACTGTTTCCTGTATTGAAGGAAAGACAGGCTTTGTGTACAAAGGCAAACTGGAGTACGAACAGGAAGAGCTGGATTTCAGCCAGATCAGCTTACCCGAAACAGAGGCCAAACTCATTCTTTCAGATCCGGAAAAGGCATTTCAACTTTCCTTTTATCCAAACAATGGAATTGGCCTGTTGCGCATGGAGTTCATTATTACCCATATGGTCAAAGTGCATCCATTGTCGTTGATCAGGTTTGATGAATTAAAGGACAGGGAAGCTAAAAAATTGATCGAGGAACTTACCGTCAGTTATCCCGATAAAGAAGAATATTTTGTGGACCAGTTGGCCCAGGGAATTGCCACCATGGCCGCTGCTTTTTATCCTAAGGAGGTCATTGTGCGCATGAGTGACTTTAAAACGAATGAATACGCCAATCTCATAGGTGGTGCCCAGTTTGAGCCGAAAGAAGAAAACCCGATGTTAGGCTTCAGGGGTGCTTCCCGCTATTATCATGACCTCTACAAGGAAGGCTTCGGACTCGAATGCCGGGCCATCAAAAAAGTTAGGGACGAGATGGGACTGACTAACGTGAAAGTGATGATCCCCTTCTGCCGAACTGTAGAGGAAGGCAAAAAAGTGGTGGGTATAATGCAAGAAAACGGACTGAAGCAAAAAGAAAACGGACTGGAGATCTACGCCATGGTAGAGATCCCAAGCAACGTACTTTTACTGGAGGAATTTGCTGAAGTATTCGACGGATTTTCAATCGGCTCCAACGACCTCACCCAGCTTACCCTTGGAATTGATCGTGATTCACAACTCATGGGTGCACTCTTCGATGAAAACGATAAGGCGGCTATGCAAATGATCTCCATGGCTATTCAAAAAGCCAGGAAAGCAGGTAAAAAAATTGGATTGTGTGGACAGGCACCTAGCGATTTTCCGAAATTTGCTTCCTTCCTAGTGAAAGAAGGCATAGACAGCATATCTTTTAACCCAGATGCTTTGCTACAGGGAATAAAGAATATTAATAAAGCTGAAGCAGAGCAACAAGAACCCGAAAAGATCAATAATAACTGAGCCTTTTAATTCAACAGCGCATCAAAAGTACTGCCCTGGGCAAGTTCCCCGGATTCATAGCCTTTCATGAACCACTTCATGCGTTGTTCAGAAGTTCCGTGGGTGAAGGAGTCGGGTACTACCCTTCCGGAAGTCCTTTTTTGAATAGCGTCATCGCCTACTGCATTTGCCGCACTCATTGCTTCCTCAATATCTCCGGCCTGCAGGTACCGGTCATTATAATGCGCCCATACCCCAGCATAGAAATCGGCCTGTAACTCCAGTGCGACTGAAAGCTCATTGGCTTCAGTTTGGCTGCTCCTTTGCTGCAACTGCTGCACTTTACCTGCCGTTCCCATAAGGTTTTGCACATGATGCCCTACCTCATGAGCAATTACATAAGCAATGGCAAAGTCTCCTCCTTCTGCCCCAAAACGTCGTTCCAGTTCTTCAAAAAAACCAAGGTCCATATACACTTTTTCATCAGCAGGACAATAGAAAGGCCCCGTAGCTGCTGAAGCTCCGCCGCAGGCGGTTTGAACAGCATCTGTAAACAGGACCATTCCGGGTTCCCGATAATTTGAACCATACTCCTGAAAAAGCCGGTTCCAGACGTCTTCTGTATCTGCCAGCACAACGGCAGCAAAATCTCCCAGTTCTTTCTCTTCCGCCGTGAGTTCCCGCTCTTCGGTAGAATTCTGCACTTGTATCTGGTCGAGGACCGCAGCGGGATCACCTCCCGAAAAAAGCTGAATGGCAAGGAAGATCAATCCAATGATCCCTCCGCCAATAGCAACTTTACCACCGGTAGATTTTCCCCGGCGATCTTCAACATTTGAACTCTTTCTTCTGCCCTTCCATTTCATGATTTCCGAATTAGAAGAACAAATTAGAAAATAGCCCAACCAATTACTGTTCAGTAATTCATAAAATTTCCGAAGAAAATCTAAGAGAGGATCAGTTTTCCCGAATCTTATAATTGATGTTGCGTTCTTCCCCCTTGATCATCTTGAATTCCTCTTCATTTACAATGATCCTGATAACATCCTGCCAGCCGCCATGGCTTTTTAAGCAGAGATTGTCCTGGGTGAGATGCACTTCAAGCCAGTGCTTGCGGTAACGACAACGAAACCGTATCTGTTTTACATTCTCCGGAAGTTGGGGATTGAAATACAGACATTCTTTTCGGAACTCCATACCCGTATAGCAGCGATGGATAAGGTCAACGGTTCCCGCCATTGCTCCAAGATGGATGCCTTCGGCTGTGGTGCCGCCTTGAATATCATTGAAATCGCTGATGAGGGCTTTTTTGAAATCATACCAGGAACGCTCCCGGTGAGAACGCGCGAAGACCCATGAATACACCACTTTACTAAGCGTTGACCCGTGTGAGGTGATACCCTGATAATAAGAAATATTGTTTGGAATCTGTTCTTTAGTATCAAAACCATAACCCAACCGGTCAAAAATGGCTTTGAGTTCTTCGGCCGAGAAGAGATAGAACAGCATAAGCACATCGGGTTGTTTTACGGCCTTATATTTTTGAACATCATCTCCCTCTTTTTCCAAAATACGGTCCAGCCTCAAAGTTTCCCCATGATCCTTGAGATATTTTTCCCAGTCAAGATCTTTAAGGGTATCAAAACCTTCAAATTGTTCAATGATCTTTCCCTGCTGCACAAAAGGAATGAACATATTTCGGCTAATGTTATCCCATCGCACGAGGTCTTCCTCTTTGATGTTCAGCAGTTCCATTAAGTCCCGGGCCCTTCTGGTATTGAGTTTTTCCAGCGTCTCCATAGCATGTATCAGGCTCCAGACAGCCATGAAATTGGTATACGCGTTATTCCTTAATCCTTGCTCTTCGGAATTTGGAGAGGAAGTATGATATTCATCGGGGCCAACCACTCCGTGGATCTCATATTTTTTACGTTTGGCATTATATTTAGCCTTACTCGCCCAGAATTTGGCGATCTCCAGCATAAGTTCTGCTCCATAAAAAGAAAGGAATTGCAGGTCTCCCGTGGCCTGGAAGTATTGCCAGATATTATAGGCAATAGCCGAATTCACATGCCTTTGCAAAAAAGTATTATCGGGCAGCCAATTCCCCGATTCGGGATTCAGGTGGATCTCCTGACTTTCTTCGCGGCCGTTACTTCCACTCTGCCAGGGAAACATTGCCCCCTCGTAACCGGCTTTTTCAGCAGCATAACGGGCTTCAGGTAACCTTCGGTAACGATACATCAGTAAGGCCCTGGTAAGTTCGGGGATACTGATATTGTAAAAAGGGAAAATATAGAGCTCATCCCAAAAGATATGGCCGCGATAGGCTTCCCCATGCCAGCCCCGTGCCGGGATTCCGGAGTCGAGATCGATCGTATTTAAAGTAAAGGTTTGAAAAAGGTGAAAAATATGGAGTCTTATTAGAAGCTGGTCATTGCCGCCATCGGCTTCCAGGGTGATGTCAGCCTGGGCCCAGAGATCACTCCAGGTCTCGCTGTGATATTTCCTGATCTCAGCAAAATTCCGCACCCGCTTCACGGTCTTTTTGGCTTCTGTTAAAGGATCTGAAATGGCTTTGTCTTTGGAAGTAAAAAGTGCGAGGATCTTCTCGATTCGGAGTACTTTTTTGGCTTCTACCGAAACATCGAGTTCCTGAGCGATATAGGTCTCCTCCTGTAAAGTTCGCCTGTCTACAAAAGAATCGTAAAGTTCAAAAAACAAAGACGTCCTCACTGCCTGGGCCATGACGATCTCAGACTGGCTGCTCATCACTTTCAAATAAATGGAATCCTCTTCAAAATTCCCTTTTTTGAGCAACCTGAGATGCCGGCTGTTGAGATCTTTGTAACGTTCGACCCCTTTATTCAGCACACCCCCGTCGAGCGCAGAATGAACTGTTATTTTCCCGGACCAGTTCTGCGGAATCAATTCCCACTGAATGGCAGCCAGATGCATATTGTTCATACTCACAATACGCCGGGTGATAAGCTGAGTTTCGTTTTCCTGGGAATCAGCAAAGAGGATCTTTCTCTCAAGGATACCCTCTTTTAAATCCAGTTCCTGCTGAAATTCCAGCAACCTTACCTTATCAATATCGAACCACTCCCCTCCTTCCGGTTTGAATTTAAGAATGGTCCAGTCCGGCCATCTTACCAGATCCTCGTTTTCAATGATCCTGCCTTTGACCTCAGATTCCAACCGATTGTATCCGCCGGCAAGATAAGTTCCGGGATAGTGCAGGCCGGGATCTGAACTGCCTTCAATGGCGCCACGGCTGGCAAAATACCCGTTACCCAGCGTGCAAAGAGCTTCCCGAAGTTTCTCCTCCTTCGGCAGGTATTGCGAATAGGTTAGCCTCCAGTCATCCATTTTCTTCAGAAATTCTAAATTTTGATCTGCTGCTGTAGCCGTGAATAAAGTTCCTCTGCATCCTTTTTCTTAAGGAGTTCTGTACCGGGGGATTTTAAAGTGGCACTTCCGCAGGCCAATCCGAAAAGGACCGCCTGGTCAAGACTATAATCCTGAAACAGACCGTGAACGACTCCCGCTACCATACTGTCTCCCGCCCCAATAGAACTTATTTGTTCCACCTGTGGCGCGGGAAAATGCCGCACTTCATCTTTGGTTGCCAGTAACGCACCATCTCCTCCCAGAGATAGAATTACTATCTCAATAGGATAATTAATCACTACCTCTCTTAAAAGGTCTTTTTGCTCCTCCCTGTTTGTGGCTTTTCTACCACCTACAAGGGCCTCGAGTTCATTTTGATTAGGTTTCAATAGGTAAGCTCCCTCCTCCAGTATTCCTTCATAGGCTTTTCCGGACGTATCGAGTATGAATTTAATGTTCAGTTCCCGTGCCTTTTTTGCCACCAAAGAATAGAAATTGTTTGGCACTCCCGGCGGAAGGCTGCCGCTGGCTACAAGAAAATCTGCTCTTTCGTATTGGTCAAGTCTTTTATGAATATTTTGAATATCCACTTCGGAAAGTTCCGGGCCCGGAAAACCGAAGCGATACAATTCTCCTGTTGCAGTATCAGTCACAGCAAAATTTTCCCGAAGGGCGTTTTGGATGGAAACAGGGTCCTGCTGAATATCTTCCTGTTGCAACAAATCCTGAAAGACCGAACCTGTATGACCGCCTTTCGGATAAATGGCAACAGAACTACCGCCCAATCTTTTTATAACCCGGGAAACATTTATTCCCCCACCACCGGGATCAAGCTTTGGCTGTTCACATCTCAGTTTTTCCCCCGGCTGAATATTTTGAACCCGCGAATAGATATCAAGGGCCGGATTTACGGTTAAGGTAAGGATCATTTCAGGTTATATTGGTTAGAAGACTTAATTGACTGGTAACATGAAATATACGACTTTTAAAGCTATCCTAAAGTGGCAAGAATGCCAATGATATTTATCATCCAAAAAACCCGAATTCCTTTGTAGCTTTATATTGTCCCTCCAGATCCAAAACTTTTCGGTAAATGATCAAGGATCCACACCATCTCGAAAAACAGGCGGTTTGTGAACAGCTCAATGTTGATCCTGAAAAAGGATTAACTGAAGATGAAGTAAACAAACGGCTGGAGGAGTATGGAAAGAACAGGTTGCAGGAGACCAAACCCAAAAGCATCTGGATCATCTTTTTGGAACAATTCCTGGATCCCGTGATCTACATTCTGGCGGGAGCCACTTTACTGGCATTTATATTCAATGAGGTACTGGAAGGATTTGCCGTTCTGGTGGTCATTCTTATTACAGCAGCCATTGGATTTTTTATGGAATGGCAGGCTCTCAGGTCGGTGGAAGCGCTTCAAAAACTGGTGCAGACCTATGCAAGAGTTTACCGGGAAGGTCGAGAAGAACAAATTAACTTAAGCTTAGTTGTGCCGGGGGATGTTATTATTCTTTCTGCCGGAGATGTGGTTCCGGCGGATGCCAGACTAATACAGGTTTCCAGCCTGGCGATAAAAGAAGCTGTGCTAACAGGGGAAAGTAACCAGGTAGAGAAAAAGCTGGAAGCTCTTCCCGAGAATACTACACTTGCCGAGCGTAAGAACATGGTATATAAAGGAACGATCGTGTCACGTGGCACCGGAAGAGCTGTTGTAACTTCAACAGGAGATCATACCGTGATTGGAGAAATAAGCAGTCTTACCCGGGAAGCTACCAAAGATCGAACTCCGCTGGAAAAGAAGCTTGGAAAACTCAGTCGGAGGCTGATCTGGCTGACTATTGTTCTGGCAGCCATCATTGCTGTTTCTGGGTATATCCAGGGTAAAAAGATCGTGCTAATGATCGAAACAGGGATTGCGCTTGCCATAGCAGCAATTCCTGAAGGATTACCAATAGTTGCCACTATCGCTCTTGCTAAAGGAATGCTGAAACTGTCCAGAAGAAAGGTAGTGATCAAAAAACTGGAAGCCGTTGAAACTTTAGGTGCTACCGGGATCATCTGTACCGATAAGACCGGAACGCTCACCGAAAATAGCATGGCTGTCCACAAGATCGAGCTGCAGGATCTGGAACTGGGTCCGGAGGAATGGAACGCCGCTGATTTTAAACAGAAGGCAGAACAACTTCAGAACTTTTCAGAACTGCTGAAGGTGGGAATGTTGTGCAACAACAGCCACAAAAAGAAAAATGTACCTGTAGGTGACCCGGTTGAAATAGGTTTGTTCTCCTTTTCCGAAGAGTTGGGGTATGACATTGAAGACTTCCGAAGTAAATATCCCAGGGAACAGGAGATCCCGTTCGATGCCGAGATAAAGAAAATGGCGACCGTTCACCTGGAGGGAGAGAACTATTATGTGGCTGTAAAAGGCGCTTTGGAAAGCATAATTGGCTCCTGTGATAAAGTGCTGAGCAAAGAAGGTGAGGAAGTTGCCTTAAAGGATCGGGAAGGCTGGATAACCAGAGCAAATGGATTGGCAGCTTCAGGAATGCGAATCCTTGCGTTTGCCTGTAAACGGGTATCAGAAATTCCGGAAGAAAATTCCCTTTTTGAAGACCTAATATTTCTAGGTATTGTCGGCTTTCTGGATCCGCCCAGAAAGGACATTTCTGAAGCGATTAAGACCTATCACAACGCGGGGATCAAGGTGGTCATGATCACCGGGGACCATCCCGATACGGCAAGAAAGATAGGGGAAGAAATAGGACTGGTAAATCCCAATGATGAAGTACAGGAAGTGATCCATGGCCGGGATGTGCCGGAACCAGAGAACCGCACTCCGGAAAGAGAACGGCAGATCCTGGCGGCAACTGTTTTTGCCAGGATGGCTCCGAAGCAAAAGCTGGACCTGGTAGACCTGTATCAACAGAACAACAAGGTGGTTGGAATGCTTGGAGATGGAGTGAATGACGCTCCCGCCTTAAAAAAGGCAGATATCGGGATCGCTATGGGTATACGAGGTACCGAGGCTGCCAAGGAGGTGGCCGATGTGATCCTGATGGATGATAAATTTACCTCAACAGAACTTGCTATCAGGCAGGGGCGAACTATTTTTGAGAACATCAGGCAATTTGTGGTTTACCTGTTGTCCTGTAACCTGGCAGAGATCATTTCGGTTGCAGCCACCTCGGTGAGCAGCCTGCCCCTACCCCTGCTGCCCTTGCAAATACTCTTCCTGAATCTGGTCACTGATGTTTTTCCTGCGCTGGCTTTAGGAGTGGGCAAAGGAGACAAACATGTTATGGAACAACCGCCACGAAATCCTAAAGAACCTATTCTTACGCGCAAACACTGGATCACCACTATTGTTTACGGTCTCACTATTACCCTTACTGTCACAGCCATTACAGCCTATGCCTGGCTTGTAAGGGAGGAACCTCGGGAAGTTGTCAACAACATGGCATTTTACACGCTCATCCTGGCCCAACTGTTGAATGTTTTCAACCTGCCAAAGCGCCACCGTTCCTTTATAAAGAACGAGGTAACGACGAATCCGTGGGTTTGGGCTGCTCTTGTTTTCTCCATGCTCCTTGTGGTGATCATGTATCATTTCCCTTTAATGGCTGAGGTATTGTCGCTGGTCCCTCTAACTCTGGAACAAATGGGAGTTATTGCTGCCTTTGGTGTGGGTGGGGTAATATTGACCCAGCTGGTAAAGAGATTGGGATTTACCAATTGACCCCTAATTCTTGTTATAATGGGCAATTCGGAAGCCATACCTGATTAATATCATTTGGAAAGGCTGAATTTGCACCTAATTTTATCGGTATTAAAATCTACTACTATGGATAGTTTTCGCACAAGGCCCGAAACCGATTTTATTCGGAAAGCTGATTGGGAGGAATTATTTATTCTTAGCCGCCATTTAAAGCGGGATGTGGAATTCTATTTAGAAGACCTTTCTTTTCTGAACCGGCTAATAAACAAGTACTCCATCTGGGTTAATGAAGATGAGAATGCCGAGGATGTCAATAAAATTCAATTTGATCTTCACAAATTGATCAGGAAAGGCAAAGCCCTAGTGGAAAGACTACAGGATCACATGCACCGTCTGACCGAAATCCTGATGAAGAAAGGAAATACAGATCCTGATGATCTTAGAAAAAGACATGAGTCCATGGAAAAAGAGATGTCACAGTTTCTGAACAGCTACAGGAGAAACAGGAAAGAGGTCTTCAGGATCTCTGAGAAAGTTATTGGTTCAGAAAATCTTTCAGATAAACTTTAAGTAAATTCTTCAAAACAACATATAACCACCTGATTTACAGCATAAAAAATAGAGCTATTTATTGTGGCAGAACTCAAAGTACGTTAACTTTATTAGATGGTTTAAATCTAAAATATGCAGCAGAGCTACGCTTCTAACTCCAGAGTTTCCTCTTTTTTCATAGAGATTGGAGAATTGTCCCGGTTCGCAGGACGGTTCTTTAGGGAAGTCTTTTCACGTCCCTTTGAGTTCAGGGAGTTTTTGAAGCAGAGTTACCAGATGGGAAATAAATCGCTGCTCCTGGTAGGAGTCACCGGTTTTATTTTGGGATTGGTGTTTACCCTTCAATCCCGCCCAACTCTCATGGAATTTGGAGCAGTTTCGTGGATGCCTTCCATGATCAGTATTTCTATAGTGAGGGAAATTGGTCCGGTCATCATTGCCCTCATCTGTGCCGGAAGAATAGGATCCAGCATTGGAGCCGAGCTTGGGTCCATGCGGGTAACAGAACAGATAGATGCCATGGAAGTATCTGGTACGAATCCTTTCAAATATCTGGTCGTAACCAGGATACTGGCTGCTACTTTAATGCTGCCTATCCTTATTGTAATTGGGGATCTTATAGCTCTGTTCGGCTCGGCCCTGGTAGAAAATATCAAGGGGAATGTGACCTTTGTTCTTTATTTCAATGAAGTTTTTGAGGCACTGGAATTCAGTGATTTTCTCCCGGCTACTGCAAAAAGCTTCTTTTTCGGCTTCGCAATAGGCCTGGTAGGGTGTTTTAAAGGTTACAATAGCAAGAAAGGAACCGAAGGCGTTGGAAAAGCCTCCAACTCGGCTGTGGTGTTCACCTCACTTTTACTCTTTGTCATTGACTTTATTGCTGTTTTTGTTTCTGATATAATATATGGATAGATGAAAGATCCCAAGACCATACAGGATAATTCCACGCTGGAGGATAAAAAAGATGCGGTGATCCGCATTAAAAATCTCTGCAAAGCATTTGGAGACCAGGTGGTGCTGAACAATTTCAATCTTGAAATGTTCAACGGGGAAAATCTTGTGATCATGGGGAAATCTGGTGCCGGGAAATCTGTGATGATCAAATGTATGGTAGGTCTCATGGAACCCGATAGCGGGGAGATCGAGGTATTGGGAAATGATATACTTCAGCTAAAACAACAGGAACTGGATGTTTTGAGGGCAGATATTGGTTTTCTTTTTCAGGGTAGTGCCCTGTATGATTCAATGACAGTCAGGGAAAATCTGGAGTTTCCACTTCGCCGTCACAAAAAGAAAAAACTGGCAGGGAAGACAGATGATCTGGTAATGGAGGCCTTGGAAAATGTGGGTTTAGCAAACACGGTGGACCTTATGCCTGCAGAACTTTCCGGAGGGATGCAAAGAAGGATAGCCCTCGCGCGTGCCCTGATCCTGAAGCCGAAGATCATTCTATATGATGAACCTACTACAGGACTGGATCCTATTACAGCAAAAGAGATCATTCTTTTAATGATGAGCATACAGAAAAAGTACAAGACCTCGTCACTTATAATTACTCATGATGTGGATTGTGCAAGGGTTATCTCTAATAGAATGGTACTCCTGTTGGAACAAACCAATTATGCCCAGGGCACTTTTGAGGAACTATCGCACTCTAATGATCCCAAGATACAGGCGTTTTTTAAGTAAAAATCAAGGAGATGAAAAACAGAACTGCACAAAATCTAAGACTGGGAATATTTATCATCACGGGTGTGGTGATCTTTGTCCTTGCTGTATATTTTATAGGCAACAAGCAAAACCTTTTTGGAGATAACACGCGGATAAGTTCTGTTTTTAAGAACGTAGACGGGCTCCAAAGAGGAAATAATGTTCGATATGCAGGTGTAAACGTGGGAACGGTGAGAGATATTACAATTGTAAATGACACCAGCATTGTAGTTGATATGTTGATCCATGAAAAAGCCATAGGCCTTATAAAGAAGGATTCCAAAGCAACAATCAATTCAGACGGGCTTGTTGGTAGTATGGTTGTCAACCTCATTCCCGGAGAAAACACGGATGCTGAGAGAATCAAACCGGGAGACACCATCGAATCTATTAGTAAGATCGCTACTGCAGATATGTTGAGCACGCTCAACACCACCAATGAGAATGCTGCTCTACTTACTGCAGATCTATTAAAGATCACTAATGCCATTAATGAAGGAAAGGGTACGTTGGGAACGCTTATCAAAGATGAAGAAATGGCTAAAGACATCAAACAAAGTATTGCGAATCTAAAACGCACTACACGTAGTGCCTCGTCTACCATTAACCGCATAAATCGCCTTCTTTCAGATGTGAATATTGACAGCAGCGTAGCAGGAGTACTTTTAAAAGACACTGTCGCAGCCAAAAAACTAACCGCCATCTTTGCCAGCCTGGAGCAATCTGCTGTTGAGATAGATTCCATGACCAAAAATTTAAAGGTATTCTCCAACGAGATAAGGACAGGAGAAGGAGTACTTGATTTTGTACTGAATGATACCACTTTCGTAAATCGTCTGGAGACAACCATAGAAAATGCTGAATCTGCCAGTAAAAAGATGGATGAGAATATGGAAGCTTTGCAGCACAATTTCCTCTTTAGAGGTTACTTTAGAAGATTGGAAAGAAAGAGAGCGCTGGAGAAACTGGAAGAAGAGAATAAATAGTTCTGAAAGTCAGTAAAGTATGACTTTAATCATTCTTCCTAACCTGGACTAAAACTACCTTTGTTTCTCATTTAGCAGGATTATGAAAAAATTAATCTATACTACCGATTATTCTTCCAATTCTATAGCGGCTCTTAAGTACACCGCTTCCCTTGGAAGATCCCTTAACTCAGATATAATTGTACTTCACGTTTACTCGCCCGAAGAGGAGAAGGGACTTAGAACTCCGGCGGAAAGGAAAGCGGTGAGAGAGCGACACCAAAAAAGACTTGAGGAATTCTGTAAAGATCATCTCAAAGAAGATTTTGTTAGAACCGAATTGTCTTACGCTGCTATTAAGGGAGCAAATGTGGCAGAAGCCATTGCCGACTTCATTAGAGATATGTCTGTGTATCTGGTGATAATGGGAGCTTCCAAGACCAGTACTTTAAAAGAAGTGTTTTTAAGCAGTACCTCGAAAGAAGTAACATCGGCATTAACATTCCCGATCCTTGCCGTGCCGGCAGATCATGAACCCGGTGCTATTAAAAAAGTTCTGTTCGCCAGTGTATTTAATGATGAGGATATTCATCATTTGGGACAACTGGTACAGGTTTTAGCTTTCCTGAAACCTGCCATTGAGGTGGTGCATGTTACGCATAAAGCTGCCGAACCTGCCAGGGAAGCACTGGAAAATTTTAAAAATCAGCTTATAAAAAGGGTTTCCTACCCTCATATTAGTTGCCGATCAATCTATTCAGAAGATGTTTACGGCACTATAAAAGAGACCATTCAGAATGAAAAACCCGATGTGCTGGTAATTCCTGATAGCAAGGAAAGGAATGAGGTAGATAGGCTGGTTATTAGAGAAAAGATCAAGGGAGTACAAACATCAACGGGCGTTCCGGTGATGTGCTTCCCACCTGCACATTAAAAAATTGCCGCAAATAACTTCCAAATAGAGTTACTTGCGGCAATTATATATTCTCTCAGAATACTTATTCAACTATGAATTTTCCCTGCATTTGAATATAATGGCCGGGGAAACTACAAATGAAGTCATAGGTTCCTGCGGGAGGTGCTTTAAACGTTATGCTGGTCTCTTGACCGCCCCCAATCATATCTGTGTGAGTGATAACTTTATCTGAATCCTCGGGAATGTATTCATTGCTTTTGAATTCTACTGCCTTTTGAGCGAAGGAAGCCAGGTCCGTTCCTTTTTTTAATAGGACAAAATTATGGCCCATTACATCTTTTCCTAATTGGCCAACATGTTTAAGAGTAAGCTTTACGGTTTGCCCCTCTTTCACTTTTATCTCGCTGAGATTAAACTTCATCTGATCATTCCCTGTTAGCATGACCTCTACCACATCCTGATCTTCTGAAGTAGCAGTAGTATCTGTAGCCGAATTATTTTCTTCATTGATATCCATTTCCTTCAACGTACCTTCCTCTCCTATTGTGATCCTGTCAACATCTTTATCCTTTTTATCATCTCCGCAGCTCATAAGCAGGACGGTACAGAGAAACAGTAAAAACTTCAGGTAACTTTTCATAGTTCTTGATTTTAAAGTTCAAAGTAAAGATACAGAAGTAACCAACAAAAAATGAATTCATTGATGGTTTTAGGTCTTCAAAATGAAAACTTTACTCTTTATTTAGGAATTCATTAGAAGATATTTAAGAAACGGGGAATTACAAAATGTTGGTCATTTTCCATCTCTTAAGATCAGGAAGGGTTTTGATGATCTGCTGGGCCTCTTCCAGGCTAATTTCATTATGCTCCCGGGCCATCATAAGCAATCGCCGCTCCATTTCATGCAGGGTAAGATGATGATCGGTAAATTCACCTTCCTTATAGCAATCGATGCAATACTCACTATTTTTTGAATGGTCCCGATTGGTGCCTCTTGCAGCCTCGCTAAACGGAAAACCACAACTTTGACAGATGAGTGGCTTCATAACATCACTTATTGTTTTCGAAGAACCAGTGGATTTTAAAAATGAATTCTCCGGGATATTTCATCAATAAAAGATACGGTTTTTCCTTCATATTTTATCGAAAGTTTTCATTCCGCAAAAAATTTACTGCACAACTACGACCAGTTGTGGAAATTAATGCCAATTCTGCTAATAATGTTTCCGTTTTTAGCGGGAAATTGTTATTTTTAATGGCCTTTAATAGCCGGGTAAAGTGGTATGTCCTGCGGCCTCTGCACCTCTTTGCCTCTATACCGGTCCTAATTTTTTTTAGCCTCGTAAACCATGAAAAAGAGGATATTACTTATAGAAGATGATACTACCCTACTTCAAAACACACGGGAGCTTCTTGAGCTTTCGGGATATGAGGTTTTTACGGCTCAAAACGGGGAGGAAGGCATCGATCTGGCCCTGGAAAAACTTCCAGATCTAATAATTTCAGATATTATGATGCCCAAAGCAAATGGGTATGAAGTATATAAAGCTCTTCAAAAGAGAAATAAAACACGGGAGATCCCTTTTATCTTTCTTTCAGTAAAGGCAAATCCTGAAGATGTGCGTCGCGGAATGAATTTAGGTGCCGACGATTACATTACCAAACCGTTTAGAGAAGTTGATCTTTTAACAGCAATTGCCAGCAGGTTGGCCAAACATGACATCCTAAGGAACAATTTCAAAAATAGCACTACTTCCCCGGAAGAAGCAATATATGACCTGGATGGATTACGTGAATATTTTTTAAGATCAGGAGAAATTGAGGAATTTCACAAGTTGGAGGAGATCTTTAGGGAAACCGGTAATGCCTCGTATGTTTATCTGGTAGAAGAAGGACTTATTAAAACCTACAGGCTTGATGAATATGGAAAAGAACTCATCACCGGTCTGGTCAAGAAAAATGATTTCCTTGGATTTTACAGCTTTAAAACACCTTCTGCTTATCCTGAAACGGCTCAAGCTCTCCAAAACAGCAAGTTATACCGTATTACTACTGAACATTTTGTAAAAAAGATCGCAGCAAGCCAAAACCTGATGCTGGAATTCGGGCAGTTGATCTCAGACAATTTGATCACCTTGAAAGATCATCTTTTGGATATGGCTTACAGTTCCATGTTGAAGAAAACCACAAACACTATACTCGAGTTCGCCGAAAAAATCCAGGAAAGCCCGCGGGACCATATTCGAATCTCCAGAAGTGATCTCGCCAGTGTTGCCGGGATATCAACCGAGAGCTTCATCAGGAGCCTGTCATCTCTTAAAAAGGATGGACTTATAGATATTGTGGGTAGAGATATAAAGATCCTGGACCTGGAAAAGCTTCACGAGATTAAATAATTAAGAAAGCTTTCTTAATTAAAGGTTAAACCTGTTTTAGATGACATATGTCATTACCCAACCAACTATTTTTCATTAGCTTAGTTTCAATAAATCAATAAGAATCTACAAAAGATAGAATGGAATATCTGGTTTTTGAGTACTTCATAGGAGTCAGAAATCAGATAGAGAAGATGATAAGACAATTGACCTGATACATAAATTTTACTATAGGTATTATCACTGGTATCAAAGAGAGTTAACTGAACTTATATCTTCTTAGGGGAACAGGGAATATTGATTTCCTGTTCCTTTTTTTTTGGTGGATACACTTTCTCTAACTTTAAATCCACAGCTATGTACAGAATTCTCATGACGTGGTTTTGGTTCTTCCTTATCTTCTTTATAGGAATAATCTTATCATTGGGGTACATCTCCCAGACCATTAACAAAAACTGTCTTGAAAAAGAGAACACTATTGAACTATTTTTAGAAAGGGAGTAAAAACTCTCTTGATTTGATTTCACCACTGATCCACACTGACTTCAGCAGTTAGTTAATTTTATCCTAATAGCCTCTTACAATGACTTTTGTCATTGATTTTTTGAGCGAAAAACTTCAACTTAAGGTAGTTTATTAACCATTTAAATACCTTAGTCATGACACTAGTAAAGTCCAACAAAAATCGTAGCCCAATGGCGGTAAGTTCATTTTTTAATGATCCTTTCTTCTCTGATTTTCCTGATACTCGTCAAAGTCTAATGAACCGCCTTTTTAATGGAGGAAACCAGGAATCTTTCGATTTTAGTCCTGCCATTAATGTAAAAGAAAAAGGTAATGACATTCATATAGAAATGGCTGCTCCGGGTCTTTCCAAAGAAGATTTCAACATCACAATGGACGACGGAATACTTACTATTTCTGCTGAAAAAGAAGATAAAAAAGAAGAAGAAAAAGAAGGCTACATGAAAAAAGAATTCAGTTATAATTCTTTTTCACGATCCATGAGACTTCCTGAAAACATTGATGAAGAGAAAGAAGTGAACGCCAAGTACAAAGATGGGGTTCTAAAACTGATACTTCACAAAAAACCGGGAGGAGAGAAAAAACCAAAATCCATCAAAGTCTCTTAAGGAAGATGGGGTGAAAAATTTCACCCCTCTTTTTTTCTTTGTTTGATAATAATGATACGAATCATTGGCTGATATCGGCATTTCAGTTAAATTTAGATATAAACTCCACAAAATGAGAAAAATAGTACTCCCTACCGACTTTTCAGAAAATGCTTTCAACGCAACAAAGTTTGCTGCACAGCTATTTAAGTATGAAAAAGCTGAATTCTTCTTGCTGAATGCTTATGCTGATGAGGTTTATAACACGGAGGGATTGCTAACCCAGGAGTTTCTGGATGAGTTCAAGGAAACAACCAGGACCAATTCAGACAGGGAATTAAATAAAATAAAAGAAGAAATTACCGGCCTTTTTCCCAACCCCAAGCACCAATTCCATACAATCTCCTCTTTCGGCACCCTCATAGATGAGGTCAACGACCTGGTGGACAGGGAGAACGCCGATATTATAATTACCTCAACCCGGGGTAAGACCAATGACCGGAAAATGACGTTTGGCAGCAATAGCCTGCAGATCATTAAATACGTACAATGCCCGGTACTCAGTATCCCTGCCGGTTACGAATATACAGATCCAAAAAGGTTACTTTTTCCCTCAAATTTTATGCTGCCGTACCAGCGCAGGGAATTAAAACTAGTGGGGGATCTTGCCCGGGCCTTTTGCACCGAAGTGCATATGTTGTACATTTCTAACTTTCCACTGGACTCTTTCCGGCAAAAAGACAATCTCTCCGCAATTGAAGAACAGTTCTATGATGTAAAGAAAGATTTTCACCAGGTAGAGGAACAGGAAAAAACAAAAGCCATTCTTAAGAGTATTGAAGATCTGAATATCGACCTTCTGGTACTGGTGAATTCCCGTCACAGTTATCTGGAGAATGTACTTTACCAATCGACTTTGGACAAAATAGGGCTGCACCCAAAGATCCCATTTTTAGTGCTTCAGAATTTTCACCGCACCTAGTGATAAAAACCGACCGCTATGAAAAATATTCTACTACCAACCGATTTTTCAGAAAATGCGTATAATGCCATCAAATACGCACTGCAGCTTCTGAGTGACGAAGAATGCACCTTTTACCTACTCAATACCTACACTCCTGTGCTTTATGATAATGAGTACCTGGTGTACAGTTCTACCCAACCTACGCTAACCGAAATTTACAGGAATAATTCCCTGCGTGGTCTGGAAAGAGTTCTTAGGAAGATCAAGCGGAATTTTCAGAATGACAAACACGAATTCAAAAAGATCTCTTCCTTTAATATGCTCAATGATGAACTGAAAGAGCAGGTTAAAGAAAAAAATATCGATCTGGTGGTAATGGGTACTAAAGGGGCAACCGGAGCCGAGGAGATTCTTTTTGGCACCCATACGGTGCATGCCATCAAAAAAGTAAAATGTCCTTTACTGGCCGTACCATCTCATTATGAATATAAACCTCCAAAAGAAATTCTTTTCCCTACAGATTATGAATCCGGCCTTCCCAAATTATTGAGCTTTTTAAAGGAGATCGCTTTAAAGAACGCTTCTAATATCCACATTTTACATGTTTACCTTAAAACAACTTTGACAGAAGAACAGGAAAAGAAGAAAAAAGCTCTTGGAAGTTCCTTAAAGAACATTGCCCATCATTTTTACAGCATAGCAGATAAAAGTGTTCCCCAGGCTATTTATGATTTTCAGGAAGAAAACCCGATTGACATGTTAGCCATGGTCAATAACAAACATTCCTTCTTTGAAAACCTCTTGTTCCGACCGGTAATCAACGAGATAGGTTTTCATGTAAAAGTTCCATTCCTGGTCATTCCTTCGGAAAAAAAACGATAGTATGAAATTCGTGCTCCTTCCTACAGATTTTTCGGAGAATTCGCTAAACGCAATTTCCTATGCTCTTGAGTTATATTCGGAAGAGGAATGTACCTTTAAGTTGCTTTATTGCTACAAGGTGAATGATTACCAGGAAGAGAGTCGGCTAACTCCCATTCCCGCTCCCGAAAAACTGAAAGCTGCACACATTCAGGCCGAAAGGAGACTAAAACAGTTAGGAGATCAGCTCTCCCAGAAAGAAAAGGGACAATTTCACTTTCAGCATATCTCAGAGAATAAGAACCTGGTCACCGCGATTCGGGAACAGATCACGCTGATACACCCCGAACTTATCGTAATAGGAACCCAGGGTCATACCGGTGATACAGAAGTAGTGTATGGAAGTAACACGGTCAATATTATGGAAGAAATTGTACGATGCCCCGTACTGGCTGTTCCTGCAAATGCCAGGTTTAAAGGTATCAGTGAGATCGTTCTTGCCAACAGCTATAAAATAGAACTCAATACCAACGACCTCAATTACCTTTTGCAATTAACAGCCCGCTTTAAGGCAGCAATCAGGGTTTTGCATATTATGGAAGAAGGAGGCCTTAACAGGTCACAGCATGAAAATAAACAGGCTCTAAAGGAACGTCTCAAATCTTCGAACCACTCTTTTCATTCCCTTGAATTTCTGAATATTCCTTTGGGCATTTATTCCTTTACTGAAAGCCGGGGAAGCGAGATGATCGCTTTTATCAATAAAAAACACACGTTTTTCGAAAATATGTTGTTTAGTCCAGTCTACAAAAATTTAGCACATTATTCCAAAGTACCTGTTCTGGTTTTACACCAGCCCTGAATCTTAAGCTATGAAAAAAAAGAAAAATCTACAGATCACCACTGCATCGGGTAACCGAAGAGATTTTTCTGAAGAGAAAGTTGCAGCCTCATTACGAAGATCTGGAGCCGGGGAACAGATAATTGACCAGATCATCTCAATAATAAAAGAAGAACTGCATGAAGGTATCACCACAAAAGAGGTCTACAGGCGGGCTTTTAATCTCCTGCGGAAGAAAGACAGACTGGTAGCCTCACGTTATAAGCTCAAAAAAGCAATCTATGAATTGGGACCAACCGGATATCCCTTTGAGCATTTTGTTGCAGCTATCCTCCGCCACAGTGGCTATCTGGTAGAAGTAAGTGAGGTACTCCAGGGCGAATGTGTTACTCACGAAGTGGATGTCATTGCTGAAAAAGACGGTAAAAAGATCCTGATCGAGTGTAAATTCCATGGTGACCAGGGCCGTTTCTGCAATGTCAAGGTTCCCTTGTACATTCATTCCCGCTTTGAAGACATTCGGAATCACCAACTAAAAAGGGAAACGAAGATTGCCCCTTTTGATGAAGGATGGGTGGTGACCAATACTCGCTTCACAGCCGACGCTTTGGTCTATGGTAAATGTGCAGGTCTTAAACTGGTGAGCTGGGATACTCCAAAAGGGGAAAGTCTAAAAGAAAGGATAGACCACCTAGGTCTCTACCCTATCACGGTTTCTACCATACTTTCCAAAAGAGAAAAACAGTTCCTGTTGAGTCGCGAAGTAGTTCTATGCCGGGACCTGCTGAAGGAAGATTTTTTGCTGGATCAACTGGAGATTTCCGCACACAGAAAAAAGAAGATCCTTAACGAGATGCACGTGCTATGTAAACACTGAAATTATGGGCACCAGGATCAAAATACATTTCTTAGGAGCAGCCGGTACAGTCACAGGTTCCAAATTTCTGGTAGAAACTCCCGGTTTTAATGTCCTCATCGACTGCGGACTTTTTCAGGGGCTGAAAGAATTAAGGGAACTAAATTGGGCTCCTCTTGCGTTTCCGGCTGATCAAATTGATTGCGTTCTACTCACTCACGGGCATCTCGATCATTGCGGGTATCTCCCCAGGCTTATTACAGAAGGATTCCGCGGAAAGATCAAAGGAACAGCACCTACCCTCACGATAGCGGAAATTATTCTCATGGACAGCGCTAAGATCCAGGAAGAAGATGCAAAACGCGCCAACGAGGAAAAGTTTACAGATCATGAACCTGCACTACCTCTCTACAATGTGAGGGAGGCTGAGATCTGTATAAAGCATTTTGACACTGTTGATACCGACAAGTGGTATTTGTTAACAGACAATATTTCCTTCAGGTTAAGACGGAATGGGCATATTCTTGGGGCTACCTTTATTGAACTGCAGGTATATGATAAGCTGCTTGTTTTTAGCGGGGATATTGGCAGACGGGAGGATTTCCTGTTAGCACCACCTGAAAGGCCCGAATGGGCAGATTATATCTTTCTCGAAAGTACGTACGGCAACAGGTTGCATCCTGAAGAAGATGTGGACGAAATTCTTTCCGCAGAAATTAAAAAATTGCTTCAGAACAAAGGAATCCTTATCATTCCGAGTTTTGCGGTGGAGCGCCTACAAACCCTGATGTATAAGATCTGGTCACTCTATGAGCAGAACCACATTCCGCATCTTCCCATATTCATTGACAGCCCTATGGGCAATGAAGTGCTAAGTGCCTTTGAGAGGTTTCCGGCGTGGCACAAGATCTCCTCACATGAACTGGCTTCGATGAAGAACTTCTTTAATATCATCACCTCCTACCGCGATACGTGGAAAACCATTGATGATACCCGTCCAAAAGTCGTAATCGCGGGAAGTGGCATGGTGACAGGGGGAAGAGTACTAACCTATCTAAGGTATTACCTGGACAAACCGAATACAACAGTTATGCTGGCGGGTTACCAGGCCGAAGGCACCCGCGGAAGACAGTTGCAGGAAGGTGCAAAAGACATCAAGATCTTTGGTAAGTATTGCGAGGTCAAAGCCGAAGTGAAAAGCATTAGCAGTCTTTCTGCACATGCTGACCAGAAAGGGTTGCTGGATTGGCTTTCAGCAGTAAAAAATGTCCCTGAAAAGGTATTTTTGATCCACGGGGAAAGAATGGCTGCAGATGCGCTTCGGGTAAAGATCAAAGACACCTACCATTGGCAGGTTCAGTTGCCTCACCTGCTCGACGTTGTGGAACTTGAGGTATAGGCAAAAAAAAATCCGTGGACACGTCCACGGATCTTTGTTAGGCAGAAGCCCCTAATTCTTTCGAATAAATTATTCTACAGAAGTAGTATTGGTATTGTCTTCTACTACAGTACCGCCAGTTGAAGTAGTGTCTACAACTTCTTCTTCTACTGGAGTTTCAACTGCTTCAACAGTAGTTTCAGCAGGAGTTTCCATTACTTCTACTGCACTTTCTTCAGTGTTTTCAGCAGGAGTTTCTTTACAAGAAGTGAAACTAAATACTAATGCGATAACAGCAAAAGTCAAAAAGGATTTTTTCATTTTAAATGAATTATTAATTGTTTGAGGCGACAAATGTATATGATTTTAGTATTCAAAATACAAAGTGATAAAAATATTTTTTCGGCTTGATTTCCGGCTATATTTTCCAATCTTTTTCCCCTTAAAAATTTTATTCCAAACCGTTTATTTTAAGTTTTGATTGACATATATCATTTCATTATTGCATTAATTTTGATTAACTTATAACCTATAAAACAAGTACTTATGCCACGGTCTGCCACCAGGAAGTTTTCAGCGAATGAACGAGAGATATTGGAACTCCTCAAGGAAAATGAGGTGTGGAAAAAACAACTTTCCTATACAACCGAAGAGATCAATTTTTTACACCAGTTGCTCACCGCAGATATCTATCAAAAGAATATCTTAAACATGTATGAAAAGCTGCAGCTATTTTCAAATGATCTTGAAAATTTCAGGAGTGAAAATATCGAATTTACCATGGAGGTTCATAATCACAGGTATGATATAGAAGGTATGCTGGAGTGTGAGGATATTAGTTGCGAAATTTTTTACCATGATGAACATTTGAAACTTGAAAACAGGATCCAGGAATTTCTGGAAAGGTTCAGGAATTATAAACTGGAAGTTTTTTCAAGTACCGGTCACGCTTTTAGAAAAACCAGTACGGAACATTAGAATCAAAAGTTTTTGGAGCCATGAAAGCCAAAGGTCATAACTTCAGATACATCGATTGGAAAACTCCCGATGAGATGCATTTTTCCTCTATACAGTGGAAATCTGAACTGAACTTTATCAAAGACGAACATCGCTTCTTTGAAGATATGCTTAAGGAGTACACAATGCCTATCATTGAATCTCGCCTATTCTCTAAAACAAAAGAGCTTTCAGATAGATTGTCTGAATCTGAAAAAGAATTGGATAAACTGTTTGAAAAGATTAATGATCATACTAACCGGCTCCAGCGCCTGGTTGAGAACGTAGATGAACCAAAAGAAGGACGGGTGTACAGACAGGAACACAAAAAGATCCTACAGGAATTCAATGATTTTACCAAAACCTATAAGCAATTAAAAAGAGAGATCTTTGAAGATGTATCCAATGCTTTAAAAAAGCAAAAACAAAAGAGATTACTTACGTAATAAAAGGTTTCAACTAAAAATTCTTCATAGCACACACAGAGAGTTTTAGGCCTGTACCCGAAAGGGTGCAGGTTTTTTTCTGAAGAAATTTGTTCAGCAATTTCTATTATCGTAATATTGCAATGTAATATTGATACTATGGGAGTAACTAAGTCCGAATTGTTTACAGAAAGACAAAACGCCCTGGCTACCGTCGCTAAAGTTTTTGCGCATCCTGCCAGAATTGCCATTTTGGAATACCTTCTCAATAGCAACACCTGCATAAACGGAGACCTGGTGGAGGAGCTGGGATTAGCACAGGCTACTATAAGCCAGCACTTGAGAGAACTCAAGAACCTGGGTATCATAAAAGGTAATATTGAAGGTGTTTCTGTTTGCTATTGTATAGACCCTCAAAAATGGGAAGAAATTCAACTCTTGTTCGAAGAGTTCTTCAAAAGGTTTCAATCCACTAAAACTTGTTGCTAAAAATTTTAAGATGAAAAATTCAGATCAGATCAAATCCCTCGTAAGGGAGAAGTACAGCAAGATTGCCAGCCAGGATCAGGCTTTTAATATGGCTTCCTGTTGCGGTGCCGGAGATTCTTCGGTTGAAGTTTATAATATTATGACCGACGATTATTCAGATCTTAAAGGTTATAAATCCGAGGGAGACCTTGGCCTGGGTTGCGGTTTACCCACACAATTTGCCCATATCCAAAAAGGGGATACAGTGATTGATCTGGGTTCGGGTGCCGGAAACGACTGTTTCATTGCCCGTCATGAGACCGGGGAAACCGGAAAGGTGATAGGATTGGATTTTACACCGGCCATGATCGAAAAAGCCCGCATCAATGCTGAAAAACTAGGCTTTAACAATGTAGAATTCCGTGAGGGAGACATTGAAGAGATGCCGGTTTCAGATAACATCGCAGATGTTGTAGTAAGCAACTGTGTTCTGAACCTGGTGCCCGATAAACCGAAAGTAATTAAGGAGATCTACCGCGTTCTGAAACCTGGAGGGCACTTCAGCATCTCTGATGTAGTGCTTACTGGAAATCTTCCGGAGGCATTACAAAAAGATGCCGAAATGTATGCAGGGTGCGTGTCTGGAGCTATTCAAAAAGGGGATTATCTGGATGCTATTAAAAGCGCCGGATTCTCGAATATAAAAGTGCAAAAAGAAAAACCGATCATTATTCCTGATGATATTCTGGGTAAATACCTGGATCAACAAGAGGTCTCAGAAATGAAAAACGGAACACTAGGAATTTTCAGTATCACAGTTTACGCTGAAAAGCCTGGAGCTAAAAAGATCAAAGTGCTACAGGAAACCATCTCAGCCTGTGCACCCGGTAGCGGATGTTGCTAATTTATTTTAAAGAACTAAAAGGGGGAATGAGCGATCATTTCCCCTTTTCTTTTTGTATCACCTCCGAAAAATAAATTTTTACCACAAATTTTGTAGGACATCTCTTTCAAGCCTCATTTTATTGTAATCAGCTTTGTTAAAAATCCGTATTTTTAATACTTAACAACTTTAAAACTAATTAGTTATGAAACAGAGAAAACAATTCAAATGGATTATGAGCCTGGTACTCATTTGTTTTTTTGTGACGACAAATGCACAGGACACAGAGAAAAAATCTATCGGAGAAGCCGTTTATAGCGAATATCAGAAGAACGGGATAGATAAGGCGCTGAAAATGTACAAAACGGCCAAGATGAAAAATTCTGACAAGTATGTCTGGACAGAATGGGAACTCAATCGAATAGGTTATGTTATCATGAATGAAGACCAGGACCTTGATGCGGCTGAAAAAGTGTTTAAATTGAATATGGAAGAATATCCTACGGCAGCCAATCCTTATGACTCCTATGCCGATTATCTTCTTGAAAAAGGGCAAACCGATGAAGCGAAGGAATATTTTAAAAAGTCAATAGCAATTGCTGAGAAATCTGATAAAGAAGATGAGCAGACCCGAATTATGTCTGCTTCAAAAGGAAAACTGGCAAAATTGGAGAAAAAAGATAAGCAACTTGCTTTTCTTCAGGGCGATTGGAAAGTCGAGAGCACCGGGTACACTGACGGAAAAGAAGCTATGACTATGAAAAGCCACGATAAGATCTCCTATAATGAGGATGTCAATGCACTGTTGATACGACATTTTAACGCGCAAAATGAGTCCGATGGGATAAGAATGATCGCGTATGATGCGATGGATGACACTTTTGATATAGCTTATATTAGTCCGGATGGTATGCAGGGGATCGAGACCTCCACCATGAAAATGGAAACCAAATCTCCTACCGAATTTACTTTTATGGATAAATACGTGTCCCGCACCGGGAAAGACGTGGTGCTAAAGCATGATCTGCAAAAGATCTCAGACAATGAGCTGAAATGGGTGATCTATGAAAAAAATGACGCCGGAGAATGGCAAAAAATGTATGCCATGCATATGACCAAGTAAACAATTTGAAAGTATTGCAGATTTAGGAAGAGGGGACGTCTCCCCTCTTCCTTTTTTGTAAACGCCGTTTCCGATTAAAATTATGCTAAAACCATTCGTAATACTATCTTTGCAGCTGGAAAAAATTATTCAATGAAGATTTCATATAACTGGCTTAGACAATTTTTGAAGATTTCCAGAACTCCTGAAGAAACAGGCGTTCTATTGACCGATCTCGGACTTGAAGTAGAAGGTATTGAACCTTTTCAAAGTGTAAAGGGAGGATTGAAGGGAATTGTAGTAGGAGAAGTTCTTTCCTGTGAACAGCACCCAAACGCTGACCGTCTGAAATTAACGACGGTTGATATTGGAAACGGGGAACCGGTCCAGATCGTGTGTGGCGCACCTAATGTTGCAAAAGGGCAAAAAGTACCTGTGGCGACTGTGGGAACTACTTTATATGACGAAAAAGGAACTCCGTGGGAAATTCGCAAAAGCAAAATTAGAGGTGAAAGTAGCCATGGGATGATCTGTGCCGAAGATGAACTTGGACTGGGACAGAGCCATGATGGCATTATGGTGTTGAGCGATGAATTAACTACAGGTACTGCTGCAGCCAAAGTTTTTGAAATAGAAGATGACCACGTATTGGAAATAGGCCTTACACCTAATCGTGCCGATGCTATGAGCCACTGGGGTGTAGCCCGCGATTTGAAAGCCGGTTTACAGCAACAGGGAGAGATGCAGGAGTTAATTACTCCTTCTGTAAGCAGTTTCCACGTAGACAGCCGTAATTTGCGCATCCCTGTTAAGATTGAGAATCCAGATCTGGCTCCGCGCTATTGTGGTGTCACTATATCTGATATCAAAATAGCCGAGTCTCCTAAATGGCTTCAGAACAGGTTAAAAGCAATAGGCATCACTCCTAAGAACAATGTGGTAGACATCACTAACTATGTGATGCATGAACTGGGACAGCCGTTACATGCTTTTGATGCGGCGAAAATCGCAGGTAGTGAGATCAATGTAAAGACTCTTCCTGCCGGAACAAAATTCGTGACGCTTGATGAAGTTGAAAGGGAACTTCATGAAGAGGACCTGATGATCTGTGATGCTGAAAAGCCATTGGCGATTGCCGGAGTTTTTGGAGGAATTGGCAGCGGAGTAACAGAAAGCACTACGAGCCTGTTCATTGAAAGCGCCTATTTTAATCCGGTTACTGTTCGAAAAACAGCAAAAAGACATGGTCTTAATACTGATGCTTCTTTCAGATTTGAACGCGGCATCGATCCGAACATCACAGAATATGCTTTAAAAAGAGCAGTTCTACTCATACAGGAGCTGGCCGGCGGAAGTGTGACCAGTGACATAGATGATTATTATCCAAAGAAAATTGAAGATTTCCCCGTTTTCCTCACTTTTGACAAGATCAATACCCTGATTGGGCAGAACCTGGCGAAAGAAACCATAAAATCAATTCTGGCCTCTTTGGAGATCAGGGTCAACAATGTGACTGAAACTGGTATGGGACTTACCATTCCGGCTTATAGGGTAGATGTAAAAAGAGAGGCTGATGTTATTGAAGAGATCCTGAGAGTCTACGGGTATAACAACATTGAATTTGGAGAAAAGATAAATGCTTCGGTTGCCAATTCTACCCGATTCGAAGATTATAAACTTCAGAACCTCATTGCAGGACAGCTTGTAGGGCAGGGTTTTTATGAGACCATGGCGAATTCCCTGACCACTCCGGCACACCTGGAGTTAAGCGGACAATTAAAAGGAGAGCACGCTGTAAAGATGCTGAACCCTTTGAGCCAGGACCTTTCAGTAATGCGCCAGTCCCTCCTATTCTCAGGCTTGGAAGCTGTAAGCTACAACCTAAACAGGAAACGTACTGACCTGAAGTTCTTCGAATTTGGAAAAACTTACAATAATTACCCGAACGGAAGGGAAGAAAGCAAACATCTGTCAATTTTCATCTCCGGAAACCGAGCAGACGAGAATTGGAATGTGCCATTGAAAAAAGGAGATTTCTTCTATCTAAAAGGGGTTGTCACCTCTGTACTTGAAAGACTGGGTATTCAGGAACTGAAATCCTCGCCGGTGAAAAATGATGTTTTTTCTGAAGGTATCACGCTTAGCTATAATAAAACCCGGGTGGTAGAATTCGGAGTCATTAAAAAGAAACTTCTGAAGAAATTTGACATTAATCAGGAGGTATTATACGCTGACTTTTTCTGGGACAATGTCACGGAGATCTCAAGGAATCGAGAAAACAAATTCAGGGATATTCCAAAATACCAGCCGGTAAGAAGAGATTTCGCGTTACTGCTGGATAATTCTGTAAGCTTCGAGCAAATTTATGAGCTCGCTTACCGTACCGAACAGAAATTGCTTAAAAATGTCAATCTTTTTGATGTGTATTCAGGAAGTAATTTACCTGAAGGCAAGAAGAGTTATGCAGTAAGTTTTGTGCTTCAGGACGAGAGCAAAACTTTAACTGACAAGCAGATCGATAAGATCATGAACAAGCTGCAGGAGAACTTTGAAAATCAACTGGGAGCTGAACTCAGATAAGTTTTAGAAACTATAAAAAAGAAACGCCCCTTCAAATTTGAGGGGGCGTTTTTGTTATAATCCCGAATCTCTACTTATTTGGGAAACTTGTCAAAAATGGCATTTATGTATTGCTTTAACTCCTCTTCCAGGTTGTTAAGAGTGATCACATCACTGGCTTTGCCTCTCCAAACTATCTCATTGGTGCGGCGGTTGATCAGGTCTACTACAATAGTACCTTCTTTATAGGGAATTTGTTCAATTCCGCTGCCCGCAATTCTTGGAATGGTATAATAATCATTATACATATAGTTCCTGTAGTAGGGCCCCACGTAATATCCCGGCCTGTAATAACTATAATTCGTATAAACAGGTGCCGCATCGGCCATGGTAGCTTCATCAAGCATTAAATGGTAATACACCAGCAGGTCTGGCTGACTTCTGTCTAACCGGTAATCCTGTTGTTGCATATTTTCAGTGATCTCATTAATGACGATCTCATTTACAAATGAGTTATCATAACGGGTGGTCTTAATTGTATCCTGATTGGGTAAAAATGCATAGCTCGAAAAACTATCCAGGCTTTGCGTGGTTTTTTTGCTTGTATTGACTTTTGGACCACAACTCAGTAGTAATAAACTCATCACAATACTAAGGCTGATCACATATTTCATTCTTTTCATACTCAATAATTTTTATTTTTTGAGAAGATAGGAATTATAAAAAGCCTGACTTTTGGCTTCGGAAGGTTTATCTTTATTTTAACCCGATAATCTTAAAATTAACAATAAAAAACGTTAAGCTTTACCATATAAATAGTGTTTTGCAAATACTGATGTTATTCCTTAATTTAGACTGGTTTAAAAGAAAGGGATATGCTGCTAGAAAGAACAAACCTCCACCACCAACTTACATTCCTGCGAAATAAAGAGAGCTCCGAAGAAGAAATACTCCAGAAAGTTCAAGAAATATTAGAAGCCGGATCAGAAACTGAGGAAGAAATTAAACAACGAATTCTCAATGGAGAACCGGAAGGAAATGGTGAAAACAAATTCATTTTTGACCTTTTAGAAACGGAAAGGATCTTCCATATTTCCCAAATTAAAAAGATCAGCATCAACTACCGGCTTCGGTTTCTACGCACCCGCTTCTTCAAGGCAGAGCTTCCTTCTGAAGCTGTTTCTGCAGTAAAAGAACTCGAACAGGCACACCAAACCAGCCTTAGCAATCTTCAGATCCTTGCACCGGCAAAATATTTCAGACTAGAGAATGCCGATGATCCCATGTTGTTTGCACCTATCGGGAACGATTATTTTTACCTGGTCCACAAATGGGGAAAGGATATTCACCCACTTCGTAAATTAGCCATGTGGCCCCTGAAAAATCTGGAGAACCTGTTGATCTTTAGTTTCTTTTTCAGCTTTCTGCTGGCCTTTGGAATTCGGGAAATCTTCTTCAGCCGTTATCAGTCTACCTCAGAATTCCTGATCATCTTTTTATACACTTTCAAGTCCGTGGTAGCTCTTATTTTTTTCTACGGAATTAGTTTGGGAAAGAATTTTAGCTCAGGTAACTGGAACAGTAAGTTCTACAATGCATAACAATTGTTAAACTGAATCTAAAAGCACCGGGTAGTTAATTTCCTATTAGTAAATTTAGGACTTAAAGAAAAACAGATGAGTTCAGAAGAAGACTATAAAAGGATATACACAGGATCTGAAGTTAATGTAATGCACCTGCAAAATATCCTGGAAGAGCAGGACATTCCCAGCCGTGTCCGAAATGATTTTGATTCCGGATTACGGGCAGGCTTTGGAGGAGGACTTCCCGGCCAGGTACAATTATTTGTTCTCTCTGAATATTATGATAAAGCACTAAAAATTGCAGAAGAAACTTTTCCAAAGGAGTAGCCTGTTTTCCTCTATGTCTGAAAACACCCGGCGCCATAATTATCTTAATCTCATTGTAGGCCTGGCTTTTCTATCCTATGGTTTCTACCGGTTATTTACATTCTGGAACGGCGTCCCTTACACCACTTTTCGAATTATAATTGCCATTGGATTTATAATCATGGGAGGATGGGATCTGTACAGGTTCTTTAATCCTTCAGAAGAGGAATAAAAAAAAGGTGCCGCTATGCGACACCTTCTAATTTTATTTGGTTTAAAAATTAAACCTCAGCATACATTTTTTCACGCTGCTCACGTATCTTTTTGTCACTCATATACTCGTCGAATGTGAGGTAACGATCAATCGCTCCACCAGGAGTCAATTCTATAACACGATTTGCCACGGTTTGGGCAAACTCATGATCGTGAGTAGTAAATAATACTGTTCCTTTAAAGTTCTTAAGCGAGTTATTAAAGGCCGTGATCGATTCCAGGTCAAGGTGGTTTGTAGGCTCGTCTAACATCAACACGTTGGCCCTCATCATCATCATTCTGCTCAACATACAACGCACTTTTTCCCCTCCCGAAAGAACACGGGCTGTTTTTAAGGCTTCTTCCCCACTAAAGATCATTTTACCAAGGAAACCACGAATGTGTACTTCTTCTCTTTCTTCTTCGGTCTTTGCCCATTGTCTTAGCCAGTCAACAAGTGTAAGATCGTTGTCAAAATATTCTGAGTTGTCCAATGGTAAATAAGACTGGTTAGTTGTAATACCCCAGCTAAATTTTCCGGAAAGTGGTTTTTCCTTTCCATTTAAAATTTGGTAAAAAGCTGTGGTGGCTCGTGAATCTTTTGAATACACTACTACTTTATCCCCTTTTGCAAGGTTTATATTCACATTGCTGAACAGGGTCTCTCCCTCTAAAGACGCTGTAAGCCCTTCGATGTTAAGGATCTGATCTCCGGCTTCCCGTTCCCTTTCAAAAATAATGGCAGGATAACGACGGCTGGAAGGTTTGATATCTTCAATATTCAGCTTTTCGATCATCTTTTTACGGGAAGTAGCCTGTTTAGATTTGGCAACGTTCGCGCTGAATCGCTGAATGAATTCCTGTAATTCCTTTTTCTTTTCTTCGGCTTTCTTGTTTTGCTGCGCACGTTGACGGGCTGCCAATTGCGAAGATTCATACCAGAAGGTATAGTTTCCACTATAGTGGTTGATCTTTCCGAAGTCAATATCAGAGATATGGGTACAAACTGAATCCAGGAAGTGACGGTCGTGAGAAACCACAATTACAGTATTGTCATAGTTCGCCAGGAAATTCTCTAACCATGAAATGGTTTCATAATCCAGGTCGTTGGTAGGCTCATCCATAATGAGCACATCCGGATTACCAAAAAGAGCCTGCGCAAGAAGCACCCTTACCTTCAATTTATTATCAAGATCGCCCATTAAGGTGTAATGGTTGTCCTCTTTTATTCCAAGGTTAGAAAGTAACGCTGCCGCTTCACTGTCGGCATTCCAGCCATTCATTTCTTCGAATTCTACTTGCAGTACTCCTACTCTCTCTCCATCGGCATCGCTGAAATCTTCCTTTGCATAGATCTCATCCATTTCCTTTTTGATCTTATACAAGGGCTTATTTCCCATGATCACTGTTTCCAAGACAGGGTATTCGTCGTACAGGTTGTGGTTTTGTTCCAGAACAGACATTCTCTTTCCCGGCTCCAAATGCACGTGACCTGAAGTAGGGTCAGATTTCCCGCTCAGGATCTTCAAAAAAGTGGATTTTCCGGCACCGTTGGCACCAATGACTCCATAACAATTCCCCTGCGTAAAGGTGGTATTCACCTCATCAAATAATACTCGTTTCCCGAACTGCACGGAAAGATTTGAAACTGATAACATATTCTGTTTTTGAAATTTGTGCAAAAGTAGCTATTTACACTCATTCAAAGAAAGATTAACGTTTGATATTCTCCTTTTAACGTGTAGTTAACATCACCTTCTTTAGTCACCTCCTAATTTTGTTTTTCCTTAATTTGTTGGCCCTCCAGAATCCTTGAAGAAGTATAAAATAAATCCGCCTGTTTACGCTTTCCTGGCTGTAATTTTACTGCCCCTGAGCCTTATTTTCACTTCTTGTGAAGATGAACCACAAACTGAAAATTCCTCTGCTTATCTTGGCGGAGAAATAGTGAATCCCAGTTCTGATCACCTCCTTCTTTTCCGAAATGGAAAATTATTGGATACAATTTTTCTAAACAACCGAAACAGGTTTAGTTATAAAATAGATGATCCTGCCAGTGGTATTTATATTTTTAAACACCGTCCCGAGAGTCAACCAATTTATCTGGAACCCGGCGACAGTCTATTAATGAGGGCCAATACTTTTGCCTTTGACGAATCGCTTCACTTTAGCGGCAAAGGAGAGGCGAGAAATAATTTTCTCACACAAATGTACCTCGATGACGAGAAGACGGCTGATCTTCTATTGTCATTCTATAAAATAGATCCCGACAATTTTGCATCTAAAACCGATTCTATAAGGGAGTCAAGATTAAGAGCACTTGAAAAAGTAAATAATAAGTATAAGCTTTCAGAAGACTTTCTTTCGGTGGCTAAAAAGGTCATTAATTACGAGAATTACGATCTGAGGGAGCGCTACATCTATCTTGTAAACCGCTACAATGACCAATTTTCGACCCGCTTACCAGAAGGTTTTATGGATCATCGGGAAAAAGTAAGTTTCAATGAAGCCGATCTACAGTCGTATCCGGGTTATAAACGTTTCATTGAAAATTACCTGATCAATTATTCTTTTGAAGCCTGTAAAGAAGAGAAAGATCCATCAAGGAATTGTCAGGATTTTACTTCCCACGAGAATATCACTTCCCGCATTGAAAAAGTGAATGAATTGATACAACTACCCGTCTTGAAAAATCATTTTCTGTCAAAGCTGGGAGTGTTGGGCATTGTGATGGCCCGGGAAGAAGAAGAGATCACGAAAACACTTAATCTTCTTAAGGAATCCAGAATCCCTCAGAAAGAATTAAGTAACCTGGAACAATTGGGAGTCCTTCAATTGGCTTATTTACCGGGTACTCGTGTATCAACTGTTCCATTGATAAATTCATCAGGGGATACTATTCAATTCAAAGAGGTAATAAAGAAACCGACTATTGTCTTCCTCTGGTCCATCTACTCCAGGGAACACAAGCAATATCATCAATTGATCGATGAAATGAGAGAAAAATATCCTGAGATCAATTTCATTGGCATCAACATGGATATTGGGGAAGTCTCAAAATGGCGCTTAGCGTTAAATAAATATGGGTATGATCCCGAGATGGAATTTCAGGTAGGCAGAACGCGTATCAAAAAAGAATTTTTCCAGTACTACCTCAACAAACTTCTCTTTTTGGATTCAACCGGCAAAGTGATCATTGGGGATGCTTTTATAAATTCCCCTCAATTTGAGACCCGCATTCTAGAGTTCCTCAATCAATAAAAAAAGCCTCTATTCCGAAGAATAAAGGCTTATTAGTATCCAAAAATGGGATTTTTAGTTCCCTTTTTTGTGATCTGCCAGAAATTTCTCCAGACCAATATCAGTAAGCGGGTGACTTGCAAGACCAACAATGGATGACAATGGTCCTGTCATTACATCTGCCCCAATCTTCGCACAGTCAATAACGTGCATAGTGTGACGTACCGAAGCAGCTAAAATTTGTGTATCAAAATTGTAGTTGTCATATATCAAACGGATCTCTGCAATCAGGTTAAGACCATCTGTAGAAATATCATCCAACCTTCCGATGAATGGTGACACATAAGTGGCTCCTGCTTTTGCGGCAAGCAATGCCTGCCCAGCTGAGAACACTAAAGTACAGTTAGTCCTGATGCCTTTATCGCTAAAGTATTTTATGGCTTTGATCCCGTCTTTTATCATTGGCACCTTTACCACAATCTGCTCGTGCAATGCTGCCAGTTCTTCTCCTTCTTTGATAATATTTTCAAAATCTGTAGCAATTACCTCAGCACTTACATCTCCGTCTACAATTTCACAGATCTTCTTATAGTGGTTGATGATATTCTCTTTTCCGGTGATCCCTTCTTTGGCCATTAGGGAAGGATTGGTAGTTACGCCGTCAAGAACTCCAAGTTCCTGCGCTTCCCTTATCTGGTCAAGGTTTGCCGTATCAATAAAAAATTTCATAGTGTGTTGATTTAAATAGATTTAGTGTAAAAATTTCGTTTTTTTAAACCTGTTGCAAAACTACAATTTATAATGCTTCAGAAGTAATCTCTCGTAAAGTTTATCTGGAAGTACCCTTTTTAGAGCCACAGAAAACTTTTGCATGGGTTCTCCTACCTTATAATGTCCCTTCGGATTTTTCTCTTTTATGATCCCGTAAACCGCTTCGGCCATTTGCTTTGGATCCTGCCCTTCATCCACATGCTGATTCATTAGCTTCAGGGTATTTCCGTAGGGCTTTTCATAAGGTGAACCTTCAATAACGGGCGCATGATAACGACCTGCAGCAATATTGGTAGCAAAATCGCCGGGTGCCACATTGGTCATTTGAATATTAAAGTCGCGCAGTTCCATTCTGAAGGCTTCGGTGGTAAGTTCAAGAGCTCCTTTGGAAGCAGAGTAAATTCCGCGGTAAGGAAGGCCCATATAACCGGCAATTGAAGTAATATTTATAACGAGGCCGCCACCAACTTTTCGCATTTCCGGAAGCACTGCTTTAATGACATTGATAGGACCGAAATAGTTTGTGTCAAAAGCTTTTTTGATCTCCTCATCGGGAGTTTCTTCAATAGGACCTGTTATTCCAACTCCGGCATTATTCACCAGCACATCAATTCTTCCTGCCTTGGAAACTACTTCAGAAACTGCATTTTTAATACTTTCAGGTTTTGTCACATCTAATGCGACCAGCGGAAAATCTACAGAATACTTCTGCGGATTTCTGCTGGTTCCATAGACGATAAAATCCTTGGAAATAAGAAAATCGGCGATGGCTTTTCCAATTCCTGAAGAAGCACCGGTAATAAAAACAACTTTGGGGGATTTGCTTTCTTTCATGCTGCAAAGATGCAACAAAATTTAACGAGCAGAAACAAAAAATGGCAAGCGACCCACATCACACCGCTACGACCGCTTACCCTTGCTGCGTTCCCGCCCTGGGGGATTCAGCAGGAGCTGGTTGTGTGGGACTTGCCGGGGCAAATATACAACCTTTCATACATTTTGCAAGTATTTTCTAAACTGAATTAATTAATTTACCTTGCTTAAAAATCACCCTCAAAAATGAAGATAATTAACTCCCTGTCGCTGTTAATTTTAAGTATGCTTGCCCTTTCCTGCGGCGGTGATTCTGAAGATACAACTTCGGAATATTCTCTCGAATTAAATCCCAATTCTACCGAATTTAAGCTTGGTGATAACCTGCAGGTGCACCTTAATGCTTCCGCAGGAAAAAAGATCGACTCCGTTGTCTACTACCTTGGAAATACACGGCTCGAAAAAACAGATAAAGGAGACCTGAACTATACTTTTCAGAATGAGAAATTAGGGCGTTGGCCACTTCGCGCCAAGATCTACTCGAATGCAAATATGGAGCAGGTGGAACAGGAAATCACTCTATATAATAATGTGGCACCGGTCACCTACACCTATGAGGTGATTAATTCGTATCCACATGCTACCGATGCCTACACGCAGGGCCTGGAATTTTACAACGGTCAGCTTTATGAAAGCACCGGTCACTATGGCCAGTCTTCGCTGCGAAAAGTGGATCTGGAGACAGGTGAGGTTCTTCAATCCATAGAAGTTCCTTCTAATTATTTTGCTGAAGGAATTACGATTATAAATGACAAGATCTACCAACTCACCTGGAAGGAGGGTGTTGGATTCATCTATGACGTAAATTCGTTTGAAAAACTTGGCGAGTTTGCTTATCACCAAAGCAATGAAGGCTGGGGTCTTACCCACAATGAAAACTATATGTTCAAAAGCGACGGCACAGAGAACATCTGGCTTTTGGATCCTGAAACCCAGGCTGAAAAATCCTTTATTCAAACGGTAACCAATCGTACCATCGCAACCCAGCTCAATGAGCTGGAATGGATCGATGGAAAGATCTACGCCAATACGTACCAAAAGAACGGAGTAGCGATCATTAACCCTGAAAATGGGGCTATTGAAGGAGTGATCAATTTCGACGGACTCAAAGAACGGCTTAACAATGCTTCCAGCCTTGATCCTGTAAATGATGTGCTCAATGGGATCGCCTATAATTCTGCTACCGGAAAACTTTACGTTACCGGAAAGAACTGGGACACTCTTTTTGAAGTAGAGATCAAAGAAAAATAATGGAACCCGCTGAAGTCTATACACAGCGCCGTACGGTCTCTAAAGCTGACCTGGACGACCTGCACCATGTCAACAATGTGGTGTACGTTCAATGGATACAGGACATTGCAAAGGAACACTGGGAAGTACGTGCATCAGATCAGCTAAAACAAGATTTTATCTGGGTGATGATAAGGCATGAAATAGACTATAAAAAGGAGGCTTTTTTAGGAGATGAAATTCTGTTAGAGACCTTTGTGGGAGACACTACTTTTGTCACCTCCCTGAGATATGTGAATATCAAAAATGCAAAAACCGGGGAAGTTCTTGTCAGTTCGAAGTCTACCTGGTGTTTACTCGATGCGGCCTCAAAAAAGCCTACCCGAATTACTGATGATCTGCGAACCGTTTTCCATAAACAATGAAAAATATTTACTCCATAATTCTGCTACTGGCAATTATTTTATGGAGTTCATGCCGGTCTGATTTTGATTTTACAGAAACGTCGGGAAGGCTGGTTTTTTCGCGCGACACGGTTTTTCTGGATACGGTTTTCAGTAACATTAGTTCTGCCACGTACACCCTCAAAGTCTACAATCGTTCGGGAGAAGATGTTTTTGTACCCGAAGTTAACTTAAGGAATGGTGAGAATTCTTATTACCGCTTAAATGTTGATGGGCTCTCGGGAAAATCGTTTGAAAATATTGAGATCCTGGCAAAAGACAGTATCTATATCTTTATAGAGACCACAGTCGATGCCGAAGATTTTCCGGAAGAGGAATTTCTTTATACAGATGCGCTCCAATTCAGATCTTCGGGGCACCTGCAGGAAGTTCCACTGGTAACGCTGATAAAAGATGCAGTTTTACTTTACCCTCAAAAAGGAAATGATGGGAAGCCTGGAACAGTTTCAATAGAAGATCCCGAATCTGGCGAGGAAATTCTTGTGCCCGGATTTTTTTTGGAAGAGGAACAACTGGTCTTTACTAATGAAAAACCTTATGTGATCTATGGCTTCGCAGTAGTGCCTTCTCAGAAGGACCTTAAGATCGAAGCAGGAGCCCGCATATATTTTCACGCCAACAGCGGACTATTGATTTCCGAAAATGCTTCCCTGCAAGTCGATGGTATTTATAGCGAAGACAGGCAGCAGCTGGAAAATGAAGTGATCTTTGAAGCTGACCGGCAGCAGAAGCAGTTTGAGAATGTGCCCGGTCAATGGAGCGGAATCCGTTTCAAAAAAGGCAGCAAAAAAAGCCATTTTAAACACACTACTATCAAAAATGCCGGGATTGGAGTGTGGATCAGCGGAGATGCTCTCTCCTCCCCTGTTTCATTGGAGCTTCAGAATGTGCAGATCTACAATTCCGCTGTCAACGGACTACGGCTGGAGAATGCCGATATATATGCTGAAAACCTCGTGATCAACAACAGCGGGCAAAGTTCCCTACATATAATAGGTGGAAATCACGAATACACTCATTGCACCATAGCAAATTACTGGCAAAAAGGTTACCGGCAATTCCCGTCAGTACTCATAGAAAACGTCGAAAATTCGAGCGGTATCGACCTTCAGAAGGCGAATTTTTATAACAGTATCATTTATGGAAATGACAGACTGGAACTGTTCTTCAACAAAACAGAAAACTCCTTTAATGTCTTTTTTCAGAATTGTTTGATCAGGTTTCAGGATGAGCAGGGGAGTTTTAATGGCAATCCGCTTTATGATTTCAGCAATGAAGAAATCTTCAAGGATGTTCTTTTAAATCAGGACCCCATTTTTAAAGATCCGTTAAAGAACCAATTAATGCTTACCGAAACATCTCCTGTGGTTGACCAGGCTGATCCGGAAAAGGCAGCCTCAGTACCTTTAGATCTGCTGCAACACCCCAGACTTCCCGAACCTGATATTGGAGCTTACGAGTTTGTACCTCCTGTAGAAGAAAATTCCGGAAATTAAGAGCCGCCAAAAATGAGGTTTTTAAAACACATTTTTGACGGCCGCTAAATAGTTTTAATTAGGCTTAAGCCTGAAAAAGTGGCTTTCCTTTCATCATTTCATGCACCTCTTTTCCTATTTCTTCCAGGACTGCATCATCAGCATGATTGGTGATCACCTTATCTATAAGATCTACAATGCCCGCCATATCAGCTTCTTTTAATCCGCGGGTGGTAACAGCCGGAGTCCCGATCCTGATTCCCGAGGTCACGAAAGGTGATTTATCATCAAAAGGCACCATGTTCTTGTTCACGGTTATGTCTGCTTTTCCAAGAGCTTCTTCCGCCTCTTTTCCTGAAATATTCTTGTTTCTAAGGTCTATCAACATCATATGATTGTCTGTTCCACCGGAGATCACGTGATAATCTTTTTTCATAAATGCTTCGGCCATGGCTTTAGCATTCTTCTTAACCTGTACTGTGTAATGCAGGAAATCATCTGTCAAAGCTTCCCCGAAAGCAACTGCTTTGGCCGCAATAATATGTTCAAGCGGACCTCCCTGATTCCCTGGAAAAACAGCACTGTTAAGCAACATTGACATTTTCTTTGGCTGCCCGTTCTTCAGCTTTTCTCCAAACGGATTGTCGAAATCCTGTCCCATCATGATAATTCCGCCACGTGGCCCCCGCAAGGTCTTATGCGTGGTTGAGGTCACCACGTGACAATGTGGAAGCGGGTCACTCAAAAGTCCTTTGGCAATAAGCCCTGCAGGATGTGCGATATCAGCAAAAAGGATAGCGCCCACACTGTCCGCTATCTCGCGAAATCTCTTATAATCTATTTCCCTGGAATAAGCAGAAGCACCGGCGATGATCATCTTCGGCTTTTCTTCTTTGGCGATGCGGGCTACTTCATCATAATTAATAAGACCTGTTTCTTTGTCCACTCCGTAGAATACCGGCTGGTAAAGCTTTCCGGAGAAATTTACAGGAGAACCGTGGGTAAGATGCCCTCCGTGAGAAAGATCAAAACCGAGGAATTTATCTCCCGGATTCATGCAAGCCTGAAAAACTGCAGTATTCGCCTGAGATCCGGAATGCGGCTGAACGTTGGCGTATTCAGCATTAAATAATTCTTTTAAACGCTCAATTGCCAGGTTTTCTACCTCATCTACCACTTCACATCCGCCATAATAACGTTTCCCTGGATAACCTTCAGCATATTTATTGGTAAGTACAGATCCTGCAGCTTCAAGCACCTGCTCACTTACAAAATTCTCACTTGCAATAAGTTCTAATCCATTGAGTTGTCTCTCCTTTTCAGCATCAATTAAATCAAATAATTCCGTATCTCTTTGCATATGATTTTTTTACGTTAAATATTCCGTAAAAATAGCAAATACATTCGGTTCTTTAATGGAAAATAATATATTTGGTTCGAATTGATTTTAACAAAATACCAACATTTATTATGTCTATTACAGCTAACGATCCTACACGTAAAACATGGCTGGAAGTACCCGAAAACTCTGATTTTCCTATTCAAAATATACCTTTTGGCGTCTTTCTTACACGGGATGACGTGATTACCATTGGTACCAGAATTGGAAATACGGCAATTGATCTTGGGGCGCTTCATCAGTTAGGTTATTTTGAAGGAATTCCGCTGACCGATGATATTTTTCTACAGGATACTTTAAACGATTTTATTTCTGACGGAAAGAAAACCTGGCGCCTGGTAAGAAACCGAATCGCTGAAATTTTTGATGCTACCAACAGTAAGCTCAGAGACAATGAAGATCACCGGAAGGTGGTTCTTTTTGGATTAGATGAGATAGAAATGCAGCTTCCGGTACAGGTTGGTGACTACACTGATTTTTACTCCAGTAAAGAACACGCTACCAACGTAGGGACTATGTTCCGCGATCCTGAAAATGCATTGCTTCCAAACTGGCTTCACATTCCCGTGGGTTACCACGGAAGAAGTTCTTCCATTATTCCCAGCGGAATCCCTGTACACAGGCCACAAGGACAAACGCTCCCAAAGGGAGCTGAGGAACCGGTATTCGGACCATCTAAAAGAGTGGATTTTGAACTGGAAATGGCCTTTATCACAACCGATGCTAATAGCCTTGGCGAGCCTATTCCAATAGAGGAAGCTGAAGATTACATTTTTGGACTCGTACTTTTCAATGACTGGAGTGCCCGCGATATTCAAACCTGGGAATATGTACCACTAGGGCCATTTTTGGCAAAGAACTTTGCCTCCTCCATCTCCCCATGGATCGTAACGCTTGACGCCCTGGAACCTTTCAGGACCGAAAGTCCGCAGCCGGAGAAGAAACTTTTACCTTACCTACAATTCAAAGGAAAAAAGAGTTTTGACATCAAGCTGGAAGTATTTATAAAACCTGATAATGGTGAAGAAACAAGAGTTTCCAAATCCAATTTCAAATACATGTACTGGAACATGAGTCAGCAATTGGCTCACCACACTGTGAATGGTTGCCCGGTTCTTTCTGGAGACATGATGGGATCAGGAACAATTTCCGGTCCAACACCAGACTCGTACGGTTCAATGCTTGAACTTTCGTGGAAAGGAGAAAAGCCGGTAAAATTAGATGACGGCAGTACCAGAACCTTTATTGAAGACAACGACACCGTTATTATGAGAGGTTACTGCGAAAAAGAAAATTCCCGCATTGGATTTGGAGAAGTGAGCACTAAACTGCTTCCCGTTTTTAATCCAAAGAAGAAATAAAACCAAGTACCATTCTATAAAAAAAGAGCCACAATTTGTGGCTCTTTTTATTTACTAAAAACTAAAACTATAGACGCTTATCGCTTTCATGGTCGCGTTTGTTGCTATCTCTGTCGCGCTCCATATCTCTTTCTCTCTCAGCGTCCTCTTTTTTTTGTTTATCACGGTCACCTGCTGCGTGTTGCGAAGGATTTCTCTTTTTGTCCTCATTCTGGCGGTTTCTTTTTTCCTCTTCGCTGCTACTTCCTCTTTGCTTTTCCATAGTACAAAATTTTAAGTTAGATTAATTATTCTGACCTAATATAAACAATAAAAAAAGCTGTAACAGACTGATTAAAAAACCTTTAACAGCACTTTAGCGGTTTAACAAAAAATTTCCGGGAGACTACAAAAATTCTTTTACCCGCTCTGCCTGAATTGAATGATGGGAAGCATGATGCACAACATTTCCATCCTGAAGAACGATCAATTGCGGACTTTCATGCTGCACCGAAAGTCGGGAGGCTACCGCATTGGACACATCCCTGTTGGCAATCAGGTCCAGAAAATACATTTTGTGATCGGTATCTTTAAGGACCTCATATTCATTCTCAAATCCTTTTAGGACCATCCTGCTAATCCCACATCTTGTGGAGTGCTTAAAAATAAGTACTGGCTGCTCCTGTGATTCTTTTTTAATGGTCTCCAGTTGCTCCATATTGGTAAGAGGTGTCCATGGCACTTCCTCTATTTCTTTCTTTGATATATCTCGTTGACTTTGAAACATTTTGTCGAATAACCCCATAAAATTTAATTTTTGATAAATGTATTAAGTATACATCAAAAGTTATACCTCTAAGCTTTCCAAAATTTAATGGAACTAAGTTCCTTCTTAGCTAAGGAAGTCGTAACTTTAATAGACAAAAAGTCAGTAAAAACCCACATTATCAAGCCATTTTGTCTGGCTTCTTCTGCTGGTATATGTATTGCAAATGGAACTGAAAAAGAAACGAACACACTATACATATGAATCTGAAAAATTTTACAATAAAATCTCAGGAGGCTATCCAGCAGGCACAGCAGCTTGCACAGGAACTGGGCCATCAACAAATTGAGAACGAACATATTTTTAAGGCTATCACCATAGTTGATGAAAATGTGACTCCTTTCCTGCTCAAAAAATTGAATATTAACGTCAGTCTTTTTCAGCAGATACTTGATAAAACACTCCAAAGTTTTCCGAAGGTAAGCGGCGGGGACATCATGCTTTCCCGTGAGGCTTCAAAGACCCTCAATGAGGCTACCTCCATTGCTAAAAAGATGGGGGATGAATTTGTTTCTTTAGAGCACCTTATTCTTGCGGTATTTAATTCTTCCAGCAAGGTTTCCCAGATCCTAAAAGACCAGGGAGCTACTGAAAAAGGACTTAAAGCTGCTATAGATGAACTGCGGAAAGGCGAAAAGGTCACGTCTCAAAGTGCAGAGGAAACCTATAATTCATTGAACAAATATGCGAATCACCTCAACAAACTGGCTGAGGAAGGAAAATTAGACCCGGTCATTGGCCGGGATGAAGAGATACGAAGGGTGCTTCAAATCCTTTCCCGAAGAACAAAGAACAATCCGATGCTGGTAGGTGAACCCGGAGTTGGTAAGACCGCCATCGCCGAAGGACTCGCCCACAGGATTATTGCCGGTGACATTCCTGAAAACCTGAAAGACAAACAGATCTATTCCCTCGATATGGGAGCGCTGATCGCTGGTGCAAAATTCAAGGGAGAATTTGAAGAGCGACTTAAAGCGGTAATTAAAGAAGTAACATCAAGCGAAGGAAACATCGTCCTTTTTATTGATGAGATCCACACTCTGGTAGGTGCAGGTGGTGGTCAGGGCGCAATGGATGCGGCCAATATTTTAAAACCGGCATTGGCCCGTGGAGAATTACGAGCTATTGGTGCGACCACTCTTGACGAGTATCAAAAGTATTTCGAAAAAGACAAGGCACTGGAAAGGCGTTTTCAGAAGGTAATGGTCGATGAGCCAGATACAGAAAGTGCCATTTCTATTCTTCGCGGAATTAAAGAAAAGTACGAAACTCACCACAAGGTGCGAATCAAGGATGAAGCTATCATTGCTGCTGTTGAATTGTCTCAGCGCTACATTACCAACCGCTTCCTACCAGATAAGGCCATTGACCTTATGGACGAGGCAGCATCGCGACTGAGAATGGAGATAAATTCCAAGCCCGAAGAACTCGATGTACTCGACAGAAAGATCATGCAGCTCGAGATCGAAATGGAAGCCATAAAACGTGAAAAGGATGAAGTCAAGCTGAAATCTTTACGTGCCGACCTTGCCAATTACAAAGAGGAACGCAATGAGTTACACGCTCAATGGAAAAATGAAAAAGACGTTGTAGACAACATTCAGACTGCAAAATCTAATATTGAAGAGTTCAAACTTGAAGCTGAACGTGCAGAACGCGAAGGTAACTACGGAAAAGTAGCCGAATTGCGCTACGGAAAGATCAAGGAAGAACAGGAGAAGCTGGCTGAACTACAGAAACAACTGGAAGAAAATCAGAAAGGAAAATCCCTGATCAAAGAGGAAGTTACTAATGAGGATATAGCCGAAGTTGTTGCAAAATGGACCGGCATTCCAGTAACTAAAATGCTGCAGAGCGAACGGGAAAAACTGCTCCACCTGGAAGAAGAACTTCACAAAAGGGTGGTTGGGCAGGAAGAAGCCATTCAGGCGGTAAGTGATGCGGTGAGAAGAAGCCGCGCGGGATTACAGGATCAAAAAAAGCCAATTGGATCTTTCCTTTTCCTGGGTACTACCGGAGTTGGTAAGACCGAGCTGGCCAAGGCCCTTGCTGAATACTTGTTTGATGACGAAAGTGCCATGACCAGGATCGATATGAGTGAATACCAGGAACGTCATGCAGTGAGCCGTCTTGTAGGTGCACCTCCGGGATATATTGGTTATGAAGAAGGAGGGCAATTGACCGAGGCCGTTCGAAGGAAACCTTATTCCGTGGTACTTTTGGATGAGATCGAAAAAGCCCATCCCGATACTTTCAACATCCTGTTACAGGTGCTGGACGAAGGAAGATTGACCGACAATAAAGGACGTCTTGCAGATTTTAGAAATACGATCATCATTATGACCTCGAATATCGGATCTCACATTATTCAGGAAAAATTTGAGAATATCAAAGATCTTGATACTGCCATGGAAGGTGCGAAGGAGGAGGTACTGGCTCTTTTGAAACAGAGCGTACGGCCTGAGTTCATCAACCGTATCGATGATATCGTAATGTTCTCTCCACTTACTCAAAAGAACATTAAACAGATCGTTAGTCTGCAGTTAAAAGGAGTGACCAAAATGTTGGCGAAACAGGGGATCACTTTGGATGCCACCTCAGAAGCAATCTCTGATCTCGCAGAAAAAGGATTCGATCCGCAGTATGGTGCACGTCCCGTGAAAAGGACAATTCAGAGGGAAGTTTTAAATAAACTTTCCAAGGAGATCCTGAGTGGCAAGATCAAAACTGATAGTATCATCTTACTCGATTCCTTTGATGACGAACTGGTCTTCAGGAATCAGGAAGAAATAGCAGAACAGTAACATCAAAAAAGGCCGGAAATTCCGGCCTTTTTTCTTGGGAAGGGGTTCTACCACTTCTCTATTTCTCTTCGAAGTTCTTCTTTATTCTTTCCTGTTCTTTCCTGTAGGCGACCTAACATTTCATCAAATCGTCCTTCGGCATAAGTGGTGTCGTCATCAGTGATCTTTCCATATTTCTGTTTGAATTCACCTTTGATCTGTTTCCATTTTCCTTCTAATTGATCATCATTCATAATCTGTGGTTTTTTGGTTATACTAGCAGTAAAATAAGAAGAAGAAATTGCAGGTGCTGCCAACAAACTGCCATTTTGCTCTTAATAAATTGTTATTTTTATCGGCATGAAAAAAGAGATTATTGCAGCCGGACTTGCTTTCTTACTGATTGGATGCAAAAGTTCGAGAATTGGAGATACACGAAACGTACAGGTTCGATTTTTAGATGATTACAATATTTCTGAAGACCTTGAGCTAGATGGAACAAAGGTTGGTGGCCTTTCTGGAATTGACTTTCGGGAGGATACCTATTATATGGTGAGCGACCAGCCCTCGGTTCCCAGGATCTATGAAGCCAGTATTCGTATAGAAAATGAAAAAATAGATACCGTTGAGATCAAAAGGGTCATTAAGTTAGAGACCAGCTCTGACTTTCTAAAGGATATGAATCTCGACCTGGAAAGCCTGCTCTATGAGCCGGAAACCGAAAATTTCATTCTCACCAGTGAAGGAGCTATTAAAGCAGAAAAAGATCCTGCTATTTTCACGGTCTCCAAAAATGGTGATTTCGTTGATTCCTTTGAAGTGCCTGAATATTTTCTGGCCAATAGCCTCAAGGAACCAAGAAACAATGGTTCTTTTGAAGGACTGGCCGAGTCCTTCGATAACAAAGGAATTTGGGTGGCGATGGAACTTCCGCTAAAAGCCGATGGCCCTAAACCAAAGTTGATCAAGACCAAATCCCCCGTTAGGATCACCTATTTTGACAAAAAGACTAAAAAGGCCACTAAGCAGTTTCCATACCGATTAGAACCTATAGCCAAGATCCCCTGGTTATATTTTGCAGTGAATGGAGTTACAGACCTGCTGGAGTATGCACCGGACAAATTCCTGATCCTTGAGAGAGGTTATGCCAGTGGTCATGGCAAGAATGGAAATACCGTGCGCATCTTTGATGTGGATGTCAGTTTGGCTACCAACACGCTCGACAGAAATAATCTCAACGTGACTTTTTATAACCCGGCAAAAAAGGAATTGCTCTATGACTTTAAATGGGCTAAAAAATTTCTGAGTGAAGAGATCATTGATAATATTGAAGGAATCACTTTTGGCCCGGTACTACCCAATGGAAATCGAAGTATTATACTGATATCAGACAATAACTTTAATACGCTTGGGCCTCAATTGAACCAGGTGATCCTCCTGGAATTCATTCCTAAAAAATAAATTGAACATGAAAACATTCTATATCTTTATTATCAGCCTCATATGTACGGTTATTAACCCGACTGAAGTTTCTGCGCAACAAAACCAGGATAAAATGACGACCTATTACTTTATTCGGCACGCTGAAAAAGACACTACAGATCCTACTAACCGGGATCCTGAACTTACCGAAAAAGGAAAACAGCGGGCTGAGAACTGGGCCAGGATCTTTAAAGAAGTAGAATTTGATCACATCTATACAACCGATTACAGCAGAACCAGGGCAACCGCTCAGGCAGTCGCTAAATCCCAACAAAACTCAGTGGAGATCTATGATCCCCGCCAGTTGTACAGTAAAGATTTTCAGGGGAAGACCTCAGGAAAAACCGTTCTGGTTGTTGGCCACAGCAATACCAATCCGCAGTTCGTGAACCTGATTTTAGGAGAAAAAGTGTACGGAGATATTGATGAATCGGAGAGCGGCAGTCTTTTTATCGTGACCGTGGGACCCGATGGTACAAAAAAAGCAGAGGTGCTTTATATTAATTGATATCCACCTTCAGATTCTTGTTTTTAATTTCAGAGACCTTTATTAATTTTCCGGAAGTATAGAGCTCATCCAGTTCCTCTAAAGGTGTGGAAAGATCATTGGTCTTATAATTCTCATAATCTACAAACCTGATCCCGTTGATCACACGCGGATTCCCGGCAACCCTGAATCGTATTCCGCCGTCATCCACAAAAAAGCGGTACGCCATAAAATCTACGGTATAATCCCCTTTTTCGATCCAGTACATGTAAACATCTTCATGGTCTGCTCCCCCACCGTCCTGCTTGAAGGTGACCTCAATTTCATAATATGTTTTTCCGTTTATAGTATCCTCCCCGATAAGTTTTTTCTTCACCGCATCGGCATTTAAACCATAAGGCAATTGCACAAAGTAATGAACCGAATTCACACTTTCGGCGATTGAAGTGGCCAGAGTATCGGGTAACTCAACTTCCTCATTGTTAACCAGACGCGTAAACCCCTCATTCGTTAAAACATCCTGAACCGCACCCAAAGAATCATTATAAGTGTACCTTACCAGTTCAAAAAGTCCATTATTTCGCTTACTTCTGTACTTTCTGTCTCTGAAGTTGAATCTGATCTCGGCTTTTTCATAAAGATCTCCGCCGGCTTTTTCGATTGCTTTACTAACTATGACATCGGCAGGATTTTCTTCGGAAGAATCTCCGCAAGAGATAAATAGAACAGTGATTAATAGAAGAAGATATTTTTTCATGATGTTGACTTGGATGTCCAAAAATAAGGATTTCCGCTCAGTATTCTAAAACCGGATGCCTCTGTTTAAGAATTCCTTAAAAACCCTGTAAATTAAAGAAAGCTTTATATTTTTGTTCCCTATGAAGAACAACATCAATATCAAGAACAAGAAGGCGAAGTTTGAGTATGAGATCCTCGATAAATACACTGCAGGTATAAAACTGGCGGGTACAGAGATCAAATCCATTCGTGAAGGAAAAGCTTCTATAGCCGAAAGTTTTTGTGAGTTCTCCAATCATGAGTTGTTCGTCATCAATATGACGGTTCAGGAATATTCTCACGCTACCTATTTCAACCACGATCCCAAACACGCCCGAAAGCTTCTTTTGAACCGAAAGGAGTTGAAAAAACTGGAAAAGGAAGTGAAGAATTCCGGACTTACTATCGTGCCCCTTCGATTGTTTATCAACGACCGCGGACTTGCAAAAATGCAGATCGCCCTGGCAAAAGGTAAAAAGTTATACGATAAGAGGGAAACTATTAAAGACCGTGAGAGCAAGCGGCGACTGGACCGGATCCAGAAAGACTACAAATAAAGTTTATTATTAGTTTTTGTCTTCAAGCAGTGGTACAAATCGGAATTGACCAAATTCTGTCTTCTCGAATTCAGTTTCTGACCTTCTTTCCAAAAGTGTCATTATCTGCTCATTTTTCCCAACCGGTATCACCATCCGGCCTCCCACCTTCAGCTGACTTAAAAGAGCTTTAGGAACAAAAGGAGCACCCGCGGTAACTATGATGCGGTCAAAGGGGGCATATTCCGGCAAGCCTTTGTAACCATCTCCGAAAGCAAGATATTTGGGACGATAACCTATTTTCCCGAGGAACAGCCGGGTCTTCTTAAAGAGTTCCTGCTGCCTTTCAATACTATAGACCTTCGCTCCCATCTCACAAAGTACCGCAGTTTGATAACCGCTACCGGTACCTATTTCCAGCACAGTAGCACCTTTGAATACCTGTAATACTTCAGATTGAAAAGCTACGGTGTAGGGCTGGGAAATGGTTTGATCTGCAGCAATAGGAAAGGCTTTATCCTGGTAAGCGTGATCTTCAAAGCTACTGTCCATAAAAAGGTGTCTCGGGATCTTTTTTATAGCATCCAGCACTTTCTCATCTGTTATTCCCTTACCGGCCACTACTGCAGCCAGCTGCTGTCTTTTACCCTGGTGTTTTAACGTATCCTTTCGCACTGTTCCTGAATATTACCGGCCAAAATTACACAAAGAAAAATTCAGGTTAAAGAAAAATTCAGGCTAATGAGGATTCACTCCAATTTGGCATTGGCTTTAGGGTAAGAAATATTATTTTTGTTCAAAACGTATCGTTATGCTGAAAGCTGGCGTCTTAGGCGCAGGACATTTAGGGAAGATCCATCTTCGCCTTTTAAAGGAATCTGAAAAATATGATCTGGTTGGTTTTTACGATGTAGATCAGGAGGCGGGAAAAAAAGTAGAGGACGAATTTGGATATAAGTACTTCAATGATCTTGATGCGCTTATTGCGGCAGTAGATGTTGTAGACGTTGTCACTCCTACCCTTTCTCACTTTGAAGTCGGGAAAAAAGCCATCAAGGCAGGTAAGCACCTGTTCATTGAAAAACCCATTACCAATACTGTCGAGGAAGCTGAAGAACTTGTGGAGCTCGCAAACCGGCATGGAGTAAAGGGTCAGGTGGGTCATGTGGAGCGGTTCAATCCGGCTTTTGTGGCCGTGGCCTCCAAAATTGATAACCCCATGTTCATTGAATCTCACCGCCTGGCGGAATTTAATCCCCGCGGGACAGATGTTCCTGTGGTATTGGACCTCATGATCCATGACATTGACGCTATTTTGAGCGTGGTCAAATCTGAAGTGAAGAATATTAGTGCGAGCGGAGTATCGGTGATCAGTGATACTCCCGATATTGCGAATGCCCGTATCGAATTCGAGAACGGTTGTGTTGCCAATCTCACTGCCAGCAGGATCTCCCTTAAGAACATGAGAAAATCGCGTTTCTTCCAAAGAGATGCCTACATTTCTGTGGACTTTCTCGAGAAAAGATGTGAGGTGGTGAAAATGAAGGATGCACCTAAAGAACCGGGTGATTTCGATATGATCCTTCAGAATGCCGAAGGGATCAAGAAGCAGATCTATTTTGACAACCCTGATGTGAGTCCTTCAAATGCCATTTTAGAGGAACTTAATTCTTTCGCTGAAGCCATAAACAACAACACTACTCCTGTTGTAAGTCTTGAACAGGGTACCCTTGCATTAAAAGTTGCCAAACAGATTATAAAATCTTTTAACTAAAAACCTTATGAAAAATATTGCAGTTATTGGAGCCGGAACTATGGGAAACGGAATTGCCCATACTTTCGCCCAATTCGGATACAAAACAAATCTTATTGATATTTCTGAAAAGTCCCTGGAAAGAGGGATGAATACTATTTGCGGGAATCTTGACCGCATGGTCGCCAAAGAAAAGATCTCTGAAGAAGATAAAAAAAATACCCTTGGCAATATCCACACCTTCACCCAACTTTCGGAAGGCGTTAAAAATATTGATCTTGTTGTAGAGGCAGCTACCGAAAATGTAGAGCTGAAACTTTCGATCTTCAAACAGCTGGATGAACTTTGTAGTGGTGAAACAATTTTGGCTTCCAACACCTCCTCTATTTCCATTACCAAGATAGCCTCTGTGGTTTCCAATCCTGAAAGAGTGATCGGGATGCACTTTATGAATCCGGTGCCTATTATGAAACTGGTAGAGATCATTCGCGGTTATAATACCAGTGACGAGGTTACCGGCAACATCATGGAACTTTCCAGGAAACTGAAAAAGGAACCTGTGGAAGTGAATGACTATCCCGGCTTTGTTGCAAACCGTATCCTCATGCCAATGATCAATGAATCTATTGAAACTCTTTACAACGGCGTGGCCGGCGTGCAGGAGATCGATACAGTGATGAAACTGGGAATGGCGCATCCAATGGGGCCTCTACAACTGGCAGATTTCATTGGACTGGATGTTTGCCTTTCTATTCTGGAAGTAATGTACAACGGCTTCAAAAATCCGAAATATGCCCCCTGCCCTCTTTTAGTGAATATGGTGCAGGCAGGTAAAATGGGAGTGAAATCGGGAGAAGGTTTCTATGACTATTCCGAAAGCAGAAAAGCTGAAAAAGTTGCCGGCCAGTTCGCCTCTTAAAAAGGGCTTTTCTGATAAACATTTAACTGTACAAACTTGGCAAAAATAATTCCTTTTAAGGCGGTAAGGCCTTCCCGGGATAAGGTGGGTCTGGTCGCAACACGGCCATTCCAGGACTATTCGGTTGAAGAAGTGACCTTTCAGTTGGAGCACAACCCGTTTTCATTTCTTCATATCATTAATCCGGGTTATAAATTTCAGAAGGAGATCACGGGAAGTGAGCGATTTCAACTGGTGAAGAACCGTTACCTGGAATTTAAGGAGGAAGGTGTGTTCATTCAGGATGAGAGTCCGGCCTATTACATCTATAAAACCATCTCCCGCAACCAGACCTACTGCGGAATTATCGCGGCCACCTGTGCAGATGATTACGAAAACGATGTGATCAGAAAGCACGAGGATACTATTTCTCATCGGGAACAACTTTTTAAGGATTACCTGAAGACGGTCGGCTTTAATACCGAACCCGTGCTGCTTACTTATCCGGACAGTGAAGTGATCAACAGGATCACTTCCGAAGTGATGGCAGAAAGAGCAGAATATGAGTTTACCTCACTTAACCGGGATACTCATTACCTGTGGGTGGTGAACGACCCTGAACGTACTTCTAAGATCAAGGCGGAATTTGAAAAAATGGAAGCAGTTTATATTGCCGACGGCCACCATCGCAGTGCCTCTTCCTGGCTGTTAGCGAAGGAATCCCGGGAAAAGAATCCGAACCATACCGGAGAAGAGCCGTATAATTACTTTCTGAGTTACATGATCGCCGAGAGCAATCTGCAACTCTACGAATTCAACCGACTTATTACAGACCTGAACGGCCTGAGTAAAAAAGAATTCCTGATGCAGCTCGACGAATGGTTTAGAATTGAGAACCGCGGAACAGAGCTTTATAAACCTTCCAAAAAACACCATTTTTCGATGTATTTGGATGGAGAATTTTATTCTCTTTACTTGCGGAAAACGAACTATGAATTTACGGGACCTTTAAGTGAATTAGACCCTTACATCCTGTTTATCAGGATACTAAAGCCTCTTCTTGGAATAGAAGACCTTAAAAATGACAGAAGAATTTCGTACCTTCCCGGTAGAAATGAGTCCTTCGAAGTAAAAAAAGCCGTAGATGAAGGTCTCTACGCAGTCGGCTTCGGAATGCTTCCCCTTACAGTAGATGAGATCAAGAAAATAGCAGACCAGGGACTAACCATGCCCCCGAAGAGCACCTGCATTGAGCCGAAATTACGCAGTGGCCTGACGGTCTATGAATTTTAAATTATCTGAAAAAGAAGTTTAATGAGCATTGCTGAAAATATAAAGACCCTGAAAGCCGAACTTCCGGAAGAAGTTTCCCTGGTTGCCATTTCAAAGACGAAACCTAAAGAGGATCTTCTAGAAGCTTATGAAGCAGGACAACGCCTCTTTGGAGAAAACAAGATCCAGGAAATGGCTGAGAAATGGGAAGAACTTCCGAAGGATATTCAATGGCACATGGTAGGTCATGTCCAACGGAACAAAGTAAAATACATGGCCCCTTTCGTTTCGCTCATTCACGCGGTGGATAGTCTAAAACTGCTAAAGGAGATCGAAAAACAGGCTAAAAAGAATGACCGAAAGATCCAGTGCCTCCTGCAGATCAAGATAGCCGAAGAAGACACTAAATATGGAATAGATATTGAAGAAGCGAAAAATATCCTTTTATCTGATGCTTACAGGGAAATGTCTCATGTTGAGATCATTGGATTAATGGGAATGGCAACTTTAACAGAAGATCAGGCAAAGATCAGGAGTGAATTCAGCTTTTTAAAGCGTACTTTTGACGAATTTAAAAAAGAGCACCCAACCTTCTCTACCCTTTCAATGGGGATGAGTGGAGATTATAAAATAGCAATTGAATGCGGCAGTACGATGGTACGCGTAGGAAGTGCTATTTTTGGAGAAAGAGATTATAATTAAATAGCAGGAAGAAGAACTTTTGTACGCAATTTTAGACATAGAAACTACCGGCGGGAAGTATAATGAAGAAGGGATCACAGAAATTGCTGTCTATAAGTTCGACGGGCATAAAGTAGTAGACCAGTTTATTAGCCTCGTAAATCCTGAAATTCCAATCCAGCCTTTCGTAGTGGGACTCACCGGGATCAACAACGAAATGCTTCGGAACGCTCCTAAATTTTTCGAGGTAGCAAAAAGAATCGTTGAGATCACCGAAGGTACTATCCTCGTGGCCCACAACGCCAAATTTGACTATCGAATACTTCGTACAGAATTTAAGCGGCTGGGCTTTGAATTTGAACGCCAAAGCCTTTGTACGGTAGAGCTTTCCAAAAAGTTAATTCCCGGGCAGAAATCCTATAGCCTCGGAAAACTTGTAAGAGCACTGGGAATTCCGTTAAGCGACAGGCACCGCGCCAGTGGAGATGCACAAGCGACTGTTAAGCTGTTCAAGATGTTGCTTGCGAAAGATTCTGAAAAGGAGATCCTCAAGGGAGCTGTAAGACATTCCCCAAAAAATCAAATGGATACCAAATTGATCCAGATCCTGGACGATCTGCCTTCCATTACAGGCGTGTATTATCTTCACGACTCCGAAGGAGAGATAATCTATATAGGTAAGAGCAGGAATATTAAGAAGAGGGTCAATCAGCATTTTACGAGTGAGAACCGTAAATCAATTGAAATTCAAAAAGAAGTAGCATCAGTAACCTACGAGGCAACCGGAAATGAATTGAACGCCTTGCTCAAGGAAAACGAGGAAATAAAGCGTAATAAACCTAAATACAATAAAGCCCTTACCAAAACCATTTTTTCATACGCCCTGTACAAATCTGTAGATGCTGACGGTTATATCCATTTAAAGATTGGCAAGGCAGATGGTAGAAAGAAGAACGTCACCACCTTTACCAACATGCAGCAGGCAAGGGCTATGATGAATTCCCTCCTAGAAGAATATTCCCTGTGCCAGCGCCTTACCGGAATTCACACCGGCAGTGGCAGTTGTTTTAATTATAGCATCAAAGAATGTAATGGCGCCTGTATAGGAGAAGAATCTCCTATCGATTACAATCAGCGGGTTCATGAGATCCTGGAGAAATACAGTTACGAAAATCAAAACATGATCATTGTAGACCGTGGAAGAGATATTCACGAAAGAAGCGCCTTGTTAGTTGAAGAAGGTGAGTTCAAAGGGATCGGTTTTTTTGACCTCAATCACCAGCTCAACAACCTGGAGATCATCAAGTCTATTATCACTCCAATGAAAAGCGATCGGGATGCCCAACACATTATTCAAAGCTATTTGCGGAAGAACAATAGAGTAAAGATCATCAAGCTGGATACTGTACAATAGAAAACAACTTGCTTTTGTCAGTAGTTTCTCTAAAAATCCTATTTTTAGACTGTAATTCATCATCTGTGACCCAATCGAATACTTCAGAGTGGAAAAAGAAACTTCATGAGATCATTTATGAAGCGGATACTCCTGCCGGAAAAAGTTTTGACATTGGCTTGCTTTTGGTCATTATTCTGAGTATTGTTCTTGTAATGCTCGAGAGTATCCCGGGCATGAGCGACAGATACTACTTTGAGTTCTATACAGCAGAATGGATTATCACAGCTATTTTCACAATAGAATATATTCTACGAATAGTAGTGATTAAAAGGCCATCCACCTATATCTTCAGCTTTTATGGTATTGTGGACCTGTTATCCACTTTACCTACCTACCTGGCTATTCTGGGAGGGGGACACAACCTTTTATTTGCTGTCAGGGCTCTGAGATTATTAAGGATCTTCAGAATCCTTAAGATCACCAGATATATAGGGGAGTCCAACAGGTTGTTGCTGGCCTTACGCAATAGCCGGGCGAAGATCCTAGTCTTCCTTTACGCTGTGGTCATTCTTTGTGTGATCATGGGAACAGTAATGTATCTGATTGAAGGCCCCGAAAATGGTTATACAAGCATTCCCACTGGAATCTACTGGTGTATAGTTACCCTGACTACTGTAGGCTTTGGAGATATACATCCTGTCACGCCGCTGGGACAGTTCATTGCATCAGTAATTATGATCACCGGTTATGGAATTATAGCAGTACCCACCGGAATTGTGACCTCAGAATTTTCCAAGGCCACGGGACGAGTACATGTCAATACGCAAGTTTGTCCCCATTGTAACGAATCTCAGCATTTGGATAAGGCTGAGTATTGCCACAACTGCGGAAACCTTCTAAATGAATACTAAATCTCTCATTGTAGTTGTTGGTCCCACAGCTATTGGAAAAACTTCATTGGGAATCGAACTCGCAAATTATTTTGATACCGAGGTAATTTCAGCGGATTCCCGACAATTCTTCAAGGAAATGAGTATAGGGACAGCAGCACCGACTGCTGAAGAACTCGCTGCCGCTCCACATCATTTCATTCAGCACCGTTCTGTAAAAGATGATTATTCGATAGGTGACTTTGAACGGGAAGCATTAGCGAAGCTGGAGGAGCTTTTTAAAAATCATAATGAGGTCATTATGGTGGGAGGAAGCGGATTGTATGTAGATGCTGTAACCAAAGGTCTTGATTCCTTTCCGAAAGTAGACCCTAACATACGCACCGAACTTAAAAACGAACTGGAGCAAAAAGGTATAGCCACTCTTCAGGAAAAATTAAAAAAACTTGATCCCGACTATTATTCCGAAGTGGATCTACAGAATCCGCACCGGGTAATTCGGGCGCTGGAGATCTGTATCGGAACAGGAAAGACCTTTTCAAGCTTCCGAAAAGACAGAGCTCCAAAAAGGCCTTTTAAGACCCTCTATCTTGGACTTACTGCAGAGAGGGAATTGGTTTATAACCGCATTAACCGTCGGGTAGATCAAATGATGGAAGAAGGCTTGCTGGAAGAAGTAAAAGGGCTTTATTCTAAAAAAGATCTGAACGCTTTAAATACCGTTGGTTACAAGGAACTTTTTAAATATCTGGATGGGGAATGGTCTCTTAATTTTGCCGTTTCAGAAATCAAGAAAAATACCCGCCGTTTTGCGAAACGCCAGTTTACCTGGTTTAAAAAGAATGAGGAGATCAACTGGTTCCCTTACGATACTCCTTCCGAAGAGATCATCAACTTTATCAAAGAAGCAACAATAGATTAATCATTTCTTATAATTGCTCTTCTTATATATTCCTTGTCCTGGGAATACAACATGAGGGTATACACCCCTGATTGGAAAGCGGTCAAATTCAAGCGATAATATAGGTCTTCTGCGGAATTCTCTTCAAAAGATTTTTCCAGTAAGAACCTGCCTTTGGCATCAAACACCTCTGCCCTTTTCAAAATAATACCGGGCGAAACCTTGATACTCACTTCACCATTTCCGGGATTCGGATAAAGGATCACAAAAGGACCATTGCCACCTATAAATTCTTCACAATAGTTATTTGGATCGATTACCAATAACGGAATTTCACAGGAACCGGAATCACTTTCCGAAGAATAAGTAAATACAACATTCTGCTCTCCCAGGTCGAGGCAGGTAAACTGAGTTCTGTTCACCGAATATTCCAGATCTGCGGGACCACCGGAGAAAAGTTGCTGAGGGTCCAGAGTTACTCTACCATTGGAATTTAATTCCAGAACTACAGATTCTACACACACGACCGGAGCAGGTCCCTGCTGAGGTTTAACGATCACCGTCGCTTCACAGGTCGAAATATTTTCGGAGGCATCTATAACCGTAAGTGTGACTGTATTTTCACCCAGATCAGCTTCACTAAAGGTAGTTATGGATAAGGTTCGGGAAGTGATGGAGCAGTTATCGGTAGAGCCGTAATCAATATCTTGTGGAGAAATGGTAGCGCTGCCGGTTTGATCCAGATAAACTTCCAGGGTCGCCACGCAGCTAATAGCAGGGGCCAAATTATCTTCCACAACGACCTCGAGAGTACAGGTTCCGGTTGCTGATCCCGAATAACTCACTTCAATCTCTTCGCTACCTATATCACTGCAGGTAAACATACTTTTGCTTAACTCAAAAACTACTCCTAAGGCCTCTCCTGTATAAACATCTGATGAGCTGAGAAAAGCCTGCCCATTCGAATTCAATTCCAGGGTAAAAGAGTCCTTACACTCAAAATCGGGTCCGGCATAATCAAATGGAATGACCATAACATTTATAGTACAGCTGCTTTCATTTCCGGAACTGTCATTTACTGTGAAAGTGATATTATTGTTACCTATATCCTGAGTGGTAAAATTGGTTTTACTGAAAATTGCCCTTGAAACTCCACAGTTATCACTGTAGTTGAGATTGAGAAGCTCTTCAGAAATTGTTCCCGTTCCCTGCTCGTTCAATCGCAGGGTGTAGCTTGAAACACAGTCGATCTGTGGTGGCAGATTATCGAGGATATTTATTTGGATTTCACAGCTTCCGGAATATTCCCCTATATAAGTCGCAGTTACCACTTCTGAGCCAAGATCGTCACAGGTAAAATTGGTTTTACTGGTCACCACTTCAATGTTTTCCTCATTCCCGGTGTAAGTTAGTTTTAATGTAGCTTCTCCATTTTCATCCAGGGGAAGGTCGATTTCTTCTGCACAGGTGACCGTCCTTTCCCCGTATGGAACCACCGTAAGCAAGGTTTCACAAGTCTCAGTATTTCCGGAAGTATCGGTTACGGTGAGGACAATTGTCTGATCTCCAACATCAGAATTATCAAAGCGGGTCTTGTTTAATTTCATTTCAGCAATACCACAATTATCTGTTGAATTTCGATCGAGAATACCAGGTGAGAGTATTCCGTAGCCTTCTTCATTCAGATAAAGAGTGAATGTAGAAACGCAATTCACTACAGGATCAGAATTATCCACCACAGTTACTTTAGAAGTACACTGAGCAGTAGTGCCATTCATATACTCAACTGTTAACTCTACGGGCACTTCAACACCTATGTCAGAACAATCAAAACTGCCTTTATCAAGGCTGAAAGAACGAATAGACGGATCATAAAAATCTCCATCAAAAATAGAAGATGCATCTAAATTAGCTTTACCGGTAGCATCAAGTTCAATTGTCACATCTTTACAGCTAATTTCGGGTGTTGCTCCTTCAGTAAGATTAAGTGCAAATTCACAAACGATTTGATTGTCAGAAGCGTCAATAGCCGTAAGGAAGATCCATCTGCTTTGGAACAGCACCGTTCCGGGAGGTGGATCCTGAACGATTTCAAAACTACAATTGTCGGAGGCAATTGCCTCTCCCCTGTAATCGAGAACTGTAAATCCAATAGCCGGATCAAAATTTACTGTTTTATCTGAAGGGCAGCTTATCTCGGGTATTATATTATCCTGAAGGCTTACTTCAAAGGAGCATTCTTTGGTTTCACCATTTGCCTCCGCTTTAATGATCACTTCAGTTGCAGCAGTGATTACCGTTCCGGCAACAGGAGTTTGTGAAAAAGTGGCTTCTACGTTGGCAGCTGCTTCGTTCGTATAATCGGGAAGGATAAAACTGCAATCGTTGCCTAGGGATTCAGTTCTGGAGGGAGGACAGTTGGTAATTTGAAGAGCCTGTTGCTCTTCAATAATGATAATCTCAAAAGAACAGGCGTTCGACCCGTTTCCTGACCCGTCTATTGCCGTTAAAGTAACTGTTGTGGTTTCGGTAATTTGTGCACCTTCAGCAGGACTTTGATTTATTGTGAAATTCGAATCACAATCTGAAGCGGAAATTCTTGAAGAATAATCCTGAATAGTAAAGGACTCTCCTGCCGCTAATTCTATTTCAATGGATGTAGTATCACAAGAAGTAATTTCAGGAGCAGTAACATCCAATAAAGTAACTTCAAAAGTACAGGTGTCGACTTCCTCTTCCCCATCAAAAACAGTTAAAGTGACAGTCATAATACTCCCTGAGACACTCTCCTCCTGCTCAATTCTGATTCCGTTTTGAAAATTTTCCGGGTTCGTTATATATCCGGAATAATCTGAAGCATTGACAGAACAATCTGCTCCTATATTCAGAGTCAGATCTACCGGAGCATTACAGGTAAAGCTAGGTGGCTGTTGCTCTTCTGTTATAATAACTTGAAAGGAACAAGCCGCTGATTCATTTCCTGAACCGTCTGTTGCCGTTAAAGTAACCCTTGTGGTTTCGGTAATTTGTGCACCTTCAGCAGGACTTTGGTTTATTGTGAAATTCGAATCACAATCTGAAGCGGAAATTCTTGAAGAATAATCCTGAATAGTAAAGGACTCTCCTGCCGCTAATTCTATTTCAATGGATGTAGCATCACAAGAAGTAATTTCAGGAGCAGTAACATCCAATAAAGTAACTTCAAAAGTACAGGTGTCGACTTCCTCTTCCCCATCAAAAACAGTTAAAGTGACAGTCATAATACTCCCTGAGACACTCTCCTCCTGCTCAATTCTGATTCCGTTTTGAAAATTTTCCGGGTTCGTTATATATCCGGAATAATCTGAAGCATTGACAGAACAATCTGCTCCTATATTCAGAGTCAGATCTACCGGAGCATTACAGGTAAAGCTAGGTGGCTGTTGCTCTTCTGTTATAATAACTTGAAAGGAACAAGCCGCTGATTCATTTCCTGAACCGTCTGTTGCCGTTAAAGTAACCCTTGTGGTTTCGGTAATTTGTGCACCTTCAGCAGGACTTTGGTTTATTGTGAAATTCGAATCACAATCTGAAGCGGAAATTCTTGAAGAATAATCCTGAATAGTAAAGGACTCTCCTGCCGCTAATTCTATTTCAATGGATGTAGCATCACAAGAAGTAATTTCAGGAGCAGTAACATCTAATAAGGTAACTTCAAAAGTACAGGTGTCGACTTCCTCTTCCCCATCAAAAACAGTTAAAGTGACAGTCATAATATTCCCTAAGACACTCTCCTCCTGCTCGATTCTGATTCCATTTTGAAAATTTTCCGGGTTCGTTATATATTCTGAATAATCTGAAGCATTGACAGAACAATCTGCTCCAATATTTAGAGTCAGATCTCCCGGAGCACTACAGGTAAAACTGGGCGGTTGTTGCTCCTCGGTTATGATCAACTGGAATGTACAAGCCGCAGATTCATTTCCTGAATCATCTTTTGCTGTTATTGAAACAGTAGTGGTTTGTGATATTGATGTACCAGCCGGAGGAGATTGAATGATTTCCAGATCGTCATCGCAATTATCTGAAAAACTTTGGAGGTTCCTGTAGTCATCCACTGTGAACCTTCCGTTAGTCAATTCTACATTAAGGTCATTACTACAATTGAGTACAACAGGATCTTCAGTATCATATCCCGCTGATCTATCATAGGCTTCAAGATCAAAATCTAGAGTAAAATCTGGTACAGTAAACCCAAAAATCGACCTAACCCTTCCATCAAAAATTGCATTATTTACGTATAGAGTTCCACAGGGAGAGATCGCCAGATCAATTGGAAAATCAATTTGAGAGGAGATTATTGAGTTAAAAGTACTGTCGGGATTGTAAACATTAATCTTAAAGACATTGTTATCTATTCCATTTATGATAATTTCAAAAACTGCATAAAATTCATCGAGATCTTCGGTAGCATTAAGAATTCGAGGCAGGTCAATTTCGTTACCAAAATCTGCTACAAAGACATTGTCAAACTTATCGATCACAATGCTCCCAGGAGCTCCCAATTGGGCAGAAGGACCCGGTGACATGCTAAGAGGGTTGAAATTGGCATCAAATTCAATAATCTTCACACTGGCATCGCCGGTCTGGCCCAGTTCGGACATATAAAGCTGCCCCTGACTGTTAACGGCTATTCTGTAAGGAAAGTTAAGTATAGTCCCCTGTACGTTATCAAATTCTTGGATGAGGTTATTCTTATAGCTACCAGCAGCATCTTTTCTATAGATTTTTATTGCACTGGGACGGGGAGGATCTGCATCTCCCAGGTACTGATCGGCAACAAAAAGGTTATCGTCCTTATCAAAAGTCAAACCTGAAGGTCCTTTGAATTGATTAGGACCTGTTCCGTAGGTGCCATCGCCTAAAGTTTCCCCTGACAAGTATGCTCCTGTGGGAGAATAAACGCGGATAAATCTTCGGTTACTTTCATTGGTTGCAACAAAAAACTTACCATCACTATTAATGGCAAAATCTAAGGCATTACTTAATCTGTCACTTTGATTAGGTATAAAATTTACTAATCCTCCATTAGCTCCAACTTTTTTTATTCCGTCTCCAAAAGTGAGAACAAATACTTCACCATTTGGAGCTACATCTACAGCAATTACCAGACGGTTTATCTTTGCTTGAGGATTGAAAGCATCCGCAGAGGTAATAGTGAAATAATCAAGATTTTTAGATTCACCCGGATTATGGGTATAAATTGGTTCCTGTCCAAAAACTAACGGACCTTTCAAAATTAATAGAAAAATCAGGAGTAGTAGAGGACGAGGAAGGAATTCTATTTTCTTGACAGAAGTTCGGGTATCAAAAAAAAGCCGCGAAGTCACGGCATTTATGTTTAAACAGGGTATGTCCCGGAGTCTCCTCATTCAGTGTAGGTTACAAGGCAAATATAGGTATTGTAAACGAAGAGCCGGAAAAGAAATTGTTAACAGAGCCATATAAGGTATTATCACGGATGATCCCTTCCGTGATAATACCTTAGCTCATTAGAAACTGAAAATAGGCTTAGCCCTGGGCTTCTTCTTTATTTCTGATAACGAGCCTGAACCCTTCTCCGTGAATATTCAGGATCTCGACATTCTCGTCTTTCTTAAGATACTTTCTAAGTTTAGCAATATAAACATCCATACTTCGGGAGGTGAAGTAGTTATCATCCCTCCAGATCTTTGTAAGCGCAAGCTCTCTTGGCATCAGGTCATTTTCATGCAGTGCCAGCAGGCGAAGCAATTCATTCTCTTTAGGAGATAGTTTGGTAGGCTCCTCGTCCCTGAACGTAAGGAAACGCAGCTTTGAATTCAGGTGGAAATCTCCAATCTGGAACTCGAATTGCTTACTGTCAGCAACACTGTCAGTCGCTTTACGCTGCATGATCGCCTTGATCTTCATAAGCAATACTTCGCTGTCAAAAGGTTTATTCAGGTAATCATCTGCTCCGACCTTATATCCTTTTAGTACATCTTCTTTCATCGCCTTGGCGGTAAGGAAAATGATAGGAATTTCTTCATTCTTTTCCCTGATCTCTTTGGCTAAGGTAAAGCCATCTTTATAGGGCATCATAACATCCAGAATACAAAGATCAAAATCATCTTTTTTGAATTTTTCAAATCCTTCCATTCCGTTCTTGGCGTGAGTGACCTCATAGTCATTCATTGCCAGATAGTCTTTTAAAACTGTTCCAAAGTTGGGATCATCTTCAACTAGTAAAATTTTCTTATTTTCAGTTTCCATAAATTAAGATATTAGTGGTAGTTTAATTATAAATGTACTTCCTTTTCCTTTTTCGCTCTCCACGGTAATGGTTCCGTGGTGATCGTCAAGGATTCGCTTCACATAGGCAAGCCCCAAACCGTGACCTTTCACGTTATGGATATCACCGGTGTGTTCGCGGTAGAATTTTTCAAATACTTTTTTCTGAACAGGTCTGCTCATCCCGCTTCCCTGGTCTCTTATTTTCGCAACAATATAGTTCCTGACATTTTCGGTATATATGTCAATCTTTGGTTCGCCCGGTGAGTATTTTACCGCATTATCAAGCACGTTGACGATCACATTGGTGAAGTGGGTCTGGTTGGCCAGAATGGAGGACTTAAGTGCTCCAAAATGGGTTTTTATATATCCGTTCCTGTCTTCCACGATCAATTCAACATGTGTGATTGCTTCTTCGATAAGTTCGTGCAGATCAAGCCTTTCCTTTTTGAGGTCCAGCTCATTTTTCTCCAGCCTTGAGATTCTAAGCACGTTCTCTACCTGTGCATGCATTCGTTTATTTTCATCCCTGATCATCCGGTGGTAATGTGCCACCTTCTCAGGATCACTCATGACCTTCGGATTTCTTATAGCGTCCAGAGCAAGATTAATAGTTGCAATGGGCGTTTTGAATTCGTGGGTCATATTATTGATAAAATCAGTTTTGATCTCTGATATCTGTCGTTGCCGAATCAACTGAGATAGGGCACTTGAGTAGGCAATTACGATAATCAGGGTGAAAATTATTGAAAGAGCCGCCATCAATGTGATCGAGGAAAGGACCACCTGTTTTTTCTCAGTAAAATTGACAAATAACTGATAATCATTAGTGCCATTACCATTGGTAAAAAGGGGCACCCTGTAAGTTGTCTTGGCGTTCAACCTGAAATTTTCTGACCGCACCTTTGTGGCCAGGCCGTTACCGTAAATTCCGTATTCAAAAGAGGTATTCAAGCCTCTGTTCTTGATCTCCCTTCGAATAAGATCCTCCAGGTATTCTTTTGATACTCTCTTATGTATAGGCATCCTGCTTGTATACTCCCCTACTGCCGACCGGATGAATTCCTTTTCAACATCCTTCATGCGAAAAATGCGGTTTATCCTGCCCGGTGTGGAGAGCGAATTTTCGTTCAGGCTATCATTTTTGACCAGCTTAGATACCTTTGAATTAATGAGTTTTTTAAAATGTATAGTGTCTATAGAGGCATCCAGAAAAGCTGTTGACAGCTTGTAATCTTCTTCTATGATCCCCTGTGAATAGACATAGATCTCATTGGAAAATTCATCCCTCTGAACCTGAAATATTTTACTCATAATGGAACTGTCAGGTTGTACCCCTAAACTGTCCACCAAATCCTGCATGGCAAAATAGTAGTTCTCCAGTTCATTATTTTCCACTTCATTGGCTACTCTTCGCAATATCTGTTTTGCGTCGAAAGAAAACTGTTCTTCTTTACTTTCAACCGTATTTTTGATCCAAAATCCCTGAACAAATATGATTCCTATTAAAGAGAGGCTCATAAGAACCACCAAAAGAAAAAATATCTTTTTGTTCATATCTCAAAAATATGATTTTAACATTTAGCGCTATAATCCTTTAACCAAAAGTTAACATAAGAATCCTAGATTTTACGCGCTTTTAAGGATTATTTCATGAATTTCGCGGACCCTTTTCCGCGTCGCTGAGATATCAATATTTTCGATCTGAAAATCGGCTAGATTTGCCTTTTTTTCATCACTCCATTGATTGTTCATTCGGGCTTCGATTTCCTCAAGTGTAGAATTATCCCTTTGCTGCAGGCGCTGGATCCTGATATCATGTGGAGCAGTTACAAGAACTGTGAAGTCGCATTTTTTATAACCACCGGTTTCAAAAAGTATAGCAGCCTCATAAATGAGATAAGTAGACTTTTGCTTTTTTTTCCAGCCATCAAAGTAATTTGCTACTGCAGGATGAACAATAGCGTTTAGCCTGTCCAATTTTTCCCGGTCATTGAAAACCAGGGAGGCTAATTTCTTACGATCAAGACCTTCTTCGTTATAAATTTCCCGTCCGAAAATTCCCGTTATGGCTTTCTTTATGTCAGGATCAGAGTTGAGAAGAGCCTTTGCCTCATCATCGGCAATGAAAACAGGAATTCCCAGTTCCCTGAACATGTTGGCTACCGTAGTTTTGCCGCTCCCAATACCGCCTGTCAATCCAACTACTTTCATTTCTTGATTATGAACTGGATCTTTTTCTCATTCAGTCGAAGATTATTCGTGAATTCAGGCTTTTTGACCACTTCCGGAATAATGAAGTCCTGGTCTTCACGGGTCTTTCGGAAATCTGCCACTACCCTAAAATCTGAAGCTGTCACTTTATTGTAGTCTTTCAGGCTTACCTGGTAGAAAAGAAGACTTTCCTTCGGAAAGATCACCACTTCCAACCCTTCCGGAACATTGATGATCTCAATTGGAACAAGCACATTGCCCTCAGTATATTTTTCAACATCCATGGAATAGTTCACCTGGCGAGTATAAAGCGTGATATCTTTATACCCACTCGTATCAATATCCACCGAGCCGGAAAAATCATCTTTTATTTTTTTCAACTTGACCGGTTTGGTATAGAGACTTGAAATGGTGTCCAATACCACATCCGGCCCACTGATGGTGATCGAATCCGGTTGTACCTGCAGTTCTCCAGCTCCTGCATAACCGGCGGCAAATTCAGGTTCTATTCTGGCAACTACCGGCAACCTCTTTTCTTTCTTCTGTTCAAAATTGATGGTAAGGGCATCTTTTACAAACTGGTTGTTCTCAAAATCGATGTTCAGTTGTCCCAGGATCTCATTCCGGTTTTCATCAAACACATATATTAACTTCCCTCCTTCTTCGGAGGTCTTGGAGACATCTACATATAAAGTGGGTGGAAAAAGAGACATCCAGGCTACCTTGAAGCCGTTCTCTTCCATTCGAATTTTGACAGTCTGCGGATTATTCTTTGTGATCAATTTGTTCGGCGGAACATTAATATACTGCACCGGAATATCGACCACTTCATTATACTGCTTTGAGAACTGAACGAAGATCCAGATCACCACGGCAAAGAACAAAAAGAAAAAAAAGGAATTGAAGTTGGTTCGTTTAAACCTGGTTCGGGTAACTGTTTTTATCCTTTTGAGCATGGTGGAAGAATAGCTTTGGAAACCGTATTTCCGGGTCCTGATTCAGAATCCTAATATAGTAGGTTGACAAGCAGAAACCAAGTCCGTAGCCTGAAAATTGAACCAAAGAAGCCCAAACCGAATACATCGCAATAGTCAGACTTGAATTAAGAGCCAGGGAATGAAAGAAAAGAACAATAAAGTAAATGACATACCCCAGCAGAAGATATGGAAATCCGGTAAATACTAAAATAACACTGAATAGAAACCCAATCATGAACAGACTTGGAAACCAAAAAGTTGGTTTCGCCGAAGTCGGATGCCATTTATTGAGAATGGGTCGCACCATTCCAAATTTGTACACCTGCTGGTAAAATTTCTCCCAGTTGATCCTCCTTTTATGATACACAAAGGCATTCCGGAAAAACCGGGTGCTAAAACCACTTTTTTCAAGCCTCAGAGATAGGTCGGGATCTTCACCGGGATGTATCCTTCCAAATCCACCGGTAGCTTCAAATGCCTTTTTTGAAAGTCCCATATTAAAGCTGCGTGGCTGAAATTTACCGACCATCTTTTTGCCGCCACGTATTCCCCCTGTGGTCAAAAAGGAGGTCATTGAATAATTAATAGCTTTCTGGATCGGGGAAAATTCCTGATGAGCCGCATCGGGTCCTCCAAAACAGTGAATAAATTCCTGCTGAAGTTCTTTATCTACTTCCTTAATATATTGCGAAGGCAGAATAACATCTGAATCCAGGATCAAAAAATAATCTCCTTTTGCTCTGCTCATTCCGTAGTTGCGGGAATCGCCGGGGCCGGAATTTGGTTTCCGGAAATAAGAAATATTTAGGTCTTCAGAAAATTCAGCTAAAACTTCTTCCGCAGTCTCAGTGCTCCCGTCTTCCACAATGACGATCTCAAAATCATCATCAAAATCCAGCTTCTTCATGCTTTCCAACAGCTCCCTTATCTCATTGGGCCGGTTAAAAACGGGAATAACAAAAGAATAGCTGATCTCCATTCCACAAATGTATTAAAGAAATTAGAGGCAAAGCCCAAAATTAAAAGAGGCCGTAAAATTAAATTTTACAGCCTCTTCTTTGTAAAAGTTTGAACTAGCCTAATTTTCCTTTCCTTTTACAAAGGCTTCCATAACCTGCTGGCTTACTCCCATATTGGAGAAACCACCATCGTTAAAAAGATTTTGAAGAGTTACTCTTTTCGTAAGATCTGAGAAAAGGGTAATTATATAATTGGCGCAATCCATCCCTGTAGCATTTCCAAGTGGAGACATTTCATCTGCATAAGCGATGAAACCATCAAATCCTTTTACACCCTGCCCCGCTGTGGTAGGAGTTGGGGATTGAGAAATGGTATTTACACGCACTTTTTTCTCTTTTCCGAAGAAATACCCGAAGCTACGGGCAATAGATTCCAGATAAGCCTTGTTATCGGCCATGTCGTTATAATCCGGAAATACTTTTTGAGCCGCAATGTAAGATAGGGCCATAATACTTCCCCACTCATTCATTGCATCTTTCTTATAAAGGCTCTGCATGGTCTTGTGAAAAGAAACCGCCGATACATCCCAACCTTTGGTCGTGTAATCGTAGTTCATCTCAGTATAGTGATTGCCTTTTCTAACATTCACAGACATTCCGATGGAATGCAGCACGAAATCAAGTTTCCCGCCTAATATTTCCATGGCTTTGTCTACCAGGTTATCAAGATCATCAACACTTGTAGCATCAGCAGGAATAATTTCAGATCCTGTTTTTTCAGCAAGATCTTTAATATTCCCCATTCTCATAGCGATAGGCGCGTTGGTAAGTACAAATTGACCGCCTTCTTCGTGAACCCGCAGTGCAGTTTTCCAGGCAATTGAGTTCTCATCAAGTGCTCCAAAGATGATCCCTTTTTTTCCTTTAAGTAGATTATAAGACATGTTATTTTTTTGGTTTCTGTTAGCGGGTAAATATACTAAACATCTTTTAATTTAGAAGCGCTTTTGCATGTGCCACTGCAGAATCACTGATGTTCTTACCGCCAAGCATCATGGCCAGCTCCTCTACCCGCTCCTCTTCTTTTAGTTCTTTAATATTTGTTATGGTACTATGAGCCGCATCTTCTTTATAGATCTTAAAATGCGAACTACCTTTCCCTGCTATCTGCGGAAGATGGGTTATAGCTATGACCTGCATGGAATTACCCATTTTTTGAAGGATAACTGCCATTTTTTGAGCGATATCTCCCGAAACCCCGGTGTCGATCTCATCAAAAATAATAGTCGGAAGACTGCTATAGGTAGCCAGGATACTTTTCACGGCCAGCATGATGCGGGAAAGTTCCCCACCCGAAGCTGCTTTTCTAATGTCATTATAGCTACCTCCTTTATTGGCACTCAATAACCAGGAAAGTTTATCCTGCCCGTTGGGGAAAAACTCTTTTTGTTTTTCGAGTTCAATTTTTAGGCTGGCATTTGGCATTCCCAGATCTGCGAGAATTGTTTCGACTTCCTTAATAAACTTCGGAATTACCGTGTTTCGGGAAGAATGTATCTCTGCAGCCTGTTTTTGAAGCACCTCCTTTTGAGCTGTGATCTCTTTTTCAGCTTTTGCTATCTCTTCTTCAGCGTTTTCTGAAACTGAAACTTTTTGAGCCAGATCCTCCTGAATACTTTTCAGTTCTTCGACAGTAGAAACCATGTGCTTCTTCTGAAGGTTGTAAAGCACCTGCAGCTTATCATTGACCTGAGCAAGTTCTTCGGGATTAGCCTCTACTTTATCGAGATAAGATTCCAGATCTGAAGCAATATCGTCCAGTTCAATATTCACACTTTGCAGGCGCTCAAATAGCTGCTGATAATTCGAAGAAATTCCTGCGATGCGCTGCAGGTTATTCCTTGCCTCCTTAAGGGAAGCAGCTGCTCCTATCTCTTCCTGCTGAATAAGGTTTATCGCCCCGCCCAATTGTTCGGTTAGCTGTTCAACATTGCTCAGCTCTTCATATCGTTCCTCAAGCTCTTCCTGCATTCCCGGTTCCAGCTTTGCCTGCTGCAATTCGGTCAAAAGGAACAAATTGTAATCGTATTCCTTCGTAGCCTGGGCCTGCTCCTCTTTTAAGTTGTGAAGCTTCTTCTGAAGGCTTTTTAGCTCTTTCAGAGATTCCTTGTAAGTCTTCAATTTTTCGGAATTTCCGGCTAGGGAATCTATAACGAGAAATTGGTATTCGTTATCCCCAAGGCTCAGCGTCTCATGCTGACTGTGAATATCGAGTAAGCGCTCTCCCAAAACCTGAAGGGAAGAAAGATTGGCCGGGGTGTCATTGACGAATGCCCGCGATTTTCCGGAAGGTAATATCTCGCGTCTTATGATGGTGTGGGTCTCATAATCCAGATCTTCGGAAGCAAAAATACCCTGCAAGCCATAACTAGAGATGTCAAAAGTACCTTCTATCACACATTTTTTATCGGCGTCGCGAATAGCACTAAAATCTGCCCTTTTTCCCAATAAGAGAGAAAGTGCTCCCAGCATAATCGATTTACCCGCCCCGGTCTCCCCTGTGATAATGGTAAAACCATCCTTCAGGTTCATTTGAATGTCTTCAATGAGGGCGTAATTCTTTATAGAAAGTGTTGTAAGCAAAGGTGTTGAAAATTTAAGTAAAGATAAGGGAGAATTTGCTTCTCCTCAAAGTCAAGATATTCACAAAACATGAACGAAGCTCCACTTCGTGCACCAGTTTAATAACGGATGTTACTCCATTTTTCAGAAAAAGTAGGAGCCAGATTATTCAGGGCTTCCACCACTTCTTTTATCTGTACAGAAGGGCCACCGCTGAATACCTGTGCGACCTCGTCTGCTTTGGCATCAAAAAAGGTACGCAGCAACAGGGAATTTGGGCGCCTGTCATTCATCCTCTTAAGATCAAGAATAGCTGTGGCCACCCCTTTTTTACCCTCCGCCGGAGACTGGTGCATTAGATCAAGCCCTTTCCGGTGATAATCATACATGGCTTTTCGATATCCTGAAAAAGAATTTGACAAAAGATCGGCATTCAATTTATACCTTGATGCATTACCATCTGTAGGTTTCCAGCCAAGCCGGTCACTTTGCTGAGCCGTACTCACTATTTGATTGGCTTCTTCATAATAGGCTGTCCCACCCTGCTCTTCAAAAGTATCTGCATCTATTCCAAGTATGGTGTAAACATAAAAACTAACAACAGAGATCAAATTCGACTTAAATTCCGTAGGATTATAACTGAAGGGAGCATATTCCGAATATTCAAAATTCAGATTCTGATCCTTGAAATTGAAAACCGGTGAAACCATTGTAGATCCATATACGGGACGGGAAGATTGCACCTGAATGGTCGCCGTAAAGGAATCGGCATTGTAAGCGGTAATATTGATGAACATGCTGCAGTTGATCCTTTCATAAGGCTGAAACTGCCGGTTGGTCCATTTAGTTTGGTTTATAAATTCTGATAGAGAATTCTCCAGGGTCTTGAAGACGGTGACATTTGCTCGTCCGGTCTGCTCAGCGTTTACCACCACCTGGCAATTGAGCTCCTGCCCAAAACCGGTAAAGGACAGCGATAGAAACAGAACAAGAAAAAAAAGCCTATTCATTCAACAAGAGAGTTAGTTCTTTCAAAATATCTTCAGCGACCTCTTTTTTGGATTTCAGTCCAAAATCCACTTTTTGGCCGTTGCCAAACAAGATACTGATTTTGTTGGTATCAGTCTTAAATCCGGCGCCTTTATCATTCAGGGAATTCAGAACAATAAAGTCCAGGTTCTTTTTTTCCAGCTTACCCAACGCATTTTGCTCTTCATTTTCGGTTTCCAACGCAAAGCCGACGAGTACCTGGTTTTGTTTTTTACTTCCTAAAGAAGCTAAAATATCAGGAGTTTTTTCCAACTCCATGTGCAGGTTTTCAGTTTCCTTTTTGATCTTCTGATCGGCCACTTTCTTAGGTCGGTAATCAGAAACAGCTGCAGCCGCAATGGCAGCATCCACCTCATCAAACTTACCTGTAGCTGCTTCAAACATCTCCTGCGCACTTTGCACCCGAATCAGCTCAATGTCTGCAGAAGGGTTTTCCAGGTGTGTAGGACCGGAGATCAAGGTTACTGTTGCTCCTAACCGCTGTGCAGCAGCAGCAAGTTCAAAGCCCATTTTTCCGCTGGAATGATTTCCAATAAAACGCACGGGATCGATAGCTTCGTATGTAGGCCCTGCAGTTATCAGGATCTTTTTATCTCTTAGCGGAAGGTTTTCAGAAATATGATCTTCAATAAACTCAACTATATCTTCCGGTTCTGCCATACGGCCTTCTCCAACCAGCCCGCTTGCCAGTTCTCCCGAAGTTGCAGGAATAAGAATATTTCCGAAGGAAGTTAAGGTCTCAATGCTGTTTTTAGTGGAAGGATGCCTGAACATATCAAGATCCATAGCCGGCGCAAAATATACCGGACATTTAGCAGAAAGGTAGGTGGCCAGCAAAAAGTTATCACTATTGCCGGTGGCCATTTTTGAAAGGGTATTCGCTGTAACGGGGGCTATCAGCATGAAATCAGCCCAAAGACCCAGATCCACGTGATTATTCCACATTCCTCCCTTATCTTCTTCCTGGGTAAAGGAAAAGATCACTTGATTTTTGGAAAGTGTGGAAAGCGTTAGGGGAGTAACAAATTCTCTGGCAGCAGGTGTCATGATGACCTTTACCTCTGCCCCGGCCTTTATGAATAGCCGGACCAAAAAAGCTGTTTTATAAGCGGCAATACCAGCGGTAACGCCGAGTAGAATTTTCTTGCCGCTTAATACAGACATATTTTATTCCTCGCTTTTGGTGTTGCGGTAGTAGATCTTTTCTTCCAACCACTCCTGAACAGCTAAAGCGTGAGGCTTAGGCAGTTTTTCGTAGAATTTTGAAACCTCGATCTGTTCTTTGTTCTCAAAGATCTCATCAAGGCTATCGTTGTAAGTAGCGAATTCATCAAGCTTCTCCAACAATTCCTTTTTGATCTCAGAGTTGATCTGTGTTGCTCTTTTTGAAATAATAGAGATCGCCTCGTAAATGTTATTCGTTGGCGCATCCACAAGATTCTTGTCTAAAGTTGTGGTGTTAACAGGCGCGTCAGTCTTCTTTAAATCAATCATTATTAATCTCTCTTAGTTATAAACTCTTTTCTTTTTGCTCAATATCTGAAAGCGCAGCTTCGGTTTCAGAAATAAATTTTCCTTCAGGATAATATCGCTTGTAATCTTCGTAAAATTTTCTTGCTGCCTTCAAACGCTCAGGCATCGCATACGCATAACTATTAATCCCATACTGGTAAGCCGAATCAAACCTGTAATAAAAGGCCAGTTCCCTAAAAGGTGAACCCGGGTACTCAGAAATGAAATTATTGAAGGCTGTTATTGCAGCTTTATAATTCCTGGTATGGTGATATTGTTTTGCAATTTCGTAAGCTTTCTTCTCAAGTTTTACTCTCAGTTCGGTAACCAGATCATTCGCTTCGTCCAGCTTTTCACTCTCAGGAAAACGGTTGATAAAGCCCTGAAGTTTCTCAATACCTTTTTGCGTCTCTGTCTGGTCGAGGGCATAAGGAGGCGACAGGAAATAATAACTCTTGGCACTCTTAAATGCTGCTTCCTCCAGTTTTTCACTCTGCGGATAACTTTCCACAAAACGCTCGAACTGATAGCCGGCAATAAAATAATCTTCTAATTCGTAATAAGTGTCAGCATACATGAACATTACCTTTTGTCCCTGTGGCTTTCCGCGAAGATCAGGAACTATTTGTTCAAAGATCCTCAATGCTTTTTTAAACTTCCTGTTGGTATTACCTTCTCCTGCTTTTGCCTCGTCATATAATTTCTCTGCAGTGGTATATTTCAACCCGGTATCTTTGCTTTTAAGTACTTTTTGATACTCGCTGCAGGAAGTTGCAACTATAAATACGCTCAGTAAAAGGAATATTTTCTTCATTCTTAATTTTAACATCTGGCAAAAATACTCTTTTCTGCCTTATTATAAAAACTTTAGTTTCAGTTGGAATTCACCCAATTTCTATAGGTTTCAGGGGCTAAGACTTTAAAAAGCTCCTAGAAATTATCCACAAACAAGTTGATCTGATCTGTGAGTCCCTGGGTGGACTTCACCAGAGGTAACCTCAGGCTATTCCTGCAAATGTCTTTCTTTTCCAAAAGTGCCTTTATTCCCACCGGATTCCCTTCGGCAAAAATAAGATCTATCGAGGGAGCTACTTTGTAATGCAACTCATACGCTTCATCAACTTTTCGTTCCAAACCTAGGTTTACCATTTTTGAAAATTCCGCAGGGAAACCTTGCGCAATAACAGAGATCACTCCATGTCCACCTGCCAGTACCATTGGCAAAGTGATCATATCATCTCCCGAAATGACAAGGAAATCTTTTGGCACCAGGCTAATAAGTTTCATGGCCTGCACCATATCTCCGGCAGCCTCTTTTATTCCAATGATATTTTCAAAATCCTCAGCCAGCCGTTTAACGGTAGTAGGCAGCACGTTTGATCCTGTTCTACCCGGAACATTGTATAGTATGACCGGTTTTGGAGAAGCTTCTGCAACCGCTTTATAATGCTGATAAATTCCTTCCTGTGACGGTTTATTGTAATAAGGAGATACCGAAAGCACAGCATCAAAAGCTGACAGGTCTGTATTTTTAAGTTCGTCAGTTACTTTTGCAGTGTTATTTCCACCTACACCCAAAACAAGAGGCAATCTGCCATTGTTCTCAGCAACCACCACATCGATCACCTGCTTTTTCTCTTCGGAGGTAAGGGTCACGCTTTCTCCTGTTGTTCCCAGCACCACCATATAATCGATACCATTATCCACCTGGAAATTCACCAGTTTTTTCAGACCTTCAACATCTACTGAAAGATCATCTTTAAAAGGGGTCACCAGCGCTACACCTGTTCCAACGAATTTATTCATCCTACTTGTTTTTTTATGATTTTAAGGTACTTCTTCAATTCTTCAATAAAAATTTGGGGCTCAGCAGAAGATGCAGAAATACTGAGATCAAAAACACTATCTTCCACCCCTTCCTCCATCGAGGCTCTCCCCACTTTTAAAGCTGCAGCACAAAGGGAAACGAGCAATAGAGCAAGTTTATTATCATCTTCTGCAAAACAGATCACCAGGTGGTACTGGTTCTCCAGAAACAGATCGACCTCTCCGTTTTTGATTTTACCACTCCAACTAATATCCTTCTTTGTAAAGACAGGACCATGAAAAATGTCATTTTTGGCTGTTTTGTCCTTACAGGTAACTATGTGAAAATCCAGGTCTCCAATTCCCATCTCCGCTTTCAAATTCAGGAAGCAGTCCCTTAATTCGGAGTCTTCTGAATCCAGAATAATTCCAAGTTTACGTGTGCCCTTTCCCGTAGAGAGATCAGGATTTACAACTCCTGGAATTCTCTTCCTTTGAGCGGCAGCGATCTTTAGATCCAATAGTTTCACGGGGCAAAATTAGGTAATATAGAAATACAAATTACGGGGAAAGTAAAGAGTTTTTACACGAGGTGCAGGAGGCGCAGTTTCTTCTCGGGAGTCACAAAGAATAGAAAAACCAGTTTTAGGGCAGCAAACTTTATAAGGGTTCCTACTATTTCTACACTTAGGTCCCTAAAATAAAATACCTCCATATCCCGAAGCACATCAGAAAAGATGAATGCAAGGGTCAGGCAAATGAAAAAAACGGCTTTTTTAGAGAACGAATTGAGATAATATACCAGTGCCGTGATGGCAAAGATCATGATATTAAGGTAGTAGATAATATACAGTGCTAATTCAAAGTTATCTCCCAGCCTTCTTTCAATTTCAAGAATATGAAGTGAGAGTAGGTATAGGTACACAGCGACCACCATGAAGAAATATAAGGTAGTGAACTTACTGCCGCGTTCATATTCTGTGTGGCGAATAGCTTCCCTTACCAAAAATATATAGCCGCCGAGCCATAGCCCGAGAACTATTTGAGTCATATACCAGGTCTGGTCAAAGAACGACAGCACCCCGGCCAGAAATGCACAAAGTAAAAAAGCCTTGAAATTGAAGTTTTTTAGAGGAAGGCGATCATAATAATAACCCAGTAGCGGAAGGAGGAAAACAACTTCTCCGGATTTTTTCAGCCAAAAATCCTCAAAAAAAATACCGGTAATATTTACCAGCATAGCGAGGACCACCAAAAAAGCGAAAAAATACTTTTGTTTCATTTTCTTCCGAAAAATAATGTGCAATATATAAAGATTTGATTACAAAAATTTAAACCTCTAAAAAATTGTAGGTTTCCAGTACGAAATCAAAAAAATGGTATTCGCTGTGATCTCCTTCTGTTGATTGCGTGTTCCACCAGGGCGTAATACGCAATTACGTGAAAAAGTGGGTAGAAGACATTGACACTAAAATCAGAAACTATATACATTTTAAAGAACAAAGAAAGTTCTGAAACCAGCAGCGAGGCCGAGGCTAACATTAGCCATAGTGAAGCGTAGTGCGATTTAAGAAGATAACTGGTAAAAGTTATTGCCAGCAGGAAGGTAAGCAGGAAAAGGTACAAATATGTAGGACCTTTATAGGAAGGCATTACCTGCGGAACCAACTCCCCAATCGAGAAAAACAGAAATCCCAGAAATCCATACATTATCAGGACAGAGATCAACTCCACAAAATGTATTTTTGATCGTTGAAAACCAACAATGGCAAACATGTAGACAATCGACAAAGCACACCCAAAACTGATCATTATAAGATTCGGATAATTAGGAAATCCATAGAGCAGCAACGTATCCCTAACGTAAAACAGCAAAAGAGCAATTACCATGGCAATGAACCATTTTTTGGATTTATACCGGTAATACAGTATAAGCACCGGGATGATGAGATAATTAGAAATTAAGGTGACAAGTCGTAAATCAAAGAGGGAGCCTGCAATAAAGAGTCCGCCTAAAAGTAAAAAAAGGATAAATACTTTTTGACTTGTTTTCAAAGGTTTATGTTATCAGGATAAAGAATATTTAAAAAAGAACACCTCAAATTTGACGGGAAATTAAAACAATTTTTTTTATCATTTCTCTTAAAATCAAAAAAGTAGGAAAATTCAACTTCACCATTTTTCCAGAGGTTTGGTGATCTAATACTAATAAACCTTTATTTTTGCACTTCTGAATCCCTTCTAAAAATGAAATATTCTTTACTGCTTTTTCCTCTATTTCTTTTCTTCAGTTCCTGCAAGGAAACCTCAATTACCACACTGGATCGAATAGAGGGAAAAGAGATCTCCATTACAGATTCCATTCCGGCAAATGATTCGATTTCTGCTTTTATTGAGCCTTACAAGCAACATATAGACGAAGAAATGAACGCAGTACTATCGTACTCTGTCAGTGATCTAAAAAAAACAGATGGGGAACTGAATACCGCACTTGGTAATATGATGGCAGATGCTGTGATGGAGCTTTCAAATCCGATCTTTCAAAAAAGGACCGGCCATTCCATAGATATAGTACTCCTTAACCATGGGGGAATCAGATCGTCTATCAATCAGGGAGACGTTACCACCCGCTCGGCTTACCAGTTAATGCCTTTTGAAAATGAAGTGATAGTTGCAGAAATGACGGGACAAAGCCTGCGAAAAATGATCAGATTCCTAATAGATTCGGGTACAGCTCATCCTGTGTCAGGCATCGAACTAGTCATTGGGGAAGACAACAGCATTAAAAAAGCACTGGTACAGGGCACACCCATAAAGGATGATGGCATTTACTATGTAGCTACCAATGATTACCTTTTCCATGGTGGGGATAATATGGTCTTCTTTTCTGAAGCCCTGGATAGCACCTACATTGACTATAAGATCAGAAATATACTCCTGGATTACTTCAGTCGGCACGATACGATCGCACCGGTGGAAGATGAAAGATTTATAAGAATCAAATGAACAGAAGGAACTTTTTAAAGAATACTGCGGCGGCAACAGCCGTTGCCGGACTTGGAAGCTTTGGATTAATGTCTTTTTCCGAAGAAAAAAAGCAGAAGAAAATAACCATTCTGCACACCAATGATGTGCACAGTCACATCGAACCTTTTGGACCGGACCATGCTGAATTCCCAAATCAGGGAGGAATAGCCAGAAGGTATGAGTTGATCAAAAGAATAAGGCAGGAAAATCCTAACACTCTGCTATTAGATGCCGGCGATATTTTTCAGGGCACTCCTTATTTCAACTTTTATGGAGGGGAACTTGAATTTAAATTGATGAGTAAGCTGGGTTATGATGCGGCCACTATGGGAAATCATGATTTTGACAATGGCATTGACGGTTTGTATGCGCAGCTTCCGCATGCTAACTTTCCGTTTGTAATCGCGAACTATGATTTCAGCAACACCATGATGAACGGCCATACCAAACCCTTCAAAGTATTTATTAAGGACGGTATACGCATTGGTGTTTTTGGGATCGGAATCGAACTGGAAGGTCTGGTAGGAAAAAAGAATTACAGGGAAACAAAATACCTGGACCCTGTAGAGATCTCCAGGGAAATTTCAGCCAAACTCAAGAAAGAGGAGAACTGCGATCTAATTATTTGCCTTTCACATTTAGGTTACAGCTACCAGGATGATAAGATCAGCGATATGAAACTGGCCTCCCTTACTGAAAATATTGACCTGATAATTGGTGGTCACACCCACACTTTTCTGGACAAACCCACCGTCACCAAAAACAGGGAAGGCAAAAATATGCTGATCAATCAGGTTGGCTGGGCCGGACTACGATTGGGAAGAATAGACTTCTTCTTTGATAACAATGGAAATTCCGGTAGCGAAGGAACGACTATTCTGGTCTAAGATTCTAAACTTCGGTCTTCTCAGGCATTAGCTCCGAGACATCTTCAATGACCTTTTCCAGCTTTCCGCGCATAAGGGGTTTGGTGAGAAAATCTCTTACACAGGAATACTTCTTTTTTTCGGTGGTGAAATCTTCAATGGACGAAGTAAGAATATAAACGACAAATTTGCTGCGTATTTCGGGGCAAAATCTCTTAAACTCATCCAGAAATTCCCAGCCTGTCATTGACGGCATATTGATATCGAGAAAGAGGATACAAAGTGCCTCTTTATTTGGAACACAAACGTCTTTTACACAGGAAAGTGCCTCCTCGGGAACGTTGAAGGATCGAATTTCCGCCTCCGGATCAATTTTTTTGATATTCAGTTCACAAATTAAATTGCTGGTGGTGTCATCATCAACCAACAGATACTGCCGTTTTTTCTTCATCTTCTCTGGTAACAATTGTCTTTTCTTTTTTAAATTCCAGAACAAAGCGTGTTCCCTCATTCACTTCACTATACACATTAATCTTGCCACCCATGATCTCCACCTGGGTTTTCACCATGAATAATCCCATTCCCTTGCCTTCCACATGATTGTGGAATCTTTTATAAAGGCCGAAGATCTGTTTTCCTTTTTTACCCAGATCTATCCCCATTCCATTATCTGTGAATTCAATAAAGATCTTACTATTCTCTTTTCGGCTTTTGATGTTAATTACAGGATTAACACCAGGCCTTCTGTATTTTATACTGTTAAATATAAGATTGGAAAAGATACTATGAAGGTAAGATTTGGTAGTATTAAATTCAGGAACTTCAGAGAAATCAGTAATGATCTCAACCTTCTCCTTTTTTATTACCTGGTCTATACCAGAACTTATGGTCTTTATGAGTTCCTTAAGATCAATATCCTCCTTCTTCTCGCTCATATCAACCTTTACCTGAAGAATGTCGTTCAGGTCGGTAATTACAGAATCCAGTCTTTCTATATTGGAAAAAACTTCCTGCAGCAACTTCTTCTTCAATTCCTCAGGATAATCTTCGGTAGTAATTAATTCACCAAGGCCCAAAATGTTTGCCACCGGCGCTCTCAAATTATGCGAGACAATGTAAGAAAATTGTTCCAGCCCTTTGTTGGCCGCAACCAGTTCTGAAGTGTAGTTCCTAAGGTTTTTATTCAGTTCCAGCAGCTTATTATCGGCATTTTTTCGGTCTGTTATATCTGAAGATATCCCTATGATTCCTTGCAATTTTCCGGTCTCATCGTAAAAGGGGGAATTGGTCACCAGGGCCGGAAACTCTGTCCCGTCTTTTCTTTGCACCATGAATTCACCAGACCAGATCTTCCCTTGCTTCAGAACCTGCATAATATTTTCCCCTTTTTGACGGGTATCTCGGGCCGGGGTTACTCTTAGAATATTTTTTCCCAGCACTTCTTCCCTGCTCCAGCCATATATTTCTGTAGCGGCATTGTTCCAGTAGGTGATCTTTCCGTTGGCATCGGTTGCAATTGCAGCCTGCCCGATCTTATCCAATAAATTAGCCTGAAAACGGTTCTCTTTTTCAGCCTTCACCCTATCTGAAATATCAATACCCACGCACTGGATCTCTCCATTCTCTCCGGAACTATCCACAAGGAAGACCATATCCCATAAAGTACATTTTACAGTATCATCTTTTCCGGGTTTGTCCAGCTCTACCTGAAAGGCCTTTCCGGGGTTGGAAAGGCATTTTTCGGTTGCTTCCATCAAACGTTCATGGTGGTATTCTTTTATGGAATCGAGAGAATTCTTACCAATCACTTTATGATCGTCATACATCCATCCAAAATCCTGATAAAATTTCTCATTGCAGTATGAATAATTCCCCTCCAGGTCCACCCGAATTACATAACTTGTCTGAGACTGCAGAATGCCTCTATGGCGGGCTTCACTACGCACCAGTTTTTGCATTGCTTCTTTCCTGTCGGTAATGTCCTGAACCGCTCCCACCATTCTTACGGCTTCACCTTCATCATTCCTGATAATAGTTCCCTTTTCCAGCACATGAGAGTAATTCCCATCTGCTTTTAAGTACCTATACTCTGCTTCCCACGAAACAGCCTCACTTTTAAGTACTCTATGAAGATCGTCTACCACTGGGGCATCTTCGGGATGAACATTAGACACCCAGCAATCAATCGTGAGTGGAGTTTCATTTACCGGGTAGCCAAACAGGGAATTGTAACTGTCACTCCAAAGTATCGTGCCAGAGGCGATGTCCCAGTCATAAATAGCGTCTGAAGTTGCTTTTGTCACCAGTTCATAACGCTTATTACTTTCAACAAGAGATTGCTCAACTTCCACCCTGTCTGTAATATCTATACCTACTCCCTGGATCTCTATTGGATTTCCTTCGCCATCTGTAAGGCATACAAAATCCCAATAGGTATATTTTTCACCTCCTTCACTTTCCATTTTTTCGATCTCTACCTGGAAGACTGAATTGGGTTGAGAGATGCACTTTAAAAATATTTCTTTGATGCGGGGGCGTGATGCTTCCTTTACAGAAAGAATGGCTTCTTTACCAATTAATTCCCGGTCTTCAAAGATCCAGTCAAAATCCTGACAGAATTTATCATTGCAATAAGAGTACTTCCCATCCAGATCCACCCGGATAAGATAATTTGTTTGGGATTTTAAAATTCCGCGGATCCTGGCTTCACTGGTGATCAACTTTTGTCGGTTCAGTTTGTCTTCGGTAATATCCTGAACAGTACCTTCAAACACTCTAATCCCGGCTTCAGTAATTGAAAGAGCCCCTCTTTCATGTACCCATTTTATAGTTCCATCAGGTAATATGATGCGGTGTTCCAGATCCAGATTTCTAAGTCCGGCCATGGCTGCAGAATTCGAAGAGACAAATTTCTTCAAATCATCTGGATGGACGGTCTTTACAACCTCCTCCAAAGTTGGAGTAAAGTTGCTTTGGTTTCTACCCCAAATTCTGTAAACTTCCTCTGTCCAAAAAAGTTTTCCAAATTCGAGATGTTGTTCCCAGTAACCTAACCTGGCAATGCGTTGTGCGGTAAGTAACTTGGAACTCTTTTCACGCAACTCCTGTAGTACCGCCTCCTTTTCATCCTCTGCCTTTTTCTTTTCGGAAAGATCGCGAATGATCATTGAGGTTCTTTTCTCACCCGAAGCATTAATGAAGACCGAAGATGTTACCTCACCGGGAAATTTGCTTCCATCCTTTCGCATAAAGGTGATCTCTGCCTTGACATGCCCTTTGTCCTGTCGTTCCTTTACAGCTCTTGCAACACGCTCATCATCCGGGTCAACAATACCAAATCTTCCGGCACGGCAGATCTCACTTTCGGTCATATCAAACATTCTGCAGGCTGCAGGATTTGCTGCCAGAATTTGGCCATCGGTAACTGTTAAGAGGATGCCCTCCATGCTGTGAAGGAAAAAGGATCGATACTTTTCTTCATTTTCACGAATGGCTAGTTCAGCCTTCTTATATCTTGAGATATCCCTGAAATTCACAACCACACCGTTGATAGCAGGATCGTCAAGAAGATTGGTGAAAGTTATTTCCAACCAATGATAATTTTCCCATATACTTTTCACCCGAATTGGAAGTCCCGTCAACGGCAATCCGCTCATCTCAAAACAGGCGCGGAAAGCTTCCTCGACGATCTGTTGCTCCTTAGGATGGACAAGGGAATAGAAGTTCAGTTCTTTTGCTTCTTCTTCGGAATATCCCAGGATCTTTTTTACAGAGGGTGATATATAGGAGTTACAGCCGTCAGGATTTAAAATGACAATCCCATCTGCCCCATTTTCTATAAGGCTCCTGAATTTCCGGTCATTCTGTTCCAGTTTATGCTCCAGTTGCTCCCTTTCCCTCTTAAAATAGTATTTCTTGATGATCTTCCTAATGCATACGGGCAATCGGGCAGGCCTGTCCAGAAAAACATACTCATCCACTCCTTTGGAAAGTAGCTCCAAAGCTTCATTTTCAGATGCCGTATCTATGAGTAAAATAAGGGGGATTTCCCACTCCTTATTTTGGAGAACCTCAATAACTTCTGAAGTTAATTTAAACTGAGAAGTGTGGTCAAGAAGAACCACATCCGGACGTTCCTTTTTCAACCGTTTTTCGAAGTCTTCAATACTGACGACCCGGACAACTTCAAGTCTTTTCCCTTCAACTTCTGACTTAGGAGTAAAAGCCTGATCTGCACTGGTTTCCGCAGAGACCAGATGTAAAACCTTAATAAATTCTTCACTAAAATCCATATTCGACAAAAAGTAGGGTTTCATCGCTCAACGACACATTTCGCTCGTAAATATAATTTAATTTGCTAGAAATTAACTTTTAATTAAGAAGAATTTGAATAATTATGCGCGAAAATTCCCTGACGGAAAGATCAAGTATATCCTTTCCTTATTTCATGACATAAATCATTTAACCTTAAGCTTTAAGATCAGATATTTGTGCCGGTTATTTCACTCATTGAAATGATTCGACCCGCATTATGAAAGATATAAAGTATCTCCTGGACCGTATTGAAGAAGGTGATGAGACCAAGATTTTAGAGGAAAAAGACCTTCCTGCTAAACTGAACGAGCTTTTGAAGCACGACCTTATATCTTTAGCGGGAGATAAATTGAAATTATCTGAAAAAGGAAAGCAATTAAAAGGAAAAGATATTGCCTTTCTATTTCCAAATCCGGAAGAGAAGTTAGACATCCCTACTGATCATAGCTCTCTGATATTTACCCCAAACAACCACATTCCCATGAAAAAGCGTATTGCAAGGGCTTACGCGCGCCTGTCCATTCAGGAAAAAAGCATGTTGATGATCAGTATTCTTATCCTGTCTTTTGTAACCTACATTTTAACTCTGGAAGCATAGGCCTTTTGAGGAAACTGCAGCATCTATAAATGCTGTTTATTTTAGCATTTTCAGGAACTCATCTTCACTTATGATCGGGATTCCAAGGCTTTCTGCTTTAGCATGTTTACTGGGTCCCATATTTTCGCCTGCCACCACGTAACTTGTTTTTGAAGAAATAGATCCGGAAACTTTTCCGCCGTTATCTTCGATCATCTTCTTCAGGTCGTTTCGTGACATAGTGAACACTCCCGAGACCACAAAAGTTTGCCCTTCCAGTTTATTGGTTTGGTTGGCGAGTTTTTCCGCAGAAATAGATAACTGTAGTCCGTACTCCTTTAGACGCTCAACATTTTCGACATTCTCCTTAGATGCAAAGAATTCTACCACACTTTCGGCAATTCGTTCCCCAATTTCATCTACCCGTTCAAGCTCTTCTTTTGAAGCTTTCTCCAGGGCATCAATACTTTTAAATTCCTTGGCAAGTTTTTTGGCAACGGTTTCTCCAACATACCGGATTCCCAAGGCAAACAAAACTCTTTCAAAAGGAATTTCCTTGGAGTTTTCTATTCCGGTAATGAGATTGTCGGCAGATTTTTCGGCCATTCGTTCCAGTGGCAGGATCTGCTCCTTCTTTAGCTCATAAAGGTCTGCATAATTTCCTATCAGTCCTTCATTCACCAGTAAGGCCACAGTTTCGCCACCTAAACCTTCTATATCCATGGCCTTTCTGGAAATAAAATGCTGAATGCGCCCAATCACCTGTGGCGGACAGCCGTTCGTGTTTGGACAGTAATGCTGGGCTTCCCCTTCGTTACGTACCAACTCTGTATTACACTCCGGGCAATGAGTAATATATTTTGTAGGTTCAGATTTTGGATCCCGCTTGGTGAAATCCACCCCGACGATCTTCGGAATGATCTCTCCTCCTTTTTCAACGTACACCGTATCCCCTTCCCTGATATCCAGCTTTTCTATCTGATCAGCATTGTGCAACGAAGCTCTTTTTACAGTTGTTCCCCCTAATTGAACAGGCTCCAGATTAGCTACCGGAGTGATTGCACCGGTTCTTCCTACCTGGTAAGTGATCTTGTTCAACTTTGTTGATACCTGCTCGGCCTGGAACTTATAGGCCATAGCCCAGCGCGGTGACTTAGATGTATATCCAAGTTCATCCTGTTGATGCAGATCATTCACCTTTACAACTACCCCATCGGTCTCATATGGGAGGTCGTGCCTGTGAACATCCCAGTAATTAATATACTTAAGAACCTCATCCAGGTCTTTGGCCAAAATAGCCTCTTCAGGAACTTTGAATCCCCAGGAGCGGGCTTTTTCGAGACTTTCATACTGGGTTTTTATTCCGATTTTGCTTCCTTTAAGTCCGTATAAAAGGCAATCAAGGGGTCTTCTCGCTACTTCGGCACTATCCTGAAGCTTAAGGCTTCCCGAAGCAGTATTCCGCGGATTTGCATAAGGCTCCTCCCCTGCTTCAACTCTGGCTGCGTTAAGATGTGCAAATCCCTCATAGGGAAGAACGATCTCTCCTCCAATTTCAAATTTTTCAGGATAATCGCCCTGCAGTTTTAGGGGTACAGATCGTATGGTGCGCACATTATTGGTCACGTCGTCTCCCTTGAATCCGTCGCCGCGGGTAACAGCCTGCTTAAATTCCCCTTTTTCGTAGGTAAGACTTATGGAGGCCCCGTCATACTTCAACTCACAGGTATAATTTACCTCGCCGTCCACTTGCTTCCTGATCCTTTTCTCCCAGTTCTCCAGGTCTTCTTTGGAATAGGAATTATCAAGAGAATACATTCTGTGTTCGTGAACCATAGTCGCGAAGTTCTTTGTGACTGCGCCACCCACTCGTAATGTTGGGGAGTTTTCATCATAAAACTCCGGATGTTCTTTTTCAAGTTTTTCAAGTTCCTTTAATTTCTGGTCAAACTCATAATCAGTAATTTCCGGTTTGTCCAACACGTAGTATAGATGGTTGTGGTGGTGCAGTTCTTCCCGCAGGGATCTTATTTTTTCTTCAGGCTTCATAGAAGTTCTAATCTGTCATTTTGGAACCCGACCTGGTAAGAGGCCTGTTCTACTGAAAACATTATTTTAAAAGGAGAAGCAAAAGCTTTATCTCCGGTGGGTATCCAGTCTTTCATATTTTTATTGATCACGATAAACAGGCCTTCGTCATCCCCGGTGGCGCAAAAACGTTCGTAATCTCCGGTGAATTTTTGCAGTCCGCAGTTAGAGTTCAAAAATCTGAACTTTTCTTCCACATCATCTGTAGCCAGGCCTATTTCACTAATGCCGACTATACTTTTTTCTGAAAAAAGATTGCTCTCCTCCTGAAAATAGTGTCTTCGCGAAATAAATTCCACAATGTTTTTATCTGCATCATAGAAATATACCGACTTAGCTTTCCATCCGGGAAAATCCACAATACTGTCATCTCCATCTTTAAGGATCATCGTTCGCTGAAGCAGCCATTCTAATGCCTGCTCCTCCTGCCGTGCAGGAATATGAAATGCGATGTGGTAATTAGTAGCCCGCTCCTTTTCTTCAAACTCGAGAACCGAATACCCAATTTGAACCTGAAAAGATTTCTCAGATTTGCTTTTAATTGCTAACCCCAGCAAATCCCCATAGAATTCTTTTTGCTTCTCAAGGTTTGAGCTATATAATTTCAAATATTCGATCTTCATTTCTCTCCTTTTAGCATTCGGTAAACACCGAAAATATCTTTTTTTAAGCGGGTACGAAAATCTTTTTCGGCTAAAATTCTTTCCGTTTCAGTGGCAAGATATTGATTGATCTCAAAATAAACTGCTCCACCCGGAAGTAAGTTTCTGGCAGCCAGCTCACTTATTTTTTGATAAAAGATGAGTGGCGAATCATCATCCACATAAAGAGCCGTTTTTGGTTCAAATTCCAGCACATTCCGTTGCATTTCCTTTTTCTCCAGTTCCCTTACGTAAGGCGGATTAGAAACTATAATATCATATTGATCCTCCAGTTCCTTCAGCTGCAAAACATCCTTCTTCAGAAATTTTACCTTAACAGAATTAAGCTCTGCATTCTCCTGCGCGGTTTGTAATGCTCCTTCAGAAATATCCATAGCGGTTACTTTTGCCTGCGGAAGATTCTTAGCAAGGGAGATGGCGATACACCCGCTGCCCGTACCAACATCAAGTATGCGAAGCTCCTGATCCTTCTTTTCATGAAGATCATCCAGGATCCGTTGAACCAGTTCTTCAGTCTCAGGCCTCGGAATCAAAACATGGGGATTCACCCTAAATTGAAGTCCGAAGAACTCTTTTTTCCCGGTGATGTATTGCACGGGTTCATGTTGTTGCAAACGCGATAAGGAATCTTCAAATTTTTTCAATTCTGCTTCCGAAAGATCCCTGGCAGGTTGCAAGGCAAGATCCAATCGGGAAAGTCCTAAAAAAGCTTCGGTAAGTATGTTGAAAAAAGAATTTACCTCCTCCTTCGGATAATCTCCCTTGAGTTCAGCAATAAATTTCTGTTTAAAATCTTTCAGCAACATGAATAAAGCTGTTTACAGATCTTTGATCATCCACATGGTACAATTGTAATGGCCTGTGTCACCCATAGGTCCATCAAGTTCCTCGAAACCGGTGCGGGCGTACAATTTGCGGGCATTTACCATGTAAGGAAGAGTCTCCAGATAGCATTGTTTATAGCCTTCAATTTTGGCGTAATTAAGGCACTTCTGCATCATTTCAGCACCCACTCCCCTGCCACGGGCCTCAGGTAAAAAATACATTTTTTGAAGCTCACAAACTGAAGGATCACCTCCCTGCAGAGGCGCTATTCCGGCACTACCGATTATTTTTTCATCTTCCTCAACCACAAAATAAGTCATTCGGGGATGGTCATAAGTGGCGTACATATCATCCAGAGATTTATCCTCGTAGGCAGTACCTACTTTAGGCACTCCCATCTCCACCAGCACACTCTGGATAACCTTTTTTACCTGTGGGTTATCTTCGGGTTCAATTTCCCGTATCACATAGCTGCTCATTCTGTCTATTAAATACTATTTTTGTGGCGTGAAGATACACGAAAAATACATAAATCGCTGTATTCAGCTGGCTCAAAACGGCCTTGGGCGCACCTACCCCAACCCTATGGTGGGATGTGTAATCGTTCATAAAGATCGTATAATTGGAGAGGGCTGGCACCAAAAAGCAGGAGAACCGCATGCAGAAGTAAATGCCGTTAACTCAGTAAGAGATCAAGACCTTCTAAAAAAGGCAACGATTTACGTGAGTCTGGAGCCCTGCAGCCACTACGGAAAGACACCACCGTGCAGCAACTTAATTATTGATAGCGGCATCAAAAAAGTAGTTATTGGAACTGTAGATCCCTTTTCGGAAGTTGCCGGAAAAGGAATCAAAAAATTAATGGATGCCGGTTGTGAAGTGATTGTGGGTGTTTTGGAAAAGGAAAGCCAGGAACTAAACAGAAGGTTTTTCACCTATCACACCAAACAACGCCCTTATGTGATCCTGAAATGGGCACAAAGTGCAGACGGTTTTTTGAGTCCCGGAGAAACTCCTGACGGTAAACGCCGGCCCGTGTGGATCACCAATGAATATTCCAAACAACGGGTGCATAAATGGCGTTCAGAAGAACAGGCTATATTAGTCGGAACCAATACTGCTATAGCTGACAATCCTAAGCTGAACACCCGTTTATGGACAGGAGCAGATCCAGTGCGCGTGGTGCTGGACCGGCAATTAAGAATTCCGGAGAATTCTCACCTTTTTGATAACAGTATAAAAACGCTGGTGCTTACAGAAAAAGAGTCGAAAGAAAGAGGTGCCAAAAATGTCATTTTTGAGAAGCTTGATTTTAGTTCCAAGCTTCCGCAGCAAATAATGGAAGTACTTTACCGGCACGAAATACAATCTGTGATCATTGAAGGGGGGAATCAAACCCTACAGACATTCATCGACGATCAACTCTGGGATGAGGCCCGTATTTTTACCGGAAACATCAGTTTCAAAAAAGGGATTCCTGCACCTCATTTTTCAGGTAAGCTCATGGCAGAAGAAAAAATTGCTTCAGACCTATTAAAGATCTATAAACATGATTAAAACCCTCATTTTTGACTTTGGAGATGTTTTTCTCGACCTGGACAAGGCAGCGACGAGGCGCGAACTGGAGCGTATGGAAATCTCTGATCTTTCCGAAGAGATGCATCTCAAAAATCAGAAATACGAGAAAGGCCTTATCAGTTCTGAAGAATTTATCGACTCCTGGTGCCAGACTTATCCTCAGCTCACTTCCGAGAATTTCAAGGATTCTTGGAATGCCATTTTGCTGCATTTTCCTGAACACCGGCTTAAATTTTTACAGCAACTGAAAAAAGAAGGGAAGTATTTTCTCATTCTGCTCAGCAACACCAACGACATACATATTGATTGGGTAAAGGACAATATTCCTTTTTTTGAAGACTTCAGGAATTGTTTTGATGCCTTCTATCTTTCCCAGGAGATCAACCTTCGGAAACCGGAACATTCCATTTTTGAATTTGTTTTAAAGAAGCACCGGCTTAATCCCGAAGAAACACTTTTTATAGACGACACACCCGAAAATACCAGGGCCGCAGCCGAATTGAACATTCACACCTGGAATATTGATCCTGCCACACAAGATGTGACAGATCTCTTCTCGGTCAAAAAGGAGTTATTTTGATCTTTTTACTCCTCAGCGTCCTTTCTTCGAGCGTGATCTTCGTGATCTTCAAGCTCTACAACCGCTTCGGCATCAATACGCTGCAGGCGATCATTTTCAATTATTTTTTCGCATTTTCCGCCGGTCTGCTCGTCGACGATCAGCTGTTCGACTTTCAAAGAATACCAACCGAATCCTGGTTCCCCGGAACAGTTATTTTAGGATTCATGTTCATCGCCGTCTTCTACCTCGCAGCCATTACCACCCAACGCAGCGGACTCTCCGTCGTATCTGTAGCCACAAAAATGTCGGTGGCCATTCCGGTCTTGTTCGGGATCTTTTTGTATAACGAGAGTACCGGGTTCATTAAAGTGACCGGAATTGTATGTGCGCTGGTGGCCGTCTATCTCACTTCGATCAAAAAAAGAGAAGGTATCAAGATCAGAAAACGGAATCTTATTTTTCCGCTGCTGGTATTCTTCGGAAGCGGGATCATTGACACTACCTTAAAATATCTTGAAACTACTTACGTAGCCGAAACCGATGTGGCTGTTTTCTCTTCGACCATTTTCGGAATTGCCGGAATAATAGGAACAGGAATTCTCATTTTTCAAGGGGTACAGGGAAAGCTACGGTTGCAGTTTAAAAATCTTCTCGGCGGTATCGCTCTGGGAATCCCCAACTTCGGCTCGATCTATTTTCTGGTTCTCGCTCTTAGAAGCGGCGGAGTGGAAAGTTCTACAATTTTCCCTCTAAACAATGTCGCTATTGTGATGATCTCTACTTTCCTCGGAATTCTTTTGTTTAGAGAACGCATGCTGAAAAAGAACTGGATAGGTATTGGACTGGCAGTAGTAAGTATTATTTTGATCGCAACTTCAGAAGAATGGATGAATTAAAAGATACCTATAAAACCATTACAAAAGCTTCAGAAGAAGTGCTTTTCAAAGACAGGAACAGCAAGTTCTTTGCATATGCTTTTCCGGTCACTTCCGAAGATGAAATCAAGGAACACCTGGAAGATCTCAGGAAAAAACATCACTCGGCCAGGCATTGGTGTTACGCCTGGCAACTGGGAAAAGAGGAACCGCATTACCGTGCGAATGATGACGGCGAACCTTCCAATTCTGCCGGAATGCCTATTTATGGTCAGATCCAGTCTTTTGATGTTACGAACATCCTGATCGTGGTGGTAAGATATTTTGGCGGGGTGAAACTTGGAGTCGGCGGACTTATTAATGCCTACAAAACGGCAGCTCAAATGGCCCTTGAAGCTTCCTACATTGTAACCCGCACCATAGATGTGAGGTACCAGATAAAATTTGATTACCCCGAAATGAATAAGGTCATGCGGGTGATCAAGGAAAATAACTTAACGGTAATTGACCAGATCCTTGAACTTGATTGCAGGATCATTATTTCTGTCCGAAAAAAAGAAGCCGAAAGAATTTACGAAAAATTTGACGCTACCTATAAAGTAGAAATTACCGAACTCGAGGATCAATAACCGAGTTTTTCCAGGATATACTGCGGACATTTCATGGGTTTATTCTTTTCCATGTCCATAAATATAAGGGTAGTCTCAGCTTCGGTAAGTAATTCCTCCTCCTGGTTAAAGATCTGATAGGTAAATGAGATCCTGACTCCCGGTTTTTCCTTTAGGGTGGTCTCGATCCGAAGTTGATCATCGAACTTTGCCGATCGTTTAAAACGAAGGTTAAGTTCATAAACCGGTAACATCACCCCCTCCTCTTCCATTTTTCTGTAGGAGATCCCCAGTGCCTCAAGCCAGTCTATACGGGCAATCTCGAGGTATTGCGCATAGTTGCCATGATAGACCACGCCCATTTGATCAGTCTCCGCATATCGAACTTTAACATAGGAATTATGGCTTTTCATGAATTTTTTGTGGGATTATTTAAATCGGTTTTGTACTTTCAACACAGCAACCAAGTATGCTAAAATTTTTGTTAAAATTCAAGAGGTAGATCGTTTTTTTTTTACATATTTTGTTCACATATTTGTTGCACCAATTAACCCCCAAGAGAAAGAAGGTTTTCTCTTTTTCTTATGGAAATTACAACCAACAACCGCATTAAAAATTTAGAATCAGGAATGTCAGAAACTGCGCAATCAGTTTGGAACAGCTGTCTAGCTTTCATTAAAGATAACATTACCCCCCAGGCATATAAAACCTGGTTTGAACCTATAAAGGCAGTTAAACTTTCTGATAAGGCACTTAGTATTCAGGTTCCCTCTAAATTTTTCTACGAATGGTTGGAGGAGCATTATGTAAAACTTCTTAAGGTTTCGTTAAACAGAGTCCTTGGAGAACAGGCAAAACTGGTCTATGTGATTAGGATGGAAAACACCTACGGCAACAAGCAACCTTTTACCGAAAAGATCCCCAGTACCAATAGATCTAACATGGCCTCACAGGAAGTTGACGTACCAATCAAGAACAAAAATCCGGAGCTTAAAAATCCGTTTATAATACCCGGGATCAGAAACGTAAAGATCGAATCCCAACTTAACCCCAGTTACAACTTTGAGAATTTCCTTGAAGGAGATTCTAACAGGCTGGCCCGTTCCGCGGGATTAGCAGTTGCCAATAAACCGGGAGAAACTTCTTTCAACCCGCTGCTCATTTTTGGAGGGGTTGGATTGGGAAAAACACATCTGGCGCATTCTATCGGGATCGAAATAAAAGACAAGTATCCAGAAAAGACGGTTCTGTATATTTCCGCAGAAAAATTCACCCAACAGTATATAGAATCTGTAAAGAAGAATAATCGCAATGATTTTATTCATTTTTACCAGATCATCGATGTGCTGATAGTGGATGACATTCAGTTGCTTTCTGGCAAAGCAGGTACTCAGGACGTTTTCTTCCATATTTTCAATCACCTGCACCAGAACCGGAAGCAAGTTATCTTAACCAGTGACAAGGCACCTGTTGATATGCAGGATATTGAACAACGCCTGTTGTCCAGATTCAAATGGGGACTTTCTGCCGAACTTCAACATCCAGATACGGAAACCCGCATCTCGATCATTAAGAACAAATTGTACCGTGATGGAGTTGACATGCCGGAGGAGATCGTGGAATTCCTTGCCAACAATATCAAAACGAACATCCGTGAACTGGAAGGTGCTATAATCTCATTGATCGCCCACTCCTCCTTTAATAAGAAGGATATCACTCTTGAGCTTGCCAAAAAGATCGTAGATAATTACGTAAAAAACACCAAGCGGGAAGTCTCAATTGACTACATCCAAAAGATTGTTAGTGAATATTTCCAGATGGATGTGGAGACACTTCAGTCAAAAACGCGAAAAAGACATATCGTTCAGGCCAGACAATTGGCTATGTTCTTTGCTAAAAAATTCACCAAGGCTTCTTTGGCCAGCATTGGCTCTCAAATCGGAAAAAGGGACCACGCCACTGTATTGCATGCTTGTAAAACGGTAGACAATCTTGCTTCTACAGATAAACAATTCAATAAATTTGTTGAAGACATCAACAAGAAGCTTACTCTATAAAATACTTTTATGAAAACCAGGGTTTTGATGGTGTGTCTGGGAAATATCTGCAGGTCTCCCCTGGCCGAAGGCATCCTTAAATCAAAAGTAGATCCAAACAAAGTTTATGTTGACTCGGCTGCGACCAGTGATTATCATATTGGCCATTCGCCCGACGAACGTTCTGTTTCCATAGCACGGGAAAATAACCTGGACATTACATCTCAGGAAGGAAGGCAATTCAGCGTAGAGGATTTTGACAGGTTTGATAGGATCTACGTTATGGATATGTCCAACTACTATGATGTAATCGATTTGGCGCGCAATGAAGAGGATAAACAGAAAGTTTCTTTAATACTCAATGAAGTTTTTCCCGGTGAGAATGTAGAAGTGCCCGATCCTTACCACGGCGGAAAAGATGGTTTCCACAAGGTTTTCCAGATGCTAGACGAAGCTTGTGAGGTAATTGCCAAAAAACTATAGTTTGAACAACTCTTTTGCAAATTCCGGAAAACTCTACCTCTTGCCTACCACTTTGGGGGACAATGATCCTCTGGATGTTTTACCGGCATCTGTCCAAAAACAAATTGAGCGTATTGATACTTTCATTGTAGAAAATGAAAAGACGGCCCGCAAGGCTATAAAAAAATTAGTCCCGACCAAATCACAGCCTTCCCTCAAATTATTCGTTCTGAACAAACATACAGATCCTGCTGAAATTCCCACTTTTTTGACACCCTGTAAAAATGGAGAAGATGTGGGTTTACTCAGCGAAGCGGGATGTCCCGGGGTAGCTGATCCGGGAGCTGATGTTGTACGTATTGCCCACCAGGAAAATATTAAAGTCGTTCCCATGGTAGGTCCATCCTCAATTTTATTGGCGATGATGAGCTCGGGAATGAATGGTCAAAGCTTTGCCTTTAACGGATACCTGCCCATTGACAAGGCTGCCCGTAAAAGCGAGATCAGGAATCTGGAAAGACTGTCTCTGGAAAAGGGTCAGGCGCAATTGTTCATTGAAACTCCCTACCGGAACAATAAGATGTTGGAAGATCTCGTACAGAACCTGCATCCGGCAACCCGGGTATGTATTGCCTGTGATATTACGTTGGCCACAGAATACATTGTCACAAAACCCATTTCAGAATGGGCTAAAACAAAAGTGGACCTTCACAAGAGGCCCACTATATTTATATTGCAGAAGGACTTTTAACCTTCGCTGTCCGCTCCGGGACAATGAACGAAGTATCATATCCTTCGAACTTCTTAAAGTAATGCTTAATTGAAGTTCCAAAGCCATCGCTAAAGCTATTGGCTCCGCCACTTCTCAAAAATTTCTTTACGTTACCCGCTCCTGCCAGGTGTGCAGCAGCCAGTATTCCAGATTCAGTTATTTTGATCCCATTGATCACCTTGTCCTGGAAACGGTCAATATCCCTGCGAAGGATCCACTTGTTTCTTGAGGCGTTCGCATAAAAAGCAGCTTCCTGAAGATCGGGGGTATTAAGGAAGGTATTTACATCCCTTATCCCAATCATCTTAAGCGTACCTTTTCCGAACTGATATTTTCCGAGGTAACCGAATTCATTGACTACGCTGTAGTCTCCGCCTGATTCTTTGAATCCCAGTGCTTCTTTAAAAGCCACATAAGATTTTCCCAATTCAGGATAGAATCTGGTGTCCGGATCTACAAATGTTGTTGGGGGAGCCTCTGGAACTGTGAATAACAATTCCTGTCCTGTAGTTGAAAATTCAGCTGCCAGGGCTTCACGCATTTCTGTTGCTCTTTTAGCTGAAAAGCTATAAAAGAAAACGGAAGCTCCTAAAACCGGTAATACTGAAAATTTTGCAATTTTCTTCTTCATCCTTTGGTTGTTTATGTTTGAGAATCACTTTAACATTTCTCTCAAATCGGCCGACAAATGTAAGACATTTTTTAAAAATCTGACCATCAGCCTGTTAAATGATTCTTAATGCCTTTTTAATACTACTGACGTATAATACGCATAGAACGTGCCAAACAGCCAATTCGTATACCTAATTGACTTTATAACAAAAACTTAATAAAGAAGAAGAAAATTACCTGTTGATCTTTTGTTTATTTATCCACTTCACATATTCCCTTTTATTTGCATTGTGCTGGGAAAGCGTTTTGGCGAATTTGTGATATCCGAAATTCTGGACATCAGCTACAAAGTAAAGATAGTCGTGGTCCTCATAGTTGAGTACTGCGTCAATTGAAGAGATATCGGGCATAGTAATTGGCCCGGGAGGTAGATCTTTATACAAATAGGTATTATAAGGAGAATCCAAGGTGAGGTCCTTATATAGCACTCTTTTAATGATGGTGTCAAAGTTCTGCAAGCGATCCTTAAGAGCATAAATTACTGTAGGATCGGCATCGAGTTTCATTCCTCTTTTAAGACGGTTCATGTAGACGCCGGCAACACGTTTTCTTTCATCTACTTTTGCTGTTTCCTTCTGTACTATAGATGCCAGCACCATAACTTCGGAAGGAGTAAGGCCTATTTCTTCAGCTTTTTTAAGGCGGGTCTCGTTCCAAAAGCGTGTACTCTCCCGCTGCATGCGGTCCCTGAATTCTTCCGCGGAAGTATTCCAGAAGAATTCATATTTATTGGGAATATACATTTCCAAAGCTGTCCTTTCGTTAAGATCATTAGCAACCAAAAATGTCGAATCTTTCATAGTTTCCAGAAGCTGTGTACTGTCTGCCTCGATTTGAACGGCGATCCTGCCGGCCAGATCTTCTAAGCGTTCCTGGTTATTGAAGGTTACCCACACCGGAACGTTTCGACTTCTTAAGGTGTTGATGATCTCATTATTGCTCATCCCTTTTTTCAGAATATACCGGCCCGCCTTGACATTGGTGGTATACCCTTTCTTACCCGCTACCAGGTCGAACTCCTTTAAGTCGTCCAGCAAAGGCTCCAACAACTGCCTCACTTCAGGATAGGTGGCATCTGTCGGAATTAATACTTCCGCTTTTTCTTCTGAAAATGTAGTATTCGGAAGAAAGATCACGTCGTATATATAATATGAGAAGATCGCCAATCCAACTATTCCCAAAAGGGCAATGGCAACTAATATTTTTTTAATGTACATTTTTGTCGATCAATTGATAGATGAGCTCATCTTTATAAGTTCCATTCACGCGGATCCAATCTTTTTTTTGTCCGGTACAAACAAAACCCGCTTTTTCAAAAAGTAATTTACTTGAGGTGTTATCAGCTCCTACGTGGGCATATACCTGATGGAGGCCCAAATGAGTAAAGGAATATTTACACATCAACTGTAGGGCTTCAAAACCAAAACCTTTTTTCCTGCTGTTTTTATTGATCACAATTATTCCCAAGGCCGCGCGCCGATGTTTGGGATCAAAATCAAAAAGGTCAATAAATCCTGCAGGGGAATCGTCACCTGCTTCACAGATCACCAGCCGTAATTGTTTTACCTCATAAAGGTCTTTATGAGCGTTCTCAAGATACTGTCCTAAAACAAAACGGGAATAAGGCGTACTGTTGCAGCTTACTTCCCAGAATTCCTCATCATTCTCGACAGAGTATAGAAAATCAAGGTCATCTGGCTCAAGCGCTCGCAGATATACTTTCTCTCCCTTTAGTGTTAACATGAAATACTGCCTTTAAATACCATTTTTGCAGGTCCTGTAAGCCAGATATTTTGGAATCCGTTCTCCCCAGGCTCAAAGGAAACAGCCAATTGCCCCCCCGGTGTTTGAAGGTGAATCGTTTTTTCTGAAGCCTTACCGGTAGCATAGGCAGCCAGGGCTACAGCAGTTACTCCCGTACCACAGGAAAGGGTTTCTGCCTCCACTCCTCTTTCAAAGGTGCGCACTTTAAAAGTAGCTTCATCCAGATATTCTACAAAATTGACGTTGGTCCCGTTAATGCTTTTATAGTTCTCCGAATTTCTAATAGCTGCTCCCTCCTTCTCCACATCTGTTCCATCTACATCTTTTGTAAAAATAACGTGATGAGGAGACCCGGTATTGAGAAATACCGCTTCAGGTTTCTCTTCTATTCTTTCAACATCTGACATTTTGAGACCAACTAATTCATTTTGCAGTACTGCTTCATGCACTCCGTCTATAGCTGTAAAGACAGCTTTTTCATTTATAATGTCAAGAAAATGGGCAAAAGCAACAATACATCTTCCACCGTTACCGCACATACTACTTTCCCTGCCATCTGCGTTAAAATAGACCATTTTAAAATCATCAGTTGGCACCTCAGAATTTTCCAGAAGAATAAGTCCGTCAGCACCTATGCCAAATTTTCGGTCACATAGCTGCTTGATGAGATTGGTATTGTTTTTGGATAATACCTGTGAACGGTTATCTACCATTACAAAGTCATTTCCGGTTCCCTGATATTTGTAAAATGAAAGCTCCATCAGCTAAATTTTAAGGGACCAAAGATACAATAAAAGCCAGAAATGATGAGCCGTTAAGATGTTGTAAATAGGAACAGAATATATACGACAACAATAGAATCAAATGTTTAACCATAAACTCACTCATTAGAAAAATGAAAAAAATAGTCAGTTTAGTCATGGTTTCTATGCTTGGTGGTTTTCTTTCTTTGGGAAGTTATTTGATCTTTTTTGATGAAGAACTTATCATAGTGGAAGACACCAGCGGGATTCCCGAATACACTCCTGTCAACTTTAATAAAAGAATGGCGGAATCTTCTATGGCCGATTTTACCGAGGCCGCCAATAAATCTGTCCATGCCGTAGTGCACGTGAAGAACATGGCAGTTACCAGGAATCCTTTTTCCTCCAGAACCGGTATGGCTTTGCAAGGGACAGGTTCCGGAGTGATCATTTCGCCGGACGGATATATCGTAACCAATAACCACGTAATTCAGAATGCCAATAAGTTACAGGTGACCCTGAACAACAATCAAAATTACATGGCAAAAGTCATCGGGTCTGATCCCAAGACCGATATTGCTTTATTGAAAATTGATGCAGAAGATCTCGATTACCTGCCTTTCGGAAATTCTAATAATGCTCAGATCGGGGAATGGGTACTCGCTGTAGGTAACCCTTTTAACCTTACCTCTACTGTTACGGCCGGAATTATCAGTGCCAAATCACGTGACCTTGGTATGGACGCCAATGTCTCTTCCTTTATTCAGACAGATGCGGCTATCAATCCCGGGAATAGCGGTGGTGCTCTTGTGAATATACATGGAGAACTCATAGGTATCAATACTGCCATTACTTCTCAAACCGGAAGCTATGTTGGTTATGCCTTTGCAGTGCCCTCCAACAATGCCCGTAAGATCGTGGAGGACATTCTCGAATTTGGGGATGTGCAACAGGGAATTCTTGGTATTAGAGGTTTACAGGCGGGTAAATTACCTGCAGAAATGGAAGTAGATGTTTCAGAAGGAGTTTATGTGAGCGAGGTAGAAGCAGGTAGTGGCGCCGAAAAAGCCGGTATTAAATCCGGAGATATCATCAACCAGATAGATAATGTGGAGATAAGGAAGTTTTCAGATCTTTCAGGGTACATAGGGTCTAAGCGTCCCGATGATGTAGTCAAAGTAAAGGTACTTAGAAATGGAAATGAAAAGACCCTTAACGTACGCCTAACTAAATATGAAGTTTACCAGATCAAAGAAATAGGCCTGGAAGTTTCCAACGCCACAGCTGAAGAACTGAAGAAAAGTAAGGTTGAGAACGGAGTGAAGATCACCCGCGGATTGACTCCTCAAATGCAGTCTGAACAATTGTACGGAACAATAATTACCGAAATAGACAATGTTCCCGTGCGAAATATAAACGATGTTCAGCGTATCCTCTCCAGAAGAGATGCTTCTGACCCAATCAGCGTCACATTCGTGAACCCCAATGGAGAAAAGCAAAAATATGTATGGAGGTAAACTCCTGAAAAAAGCTATTTTTAAAGCTCATTCCTGCCCTTTTTCAAGGGCAGGTTTTTTTTGTTCAAATACTTTTACGAAAACGTTTGAAATATATATTTTTGCAGCGATTTATAACAAACAACACACTTTGTAAAAATGAACTCAAACGAAGTTTACGAAAAAGAATTAGCCTTTCAGGCAGACAGGCGTCGTGCGGCGGTGCAGTTTATCAAAACTATCAGTGACCTTTGGTATGATAAATCCATAGAACTGGTACTGTTTAGAAACCAGCTTATTGATCGCAACGTGAGTGACATTCTTGATCTGCACGAATACGCAGGGGAATTTGTTCAAAAACCAATTTCAATTTTTGATTCCGTAGAGATCGCAGAGGCTATTAAAACGTTGGATTTCCCTCCGGCTAAGCTGGATATTGGAAAACTCACCTATGAGTATCACCTGGAAGATCAAAAATATGCCAATGCCACCGCATTTGTATCTGACAAACTGAAAGAAGCTAAGCAGTGTGATGAAGTTACTCCAAAGGATGTTGTTCTTTATGGCTTCGGAAGGATTGGTCGTCTGTTAGCGAGAGAGCTTATGACCAGAACGGGGAAAGGAAGTCAATTGAGACTTAGAGCCGTGGTGACACGTGGTAAAATAGACCAGACGGTGCTTGAAAAAAGAGCTTCCCTGTTGAAGAATGACTCTGTTCACGGAGATTTTTCAGGAACCGTAGCAATAAATATTGAAAAGCAGTGCCTGGTGATCAATGGTACTACTGTTCATATGATCTCTGCCGATAATCCGGAAGAAATAGATTATACTGAATATGGGATTAAAGATGCACTCATCATTGACAACACCGGAGCATTTAGAGATGAGGAAGCATTAAAAAGACACCTCACTTCCAAAGGTGCAAGCAAAGTGTTGCTCACCGCCCCCGGAAAAGGGATTCCAAATATTGTACACGGGGTGAACCACCTGGAATACAATCCGGATGAACTTTCCATTTTTTCTGCTGCTTCCTGTACTACCAACGCCATTACTCCTGTCCTAAAAGCGGTTCAGGATTCTTTGGGAGTAGTTCACGGGCACCTGGAAACCATCCATGCCTATACCAATGACCAGAATCTGGTTGATAATATGCACAAGAAATATCGACGAGGCCGTGCAGCTGCCCTCAATATGGTGATCACTGAAACCGGTGCAGGAAAAGCAGTTTCTAAAGCACTTCCAATTTTTGAAGGCAAACTTACTTCCAACGCGATCAGGGTTCCGGTTCCTAATGGTTCTCTGGCCATTCTTAACCTGGAATTGGAAAACCCAACTTCTAAAGAAGGTATCAACGAGATCATCAAAAAATATGCTTTAGAAGGAGATCTTGTTGAACAGATCAAATATTCCCTGGATAATGAACTGGTGTCTTCAGACATTGTTGGTTCGGCCCAACCTTCCATTTATGACAGTAATGCCACTATTGTAACCGAAGATGGGAAAAACGTCGTCCTTTATGTATGGTACGACAATGAATATGGATACAGCCATCAGGTGATCAGACTGGCAAAATACCTTGCAAAAGTAAGGAGATACACCTACTATTAGTAGATCAAAAAAATTATTTCAAACCCACCTCACGAGGTGGGTTTTTTATTAGTAGTTTTGCACTCGCTAAAAGTTCGGGTGCAGAAAAACAGCAAGTTAGGTGCTGAAAAAAAAATGAAAAAGCTTTACAATAACATCTGCCGGTACCCGTTTTGGAAGTGAAAAAAAAAGAAAAACTATGAAAAAAACTTTATTCTCTACGCTCCTCATTCTATTTATGACCTCTATGGCTTTTGCGCAGGTTTCTGCGGAAACTACCATTGACGAAAAGTTTTCTGAACTTATCACCAACTCCAACAATTTTAAGGGGTATAAAGTGGTAGATTCAGATGAGTTATCAAAACTCCAGGATCTTACCTCAAAAAGAATTGCCGAACTAAAGGCAGAGATCGCAAGCGGAAAAGAAGCAGCTCAGGCTCAAAAAGAAAAGATCGGAAAATTAAAAGCTGATCTTGACATCTTTGAAGCAAAGCTAAACGAGGTAACTTCAGAAAAGGATTCAATTACCTTTTTAGGTATGCCTTTCAGCAAAGCATCTTATCAATCCATCATGTGGGGAATCGTTGGAGTGTTGGTGCTTGCCCTTGCATTGTTTGTTTACCGTTTTAAAAAGAGCGACATCCATACCCAGGAAGCCAGAAAGAATCTCGAAGAGTTGGAAAAAGAATTTGAGGCTTACCGCGCCAAATCTTTGGAAAAAGAACAAAGGTTGGGCAGACTTTTACAGGACGAAAAGAACAAGCAGCTTAAGCTCGCTAAATAGACCTTTTCGAAAGCTAATAATTGGACTATAGTTAAAGGAGTGGTACTTTTGCCACTCCTAATACTTATATTTCTCCACCATGCGAATTGACATTATTACAGTAGTTCCGGATATTCTTAAAAGTCCGTTCGAGGCCTCTATTTTAAAACGGGCCATCGAAAAAGGACTGGTTGAGATCCATCTTCACAACCTTAGGGATTACGTAACTGATAATTACAAACAGGTGGATGATTACCAGTTTGGCGGTGGCGCCGGAATGGTGATGATGATCGAACCTATAGATAAATGCATCTCTGCACTTAAGGCCGAAAGGGATTATGACGAAGTGATCTACATGACCCCCGATGGAATGACGCTTAAGCAGGGAACTGCCAATGAACTATCCCTTAAAAAGAATCTGATCATTCTTTGCGGGCATTACAAAGGGGTTGATCAACGGGTGCGGGAACATTTTGTTACCAGGGAGATCTCTGTGGGAGACTATGTGCTTTCGGGAGGGGAGCTTGGCGCAGCTGTGCTCTGTGACGCAGTGATCAGGTTGTTACCCGGAGTTTTGGGAAATGAGACCTCTGCCCTCACCGATTCCTTTCAGGACAATTTGTTAGCTCCGCCTATTTACACGCGCCCAGCCGAATACAAAGGCTGGAAAGTACCTGAAATTCTCACTTCCGGCAATTTTCCGAAGATCGAAGAATGGCGGGAAGAAAAAGCATACGAGCGCACCAAAAGATTGCGCCCCGATCTGCTTGAGAATGAGGATGAATAAAAACCTCATTTTAGAGTACACAGATCAAAAAAAATTTATAATTTTGCACTCGTTTCTAGATCAACCTCTGGCGAAAACCGTGAATGTTGCTTTAGACTTTATTTTTAAACCATATCAAACATGGAATCGTTAGTTAAATTTGTACAGGACGAGTTTGTTACAAAAAAGGAATTCCCTGAATTTGCAGCCGGGGATACCATCACTGTGTATTATGAAATTACAGAGGGTGCTAAAACCCGTACTCAGTTCTTTCGTGGTGTTGTAATCCAAAAAAGAGGGACAGGTGCTTCTCAAACTTTTACAATCCGTAAAATGAGTGGTACAGTTGGAGTTGAACGTATCTTCCCATTGAACCTTCCTGCTCTTCAAAAAATTGAAGTCAACAAGCGTGGTAAAGTACGTAGAGCTAGAATTTACTACTTTAGAGAACTTACAGGTAAAAAAGCCCGTATCAAAGAAAGAAGAAGATAATCTGATTCCCAGATATTCTTTAATAAAAAGCCTCAGTTTTGAGGCTTTTTTTATTTCAAAATTTTAGGAAAAATTTCACTCTAATTACCTGAATTCCATTTGCATACGTGCTATTAAGTTCGTATATTGAAGTATGAATTTTAAAGGTAAAAGATGTCGCAAGGAATCTTTCTTTAAATTCATGTAGAGCAAAGTTCTTTACATATGGTTTTATCATTTTGAACAACAATATGTTCTTAAAAGAACATAGTTGGTTTAATTCGGTAAAAACCCTTTGGAACAATTTACAAACACTCTTTTGGGACATGTAAATTGTTCCCGATGAAGTAGCAACTTGCTTTAAGATGATGAAAAGTCTTAGTAAGGATGTAAAAGTCCAGCAAGAAAAAGTTATTTCATCAGAAGCCATTTCATTATTCTTATAGTGAAATGGCTTTTTTTGTATTCCCTTACCCCGACTCCAACCTGCCACAGCCCTGTTATGATAAAAGCTTTAAAAATGGTAAATTGCACGAACTTTCAAAAAAATTAAAATCCACTATATGACACGAAACACCAAGATTATCTATACCAAAACCGATGAAGCTCCGGCCCTGGCCACTTATTCCCTCCTGCCCATCGTACAGTCATTTACTAATCCCGCCAATGTGGAACTTGAAACCCGGGATATTTCTCTTGCAGGCCGTATACTGGCCCAATTCCCTGAAAAACTTACTGCTAACCAAAAAGTCTCTGATGACCTGGCCGAACTTGGTGACCTCGCAAAGACCCCGGAAGCCAATATTATTAAGCTTCCCAACATTAGTGCTTCCATTCCTCAGTTAAAAGCCGCAATAGAAGAACTTCAGAAAAAAGGTTATTCCCTTCCAAATTATCCTGATGAACCTAAGACAGCCGAAGAAAAAGAGATCAAGTCAAAATATGATAAAGTAAAAGGAAGTGCTGTAAACCCTGTGCTTCGGGAAGGAAACTCAGACAGACGTGCTCCAAAAGCGGTCAAGAATTATGCAAGAAAGCATCCGCATTCCATGGGAAAATGGAACTCTGATTCTAAAACCCATGTAGCAACCATGGGAAAAAATGACTTCTATTCCAATGAAAAATCGGTGACCCTGGCGAAGGATACTGATGTAAAGATCCAGCTGAGAAATACTGCCGGAGACACAACAGTACTTAAAGAGAGTTTTCACCTGCTTAAAGGCGAGATCATCGACGGTACTTTCATGAGTAAAAAAGCACTGGTAGAATTCCTTGAAGAACAGGTGAAAGATGCTAAAGATAAAGGTGTTCTTTTCTCTGTACACCTTAAGGCAACCATGATGAAGGTATCAGACCCTATTATCTTCGGTCATGCTGTAAAAGCCTTTTTTAGTGATGTATTTGAAAAATATTCCGAAGAACTTGAGAAAGCCGGCGCAGATGCCAATAGCGGATTGGGAGATGTGTTGAGCGCCATCAAATCCCTTCCGGCAGACAAAAGAGAAGAGATCGAGACAGCAATTAAAGCTGATCTTGCTGATGGGCCGGATATCGCAATGGTGAATTCCGATAAAGGAATTACAAACCTTCACGTGCCAAGTGATGTGATCATTGACGCTTCTATGCCTGCAATGATTAGAACTTCAGGAAAAATGTGGAATGCAGAAGGCAAACCTCAGGATGCCAAGGCTATTATTCCGGACAGCAGTTATGCAGGAGTTTATGAAAAGACTATAGAATTTTGCAAGAAGCATGGTGCTTTTGATCCAACTACAATGGGAACGGTTCCTAACGTGGGATTAATGGCACAAAAAGCTGAAGAATATGGTTCTCACGACAAGACCTTTGAAATTCAGGAAGACGGAGTAGTGCAGGTAATTACTTCTGAAGGGGACGTATTGATCGAGCACAAGGTTGAAAAAGGAGATATCTGGAGAATGTGCCAGGTTAAAGATGCTCCAATCAGAGATTGGGTTAAACTCGCAGTAAAACGGGCCAAAGCAACCGGATCCCCAGCAATTTTCTGGTTAGATAAAAACCGCGCCCACGATTCAGAACTCATTAAGAAAGTAAATGAGTATCTAAAAGATGAAGATACTGAAGGACTTGATATCAGGATCATGTCTCCAGAAGAAGCGACCCAATTTACCCTGGAACGTTTGAAAAAAGGAGAAGATACCATTTCTGTAACCGGAAACGTATTGAGAGATTACCTGACAGACCTCTTCCCTATTCTGGAACTTGGTACCAGTGCGAAAATGTTATCTATTGTTCCACTTATGAACGGAGGTGGATTGTTTGAAACCGGAGCCGGTGGTTCGGCCCCAAAACACGTGCAGCAGTTCGTGGAAGAAGGACATTTACGCTGGGATTCCCTCGGGGAATTTTTAGCACTGGCAGTTTCCCTGGAACACCTGGGTGAAAAATACGGAAACAAAAAAGCCCTTGTCCTGGCAGATGCTTTAGACAAAGCAACAGAGGAATTCCTTGAAACAAATAAATCTCCTTCGCGTAAGGTGAATGAGTTGGATAACCGCGGAAGTCATTATTATCTTGCACTATATTGGGCCGAAGCCCTTGCTGAGCAAAATGAGGATGAAGAACTAAAATCACATTTCTCAAAAGTGGCAAAAGATCTAAAGGATAATGAAGACAAGATCCTTGAAGAGCTATTGGATGCCCAGGGATCTCCTGTAGACATTGGAGGTTACTACCATCCTGAAGAGGAAAAAGTATCCCGCGCTATGCGTCCAAGTGAGACTTTGAACAGTATCATTAATAGATAGAGATAGTTTTCTGTCACAAGTAAAAGCCTGCTTAATAGATAAGCAGGCTTTTTTTTGTTATTACTATAGAAAAAATAAATACTTTTGCCTTAAATAAATTCCCTCAGTTATGACCATTACCCAATTGCACTACGTTTTAGCAGTTGCAGAGCATCAAAACTTTACCAAAGCTGCTCAAAAAGTCTTTGTTACTCAACCTACTTTGAGTATGCAGATCCAGAAACTGGAAGACGAACTGGACGTATTGATCTTTGACAGGAGTAAAAAGCCTATAGAGCTTACAGAAACAGGAAAAAAGATCGTTCAGCAGGCAAGAAATATCGTAAATGAAAGTGACAGGATCAAAGATATAGTAGACCAGCAAAAAGGCTTTGTTGGGGGACTTTTCCGCCTTGGGGTGATCCCCACAATCATGCCCACTTTACTACCAATGTTCCTCAATACGTTTATCAAGAAATATCCAAAGGTAAAACTGAAGATTGAAGAGCTTCATACTGAAGCGATCATTGAAAAGTTACAGGACGGGCACCTGGATGCCGCAATTGCAGCCACTCCTCTTGAAATACCAAATATTAAAGAGCAGGTCTTATATTATGAACCCTTTGTAGGATACATCCCCCAGGGCCACCGACTATCTTCAAAAGGTAAGTTGGAAGCAGACGATCTTGATCTTTCCGATATTTTACTGTTGGAAGACGGTCATTGTTTCAAAGATGGAATATTAAACCTTTGTAAAGCAACAAGAAATTCAGAAGATGAACGCTTTCAGCTGGAAAGCGGAAGTTTTGAAACCATGATCAAACTGGCAAATGAAGGTTTGGGAATGACACTTTTACCTTATTTGCACACTTTAGACATCAAAGACACGGAGCAAAGGAACCTCAAAATGTTTAATGAACCATCTCCGGCACGGGAGGTAAGCCTTATCTACAACAAAAGTGAACTAAAAATGCAGATCATTGAAGCTCTGCGTTCCACAATTTCCGGAGTAATAAAAGGAGCTATTGCTTTTCAGAATGTGAAAATAATTAGTCCCCTACCTCAAAACAGAAACTAAAAAAAGGCGGCTTTTTCAAGCCGCCTTTTCTATTTTAAGGATTAAGATAAATTAAACATTGGTTAAGTTGAGGGTTCTGCCTGATCAAAGTAAAAATGTACAGCTTTAATTCTTCGATCTCGTAGGGTAGTAATCGTTGAAGGGCCTTTTTTACTTCTTTGCAGAACAGCGTGACATCAAAACTTACTTTATCAAGCACGGTTTTGGTGTACTCAAACATTGCTCTCGCCATAGTTCATTATTGATTTATTAGTAACCTTGGTTAGAATGGGTAGAACTTTTTCTATAGGCTTTCATGTTTGGATTAAACTGTTTAAAAATAATGAAAAAACTTGATTCAATCCAGAAGAAGAAGCAGATTTAACAGTGTTAAAATCTGTTATCCCCACTCAACATATCACCCAAACCTCCTAAGATACTTCCTTCGCCTTTGTCCTTACCTCCACCCTGCGGAGCTGCTGCAAATACCCTGCTGGCGAGTCTGCTAAATGGCAGCGACTGGATAAAAACCGTACCTGGACCGGTAAGGGTTGCGTAGAACAGACCTTCTCCTCCAAAAAGGCTGTTTTTAATACCTCCTATAAATTCAATATTGTAATCAACATCCTGTGTAAACCCGATAATGCAGCCTGTATCTACCTTCAGTTTTTCCCCCGGAGCCAATACTTTTTTAGCTGTTGTTCCTCCCGAATGTACAAATGCCATTCCGTCACCTTCCAGTTTCTGCATTATAAAACCTTCTCCCCCAAAAAAACCACGACCCAGCTTACGGCTGAATTCAACTCCAATTGACACTCCTTTTGCGGCACATAAGAATGCATCTTTCTGACAGATGAATTTTCCACGGTACTCGGAAAGATCCAACGCTATTACCTTTCCAGGGTAAGGAGAAGCAAAACTGATCTTTTTCTTGCCACTTCCTTCATTTGAAAAAATGGTCATAAAAAGGCTTTCCCCCGTAAGAAGCCGTTTCCCGGCTCCCAGGACCTTACCCAGGAATCCTTCAGTTTGTTTACTTCCGTCCCCAAAGATGGTGTCCATCTTAATGCCGTTATCCATCATCATAAAATTACCGGCTTCGGCAATCACCGCTTCCTGTGGATCCAGTTCCAGTTCCACATATTGCATTTCTTCTCCAAAGATCTCGTAGTCAATTTCGTGTGCGTTCATTGTTGTATGCTTTAAGTTATCCTATTTATTCTTTTGAGCTTTTAGTTTAATGGTCCATTCAAATTCAAAAGTAGCCACCTCTTGCCCCTGCTCATTTACCCCGGTGGATGTCATCCAGAAAGTCTGTCCTTCTCCAGATTCTACAGCGGCTTTAATTTTATCATTGATCAGGTTCCCGTCCTTACAGGTAAAAGTGATCTTTCCTGTAGCTTTTTTGGTGAATCGGGCTCGGTTCTGGGCCACCAACATAGAAATCTTTGCTCCACTTTCCTGAATTCCCGCCATCACTAAAGCACCGGTACTAAGTTCTGCTGCCATTGCCTGTACGGCAAAATAAAGGGAATTAAAAGGGTTCTGGTTGATCCATGAATGCTTTACCCCTGTTACGCAATGGGTTCCATCTATGGCTTTAACCCTTACCCCACAAAGCCAGGCACTGGGCAACTTGAACATTAAAAAAGAATTGAGTTTACCGGTGGTAAGTTTCATGTAGCTGTTGATTTTCATTAAAAGTATTCAAAATAAGTAAGACTCAGAAATGTTAAATTTTATCTTAAAATAAAAAAATATAGTACTTTGCTTTGCATAATACCATCTTTAAGATATATATTTGTATTAGAAAATGGAATTGAATTCCTTTATTATGTTTCATCAGCTAATAAACAAACGGTATTCAAGCCTGATAAAAAATAGCTAACACACCTTTTTATCAGCAACAACTAAATCATCAAAACAATCAAAAAATGACCACAGAAGTAACAAATCCAGACAAAACAGTAGCAGCTTTTATTCACCTGTCTACTTTTTCATGTGTCTTTCTACCGTTCGGGAATTTTATACTTCCTCTTATATTCTGGACGGCTAAGAAAAATGATCCTTTCGTGAATGAGCACGGGAAACAGGCATTGAATTTTCAGATCAGTCTTTTTCTTTATTTCGTCTTCCTCCTAGTACTGGGAGTTGCCGGAGTTATTCTGATAGGACTAAATCTTAGCATAGATGAACCCTTCTACTTTAATGATCATTTCATGCAGGTAGGAAGTCCGCGAGAGGCTATGCCTATGATCATTTATGCCTTAGTAATGGGCTTCTTTATCCTTGCCCTTGTTGCACTTGACATCTACGCTGTTATTTCTGCTACCATAAAAGCAGGAGAAGGCGAATTATATAAATATCCATTAACCATCAATTTTCTCACTCCGGCCTCATCATCCGGATCAAATCAATCAAAAAATGAACAGTTTAACAACACTCAAAACCAAACGCTATGAAGATTGAAAACACAAAGGCTCAAATGCGAAAAGGGGTTCTCGAGTACTGCATTCTTTCGGTATTGAAGGACAATGACGCGTATGTAGCCGAAATTCTTGATACCCTCAAGGGCGCGAAGTTGCTGGTAGTGGAAGGAACTATTTATCCTCTGCTTACCCGATTAAAAAATGCAGGACTGCTCAACTATCGCTGGGAAGAATCCACCAGTGGGCCACCAAGAAAATATTACGGACTCACCGAGACCGGCAAAATATTTCTAAAAGAGTTGACCCACACCTGGGATGAACTGCAAACAGCAGTAACTATTGTAACCACCCAAAAATCTAAAAATCATGAATAAGACAGTAAATATAAACCTTGCCGGCATATTCTTTCATATTGATGAAGATGCTTATGCCAAGTTGCAACATTATCTGGAAGCAATAAAACGATCTTTGACCAATACAAACGGCCGCGATGAGATCATTCATGATATTGAGGCCCGTATTGCTGAATTATTTGGAGAAAAAATCAAGAATGAGCGCCAGGTGATCAGCGTTCGTGAAGTTGAAGAGGTGATCGCCGTAATGGGACAGCCCGAAGATTACATGCTCGATGAGGAGATCTTTGAAGATGAACCTGCATATACCGGTTCAACAGGTAAAAAGCTGTTTCGCGACACTGAGAATTCTTATGTTGGAGGTGTATCTTCCGGTTTGGGTCATTACCTGGGCATAAGCGCTGTATGGTTGCGTCTCGCCTGGATCCTGTTGACGATCTTTTCAACCGGAGCTTTCATTCTTATCTATATCGCTCTGTGGATCTTTGTACCCGAAGCCAAAACAACTGCCGATAAACTTGCCATGCGGGGGGAGCCGGTTACCATCAGCAATATCGAGCGCAAGATACGCGAGGGATTTGATGATGTTTCAGGAAAGGTAAAAGACATAGATTACCAGAAGTATGGCTATAAAGCAAAGTCCGGAGCCAGTTCAGCGGCCACTGCAGTTGGTGACGGGGTAATGTTCTTATTGAGCCTGTTCGTAAAGTTCATAGGAGTACTCTTGCTTCTAATCGCCGGAAGTACCCTGATCGCTTTATTTATAGGACTCTTCTCTATTGGAACCTTCGGAATTATTGAAGCTCCGTGGACAGACTATGTAGACCTGGTAGGCCCGGGATCAGATAATATCTGGATCATATCACTGCTGGCATTTTTTGCCGTGGGGATCCCGTTCTTCTTCCTTTTTATTCTGGGATTAAAGATCCTGGTGAAAAAGTTGAAATCTATCGGACGTACCGCAAAACTGGTTCTGCTGGGACTTTGGATAATCTCTGTTTTGGGTCTTATTTTCTTCGGAATAAAACAGGCTACAGAAAGAGCTTTTGACGGGGAAGTAGTAATTACTGAAACTCTTCCGGTAAGGTCGAATGATACCCTTTATGTAAGCATGAAAGGAAACCCAAGCCTTAATTCAACCCCATACCGCAGCGGGAGTTTTAACTACTCCTATGACGATAATGACCGAAAGGTATTGTGGTCTCAGGATATTCGGTTGATCGTAAAATCTACAGCAGATTCTGTAGGAAGAATGGAGATCCTTAAGACTGCGGAAGGTAAGAACTATGAAGAAGCGCGTGCAAGGGCTGAAAAGATCAATTATACAACTAGTTTTTCAGGAAATGAACTACACCTGGGAGGTCAGCTTACCACAGATCCGGTGAATAAATACCGCGACCAGGAAGTACAGGTCACTTTATTCCTTCCGGTAGGTTCAGTGCTCTATGCAGCTGACAATACTTATAGCTTCCACAGAAATTCTGATTGGTACAATGATATCCTTGAGAATGGTGACGAAGAGCAGTACCTGTTGATCACGCAAGATGGAACCCAATGTTTGGATTGCCCTGCAGAGGAAGAAGATCCATGGGAGGACAGCTCTGATGATGATTGGGACACTTCAGAAGACGATGAATTCAACGCCCGCCTGGATGTTAATGGGGACGAGATCAACGTCAAGATCAACAAAAAAGGGATCAGGGTCGAAGATGGAAAAAGACAAAGAGAACAAGAGGTTGACACATCGACCTTTTAAAAAGAGAATATTATGAGTGTGCTTTATGAAGTTTTAGTAGCTACCCTTTTCTCCTTTATGCTTAGTCAACACCAGGCAGAACCTCAAAAGGAAGATCAGGTAAAAGTGAAGGTTGAGGAGGTGGCAGAAAAACCTGCAACACCTTGCAAGACCAAAAAACCCGAGTAAGAAAAAGGCTGTTGAAAACAGCCTTTTTTAATACCCTATAATCAGCACGGTGATTTTCTTAACAATGTATTACCTTAAAGTTTCATCAATCCTATATCTTTGACGAAGTTTTATAAAAAAAAAGGATATAATGAGTCTATTCAATACTGGTGATGAACATCAGCAGTTGGTCCAATCCAAAGAACTTTACCAAAAAATTTTCCACAAATCATTCCGCCCTGCCATTATTCATGATATGTACTTCAATATTCTTGATGTTAATGAAAAGGTACTTGAAGAATTTGGTTACTCCCGGGAAGAAATGCTGAGCTTACAGATCTTTGACCTTCATACCACGTGTGAATTAGAGCATTCTTTAGATGTGCTGAAAGAAATGAAAGAGGCAGACAATTTGGATGTACTTACAAAATTCAAGCGCAAAGACGGCTCTGTTTTTACTGCCAAGGCATCACCATGTAAGATCAATCTTGAACGAACTTCTCTTATCCACGTTCATTTTGAAGATATTGCGGATTATCAGGAAGAAGCATCTAAATAAAAATCTCACGGTTTAAACCAAGTGATAAAAAAAGGCTGTCTATGACAGCCTTTTTTGTTCTTTTAGTAGATCAGACTACTTATTTGGCTGTAACTTCTTCTTTAGTTTCAACTGCCGCCAGGTAACGTTCAGCATCCAACGCTGCCATACAACCGGTTCCGGCTGCAGTTATCGCCTGCCTGTATTCTTTATCCTGGACATCTCCTGAAGCGAATACTCCGGGAATGTTGGTCTTAGTTGACTTGCCCTGGGTTACAATATACCCGGTGCTGTCCATATCTATCTGCCCTTTAAAGATCTCTGTGTTTGGCTTATGACCAATCGCGATGAAAAGTCCGGTGATCTCGATCTCTTCTTTTTCTCCGGTTTGATTATTCACCATCCTTAAGCCCTCAACTACCTGCTCTCCCAGTACCTCATCTACTTCAGTATTAAATCGAAGGTCAATATTCTTGGTGTTCATTACCCGGTGTTGCATGGCTTTTGATGCACGCAGTTCATCCCTGCGCACCAGCATGGTCACCTTTGTACAAATATTTGCCAGGTAGGTAGCCTCTTCAGCAGCGGTATCACCTCCACCTACTATTGCCACGTCCTGACCTTTATAGAAGAATCCGTCGCAAACAGCACAGGCCGAAACTCCACCGCCCCTAAGACGCTGCTCACTTGGAAGACCCAGGTATTTTGCAGTAGCCCCTGTAGATATGATCACAGTTTCAGCTTCGATCCAGGTAGAGTTATCTACACAGGCTTTATGAATTCCTCCTACTTCCTTACTGAATTCCACTTCGGTTACCATTCCTATTCTTACCTGCGTTCCAAATCTCTCGGCTTGCTTTTGAAGATCGATCATCATGGCAGGACCGTCCACTCCTTCGGGATAGCCCGGGAAGTTATCAACTTCGGTAGTGGTGGTCAATTGTCCACCGGGTTCAAGACCGGTGTACATTACTGGTTTCATATCGGCACGGGCAGCATAGATTGCTGCTGTATATCCGGCTGGTCCGGAGCCTATTATAAGACACTTAACTCGTTCAGTTTTATCGCTCATTTTTATATCGTTTTCGTATTGTAAAAGTAGTAACTTAAATTAAAAACTTACAATTTTAGAATATTCATTTACTATGCCGGTGTAAGGAATAGCTTTTAATCTTCAGCTGATATTTTTGCAGGTTCACTTTTACTTCTACCTTTGAAAAATGATCGAACTCTCCCTGTTCAACATTTTGGACCTGCTGGGAACTATTGCCTTCGCAATTTCCGGAGCCCTCTCTGCGATGAATCGCCGGCTGGACCTGTTTGGGATCTTCATAATAGCTTTCGTCACTGCAATTGGCGGGGGAACCATGCGTGATGTATTGATTGGAAGTACTCCCGTAACCTGGATGGAGAACATAATTTACATCTACTTAATAGGAGTGGTAACAATCTTTGCCATCATCTTTAGATACAAGCTCGATCATTTAAAACGATCCCTTTTTCTGTTTGACACCATCGGCCTGGGGGTATTTACAATTACCGGGGTGGAAATGGGTGTCCAAAATAATCTTAATCCAATTATCTCTATTGCATTGGGAGCCATGACCGGAACTTTCGGCGGAGTTATCAGGGATATACTTTGTAATGAGATCCCGGTGATCTTTAGAAAGGAGATCTATGCAACCGCATGTATCATTGGTGGGTTAGCTTTTGTACTGCTACATGAACTGGAAGTAAGTACCAATATTATTTACGTGGTCACCACCCTGACCGTGATCGTTATTAGGTTGGTAGTTGTAAAATATCACATTTCCCTTCCTTCCTTTTATCTTTCTTCCTCGGCCAACTCAGATCCTCACTAGAATACCTGCCAAAAAGGGCATTTTTAGAGCCTGTTTTCTTCGGAAGAATATTTCTTCAGTTAAATGTTTCTAAAGACTGTAACATATTGCTAATCAAACAGTCTATTATATAAAGAGGTTAATTAAACAGCTTCTTTTAATTCATCAATCACAATCAAGGAGTATTAACTTAAATTTTAATGCTATGAAACGTTTAAAACTGTTGTCAATAGTCTTTGCAATTTCTATGAGTATTGCAATGTATGCCCGCCCAATCGAAAAATTTGAAGACATGAACTCCATTTCTTCTGAAATTGAAAAATTATTAGAAACCGGAGATTATGACTTAAAAGAAGGAGCTACCATTACTATTTTCTTTTCCATTTCTGAAGAAGATACCATCCAGTGCCTTTCTGTTGCATCATCTTGTGAAGAAGTAAATTCCCTCCTAAAGGAAAAACTGGAAAATCAACTCTTAATGGGAGATGACTGGAGAAAAGGGAAAATTTATGAACTCTCTGTGGAAACTCCTGTAAAATCCGGCCTTTGTGCTCATTCTTAATGCGGAAGCTTCTTCCGAAGCAATCCATAAAGAAATGCCCCCAGCACAGCTCCCAATAATACCACCCAAATCGAAACATATCCCGCGCCTATCAGCGTGTAGATAGGCCCGGGACATGCCCCCGCCAAAGCCCAGCCAAGGCCGAAAATAATTCCTCCGAAAAAGTACTTTTTAAAGCCTCTTTCTTTTGAGGCTATTTTTATGGGATCTCCAAAAAAGGATCTTACCTTCTTTCTTTTGATGAACTGCACTCCGACTATTCCAGCCAATAAAGCAGAACCTATGATTCCATACATGTGAAAAGAATCGAATTGAAACATTTCATAGATCCTGAACCAGGATGCCGCTTCAGATTTGTACATCACGATCCCGAAGAAAGTTCCAATCAGTAAATATCCGAGTACTCTCATATTAAAATATTAAAGGAAATATAAGGTGCACCATCACCAGCCCACCAATAAAAAACCCAACCACCGCGATGAGGGAAGGTAACTGAAGATTGCTCAATCCGGAGATAGCATGACCAGAAGTACATCCCCCGGCATATCGTGCTCCAAATCCTATTAGTAAACCACCCATTAAGAGAAGAAAAAGGGATCCGGGCTCTGTCAGAGCACCAAGACTAAACAGTCTTTCAGGAAGGTATGCTTCTCCCGCACTTTCAAAGCCTAAATTTTCGAGGCTTTCAACAGTTTCAGAAGAAATAGCCACCGCCTCACTTTCCGACAAGAAATGCGCTCCTATGAATCCGCCAAAGGCAGCACCCAGGATCACGAGGAGATTCCATCTGTTGGCCCTCCAATCAAAATTAAAGTAATCACTTTTTTTTCCGGCCCCGCAAATGGCGCACATGGTCTCCAGGTTAGAAGACATTCCGAAGCGTTTTCCCATCATGAGAAGCAGGAACATTACCAGCGCGATCAACGGACCCGAAACATACCAGGGCCACGGCTGCAGAAGAATTTCCATAGCAATTATTTTTCTGCAAAGATACCTTAACAGGACCAAAAGATCCTGTTTAGTATGATCAAGAATTCAGATGATACTATCGTTTAAGAGAATAGAATTAGTTAGAAGCTGAACTACAGCGGAATATTACCATGCTTTCTGTCAATTCGAAGCACTTGTTTATTCTCCAGCATACTGAAGGCTTTTAAAAGTTTTCTGCGGGTCTCCCGCGGCTGAATGACCTCATCAATGAATCCGCGCTGGGCAGCTTTGAACGGATTGGCAAACTTCTCGGCATACTCTGCTTCCTTTTCAGAAAGTTTTACCTCTGGATCTTCTGCCGCCTGGATCTCTTTCCGAAAAATGATCTCACTGGCTCCCTTTGCTCCCATTACAGCAATTTCAGCTGTTGGCCAGGCGAAGTTGAGATCAGCTCCAATGTGTTTCGAGTTCATTACGTCATAAGCTCCTCCATAGGCTTTCCGCGTGATCACTGTCACCCGTGGGACTGTAGCTTCACTCAGTGCGTATAACAATTTAGCTCCGTTAAGGATGATCCCGTTCCATTCCTGATCGGTCCCCGGAAGGAATCCCGGCACATCCACCAATACCAGCAACGGAATATTGAAGCAGTCGCAAAAACGGGTAAAACGGGCGGCCTTTTTTGAAGAATCCACATCCAGAACCCCTGCAAGGCTCATAGGCTGGTTTGCGACAATTCCAATGCTCCTGCCACCAAGCCTGGCAAAACCTACAATAATATTATCAGCATAGTCTTTATGGATCTCAAAAAAGCTGTCTTCATCGATAATTCCTGTGATCACCTCATGCATGTCATAAGGTTTACTGGAACTTGCCGGTACGATATCTTCGAGCTCATCGCGCATTTCATCTCCCAAACTATAATCTCGTTTGTTCGCAGTTTCCTTGTTGTTCTGAGGCAAATAACTGAGCAATGTCTTGATCTCTTCAAGGCAGGCAAGGTCATTGGCTGCGGTAAGATGGGTAACCCCAGATTTAGTCGAGTGCGTGCTGGCTCCTCCCAACTCTTCTGAAGTAACTTCCTCATTGGTTACCGTCTTCACCACGTTTGGACCGGTAACAAACATATAACTGGTGTCCTGCACCATCAGCGTAAAATCGGTCATGGCAGGAGAATAAACTGCTCCCCCGGCACATGGTCCCATAATTGCCGAGATCTGCGGAATTACCCCTGAAGCCTGCACATTCCGGTAAAAGATATCAGCATATCCTCCCAAAGAACGAACCCCTTCCTGTATTCTCGCTCCCCCGGAGTCATTCAATCCAATTATAGGTGCTCCTACTTTCATGGCGTGATCCATTACTTTACAGATCTTTTCGGCATGGGTTTCAGAAAGTGAGCCTCCAAAAACGGTAAAATCCTGGGCAAATACGTAAACGAGTCGGTCATTGATGGTCCCGTAGCCGGTGACGACGCCGTCTCCAAAATACTGTTGATCTGCCATTCCGAAGTCAGTAGTACGGTGGGTAACAAGGATCCCTATCTCTTCAAAAGATCCCTCATCCAAAAGGTAATCTACCCGCTCCCGGGCGGTCAGCTTTTTCTTTTCGTGCTGTTTTGCGATTCGTTTTTCACCACCTCCTTTGAGGGCTTCAGATATTTTTTCCTGTAACTTCTCTTTATTTTGGCTCATGTTTATTCTTCTGAAGTTAATTTATTGGTTGGGCAATCTAAGTTGTTGCTGATCCTGCAGGTACTGCTTCAGGGCCACAAGTGCAGCAAGTTCTGCTTCGCGACGGGTCTGATCCTGCAGTTTTTCTACGGAATAGTACTTCTTTACAAAATGGGTGTCAAAGTTTCCGCTGCGGAAGGCTTCATGTTCAAAAACAAATTTTCCGAAGGGAAGGGTTGTGCTTACACCCTTCACCTCATAATCATCAATAGCATTGATCATTAACTGAATTGCTTCTTCCCGTGTCTTTCCGTATGTCACAAGTTTAGCTAACATAGGATCGTAATAGATGGGCACTTCCATTCCTTCCTCAAAGCCGTCATCCAACCGGATGCCCGGCCCTGATGGGCCACGATATCTTTCTAAAGTTCCAACACTCGGCATAAAATCGGCCAGCGGATCTTCGGCATACACCCTCAGCTCCACCGCATGTCCGGTGATCTTGAGATCATCCTGTGAAAATTGCAGTTTCTCTCCTTCGGCGATTCTTATTTGTTGTTCCACGAGGTCGATTCCGGTAATCAGTTCGGTCACCGGGTGCTCTACCTGCAGGCGGGTATTCATTTCCAAAAAATAGAAATTCCGGTGCTCATCCATCAGGAATTCTACCGTCCCGGCACCCACATAATCACAGGCTTTCGCCACTTTTACCGCGGCTTCTCCCATCTTTTTTCTCAGCTCCTCAGTAAGTATGGCTGAGGGTGCTTCTTCCACTACCTTTTGGTGGCGCCGCTGAATGCTGCACTCCCTCTCAAAAAGATGTAAATAATTGCCATGTTTGTCTGAAAGCACCTGTATCTCTATGTGCCTTGGGGAACCTATATATTTTTCAATGAAAACAGAACCGTCTCCAAACGCAGATTCAGCTTCGCTGATCGCACGCTTCATCTGGTCCTCCAGTTCCTTTTCTTTTTCGACTATTCGCATTCCTTTTCCGCCACCTCCGGCAGAGGCTTTGATGAGGATTGGGAAACCTATTTCAGCTGCTATCTTCTTTGCTTTTTCAGGATCGGTAATGGCCTCATCTATCCCCGGCACCATGGGAATATCATAATCCTTCACTGCATCCTTGGCCGCCAGTTTACTTCCCATGATCCTGATAGCTTTTGAACCCGGGCCTATCCAGGTGAGGCCGTTCTTTTCCACTTTTTCGGCGAAATCGGCGTTTTCGCTCAGGAATCCGTAGCCGGGATGAATCCCGTCAACTCCCAGCTCTTTGGCGACCTCAATGATCTTATCCCCTTTCAGGTAAGACTGATTGGAAGGTGCCTCCCCGATCAAAACTGCTTCATCGGCAAATTTCACGTGCGGAGCATTACGGTCAACAGTAGAATAGACAGCTACCGTTTTAATACCCATTTTCTGTGCAGTTTTCATGACCCGCAGTGCAATCTCACCCCGGTTAGCAACCAATATCTTTTTCATCTAATAATTTTTTGGAAAGTGTATCTTCAAAAATGGCAATAATGAACCTCTTTTTGGTTCTATTCCATTTCTATCAATAACTCGTTCTTATCTACGGTGTCGCCCTTTTTTACGCTGATCGATTTAACTACCCCATCCCGTGGAGCCGTTAAGGTGTTTTCCATTTTCATAGCTTCCAGGACTAAAAGGTAATCTCCCTCCTTCACCTCACTTCCGGCTTCAACATTCACATCCAGGATCAACCCGGGCATTGGAGCTTTAATATCCTTGATGACGTTGGCTGCAGCCAGGCTAAGCCCCATCTCTTCGATCAACAGGTCCAGTTCATTGGATATTTTCACCTCATAGGTGTTGGAGTTGATCTTGACAGTATAAGTTTTATTTAAAAAATCCTTTTTTCGAAATCCGGCGGAATATGATACGTGGTCCTTTAGAATATGAAAAGAATCGGAAGATTTTTTTTGTGTATCAAGTGCAGATATTTGTTCTCTTGAAAAGGAGAATTCCATATCTCCATTTACGATAACTTTATATTTTTGATCCATATATGGAGTTTTTTACCGCTTTTTTGTAAATATAAAAAATTATTGAGTGGTTTTTCTGAAGATTATCTAAAACAAAAAAGGTTGCCTCAATGGCAACCTTTTTTGTTCATCCTCTCCTCAAGATCTCCTGAAGATCGGGTGGAATGGGCATCGGCCTCAGGGGAGGCACGTTAGCACCTCCGGTATTTCCCACCGGGATCTTGCCCACAAATGATTTTACCCCTCCAACAAGTAACCTGGGTATCTGTCCCAACACCTCCTTGAAATCACGAATAATAAATCCGAATTTCAACATTAAAAGGTGTGCATAGGTATGTTCCAGCGGATAAGCCTGTCCCAGCACATGGGCCCGCTCCAGGTGAAACCATGCATGAACATAGTTCCCCGCTCGAAGGCAGGTTCTGTACTGCACCAGCTCCCGTAAAAAATAGTACCGGGTACGTAACGGAATGTGGGTGTTGAATTTCATTGGATCTATCTAAACTTCTTAATATCGTCACTCATATCATAAATAGGAGTTTCAGGAAACTTGTTTTCTAATATACTGCTTCCGGCTGCCGAACGGTAACCGGCTGCGCAATGCACAACTATTGGTTTCTCAGCCGGTATTTCTCCTGCCTTTTCACGCAGTTCGTTCAGCGGAATGGTAACGGCATCCTCAAACACTTTTCCTTCCACCACTTCACTATCGTTTCTAATATCCACGATCGTGTAATTCTCACGGTGTTTCTTGAAATCTTTCAGGTCGAACTTATCTGATTTACGTGAAACTGTATCAGAAAGAGTGAGTACTCCTTTCAGCTGTTTTTCGTAGCCTATTTTTGCTGTTCTTTCCAATAACTCTCTAACATCTGTAATACTGTCTACAACCAGAAAGAAAGGTTCATTGGGTTTTACAATAGCTCCAAGCCAGGTCTCATATTTGTCATCCTCTCCCCTGGCCATAATATTGATAGAGTTGGGAAGATGGCCTTTTTTGTATTTATCTCCATCTCTGGAATCAATAACAGTAGTTCCATTTTCAACACTTCCCACCATTAAATGCAGTTTTACAGCTGCTTTGGTCTTCTGCACATTTTCTGCTCCTTCTTTGTTGACATCCACATTAAAACCGAAATAATGCGGAATGAAAGGCTGATCTTTCAGTATAGTCTCCACAAATTTCTCCTCCGTTTGTTCCCGGAATGCCCAGTTGTATTTCCGTTCATTTCCGAGGGTACTGGAAGAATCGGTGCTCATATTCTTTCCGCAGAGAGATCCCGCTCCGTGAGCCGGGTATACGATGGCATCATCAGGCAAGCCGTTGAACTTATTCTGTATGGTGTGGTACATTTCTTTTGCAAGCTCAACTCTTTTAGCTTTCATGTTGCCCACCTTTTCCCGAAGGTCTGGTCGGCCCACATCACCAATAAACAAAGTGTCACCTGTGAAAAGTGCTGTTTTCTTACCGTCTTCTGCCACCACTGTGATACTGTCCGGAGAATGTCCCGGAGTATTGATCGCCTTAAAAGTAACTGCACCCATCTCAACACTGTCTCCGTCATCAAATGACTGGTGCTCATAATCGGCGCCCAGTAATTTGCTCACATAAATGGTCGCTCCTGTTTGTTCATGGATCTGGCAGTGACTGCTCACAAAATCGGCATGCGGGTGCGTCTCAAAAACAGCTACGATCTTTGCATTATGCTCTTCAGCGTACCGGTAATATTGCAAAGGATTTCGGCCGGGATCTACCACAGCCATTTTGCCTTCACTCAGTATCGCGTAAGAATAATGTGCCAGCGGCTTATCATTGAATTGTTTTATTTTCATACTATTAATTTTTTATTCTCTGTTTGATCAATTCTTTGTTCTTCTGAAAAGGCACCCAGAGGTGACCTTTAAAATCTTCGGGGAACTGCTCATCACCTTCAAACCCCAGTTCTATATCTCCTCTCTTCTGCGGAATACAGGCAGTTCCAAAAAGGTAATCCCACAGGCTTAAACTTATTCCGAAATTCATTCCGTATGGAAATTCTTCCGGAAGAGCTCTGGAGTGATGCCAGATATGCATTTTCGGATTATTAAAAATATATCCAAGCTTTCCGTAGCTCCAGCCCACATTGGCGTGATTTATATGGCCGATCAAAACACTCAGCATATGCACCACAAAAAACTCTTCTATTCCAAAGCCTATCATGGCCAGCGGAATATACTGTATAGATTTATAAATAATGGTTTCCATAAAATGGAACCTAAACTGGGCGGCAAAGCCCATCTCTTTTACCGAATGATGCACCTTATGGAATTCCCACAACCAACTGCGTTTATGCAACTGCCGGTGCACATTCCACTGAATGAAATCGGCCACCACAAACATGATGAGCAATTGCACCCAAACCGGGAAATGACTGACCTCAATGGCAACAATATTATTCATTCCGAACATGGCCAGGAAATCAGAAAATAACTCTACTCCAACATTCGAAAGCGCATTATATCCAATGAGCGAAAAAAGGAAAAAATTGAACAGAATATAAAAGCTGTCCAACCAGAATCCTTTTCTAAAGATCTTTTGATCTTTTCGCCACGGAATAATTATTTCAAGCAACCAAACCAGAAGGGACAAACCTACCAGCAAATAGAAATAATTGGTCCAGCCGGGATTTGTTATCTCTTCAACAAGATAATTAAAATACCCCGAAAAAGAATTCTTGATTATTTCTAAATACTTACTCAATCCTTAAAATTTTCGAGCACAAAAATACATTTTTCATACACTTACCGCAGTAACAAGAGTTACACTCAAAAAGCTGTAAAATCCCCAGGTATTTATTTGACCTAAATATAGAAAATCCCGTTTACACTAAAGAATTCCATATTTAAACACCGTCTATGTAACATTTGTAACACAAGCTTTAAATGCTCCTAATTATATTTGTTCTCTTCGTGCAAATTAAAAGCCACATAGCAATTCTTCTTGTTGTCATTTTCCTCGGAAAAATGATAACTATAGATGCCCGATTATTTAGTGTATTCCAGAATTCATCAGAAGTGACCCTGGTGAATAAATTGTGTCATAAAAAGTCTGTGATAAGTAATACGGCAGAAAAAATTGCAACTGCCTCTGCTCATCAGATTTTTGAATTTGACTATCTGTGCCATACAGTTTTTGATCATAAGATCGCAGAATGGGTTTGGGTATTGCAAGAAGATAACTTCCGCAAATACAATTATCAGACTCCCGGAATTTTTTCTACCCCCAGGGAAAAATTCTATCCGCCTCCCAAAGTCTGATAGACTTCCGTATATAAATTAATCAGGGCCGATCTCTGCAGTTACGCTTGTGTTCTGCGGAAGGCCAAATTCATTAATCCTCTTATTTTATTTTAATGACCACTAAAATTTTAGTGAACCGTCGTTCAATACAGGTATTCCGAATGATGTTAAGCGGGATCTTTTTAGTTGCCAGTTTCAGCCACATAGTAAAAGTGGAGCAAACCGTGCAGCGTATTGAACAGGCCAGGTTCAAAGGGATCGCTTATTTCTTTGGAGAACCAGAGATCCTGGTACTCGCCTCGGGTGTTGTAATGTTTATTGCAGGACTCGGACTACTTATAGGCTTCAAAACCAAATGGGCCGCCATAATTCTTGCGGCAGTATTGATCCCCATTACCTTGACTGTACAGGTAGGACAGATCACCACCTTAGGTCCGCTTTTTAAGAATATCGCGATCCTGGGTGGCCTGACCTTTTTTATTATCAATGATTTTAACAATCCAAAAAACAATAACAAATGAAAAATATTCTTTTAGCAAGTTTCGCAGTTATCCTCAGCCTTTTTACCAATCTTTTACAGGCACAGACTGACCACGAAGAACATGCAGATCATATAAATTACGTGGTTCTAACCCGTAGCGTGCCTCAATTAAAACCAATTCTTTTAGCAGCAGAAGAACTTGCTGCACAAGACGGGGAAAAATTCGGGGAATTCCAGGTTGTAGTATGTGGTAAGGCTGTACAGGACCTCACCAATAAGGAGATGATGAACGGCTTTCTTCAAAAAGCTGAAAAAGCAGGTGTCATCATTAATGCCTGTGGATTTTCTCTGAAGAAATTTAATGTAAAAAGATCAGGTCTTCCTGAAACCTTGAGGGTGGTAGAAAATGGTATCCTTCACAATTTTGAACTTCAAAAGAAAGGATACCTGAGTATTGAACTTTAAACCTCAATCTAAAACTTTTACTATGAATAAGAAACTGAAGAAGAATTTAATCGAATACGGAATTATAGGAGCTGTTTTTATGGGCCTTTTTGCCACCGGACTTCACGCCGAGGTATTCGGTTTTTTGCAAAGAGGTATCCTGGCTACCGGACTCATGAACCCTGACACTGAAGAAAAAGCAGAAATAGCTGCCGCTATGCCTTCAAAAGCTGCGGTACTGGACCTCAACCTGATAAATTCCAGAGAGGAGAGAGTAAATATGAAGCAGTTTGAGGGGAAGGTCATTTTCCTGAATTTCTGGGCTACCTGGTGTCCTCCCTGTATTGCGGAGATGCCGGGCATTAACAATCTTTACCGGGAAGTAAAAGATGACAATGTGGAGTTCATCATGCTTTCTTTAGATCAGGACTTTGAAAAAGCTAAAAATTTCAGAAAGAATAAAGGATTTGACTTTGAGATCTACCAGGTGGCGGGGCCTATTCCTCAAATGTACTCCTCCAACAGTATTCCTACCACTTATGTGATCGACTCTGATGGGAACCTGGCTCTCACTCATCTCGGGATGGGAGATTTTGACACGAAAGATTTTAAACAATTCCTCAAGAAGCTGCAATAAAAGAACTGTTGCCCTTACAATCTAAGATAGCCTGCAGAATAACCTTGCAGGCTTTCTTTTTATTTTTTCTGTGCAACAAAACGAATTACTGCTCCAAGTCCATTATGATGTTCCCCCTCACGCAGGTCTACTTCTGCCTCGTAAAGTTCAATGAAATGAAGACCTCCAAAGTCCCGCTTGATCTCCTCCATCGAGTATAGAAGCTCTTCATCTTTTGGGCCTCCCACATTTGGATTCTTTTCCTGGTAAACCTTATGCTTTTTACTGAAGCCTTCAAAAAAGACCAGACCATGGGGTCGCAAATAAGAGATGAGAAGCCGATGGTATTCGGCCCTTACCTCTATTGGAAAATGAGCATATATAAGGCCCACCGCATCAAATTCCTCATTTTCATAACCCAGCTCGGGAAGGTTTCCCACTTTATAATCAATGTGTACTTTGTTCTTCTTTGCAAGTCTTTCTGCCTTCTTTTTGGCTTCACCGCTTATGTCGAAGGCAGCTACTTTCCAGGCATCCTTCGCGGCATAAACTGCATTTCTACCTTCTCCTTCCGCAGCAAAAAGGATCTCTCCCGGATAAAACTGTGACAGTCTTGATTGCAGATAGTCATTGGGAAATTCCCCATAGATGTATTCATCGCTGCTGTAACGTTCGTCCCAAAAGTTCTTCATTTCTTTCTTTTTTGAATGGTGAGTGTGGATGAGCTTTTAATCTTATTCTTTCTTAAAGGTGCAAAAAGTGAAATTTTGCGTTGCTCCCGAAGGTGTCTTGTGATCTACATTTTTGCAGTTCATGGTTATGAAGCCATCAGAAAATAATTTTTGCATCTGCCCTATCGAATACTGTTTTATTTCGAGTCCGCTGCAGCGAGTGGGTCCTTTTTCTGAAAAAGTCCCTAAAATGACAAATCCTCCATGTTTCAAAGCTCGTTTCACGGTTTCCATATATTGAGTCACATCTTCCTCCTTTGTCAAAAAATGGAAAGCGGCCCTATCGTGCCAGAGGTCATACTTCTTCTCAGGATTAAAGGTCACTGCATCGGCGACGATCCAGTTGATCTTTTCAGCGTTTTCGCCCAGTCTTTCCTTTGCACGCTCAATTGCTTTTTCTGAAATATCCACTACAGTGACATCAGTAAATTCCCTTGCCACCAGGAATTCGGCAAGGAAACTGTCTCCACCACCTATATCAATGATCGCCGCATCTTTCTCCAAATTACACTCGGCAATACAAGCCAGGGAAGTTTCCGGCATAGGTTCATACCAACTGACTTCTGTGCAGGGCTTGGTCTCATATACCTTGTCCCAATGTTCTTTTTTAGTTTCCATAATACTCATATAAAATTCCACCAGGTTTCCTGTTCAAATTCTTTTCCCAGATAGAACGGCTCCCCGATTTTTGGTGCTACAAATTTTCTCTTTTCCCGGTTTGCTGCTTCAGCCAACCTTGATATCGACTCATTCCATGGATGGGTAGATAACACAAACTTTCCCCAGTGCACGGGAAAAAGCACTGCTGCATCGAGATCATTTGCGGCCATCAAGGTTTGTTCGGGAAACATATGTATCTGTGGCCAATAGATCCCGTACTGTCCGCATTCAAGGAACGCGAGGTCGAAGGGACCAAATTTCTCTCCGATCTTTTTAAAACTACCGTCATAACCGGAATCACCACCCATAAAGAGCTTAAAACCTTTTACTTCCATAACAAAAGAAGACCATAAGGTTTTTACCCTTTTTAATCCCCTACCGGAAAAATGTCGGGAAGGAGTGGCTTTAATTTCTATTTCTTCAGATAATTTGGTGCCTTCCCACCAATCAAGTTCAGTGATCTTTTCAGGATCCACACCCCAATATTCCAGGTGCGAACCTACTCCAAGAGAAGTTACGATTTTTTCAACTTTTTGATCCAGTTCCCGTATGCTCGGCCAATCCAAATGATCATAATGATCATGTGTTAACACCAGCAGATCTATCTTCGGAAAATCTTCAGCTTCATAAGAATCGGCACCATCAAAGGCTTTTCCGAAGAAACGAAAGGGGGAAGCATTTCCGCTAAAAACGGGATCAACCAGAATATTAAATCTGTCAACATGTATAAAATATGAGGAATGGCCAAACCATACAATTACAGGCGATTTGGAAGAAAGTTGTTCCAGGTTAGTCCTTACATGCGGCACTTCATTGGAGGGTTTCACCGAATCTGGCCGGGACATCATCTTTTTCAGTATCCTGAACATCGAAACATCTTTTGGATTGACCGAAGTTGGCTCTACATTTTGAAATGCACCGTTTCTGTAATTGGGCGATCTTTTTATCTTTTCAAGCCGTTCCCCGGAAGGATTTTTACCAAAAGACCGTCTGTTCATTTACTGAATTTTAATACCAATTTCTAAGGTACTAATTTCCAATGATTTTCTGCTATGGCTTCATCTCCTCTTTTTCCTTTTCAAGGATCTTGATCATGTTGAAAGATCTCATCAAATGGAAAAGCCCCGGCAGGATAACAGCACCACCAATAATAAGCATGATCGCGAGGTTGGAGATCACCTCATCTGGTGCCACGCCTTCAAGCAGGCTTAGTTCTTTTTCCGAAGTAATGATGATATATGGAAAGTGAGCATAAATAGCTGCAAACAACACAAGGACAACCTGTATTCCGGCGAGCCAGCGGCTCCATATTCGGTTCTGTTTACGAATACTCTTCCACAGCGGGATCAAAAGGATGGCAGACAATACAATGGCGCCAATTGATACAGGGTTGGTAATGAAGTCAAGGATGAATTCAACTTCCGTAAAGTAACCGTAAGCGACGAGAATTAATCCAATGATCACCAGTAACAGCGTGTAATTTGCAGACTTTCTGCTGAACATTTTCCGAGCTTCGCCTTGAGTTTCTCCTATGAGTAAAGTTGAAGCCATAAAGGCACATAATGTTGCATAGAAAAGGCCTACCAATAGTGTGAAGTAATTGAGCCACGGATCTATAAAAATTTCAAAAAAGCTGTACCCGGCATAATCCTCAGTAATTATTATCTCTCCTCCTATTAATGCACCAAAAGACATTCCGAGGAAAATGGGGGTGATAAAGCTGGAGATGCGAAACATCCAGTTATACAGCACCTGCGATCTATCCACCACCGCATCATAATGCCGAAATATAAAAGCCACCCCGCGCAGGGTGATCCCCAGGAGGATTAGTACAAAAGGCAGGTGCAAATAGATCATGATCACGTTGAAATAACCGGGAAAGGCTACCCAGAGGATCACGATCAAAATTATGAGCCATATATGGTTGACTTCCCATACCGGCCCCAGCACTCTGTAAGAAATATTCCGAGCGGTCTCTTTATCTTTTGGAGAAGCAAAAAGTTCTATGATCCCTGCACCAAAATCAGCTCCTCCCAGCAGTACATACAAAAAGAAGGAAAAAAATGTGAAGAAAAGAACTATGTAAAGCATATCTAATATTTTGAAGCATTCAATACTTTTATCTGTCTTCGCATTAGCCAGGTAACAGTGATGGCCAGGGTGACATACACCAGCACATACATATAGAAACTAAATTCCATTCCCGGCATGGGAGTTACGGCGTCTTTGGTTCTCATGATCTTATGAATGATCCATGGCTGTCGTCCTACTTCAGTGACCACCCAGCCTGCTTCGAGGGCTATAAAACCCAGAGGTGCCAAAAAGGTGAAAAACAGCCAGTATTTCTTTTTGCTTTGCCAATGCTTTTTTCGGGTGCTTAAAAAATAGAACAAGCCGGAAAGCATCAGCAGGGTTCCCAGTCCTACCATGATCTGGAAAGCGTAATGTACTATGGCTACAGGAGGGAGTTCATCCTGTGGAAAAGCATTCAATCCTTTTACTTCTGCATCAAAATCTCCAAAGGCCAGAAAAGAAAGTGCCCCCGGAATTTCTATTTTATAATTCACCTCCTTCTCTTTCTCGTTTACAATTCCGCCAATGAACAAAGGTGCTCCCTTTTGGGTTTCATAATGCGCCTCCATAGCGGCCAGTTTCACAGGTTGACGTTTGGCAATGTCCTTTGCAGAAAGGTCGCCGCTAATTGGTTGTAGGATGGCCGCCACAGCCCCAAATACAATAGCGATCTTAAAAGCCTTTTTGTGCAGTTCAATCCTTCTCCCCTTGTATATCTGGTAAGCATGTACTCCGGCCACCGCAAAGCTGGTAGCCACAAAAGCTGCGAGCGTCATGTGAAGGGCCTGAGTGAACCAGGCAGGATTTAGAAAAGCCTGTACGGGATCAATATTGGTAAACTCTCCATTGATATAGTCAAAACCCGAAGGCGCATTCATCCAGCCGTTGGCCGAAACCACCAGGATTCCGGAGGCCACCCCCGAAAGTCCGATTATTATTCCGGTAAACCAATGAAATTTCTCCGGGAGTTTATCCCAGCCATAAAGATAGAACCCCAGGGCAATTGCCTCCACAAAGAAGGCGGCTCCTTCCAGGGAAAATGGCATCCCGATTATAGGACCCGCGTGCTTCATAAATTCGGGCCACAACATTCCTAACTCAAAAGAAAGAGCTGTTCCCGACACAGCTCCCGTTACAAAAAAGATGGCCACCCCTTTCTGCCAGGCTTTGGTAAGCTCCAGGTATAGCGGATTGCGGGTATTGAGCCACTTTTTATGAGAAACCACCATAAAGAAGGGCATAACCATTCCTATACAGGCAAAAATTATATGAAAACCAAGGGTGAAGGCCATTTGCAGGCGTGCAAAATCGACGTTTTCCATGTAGCAGAAAGTAAAGTTCAACGATTAAATTTAGGGAAAAATCTACCCTTTTTGGCTCTGTAGGCTTCATATTCCGGAAAGGTCTTTTGCAACCTCTCTTCTTCATAATTCGTCTTGAACCAGAACACCAGCAGCAAGACCAGCGTTAACAGCAATTTGTACCCCGACCCCATCCAAAGAGAAAGTCCGAAAGCCACATAAAGTATTCCGGCGTAAATTGGATGTCTTACAAAAGCATAGACTCCCGAGCTCACCAATTTTGCTCCTTTTACCGGACTGGGAAAAGGAGATATTTTAGTATTCAATTGAATAAAAGCGAACACTATCAGGAAAGCACCTGCCAAAGTGAGAATAACAGCTGCGATCCTTAAAACTTCCGGAAGGGAAAAAGTAAAGATCTCCACCGGCAAAATCCAGCTCAAAAAGACAATGCCCTGTAATAACACATAGATCTTGTCTTTAAGGGGAATTGCCATAGCTTTAAAATAGTTCTTTCCACAAAATATAGATCCCCATGACCAGTACGAACCACCCAAAGCCCTTTTTTAATTTTTTGCCGTCAATGAATTTATTGAGGTAGACCCCCAGAAAAATTCCCAGGACAGCTAAAAATGTAAAGAACAACAGGAAAGGCCAATCTATTGGTTGATGCCCAAGATCTCCAAGAAAACCGAGAAGGGAATTCAAAGCAATTATAAAAAGGGAAGTTCCCACGGCTTTTTTCATAGGCAGTCCGGCAAGCAAAACCAATATTGGAATAATTATAAAACCACCTCCGGCACCTACAAGGCCGGTGACCAGGCCGGTTCCAAATCCCAGGGGAATGAGCAGCTGGTAATTAGGTTTTAAGGGTTCTTTTATTTCCTCCAGCAATTTTTCGCGGTCCAGGATCATCGAAAAACTCGCCAGCAACATGAGCACAGCGAAAAAGATCATGATCGCGATGTCTTTCGTAAAGATAAAATCTTCAATACGAAAGATCTCCTCAGGAATTGCGGGAACTAAAAATTTTCGGGTTGAGAACACAGAGATTACGGCAGGAATTGCAAAGGCGAGAGCCGTGCGAAACCCTATCCGCTTTTTCTGCATGTTACGGGCTGCACCTACCAGAGAAGAAGTACCTACTACAAAAAGGGAATAAGCGGTTGCAGTCACCGGATTCACAGAAAGCAGGTACACAAGAACAGGCACGGTAAGAATGGAACCTCCTCCCCCTATCAACCCCAGCACCAGGCCTATTAGCAGCCCTCCCAGATAACCAAAAATTTCAATAAGATCCATTCATGAATTTTTGAGGTGCAAAAGTAAAAGAGTCTTCACTGCTCCACAGTAACATTTATTACACGCAGATCACAGATCAATTACCTGGATACTGTTTCGCTGTAATTTGATCCTGCCTTCAAGTTCCAGTTTTTTCAACAAACGGGAGATCACAACGCGGGAGGTATGGAGGTCATACGCGATCTCCTGATGAGTCACCTGGATCAAAGCGTCACCATTGATCTTCGCTTTATCCTGCAGGTAGCGCATAAGTCGTTGATCCATATTCAAAAATGCGATGGTATCAATTGTGTCCAGCATTTCGCTAAGACGCGTGTGGTAACTTTCAAAGACAAAATTGCGCCAGCTCTTGTACCTCGCGGTCCACTCCTCCATTTTCTCAATGGGGATCATAATAAGTTTTGTATCCTTCTCAGCGATCGCTCTTATTTCACTTTTTGTCTGGCCAAGGCAACAGGAAAGAGTCATAGCGCAGGTATCGCCGCGTTCGAGAAAATATAAAAGCAGCTCATCGCCGTCCTTGTCTTCACGCATAATTTTTATCGCCCCTTCGAGCAACAAAGGCATATTCTTTACGTACTCGCCAATTTCTATGATCTTCTCTCCGGCTTTTACTTCCCTGAGAGTTCCGAATTTGGCTATTTCTTCGATCAATTCCTCCTCGAATATGAAATGATAAGCTTCGGTTAATTCTTCTTTTAGCATGAAGTATTCTTTTGATGTAGTAAAATTAAAATTTTAAAACTGATAACTGACAGCTTCCGGAAAGATCTTTTTTTATCGGAATAGTATTAGAACCTCCTGTTTGATTACGATTTCACAAGATCTTTATAAATGACCCCTTCCGAAGAAATCCAGAAGAGTCAAGGGAGAGTCTCAAAAATTAATTAAATTATGGCAACTTAATTTAGATCAATGAGTAGCAAAATACACACTTTTCTCCTGTTCACAGGGGAGCAACACGGCAAGGCAGAAGAAGCCATAAATTTTTACTCCACTCTTTTTGATGATTCTAAAGTAGGTTCTATTGAACGATACGGACCAAACGATCCCGAACCGGAAGGAACCGTCAAGCAGGCACATTTTTCTCTGAATGGTCAGCAATTTATCGCCAAGGACAGCAGTCTAAAACACAAATTCAGCTTTACGCCCGCAGTTTCCTTTTTTATTGAAAGTGACAAACCCGGCGACATTGATGATGCCTTTAAAAAACTCGCTAAGGACGGAGTAGTCTTTATGGCACTTGATGAGTATCCTTTTAGCCCCAAGTTTGGTTGGGTGCAGGATAAATATGGAATTTCCTGGCAGCTCAATCTCATCCCGGAGGTTAGAAAATAGATCCAAAAACTAAATTTATTAGCTTTGTCAACTGTTTCGGCTCCCTGGCCATTTCAGAATTGATCTTGAACACATGAGTTTACCTGAAACCACCCGGTTTATTTTAAAGGAAATTATTCCGGAAGATATAGAAAACATTCACCGCGGACTCTCTGATACCCGCGTGACCCAATATTATGCCGTTCATTTTGAAACCCTGGAAGACACCCGGGAACAAATGGATTGGTATGCTGACCTGGTGAAAAATGGCACAGGAATGTGGTGGGGAGTATATAATAAAGAGACCGGAGAATTTTGCGGGGCAGGCGGCTATAATGACCTGGACGGCAAACACAAAAAAGCGGAAATAGGCTTTTGGCTCCTTCCGGAATTCTGGCGCCGCGGTATCATGCAGGAGGTAATGCCAAAACTACTTGAGTTAGGATTCGAAAAACTCGGCCTAAACCGTATTGAAGGATTCGTGGATAGCCGAAATACATCCTGTAAAGCTGCGATTCAAAAATTAAATTTTTACCACGAAGGAACTTTGCGGCAGGCAGAAATTGAGGATGGAGAATATCTGGATGTAGATATATTTTCCTTTCTTCAAATTGACCGGTAAATGATCTGAAAAATAATACCCCTCAAAAAAGCTATTTTTGAGGGGTATTTAGTTGTTATTCTAAACTTTCCTTCAGTTTCAAAATCCTGGCCTCCATTTGTTGCAATCCCTCTTCAAAAGCATTTCGGTTCTTTATCAGCTCCTGCTGCAACAGTCCGCGATAGTGTTCCACCCCACCCAACAAATTAGAACAAAAGCCTTTCCAGCCTTTTACATCTCTGGGTCCGGGTTGTAAACAGGTTTTGATCTCCTCCTGTATATAATCTATATAGAGCTGGAGTTCTTTCACGAACATATGGGCTCTTCCCTCTTTCTGCGGAAGCTCTTTTCTTCCATAAATATGATCTGTCATCTCCTGAAGGCTTGCTACTTTTGAGAAATTCACAATATTTGGACCGGGACAAATGGTCACCGCATCCAGCTTTTTCACCATTGGCACCCCATAATTCAATCCTGCAGAATTACTCAGGCCAATACAAAGGCATTCCTTGCTGAGCAGATCATCAATTTCCTGTTTCATCTCAGCTTCCGGAAGATCTGCAGTTTTAAGCTGTTCCAGCTTCAGTTTTTGGTACCTCCTTGAGGCGGTACAGATAGGTTCATCAGTAAATTCAGTGCTGGACACTAAATACTTTTCAGTACAGGGGCTGCCCGGCTTATTGTTTTTTATCCGCTCCAGTCTTTCGTTTTCGGCGGTTGTTCCTTTCAAATAATTAAAGCGAACTCCCAGAGGTGAAGCTTTACTCAGCACTACGTCATCTTCCTTGCTGGCACTAAGAACTTCCAGGGTCTTTTCATCTACAGTTGTAGCTTCGGGACACAAAAGGAAAGGAGAGCCCCAACCGGTTCCTGAAACCTTGTAATGCTTCAGCAATAATTGTTGTTCCTCATGATTACCAATACCTCCCTGCACGGTGATCGCAATAGGATGCGGCTTTTCAAATCCCTCGTCTCCCCTGCTCTGTAATGCAGGATTGTAAAGGCTGAAAAGCTCTGTCGCGAGTTCCTCTTTTTTACTTCGGAATTCTTCCAGGATAGGTCCCAATAAAAGTCCCTGGGTGGCAAAGGCATGGCCGCCACAGTTCAATCCGGATTCTATCCTGAATTCGCTCACCCAAATACCTTTTTTGGCAAGGTACTTCCCCTGAATAAGCGCAGACCTGTAGTCACTGACCTTGATCACGACCCGCTTCTTAAATTCGCCCCAACCGGTGGCATCAAACTCCCTGAAGTTCTCCAGGTAGTTGAAGAGCCGCGGATTCATACCTGCAGAAAAAATGACTGCAGAATTTTCCAGGTCACTTTCAGCGTAGGCTCTAAGTGCTCCTAAAGCATCTGAACCATCAGGAATGATCTCTCCCTGTTGGTTCTTATTATTCTTGTCAACCTTGGTCATGATATTTACCTCGATCGCACCGGGAGTAATTTGTTTCCGAAGCCAGTTTTCCAGCTCGGTCTTTGCTTCTCCATGGGCTTCCAGGAACCGGTGATATTTTTCCTTTAGTCCGCTTTCTTCCGGCAGCATCTCAAAGTACTTGACGATCTCAGATCCTGTTTCGAAAGCAGAATTTTTAAGCTGGTCCAGTTTCCTGTGAACATTGCGGTTTACAAGGTTCAGGTAATCGGTAATACGGCGCACCCGGTAATTTTCCTCATGTTTCTCAATGGGAACATAAGGCTCATTGTTTTCCTGGTAATAATGCTTCCGCATCATCTCGATCAGGTTGTCTTCAATAATAGAAAGTGCCGAGTTTATTCCGTAGCAAGCCACCTTTACCGGACTGTCTATTGTAAAAGCAATTCCCATCACCGGAATGTGGAAATTGTGTGGTGAAAGTGTATACATATATCTTCAGAGTTTTAAAGGCAAAACGCCAAAGATGGCGAAGCTTTAAAGCCTGAGTTATGATGCAGGTCATGTTTTGGGTTTTAGTCGATAGTCTTTAGTCGGTAGTAGTTAGACTTTAGACTATAGATTTTCGACTCCAGACTCTCGACTAAGGACTGCTAATACAACACCCTAAACCTTATAGTGCCCTCAATTCCCTTCATCTCCTCGATCACCTGTTCGTCATAGGCCTTATCAATATCGGTGATCACATACCCAATTTGTTCATTGGTCTTAAGATATTGCCCCACAATATTGCAGCCGTGTTCTGAAAGTACATTGTTGATATGGGCAATGATCCCCGGCCGGTTGTGGTGAATGTGAATAAGGCGGTGCGCATTCTCGAGTATTGGCAACTGCAGGTTTGGGAAATTGACGCTGTTGGTGGTACCTCCGGTGTTGATGTAATCAATGATCTTCCCCGGAACGAAATTTCCAATATTCACCTGGGCTTCTTCAGTACTTCCACCAATATGCGGAGTCAGGATCATATTTGGTAACCCCCGAAGTTCGGATTCAAAAGTCTCATTATTTGTCTTTGGTTCCTTCGGAAAAACATCTACTCCGGCACCTTTGATCTTTCCGGATTCAATATTCTTTTTCAGAGCATGAATGTCCACAACATGGCCGCGACTTAAGTTCAGGAAAACAGTTCCATCTTTCATAAGTTCGAATTCCTTTTCGCCAATCAGGTTCTCATTCTCCTTTCGGCCATCCACATGAAGGCTCACAACATCTGCTTTGGAAAGCAATTCGTGCAGACTTTTGCATTTAGTAGCATTTCCCAGCGCCAATTTCTCCATCAAGTCATAATAGTACACATCAAAACCGATGGCTTCAGCCACTACAGAAAGCTGGGCTCCGATATTACCATACCCCACGATACCCAATTTTTTCCCGCGGATCTCCCAGCTTCCGGTCGCCGATTTATTCCAGACTCCTTCATGCATTTCCTGCAACCTGTCGGGCAGGCCACGCATAAGCAAAATGATCTCTCCTATAGCCAGCTCAACTACAGACCTGGTATTACTGAAAGGAGCATTGAAGACTGCAATTCCCTTTTTAAGGCACTCGTCCAGGTCTATCTGGTTGGTGCCTATACAGAATGCTCCTACGGCAATGAGACGATTGGCATTTTCCAGCACCTTTTTAGTGAGGTGGGTCTTGGAGCGGATTCCCAAAACCGAAACATCCTTTATCTTTTCTGATAATTCCTCTTCATCCAAAGCCCCCGAAATAGTAGATACATTATAACCCTCATTTTTCATGATCTTCACCGCATCTTCATGAATGTTCTCTAGCAGGAGAACCTTGATCCGGTTCTTGGGATAGGAGATCGCTTTGTTCATTTTGTGGAGGTAAAGAAACTCGTCCAGACTAGGGGTGATATGATCTGCCTTTTGCAGCACATTGTCCCGCTCCACATTTTCGGTAAAGGCGTAGAATTTATTGGCCAACCCGGCCGCTTTTATTTCGTAATCTGTATACCCGTCGCCAATTACATACACGTCTCCCTGCAGGTCCAGTCTTTTTAGCATCTCAACTTTTCCGTTGTTGGAAGACAGGACGTTGTCTATATCAAACCCAATGATCTTACCATCCTTGTCATACTTAAAAGTATTCGCGAATACATTCTCTTCCCGCACACCAAATTCACTAACTATAGGAACAATAAACTCCTTGAATCCATTTGAGATGATATAGATATTCTCGTGGTTCTCTTCAAAGAATTCCCTGTTCCTGATGAAGGAGGTAGAAACCTGGCTCTTTAGGCGATTGACAAGTTCGGGCAAATGGCCTTCTTTGGCATTTAGCAACTCCAGGCGTTGAATTAGAGAATCCCGAAAGGAAAGATCTCCGGCCATTCCACTGTTGGTGAGTTCGCTTAATTTTTCCAGCCGCTTTTCTTTTTCGTCATGAGATGCCAGGGAGATCTCCCCGAGAACATCTAAAGCTTCTACCTGTGTGAAGGTGCTGTCAAAATCAATTACGAAATGCCTGTTGTTTTTCATTTTTCCGGAGTTATTTGCTACTCAAAACTACATTTTTTAGATGAGCATTTATAAAGGAAAACTGACTTTTAGTGATTTCAGAATAATTAAACTTTTTAATTTAATAATTGATATTTTAAAGAGAGTATTTTCCAAAAAAGTCATACATGACCCCTAAAAATTCATTTTTTTTATCTTTACTCCACCTGAAGACTTATAGGTCTTATTCCGTTTTGGGACAAGGATAATTGAGATGTGTGAAAGGAGACCGGAAGTCGAGGGCCTCAAAGAAAAAAGCGGTAATGGGCCTTAAAAACCTGAAAGAAGTAATCGAAAATCAAGATAAATAGTTTTAAAAAATGAGAATTTTACGAAAAGCCCCTCTACTATTATTCCTTATTTGTTTAAGCCTTCATTCCCAAAACTATCAGCAGCAGATAGACAGTATCCTGAAGACCCATCCCGAATTTAATGGCGCCGTACTCCTGATGAAGCAGGATTCGGTGGTGGCAAAAGCTGCAAAGGGAATAGCTGACACCAAGGGTACCCCGATTGATTTCAACTCTTCCTTTAACCTGGCCAGTGTAGCCAAGCACTTTACTGCCCTGGCTGCCGCCCGGCTAATGGAGGAAGAAAAACTGGACTACCACGCCCCAGTTTCTAATTACCTGCCTCAATTAAAAAATGCGAAATATGACTCAATAACGATTGCAAATCTGGTCCATCACACTTCAGGCTTACCCGAGTACGAAGAATTGTTCGAAGACTATCCTTCTTATGCTGATCCGTATGCAACCAATGAATCCATGCTTGAGCTTTTTAAAGCTCATACCCCCGATTTACTTTTTCAACCCGGTGAAGATTACCAGTACAGCAACACCGGCTACATTGTTTTGGCTTCAGTAGTCGAAAAAATAAGCGGAATGAACATGGGAGAGTACTTCCAGAAGAATTTTTTCGATCCGTTACAAATGGACAATTCCTTTGGTTATTCCCATTCCTACCGGAACAAACATCCGGAAAGGGTGATCGGCCTGGAATTCAAAGGAGATACCTTGATCAATGACCTCAACCATCTTGATGGTGTCATTGGGGATGGAAATGTCTACATGTCAATCAACGATTTTGTCAAATGGGAAAGGTTTCTTCGCTCTCAAGATCTTTTATCTGAAAAATGGCGGCAGATCTATTTTAACCCGGGTGCAGATCTTCCTGACAATGCTGATCCCTATGCCTTTGGATGGGTAGTATATAAAGACCGCCAGGTGATGCAGCACGCCGGCGGTTGGGTTGGATTCAGTACACTCTACTATCGGGACCAGAAATCGGGAACGGTCATGGTTGCTTTAAGCAATGGCAGTATCACAAATGAGGAATTTTCCACCATTCTGAAGGCGATCAATCAGCTTCGGAAGGAGCTTACCTAAAACTGCATTTTAAAACTTTTACCAGCTAAAGGGCAACTTCAATAAAATCGATTGAATGACAGGAATGCTGTAAAACATTGCTTTTCCTTACTCCCAATCGCTCTCTTCCAGTTCAAACATTTCGCTCACTTCCACTTCAAAGATACTCGCGAGGCGGAGAGCGAGGACGGTTGATGGCACATACTTCCCAAGCTCCATAGCATTGATGGTCTGCCTGCTCACCTTAGCCAGTTTCGCAAGTTCGGCCTGGGTGATATTCTTTTTGGCTCGCTCAACTTTAATGCTGTTCTTCATAGCTCAGAGATTTTTGAAGTTGCCATACACTCCAGTTGAACTTGAAAATAAAGAACAGGAGAATAGTGAACATGTTAAAGATCATAACCCATAGAAAAGTAAAATCATAGAACAGCAGCATGGCGAGGACAAGGATCCCGTAATTCAAATAAGTTGCCCATACCAAAGACTCCAGCCTTATTTTGCTAATAAATTCGTCTTCATGCTTCTCCCGGGAGAAAGCCACCAGCAATCCGCTACAGATTACAAGGACCCCCAGAATTTCATTCAAAATGTTGTTCCCGGTAAAGCCGATAATTTTATCCTCTCCCAGGAAACCATCGATGAAGAGGGCGAATACCTGTACATCCAGAAATTCAGGTTCATAATCTGTGATCACAGTAAAAAATCCAAAAACCACACAGGGAATGAGAATGATCCATCCCAGTTTTTTATACCGGTGAGGAAATAAATAGTTCGTTTTCATGATCTACGGAATTAAATATTTTAAGTAAAGGTAAAAAACTCCATTCTAAAAGACAAGTATTTTTTACATAATGACAAAATATTCTTCCATAAAGAGCTCTATGTTATGAATCATAATTCCGATCTCATCAAAAGAGATTTTTATGTAACTTCAATTAAATCAGCATCATGGGACGCTTGCAGCTTTTTGAATTTGAGGACCAGTCTTGGTTCCCTCAGTTCCTTAGAAACTATGGAACCGACTTCCTGCGGTTTTTGTCAAACAAGACCCATTTGTTCACACCCATTCTGCCTTTGTTGGAAGAAGGGCTTCAGCATTCAAGAACTCCTCATATAACCGATCTGGGCTCTGGAGGAGGCGGACCCCTCCTCGACCTGATTCCGGAGCTGCGAAAAAAGTTTCCCGATCTTAATTTCACGCTCACTGATCATTTTCCAAATCTTCCGGCCTTCAAACTTCATCACCAGGAGGAGCTGCATATCAAATACCGAGAGACCCCGGTGGACGTCAGGAACATTCCGGAAGACCTTGAAGGAATGCGAACCTTATTTCTCCTTCTCCACCATCTTAAACCCCAAGATGCCGTGTCCGTGCTACAAAATGCCGTAGATACCAATAGTCCCATTGCTGTTTTTGAAGCCCAGGAAAGGAGTGCAGCCAGTATCATCGCCATGTTGCTTTCGCCGCTGAGCGTTCTTTTCACCACCCCATTTATAAAACCTTTCAGCTGGGGAAGGCTCCTTTTTACCTACCTCATCCCTATCGTACCGCTGTTCGTGTTATGGGATGGAATTGTTTCTTCGCTTCGCACCTATTCCCTGCGGGAAATGCAACAGATTATTGACCGGGTACAGAACAGGGAAAGTTTTACCTGGAAAACCGGCAGAAAAAGATCGGGACCCGGAGTGATCATTTATCTGTTGGGATATCCTGAATGATTTTTCTCCGGTCTTGAAAACAAAATATTATTTTTACCACATGAGCAGCAGCTATGAACATAAATTACCGCTAAAACAGGATTGTCCTACAGAAAAGGCACTTTCTGTTCTTTCCGGAAAATGGAAGCCTGCGATCTTAAGTCAGCTGTTTAAAAAGAATCTGCGGCTCACAGAGATCCAAAAAGGCCTTCCGGAGGCGTCACGTAGGGCGCTCACCAAACAGCTGGCTGAAATGCAACAGGATGGTATCGTTCAAAAAGAGGATTTCAACGAGTTCCCTAAACGAACAGAATATTCCCTGACGCCGCTAGGCAAAGAATTACAGAGCGTCTTCCGGGCACTTTCCGATTACGGCAAAAAGTTATAGGGAACAATTTTTCCCATATTGTCTGCTCCTTCCCTCCACTTTACCTTTGCCCAAAACATTCAAAAATGGAAAAAAAAGGCGTAATTATCCTGGGCAGCTCCAGGAGCAATGGCAATACAGCGAAGGTCTCTGAATATATTGCAGCGAAAACCAGGTATGATATCCTAGATCTTACCGAATACCAAATTGGTCCTTACCACTATGAGAATATTCACCAGCACGATGATTTTCTTCCGTTGATGCGCAGAATTGCGGAAACCTATGATACCATCATTTTTGCGACTCCGGTCTACTGGTACAGTATGAGCGGAACAATGAAGATATTTTTTGATCGCATCACCGATTGTCTCAAAATAGAAAAAGAAACCGGAAGAAAACTTCGGGGCAAGACCATGGCAATGCTAAGCTGCGGATCTGACTCAGAATTAAAACCCGGCTTTGAAATGCCATTCAGGGAGAGCGCAAATTACCTCGGCATGAAATACGCAGGTGAGGTACACACCTGGATAGAGAATAATGAAATTCCTTTGGAAGTGGAACAGCAGCTTGAGGATTTCCTCGAGAACATTACTTCCACCACTTTTGCAGTTGATCCAGTTAGTGTTAAATAATTCATAGAACTTGCTTAAGGCGGGTACTTCACTTTTCTCTCCGGAATATTTTTAGGTATATTTAGTTGCAGCAGGCCTTAACGGCCTTCCAGCTAAAACTGAACCTTAAATTAAACCAGAGTATATGACACAATTCCGGAAAGTAACCACCCAGGAACTTAAAGAAAAAGCCCGCCATGGAGCAAAGATCATTGATGTTCGATCTGTAGATGCCTACAATGGCTGGCGACTGAAAAATGAGGAGAGAGGCGGGCACATCAAAGGGGCAAGATCACTTCCGGTAAAGTGGACCAAATACATGGATTGGATCGAAAGTGTGCGGCATAAAGAGATCCTTCCGAAAGATGAGATCATTCTGTATGGTTATACTTCGGAAGAAGTCCAAAAGGTGGCCGAACAATTTACCAAAGCAGATTATCCAATGATCTCTATCTATGAAGATTTTCTGACGGAATGGGTGACAGATGAAAGGAATCCTATGGAGAAGCTTCCCAACTACAGACACCTGGTTTCCGCAGAATGGGTGAAAAAATTAATTTCAGGAGACAGACCTGCCGAATACGACGATGATAAATTCGTGGTGGTGCATTCTCATTATCGCAACCGCGATGCCTACCTCAGCGGACATATTCCGGGCGCCATTGACATGGACACTAATGCACTGGAATCGCCGGAGACCTGGAACAGAAGAAGTCCGCAGGAATTGAAAAAAGCCCTTGAAGAACACGGAATCACTGCAGACACCACGGTTGTTCTTTACGGAAAGTTCATGTTTCCCGACAATGATGACGAATTTCCCGGAAGTGCTGCAGGTGACATTGGTGCCATTCGAAATGCCTTTATCATGATGTATGCGGGGGTAAAAGACGTGCGGGTTCTCAATGGCGGGTTCCAGTCCTGGGAAGATGCCGGTTACGAAGTAAGCACCGAAGATGTTCCCAAAGAACCGGTTTCGGAATTTGGAGCTGAGATCCCGGCAAATCCGCAACTGGCTGTAGATGTACCCGAAGCCAAACAAATGCTGGCCGCACAGGATGCCGAACTCGTATGTGTACGAAGCTATCCTGAGTATATTGGCGAAGTAAGCGGGTACAACTATATTGAAGCCAAAGGACGCATCCCGGGAGCCATTTTTGCCGACTGTGGTAGCGATGCTTATCACATGGAGAACTACCGGAATGTAGATCACACCACGCGAGAATTCCATGAGACCGAAGAGAACTGGCGAAAAAATGGAATTACACCAGACAAGCACCTCGCTTTTTACTGCGGTACAGGATGGCGAGGCAGCGAAGCCTGGTTCAACGCATGGCTAATGGGCTGGCCAAAAGTTTCAGTCTATGACGGGGGCTGGTTTGAGTGGAGCAATGATCCTAAGAATCCATACGAAACAGGAGTTCCCGATAAGCAGGAGGCATGAACAACCTGAAGAATACCGAGCATATTTTTGACAGCTTCGCACAGGCCTACCAGGAAAAATACATGGATCTGGAGCCGTACCATTCTTCGCTGGACCAATTTCCTGAATATTTAAATCCGAACTCAAAACTATTGGACATCGGCTGTGGCCCGGCCAATATTTCGGTCTACCTTCTCAAAAGGCTGCCCGGGCTGCAGATCGTTGGGATCGATCTTTCCACAAAAATGCTGGAACTGGCCAAAAGGAATATTCCTTCCGCAGCATTTATAAAGATGGATTGCCGGGAGATCGACAAACTGGAAGAAAAATTCGATGCACTCGTCTGCGGATTTTGCCTGCCATACCTGTCTGAACCCGAGGTGTCCCATTTTATAAAAAATGCCGCTGCCCTCTTGAATGTTGAAGGTGTTATTTATTTGAGTACAATGGTCAGCAAATCATATATTTCCCAAATGGTTGGACCCAGCCAGGGAGGCGAACAGCGCTTACTCACACATTACCATAGTGAAGAATTCCTGAGGCAGACCCTGGAAGCCAACGCTTTTAAAATTCTCCGGGAACAACATATGCAGGAACAGGAAAGGGATGGGATTGAATTTCACGACCACATAATTATCGCCCGGAAATCTGCCGAAAAACTTTAAAAATTTGATTGGCATTCCTGTAATATCAGGTTAAGAAGGAATCAGAAAAGAAATATCCAAAAAGACCTTTTTTGAAGCATTATCTGGAAAAAATATCCTTTCTCTCTCCTCCTCATCGGCGTCCTCTTATTTTCGTTATTTGCAATCCACCTAAATCTCTAATTTCCTGATTATTTCCTCTCAAAATTCTTTAAAAAAAGAAGATTTTCCCTTAACTTAAAGAGTTATAATCTAAACAACCAATGCAATGAAAAATTTCAGTCTTTTCCTGAAAACAGGGCTTGCTGCCTTGTTCTTACTTCTCACCCTCAACTCCTGTGACAATGACCGTGACGTGAACCTGGCTACAGACCAGGAACTTCGTGAGGATGTCTACGATCAGATCCTTAATGATGAGGAATTATTTACAGAATTCATGGAAGAAATGCGCGAAAGCGAAAAGCCCATGCAATGGATGGCTCAACACAAACCTATGATGCGAAACATGTTCACCCGCAATCAAATGCGCAGAACAATGCGTAACGATCCCGACGTGATAGATTCTGTTATGCAGGGAATGATGTACGTGATGGAAGAAGATACCACTATGTTCCGCAGAAATCCGGAGATGCACCAACGCATGATGCAGCACATTATGATGATGATGGAACGTGATACCGCCATGTATGGAGAAATGCAACGAAGAATGCAGCAGCACCAAATGGGAAAACAATAAATCAGCTATAAAGCACTGTTGAGAATTATAAAAGGTCCCTTTTGAAGAGGGATCTTTTTTTTATACCTCATATCGTCTGTTCCTGCCCACGGCAAGGGCCATGAAAAGCGATAACAGCCCAATTCCGATATTTAGCAAGGCCACAGGTTCATTAACGTTTAGAAGTTCTTCAATAATATCTCCTATTACTTCAATGTAGAACAGTACTCCCACTGCCAGAAGAATGACCCCGAGGAACAAAGAGTAACCAAAGGCGTTTCCAACAATCCCGCGCCAGATACCGGCGAGTCCAAGAAGAATATGAATGACTGCATGCAGCACATTGGAAGTGAATATCCCAAGAAACGGCGGATCAATAAGATTCCATATTCCCTGGATCAAAAGTAGAATACCAATTAAAATAGCATAAAAGCCGCTGGTGGTGATTGGCCGTTCCATAATTTCTGATTTTGGTTGGTCTCAGTTAATTAGATGCTATTATAAATATAGCATAATTTTAACCATATATCAGAAAATTAGATAATTACAATTTCACTACGAGTTCTTCCCGGTTCTTTTCAACAGGCTCAACAGCACCTATTACTCCCTTCAAAAAACTGTCGATATCAAATTCAGGATACTCTACCAATCCAAACCGGACTACGACCATGTCGCGCGACGGAATGATAAAAACATGTTGCCCCTGGAACCCATTGGCCGAGTATAGATCTCTGGGTACATTGGGATATATTCCGCCGGCATTGAGCCAGAAATGGGCGCCATACTGGCCGTCAGAATTTGTGGTGGGAATGGCTGAAAATTCTACCCAGGATTCATTGAGGACCTGTTCTCCGTTCCAGTTCCCCTTGCGAAGGTATAGAAGACCAAACTTCGCCCAATCCCGCGGAGTGGCCCAGCCGTAGGAAGAGCCAACGAGGGTCCCTGTAAGATCAGTTTCGATCTGCATGGATCTCATCCCGATCTTATCTATGAGCTCCTCATACCAGAAATTGAGGTATGCAGGATAATCATTGAACTGATTGCGGATAAATTTTGACAGCAGATTAGAGGTGCCCGATGAATAGTTCCAACTGCTTCCCGGCTGCCCCACCAAAGGTTGCTTCAACTGAACTCTCCCCATATCCTCTGCCAAATAGAGCATTTTTGTCACATCTGAGATCTTATAGTAGTCTTCATTCCATTCCAGGCCACTGTTCATTTGCAACAGGTCTCTGAGGGTTATCTGTGAACGTTGATCTCCGTCCCATTCAGCGAAAAGATGGTCTTGCTCGAGGGAGATCCTGCCCTGTTTTTGCAGCACCCCCAGTACTGCATTGGTCACACTCTTGGTCATAGACCAGCCCAATTGTTTGGTTTCGGCTGTAAAACCCGGAGCATATTCCTCAGCAATTAATTGATCCTTGTACAATACCAGCACTGCCCGGGTTCGATTGTACGGTTCAAAAGCCAATTTTACGGAAGCATCCAGGGATTCTTTATTCACCCCGGGAAGATCTGCAGCAAGAGGCTCTCCTTCTCCGTAAGGATAGGGCGCCTCGCCGCTATTAGTAGAGCGTGTGGGAACCACGGTTTTGCGTTCACTGCGATCGCTGCCATAGGGAAGCAGGGTACAACCCGCTCCTTCCCGGTAAACTGCTTTCCGCTTTTTTAAACCAAAGACTGTAGCCGTCGCCGATCTTTCTTCATAATTGACCTCGCTCTTTGCCAGCTTAACAGGCATAAAATCATTGTCTCCGTCTGTTACAGACGCAGGATCCCTTTCAGCCAAAAACGTACAGGAACACATATTCTTGGCTGCAAATCCGGTGATAAGATCCAGCCGCGGATAGTAGATGAAGGCTGTGACAATAAAAGCGATCAATAGCAAGAGCAGGCCGTACTTCAGGATCTTTTTCATATGGTAGAAGGATTAGTATTATAAATATAGGCTTTTGAAATTTATATTGAAGAGGTGGCCTTTTCCCTGCATTGGTGTACAACAAACACCATCTACAAATTTTCTTGACAGTTCATCACCTAATCGATTGTATATAAATATTTTACCTTAATTTAGAAGGACGGGAAAGAAACGTATTTACACTTTAAAAACACAGGAAATGAGCGAGCATCCTTTTACTGAATTCCGGATAGATGAAGCCAATCACAAGATCATTGTAAAAAGGAAATTTTCGGCAGCTGTTCCTGCCGTATGGGCAGCCTGGACCAAAGCCGAACTGCTCGAAAAATGGTGGGCACCCAAACCCTGGACGGCCCGCACCAAAGAAATGCACTTCAGGGAAGGCGGTCACTGGACCTACGGTATGCTGAGTCCAGACGGCGAAGAACACTGGGGAAGGGTGGATTATAAAAAAATAAACAAGGAGGAAAGTTTCCTCGCCCGGGACAGCTTCCTGAAAGAAGACGGCAGCGTGAATCAAGAGCTGCCCGCTTCAGACTGGATCGTGGAATTTCAGCCCAAAGAGTACTCCACCCTGCTACGGGTGGAAAATACGTTCGACAGCAAAGATCATCTCAATGCCATCTTGAAAATGGGCGCGCAGGAAGGCTTTACCGCTGCCCTCAACCAGCTGGACGATCTTTTGGCAGGAGAATCCCATACCGGCGACAGGTTCAGTAACGATTCGGTTTAGAAATTTTAAGGGAAAGATCTCCCCTTTTTCCGTAAATTTAAGTAGCTAACACAGGCAGACATGAAAGAGGAAAAATGGAATGAAGACTCCTGCCTTATCTCGGCCGTTCGCAGGTACCACCTGAAGGAGCAGGGTTACTACCGCGGATTCTCAGAAGAGGAGATCTCTCTTCACTCTGTGGGTCATCGGCTCGCCTTCCAGGTTTGTCTTACAATTTTCACTTTAGGACTGGTGCTTACCAATATTCCTATCCTGGTGGTGGCCGGATTGCTTGCCTTCTTTGGAGTGGTCCTTCCCTGGCACCCGGTAGATTACCTCTATAATTCCGTAATACGGCACTGGCTGGACAGGCCCAAACTTCCTCCCCGCAGTTCACAGGGTAAATTTGCCTGCAGCATCGCCACCGTATGGATCGCCCTGGTCATCTTTTTGTTCGCCACCTCGCATTTTCTTGCAGGATATATTCTGGGCGGAATCATGTTCCTGATCGCTTTTCTCGTGAGCACAACAGACATCTGTATTCCTTCCAAGATCTACAACTATTTATTTCTCCGGAAAAAGATCAGGATCGATGAGCCTTCCGGAAATGTCTTCAGCAGCAGGAACACCCCGGAATAGGAAAAAAAAGTGCTTCTCCTGAACTCGCTTTGTCAGGAATTTTTATGATTCCGGATTTTGCATCTTCACATTTTTTTTAGATTTTGGAGGCTGGTTTTAAGATTTAATTAAGATCAATCAGGCCGTCCCCCATGCTGAAAAAAACCTTCTTATTCCTGCTGCTGTTCAATAGCCTGCAGCTGTTTTCCCAAAGCATCAGCAAAGATTTGCTGCTGGGGAAGCTGCAATATGAGCACGAGGAGAACTTTATAAAGGTGGCCAAAGAACACGCCTCCAAAACCACCTTTTTGAACCGGGAAGTCTACACCGCTTTCGTCAGGATGCATGAGGCCGCAAAGGCAGACGGCATTGAACTGAAGATAGTTTCAGGAGCGCGGAATTTTGAGGCGCAAAAGGCCATCTGGGATTATAAGTGGAAATTATTTGAGGAGCTCGAGCCGCTGGAGCGCAGCAAAAAGATCCTGGAGTTCAGTTCCATGCCCAGTACCTCCCGTCACCACTGGGGCACCGATGTGGACCTGAACAATCTCGAAAACTCCTATTTCGAAGAAGGCAAGGGCAAAGCTGAATATGAATGGCTGCTCAACAATGCCTATAAATTTGGGTTTCACCAGGTGTACACCTCCAAAGAGAGCGGCAGGACCGGCTATGAAGAAGAAAAATGGCACTGGTCTTACCTGCCGCTGGCCGGTACTTACCTGGAGATCTACAACCGCATCATCAACTATGGGGATATCACAGACTTTCAGGGAGCGTACCTGGCGGCCGCCCAAAAAATGATCTCTGCTTATGTCAACGGGATTGCTCCTGCCCCTGTGCCTCCTGCCCGGATTGCCTCACTCTTACAAGAGGACCAGGAAACTCCGGAGTAGATCTCCAAAAATGCCATTTTGGCACAATTTTTTTTACTCCTCATATTCCACTCCTCTATCCCGGAGCCCTCGTATTTTCCCGAAATAGTTCAGGGATTATCTCCTTTTTGAAAGAAACAGTATTAAAAATTAGTTAATGTAGAATGAATAATTAAAACTCTCGTATATTTTTGTTTAAATTTTTAATGAATTATTTAAACAAAATGAAGAGATTTTATTTTCTACTACTAAGCCTACTATTCCTGAATCAGGCTAATGCTCAGGGACCCGATGAAGATCAACTGGGAGCGTGGTATATGTATTTCTACAATACTACTTTCAAAGGATCCAACTGGGGCCTGCAGGGAGATTATCAATACAGGGACTGGCGTGGGCTTGGAGATAGAGAACAGCTATTACTTCGTTCGGGTATTACCTATAGTCCAACGGATTCTGGTGTGAAATTCACCCTGGGTTTTGGAAATATTACATCCGGGCAATATGGTACCGAAATCGATAACCCGATATCTGAAAATCGTATCTACCAGGAAGCATTGTTCTCAAACATAATTCTCAAAAAACTATTGCTCACGCATCGAATCCGCTATGAGCAAAGATGGGTAGAAGACCAGGATCTGAGGACACGATATCGCTATAATCTCTTTGTTAATGTACCATTCAAAGGTACAAGCCTGGATAAAGGAACAAACTATTTCGCATTTTACAATGAGCTGTTCATAAACGGGGAACGGGATATAGGAGATGGACGCAGGGTAGAATTCTTTGACCGGAACAGAACCTATCTGGGTCTTGGTCATGCCATAAACAATAAACTGAGAGTGCAATTGGGATGGATGGAACAAACCTCGGTAAACTGGCAAAAGGGACAATTACAGATCAGTCTGCACCAAAGTTTTTAAAATTTTAACTTCAAAAAATCAGAAAGATGAGAAAGCTTAAATTAACATTGATGGCATTGTCGGCAGTACTGTTTTTAACCTCCTGCCAGGACACCGAAAGATCTGAACCAGTTGCACAGCAAACTGAAAACCCAATGGTCGATGAAAAAATCGTGGGTAGTATTTTGACGGCCGAAGAACAGGCTGGAATGACACCTCAGGAAATTGTGGGTCGTTTACAGAAAGGGAATGAGAATTTCATCAACAATAATCTCACTCAACGTGATCACTCGGAACAGCGAAGAAAAGCGACGATCGGTCAGTTTCCAAAAGCGATTGTGCTGTCTTGTGTGGACAGCAGGGTGCCCGTTGAAGATGTTTTCGATCTGGGGATAGGTGATATTTTCGTAGCAAGAGTGGCAGGAAATATTGACAATGAAGATATAGTTGGTTCCATGGAGTTCGCTACCGCTGTAGCAGGCTCAAAATTAGTCATCGTCATGGGGCACACTGCTTGCGGAGCCGTAAAGTCTACCATTGACCAGGTGGATGCCAAAGCACTTGGAATGGAATCACTGGCAGCACTGATGAATGAGATCGAACCGGCCATAGCGGCAACCGAATTCGAAGGGGAACGTACTTCAGAAAATGCGGAATTTACCAATACGGTGATCACCAATAATGCAATGATGACGGTCGATGATATCAGAAAAGCTTCCCCTACCATGGCGAAAATGGAAGATGAGGGAAAGATCATGATTGTTTCTGCGGTCTATGACATGGCAAGCGGAAAGGTCTCCTTTCTTAAAGAGTAATTCTTCTCCCGGTAAAGAGGATTATCCCATACATTAACTTGTATGGGATTTTTTTTGTCCCTGTAAAAAGGACTTACAGAAAGATCTTCCAAAAATGACATTTTTGGAGCCTCTTCTATTTACGGTTTTCCGTAAATTTCTTTAACAAAATTTTAGTAAATTTAAGGCGTAGGATTTTCTGTTGTTATGCAGAAAAAATTTTGAATACCACAAATAAAGGATGTTATAAAACTCGTTGGAGGCAATTGTTACAAGGAAATGATAAGAAGGAAGAAAATTAATTTTTTTATAGAACGAAAGATTTCAGCTTTTCTATTATGGAGTTTAACGATAATATTTTTATTCATTGCGGTTAAAACCTCGAATGAGGAAATTATTGATATTTTAAAAGATACATCTATAGAAGATTTATTACAACAATTTAGTAGAGGAAATGAATTCTTAAAAAATATATCACTAGGATTTTTAATTAGTTTAATATTTTATTTGATCGTAGTCTATCTACCTGAAAAAAGAAAAAAAGACGACATAGAACCTTTTATTAATAACAAATGTGAATCGATAATTTTTTCGAGTTATGCATTGATAAATGAAATATTAAAAAAATCAGACACTTCATACAAATATCAAACTCTGACAAAATCACAATTTGAAGAAGTATGCAAAAATGTATATCCAAAAGCTCACATTTATAAATTTGCACCATCAATCGATAAAATCACCCAAGGTAATCTTGGATCTAAAATTTACAATGATTGGGCAAGAATAATTAATGAGATCGAAGAAACAGTAAGATTATTACCAAATATAGATTCAGGTATTTTAAAGAGGATTTTCTTGCTTTATAATAATTATTTAAGATACATGGCTAAAGACCTATTAGTCCTTGATAAATTAAAAAACGAAGATTTAAGCGCGTGGTCCGAACCTCTTTATAATTTTTACAAAGAAACCCAGGAACTAAGGGACTATTATGTATTATATTCTAAAAATGACTTCCAAAATGATCCTTGGAAGTAAAAACTGCCACCAACAACATACACCTCAAATAACGGGTCAAATAGAAAAAGTGTAATTTTAGAAACTAAGCAAGAAAATGGTTAATCCGACAAGTCTCCATCGCTAATCCGCCAAATGACGATGACCGATACGTTAGCCCCCATTTAAATGAAATGTGAACTTTGCAAAACGGATAAACCTTTACTTAAAAAAAGTCACATTATACCTGACTTTATGTATGAAGGATTATTTGACGAAAAACATTTTACTTCCTTAGTTAAGCTTGATGAATTGAGGATCATCGGCAAAAAACCTACAGGGTTTTATGATAAAAATATATTGTGTAAAAAATGTGATAACGAAATCATTGGACAGCACGAATCCTACGCAAGTAAAATTTTACATGGTGGAAAATTCTCAGAAAGATTAAAATATAAAATTACAAGCTTTTCCAAGGATCAAGGGGCTGGCAAATTGAGTGTTGAAAATATAGATTATAAAAAATTCAAGCTTTTTTTATTGTCTATGCTTTGGAAAGGACATATTTCAAAAAATGAATTTTTTAAAAGTATCAACTTGGGTCAAAAGTATAGCGAAGAAATTAGAAAAATGCTTCTAAATGAGGATCCAGGAAAAGAAACTGATTTTGAAACAATGATTGTTATGTATAGCAAAGATTTTCTACCAGCGAAAATGCTTATTCCTCCTAGAAAAGTTAGAATGTCAAATACTATTTGTTACTTAATCCATATTCAAGGAGTGAGCTTTTTATATAAAGTTTCTTCTGGACATAGATTGGAGTCATTTGAAAATTCGAAATTAAGAGAAGACAATTCAGCTCAATTTTATGTTTTAGAAGGTGAAATTGCGCGTAGTTTTTATAACTCTCTGACTGGTGTGCCTGCTTAATAAAAACAACTTCCAATAATATTAAAACAATTCCTGCAACCTCTCCCTACTATACCTTCCACTTAACAAACATGAAAATATCATCTAACCTCCCCCTGTTGCTCTTAGTAGCAACTATGCTCTTCGGCTGCTCCTCTGATGACTGCATGAAGACCATTACCATTCCTCAATTCTATTACGTCAACAATCAATCCTACAGTTATAACATTAGGCAGGAGGTACCCTGTGACATGCCTGACCTGGTAGATGCCAAACTCATTGAGCCGGTCGAGCTGGAGAATTTCTCTTATGAGGTGCTGCTTTTTAAATTTACACCCGATACCGGGAACAACACCTCCAGGCTGCAAATTGAGATAAAGCTGAACAATCCCAACAATTTTGCGGTAACCGGAGTGCCTGTTCTCACCCTTAATATAAACGGACTGGAAACATCCGGTGCTTATGCCAGGTATGCTTCAGAACCCTGTTATGAGATCGCTGCAGGCTCCAGTTGTACCTACACTTTTGACATGGAGGAGTCACTCGACGTCGGCGTAAAGTCCATTGAGTTTGTCGACGCTAAATACCTCCTGGTCAACCAGGGCTAAGCTCTCAAAAATGCCATTTTTGGAACCTTTTTTTGTCACGAATGAATCCTCCTCAAAAAATAATTTTAGAAGACAGTTTTGTAACCCACCAAAAGATCCACCTGTTAGGGCTGGCGAGTCCTATTCCGATTTTCCTGGCCGAACTCAGTTACAGGGAGCTGAACTGGAAGGGTGATCTGCTCGTTTATTTCCTCATTGGCCTCTTTACAGGAGTTGTGTTCCTGGCTTTTTCGAAGAAAGGATTTATTAAAAGCGACGGAAAACTCTACAAGGCGAAGTTCTTTAGGGGCAGGGTATTGCACAGGAAAAAGATCAGTTTGCAAGACCGGCCGGTGGTTTCCATACTAAAGTTCAGGAGGAGCCGAAAGTACGCCTGGTTTAGCGCTGCAAAACCCGACCTGGGTTATGATTTTAATTCCTTTGAGATCTATATCCTAAACGACCGGCATATAAAACGTGACCTGTTGATGCGGTTTTCTTCGGAAGAGACCGCGACAGCAGCGCTGGAGTTTTTAAGCAGCGGACTTGACCTGAAACCTGAAGTGTACAGCCCAAATTTTGGTTATCCTGTCAGGCGATGATGGAAGTCAATATTTTTCACTTCTAATGAAAACTTTAATGATGAAAATGATAAACAAATTACTCCCCTTACTTATTCCGGGACTATTGATGAGTTGTAATCAGAAGGCGGAACAGAATTTTAGAGAATTAAAAGCTGTTAAACCCGGAATGACCATTAATCAGGTGAGGGAATTAATGAGTAATAATCCCGATAAAATTGAGCAGGCTTATTGGGATTCTACGCAATTTGTTTATTCCTACAAATCACCACCTGCAGCTGCTGATCGTTATCAAATAATTTTCACTGAAAAGGACAGTACAGTTGTAAAAGTTAATCTGGCGGAATAAATAAAGAAAATAAGTATCTTCACTATACAAAGATCCGGTTTAGCGCCGGTTTCCCCCCTCACCCCCACTTGTTACCTGTAGTACTATTTTAAATAAATATAGCTCATGAAAAGAATGCAATACAGCCAGGTCATTAACGCCCCGGCCAAGAAGGTTTACGATACCATGCTGGGTATTAGCAATATCAAGACCTACCAGCAATGGACGGCTGAGTTCAATCCGACCTCAACCTATGAGGGAAGTTGGGAAAAGGGATCAAAGATCTATTTTATCGGGACGGATGAAAACGGTAGACGCGGCGGCATGGTTTCTGAAATTGCAGACAATATTCCAAATCAATTCGTTTCCATCAGGCATTACGGAACGCTGGACGGGGAAAAGGAAATTACTGAAGGGCCGGAAGTTGAAAAATGGGCCGGCGGAATGGAAAATTATTCCTTCGAAGAGAAAAACGGGGTAACGACGGTGACGGTAGAAAACGATGTTCACGGAGATTACCTTGACTACTTTAATAATACCTGGCCAATGGCCTTAAAGAAGCTCAAGCAGCTTTCAGAACAATAGCACATGACCAAAGGCCTGATATATCAGCTCTCAAAGATGCCATTTTTGACTAAGGAATAGAATTTAAAGGAGTATTCAGTAACCGGAGTGCCTGTTCTCACCCTTAATATAAACGGACTGGAAACATCCGGTGCTTATGCCAGGTATGCTTCAGAACCCTGTTATGAGATCGCTACAGGTTCCAGTTGTATCTACACTTTTGATATGCAGGAGTCACTCGACGTGGGCGTACATTCCATTGAGTTTGTCGACGCTAAATACCTTCTGGTCAACCAGGACTAAGCTCTCAAAAATGCCATTTTTGGAACCTTTTTTGGCTGGCGGCAATAATAAAAACCCCAAACATGTATAAAATAAATGCTTAGGGTTTTTTAAAATTTCTTGGGGGAGGTTCTCCCCCCTTTGTTCCTAAAGCCAGGTTGAAAATTCTCAAAAATTAAGATAGGTCTCCACCTGGAACATTTGTGTTCAAAGCATCAGGTTTTGAATCATTTGAACAGGATCGTGGTATGTACATTCTCATTACCCACCACAACACTGTTATGCTCAAACGAACGACCGTCTTGCAATTCTCCACGAGAAACAATGCTGTGCATTCCAGGCCGGCCGTTTTGAGGAAATTGTATCACATCCATTTGATAACTGGCGTAACCAATTAGAAGTGATGAAAAGTCATTCAGGTCTTCAATTGTCAATACACCATCCATAACTGCCGTCTCAAACTCAGATAGTCCTACAAAATAAATAGGTACAGAACCAAGTCCGCGGTGTTGGGCCTTGACAGGATTTAATGGATTTGATGGATCGCGCAACCAAACCGTGCCTTCTATGGTAAGGGGACACATAAAAACAGCCGGGATGTTGGGCGCTGAAAGGAGATTGTAGTCACCTGGTAGTGCGTCACAGGTTGGTTCACGCACGAAGGTGATAACCACCCACTCCCCATCGGTTCGGGTTGCTCCAAAATCTGTCATACCAAGGCTCAAGCCTGAGGCGTAAAGTGGCGGGCCGGGATTATCTCCGGAAGGGAATGTCTGCTTAACAAGGCCATTCCCATGAGAGCTCATCGCTGCTGCTTCGAATTGAGCTTCTGCGTCATAAGACACCTCTTCCTCAATAATTGGATCACTTGAGCATCCCATTAACATCGCCAGACCAATGAAAGCAATGGCAGTTAAGAATGCTTGTTTAATGCCTTGTGGTCTACAGGCATTTCGGTTCGTGGTCAAGAGGTCAACTCTTTCTTTTCGGTTTCCGGTAAGTGTTTTCATACATTAATGATTTTTTCGCACCCCCTTAACAAATACAGGCGATACCGCGTTAATAATTGACTATCAGTAAGTTACAAAATTAACCCCGGTTATAGTTACAAAAGTTCACAAAAGAATAGAGATATCGACTTTCTTACCGAAGAAGAAAAACACATGATTCTCTATGAAAATGCCAAAGGATTCCTTGGTATTTAACCTTAAACTCATTGGCTGGACCTAAAGACCCTGTGCCTACTAAGAAGTAACATTCCTCAAACATCCTTATTCAGATCATGAACAGGAGGACCCCAACAGTTGTTGCTTCAAAAAAGTAGTTTGAACTGTTTTTCATAAAACTTCTTTAAGTTCATACAGGCAACGGGATTTTAAATTAATTTCGGGCCTTTATTTTCAGAAAATGTTACAAAAAGCATATACGGCTTACGTGGGTTCCTTTCAGGACCTTAGACGGGAAGTTTGGCTGCTGGCATTGATCACCTTGATCAACAGGGCGGGAACCATGGTTATTCCCTTTCTTTCGCTTTACCTAACCGAGAACCGGAATTTTTCCCTGGAAGAAGTTGGATGGATCCTCAGCTGTTTCGGACTAGGATCGGTGGCCGGTTCCTGGCTGGGCGGCAAATTGGTGGACAGGATCGGTCACTATAAGACGATGACCTTAAGCCTAATGGTATCAGGTGTGTTCTTTATCTTTTTACAATTTCCCACCTCTTTTTGGGGAATTTGTGCCGGGATCTTCATGGTCATGTTGGTAGCCGATGCCTTTCGACCCGCGGTTTTTGTCGCGATAAACGCCTACAGTAAACCTGAAAACAGGACGCGTTCTATTACCCTAATCAGGCTTGCTATTAACCTGGGGTTTTCCGCAGGTCCGGCTTTGGGAGGTCTCATCATTGCCGGCGCCGGCTACAGTGGCCTTTTTTGGGTAGACGGGATAACTTGTGTTTTAGCCGGGTTTCTGTTGCTATGGCTCTTACATCCCAAAAAAGCCATTGAAAATCCGAAGGAGATCACCCTCTTTCCAAAAGCTGTTATGCAAGACAAACCGTTCCTGGTCTTTTTAGGAGCGATGGTCTTATTTGGCTTTGTTTTCCTTCAGTACTTTTCGACCATGCCGCTCTTTTATGCCCGGATACATGCTTTAACCGAATTTGAAATAGGAGTGCTCCTGGGATTGAACGGCTTTTTGATCTTCCTTTTCGAGATGCCGCTCATCAAGTACCTGGAAGCAAAAAACCGTTCCCCCCTCGCCCATGTCATAACGGGAAGTATTCTTGTTGCCATAAGTTTTCTGCTTATCAATCTCACAGGATGGGCAGGCGTCCTGGTGGTAGGAATGCTGTTCTTAAGTCTCGGGGAAATGATTGCCTTTCCTTTTTCAAACAGCTTTGCACTTAAAAGAGCCGAAGGAGGAAAACAGGGTTCTTACATGGCCCTGTATAGTATTGCTTTTTCAATTGGTCATATTTTTGGCCATAATTCAGGGATGCAATTGATCAATAAGTTTGGCTATACCCTTACCTGGAATGTTATGATCTTTCTAAGCCTGGTTTCCTGCGGACTAATTGTGTATACCATGGCAATGGTTAAAAAAGAAAATGGGACTCCTTTAATGGAATTATCACAGTCGAAATAGTATCTTCAAATATGATTAATGAAGAATATTTTTACGATTTTCCGGTGTTTGAAACCGCTCGGCTTATACTTCGGAAAATAGAATTAGAAGACGCAGCGGACATACAAGCCATCCGTTCAGACCAGAAGGTAATGACCTATATGGATTCTTATGAACATAAGACGCTGGAGGATTCTGAAAAATTCATTTCTGAAGGTCTCCAGAGATATGACTCTCAAAAAGGCCTTTTTTGGGGCCTGGTAGAAAAATCTTCCAAAGAATTTATAGGCGATTTTTCATTTTGGAGAATTGACCGGAAGAATTCAAGGGCAGAGATCGGTTACACTCTAAAACCTCAGTATTGGGGGAAAGGATATATGAAGGAGGCCATGCTGAGGCTCATCACTTTTGGATTTGATGATTTGAACCTGCACAGTTTAGAAGCCAATATCAATCCTGGGAACGAAAATTCCCGGAACATTCTACTGAAATTAGGTTTTAAAAAGGAAGGGTACTTCAGGGAAAACTATTTCTATAATGGAAAATACCTGGACAGTGAGATCTATTCTTTACTCAAAAAAGACTTTATAGAGCAAGGCTCTTTCTGAACCCTGTCCACATGATAAGGTTCCAAAAATGGCATTTTTGAAGATCTTTTCGAAAAAGGCCTGGAAAGTGGACCTTTTTTTACCAGAACCTTTATACCGGAGAAGCCCCGAATTTTCCTTAAAAAAGTTCTAAATTTGCGGCCTTTAAAGCCCTCTTAAAAATGTCAGAATTACAGGAAAATTCAGGAACAGAAAATACAACTTTAAGTCCGCAGGAAAATCCGCCTCGGCTGTATTCAAAGACGATCATCCTCGTGTTCGCGCTGTTGTTCTCCACCATTTTTTCAGCTGTTCTGCTTATGATCAACCTTCGCACGCTCGGTAAAAGGAGCGCGGCCATACAGGTGCTCATATTTGGTGTTCTCTACCTCATCGCTACCGGCGTTGTGATCCAGCTCTTAAGCCTGCAGCCAAGTTATACCTTCATAGCCAATGTTATTGGAGCGGCAATCCTAAACGAATATTTCTGGAACAGGCACATTGGCCGGGACCGGGAATATATCGGGAAAAGCTGGTTAAAGCCATTGAGCATCTCTTTATTGATCGCTCTAAGCATGTTCCTGTTGCTGCTTGCTGCTGTTTAATGGCTTTTTAAATGGTTAAAAATTAGATTTTCCGTAGTTTTAGTCCCCTAAAAAACCAACTATGCGAAAAACTACCTTTCTGGGCCTTGGCCTTGCCGCCCTCACACTTTTATCCTGTAAAGAAGAGAAGTCTTCAGTAAGTACTTCTTCCACCGTTGTTTCTTCGGAAGCTTTGAATCCGCAGAAAATAGATGAATTGGGAGACCGGTACAACGAACTGGGGAGATTCAGCGGAAGTATCCTCGTGGCTGAAGACGGAGAAGTGGTATACACAGAATTCTTTGGAATGGCAGAGTATGAGAAGAATAGAAGTTTTTCTGAAGAGACCACCTTTTCATTGGGACCTGTTTCTAATTTTATGCTGCACGATTCCGGAAAGCAAATTCAGAATAAAAAAATGGCCGATTCTTTAGCGGTTGAATCAGAAAAGGCACTTACCGTTCTAATAAAGGAACTTGAGCTGCAAAACACATTTTTACAGGACACGGCTCCCAAAAATGCCGCCACGGGATATGTTCACAGCATAGGACCTAACGGACCTGAAATCCAACCTGTAACTCCCACCGGCGAAAAACAGCTTTGGACAACAGCAAAAGACCTCGGGAAGATCCTTGCAGAAATAGCTGATGACAAGCTTATTCAGGATGGATACCTCGAGGCAGGTGGGTTTAGTTATGCGATAAGAAAGAATAACGATCTAACCGTCCTGGTGCTCAGTAATCGCAGGCATCCTGTTGCCGCTGAAATGGCAAATAGTATTGAGCAGCTGTGGAAGCGGGAAGGGTATCAACTACCCCTGCTGCGGAAGGAGATTGAAGTCTCCCCTTCCCTTCTAAACACCTATGCCGGCACTTATGAGTTGGGCCCGGGGGCAGAGCTTGAAGTCATTTCAGAAAAAGACAGCCTTTTCTTAATGATGGGACCTCAAAAAATTCATTTAAAACCCCAGTCAGAGAACCAGTTCTTTATGGACAATAGTGAAGCGGCCATCAGGTTTGAAAAGGATTCCACAGGGACTGTTGCTTCGGCGGTACTGCTGGACGGATTTTTAGAAGGTAATTCCATACCGAAGAAGTAAGTTTCAAGCGCGCCATGGCCGTATATCTTGAAATCCAAAGCTTTCTCTCAGGCTTAGAGCCTGAAGGCATACCTGCAGAAAGAAAGGAAATTTTGCAGTCCCTTATTCAATACCTTCAGGAGAAGGTCCGGAAAAATGAGGAGATCAAACTGAATTTCATCTGCACCCATAATTCCCGCAGAAGCCACCTTTCACAGGTCTGGGCCCAGACGCTGGCTCATCATTTTCAGATCATGAACGTGGTTTGCTATTCCGGGGGTACTGAAGCTACCGCACTTTACGCGGCGGTATTAGAGACCTTGAAGAAATCAGGATTTCAGGTTCAGAATCTTTCCCAAGGAAATAATCCTGTTTACGCGATCAAATATTCCGAAGACCGGCACCCCGTGATAGGCTTTTCCAAAAAAGTGGATGATCCTTTTAATCCGCGAACGGCCTTTGCTGCGGTAATGACCTGTTCTGAAGCCGATGAAGCCTGCCCGGTGGTAACGGGCGCCGAAATCAGGATTCCCCTCACTTATGAGGATCCGAAGAAGTTCGATGCTATGCCACAGCAGGCCGAAATGTACCTGGAGCGCAGTAATCAGATCGCCACTGAACTTATGTATGTTTTTAGCCGAATAAGACCTTGATGAACCAAAAAAAGAAATTAGGCTTTCTCGACAAGAATCTCACCCTGTGGATCTTTGCCGCGATGATCATTGGAGTAGGATTAGGATACGCCTTTCCTGCCATACCGGAGCTGATAAATTCCTACAGCAGCGGAAGCACGAACCTGCCAATCGCCATCGGGCTTATCTTGATGATGTATCCTCCCCTGGCTAAGGTCAATTACGCCCTGCTACCTAAAGTATTCCGCAATACCAGGATACTTGCTATCTCCCTCATCCTTAACTGGATCATTGGCCCTGTTCTAATGTTCATATTGGCCATTATTTTTCTGCAGGATCATCCTGAATATATGGTAGGACTGATCCTGATAGGCCTGGCACGCTGTATCGCCATGGTGCTGGTATGGAACGACCTGGCCGATGGCAGCAGCGAATACGGCGCCGGCCTTGTAGCCCTCAACAGCATTTTCCAGGTCTTTGCCTATAGTTTTTATGCCTGGATCTTTATTACGGTCCTGCCCCCCTATTTTGGTTTTGAAGGTGCCATAGTAGAAATTTCCATTGCGACCATTGCCGAAAGCGTTGCCATTTACCTGGGAATTCCATTTGCGGCAGGGATCCTCAGCCGACTCATCCTGGTAAGATTAAAGGGAGAAGCCTGGTACAAAAACACTTTTATTCCTGCCATTTCCCCGCTTACCCTGATCGCTTTGCTGTTCACTATCGTGGTAATGTTCTCCCTAAAAGGTGAATTGATCGTGCAGATACCATTGGATGTGCTCCTCATCGCTGTACCCCTGTTGATCTATTTTACCCTGATGTTCTTAATTGGTTTTTTCTTTTCTAAAGCCATGGGAGCTGAATATGACAAGACAGCATCAGTGGCTTTTACTGCAGCGGGAAACAATTTTGAACTGGCTATTGCCGTGGCTATTGGCGTCTTCGGACTTAACTCCGGCCAGGCATTTACCGGGGTTATTGGCCCTCTGGTGGAAGTGCCTGCTCTGATCTTCCTGGTACGAGTCTCTTTCTGGCTGAAAGACAAATACTACGGAAGGATTAAGGTCTAAATCAACTTCTCCTTCAGGTGCCGTCCGGGACAGAAGTTTGTTATTCCTTATATTAAAATATTTTACACTAAATTAGACAAGCCCCTCTAATTCAGTTTGTAACCAATCAATCACTCAATATGATGAATTACACATCAAGATCTTTAAAGATCACCGTACTTTTTGTGGGGGCATTTTTCTATCTCTCCGGAATTTTTGCCCAGACCAAAGCTCAAAAAATAGAAGAGCTGCTTAATAAATATCAGGAGTATGGCCAGTTCAATGGCTCTGCACTGGTGGCCGAAGATGGAAAGATCATTCTATCTAAAGGCTTTGGAATGGCCAATATGGAATATGACATCCCAAACAAGGCCGAGACCAAACACAGGTTGGGTTCCATTACCAAACAGTTCACTGCTACCCTTATTATGCAACTCGTGCAAGAAGGGAAACTTGAACTTGACAAACCCATTTCCACTTACCTTCCCGATTATAAGGGCCCGGCTGCAGATAAAGTGACCATACATCATTTACTCACCCACAGTTCGGGTATTCCAAGTTACACTTCCTTCCCCGGATTTTTCCAGGAGTACAGCCGTGATCCCTACAGTCCGAAGGAATTCGTAAAGACCTTTGCCGACTCCACCCTGCAGTTCGCACCGGGAGAGAAGTTTGAATATAACAACTCCGGTTATTTCCTGCTGGGGTACATCATTGAGAAAGTCACCGGCAAATCTTATGAGCAGGCACTGCAGGAAAGGATCTTTGATCCCCTGAACATGAATAACACGGGGTATGATCACCATGCCAACATACTTAAGAACAGGGCATCGGGATATGAGAAGAACGGTAACGGGTATGTCAACGCACCATACCTGGATATGTCCCTCCCCTATGCCGCCGGCTCCTTGTATTCTACAGTAGAAGACTTATATAAATGGGATCGTGCCCTATATGAAAACAAGATACTTTCCGAAGAATCTAAAAAACTGATGTTCTCTCCGCAGATCAAAGACGGAGAAGGCTACTATGGCTACGGTTGGATGATGACGGATCTTCCTGTTGGCGACACCAAAGACAGTGTGAAGGTGATCGCTCATGGTGGTGGTATAAATGGGTTCAACACTTTAATTGCAAGATTCCCTGAAGGGGACGATCTCGTGGTGCTGCTTAATAACACCGGGGGCACAAAACTTCGGGAAATGACTAAGAGCATCAACGATATTTTACACGGGGAAGATTACGAGCTTCCAAAAAGGTCGCTGGCCATGAATGTTCTTCCGGTATTCAGGGAAAAAGGTGTTGAGGCCGGTATGAAGAAGTTCAAAGAACTTAAGGCAGATGATTCGTACTCTTTAAATGAGGCCGAAATGAACCGGATAGGCTATCAATTGTTGCAGAATGGCAAAGTGGACGAGGCTATAGCAGTCTTTAAAATTAATGTGGAAGAATTCCCTAAATCCTGGAATGTGTATGACAGCCTGGGAGAAGCTTATATGAATGCCGGGCAAAAAGAAAAGGCGGTCACAAACTACAAAAGATCGCTTGAATTGAATCCCGATAACGACAACGGAAAACAAATGCTCAAACAGATTGAAGGTCAATAAATTTGACTCGATTTTCTTATTTTTAAACCTTCCCTTCGGAAGGTTTTTTTGTGCCAAATTACTGGCAAAGAATGAAAATTTAGGATCACTCATAAGGACCAAAAGTGAAGAACGCTCAAAAACTTCTCATCATTAAACTACTGCATACCGTGGTATGGGCCTTCTTTGTTGCCATCATTTTCTACGTGGTCTACTCGGGAGTTGTCAATGAGATCACCCCCTTTACCTGGGTCGCGATCGGCCTTGTGCTGGCAGAAGGATTAGTTTTATTGATCTTCAAAATGTTTTGTCCTCTTACCCTGATAGCGCGGAAATACTCTGCTTCTGAAAAGGATAATTTTGACATCTTTCTGCCCAACTGGGTCGCCCGGCATAACAAAGTAATTTTCACCTCTATTTTTTTGGTCGGGGTGGTGCTGGTATTGCTTCGGGTATTTATAAAATAAGCTTAACTTGAAGCCGAAATCTGCCCGACAATGACCGATGTAATCCAGATCTTTAAGTATAAGGAACTGTTCACCAAAGAGACGTATACGCCTCAAAACCGGAAACATTTAAATGATCTGCCGGTACAAATAAGTTCAACTACAGGTTTTTTAAAAGAAGAGACAGTGTACCTGCCACTTTCAAAACAAAAACCCGGATCAACTTCACCTGACCTTTTGATCATCCAGGATCTTCTGGCGCATGATATACCCGGAGACAGCTGGTTACAGGAATCCCGCAAAGCCTTTAGGACAATCTTTCATCAGGATCTTTACCTAAAGAGGTCCTTTGAGCTTTTTAAGCTGAAGAAATCTGCTGAAGACCGTTATGACCTGCACCTCGACTACGAATCCAATTCCGGAACTATTGGTTTTCCACAACGACAGGATCACAAGCTGTGTGAATTAATACCCGGTCAACCCGTACGTTTCCGCATTAATGGAAAATCGGATTTTAGCCTTACCGGCAGAAAAGAACGCACTTTTCATGAATTTGATTATGTGATCGAATGGCTGGGAAAGGCTGAAAAAATTGAATTTTTGGATACCCAACGTACTAAAGATCTACCTCTGAAGTTTTCGAATGTCATAAATGAACGCAAACTATTGCGGTAGAAATGCTTTTCTTCAAAATTCCATTTTCTGCACAACATCTATATAACCACCTGATTTTTAGCTATATTTAAAATTGTTTAGACCACGTTCAGTTCCTCTTTAAGGGTTTGATCTGTACATCCCCCCCCACTAGTTTTTTAAAATTGGACCGTCCTGCTCCTCGGTTTAGAGTCTGGTCAGGAAGGTCAATCAGGGAAGTTAATTCAGAAGAAAAAATCCTATGATCTCAATCTTCCGGTATATTAGAAAGTCTCTTCTTATGGAAAATAAAACTTCCAGGTATTTGAAATATGCGGTGGGAGAAATTCTCCTGGTGGTAATAGGGATCCTTATAGCCCTGCAGATCAACAATGCCAATCAAAAGCGCATCGAAAATGAAGAATTGTGGGGGTATTTACAAAACATACGGTCAAATGTAAAAACAGATCTCGAACAAGCCAATAATCTAAATTTTGTGCTGGACCAACTCGCAGCTAACACCCCGAGATTCTGGCAGCTTCGTTCCAAATCTGATTTTACCTACAATGATTACAGGCTTACAGAAGATCACCTCAATACCATTGCGGCGATTGAAGCTTTCAACCCCAATTCTTACGGTTTTGAAACCCTTAAATCCACCGGCTATATAGGTAAACTCCAGGGAACTGATATGGAAGTTCTATTGTTCAATTATTATGACCTGGTGGAAAAGATCAAAAAGTGGAACGAAAGAGATCTGGAACTCTTTGAGAACCTCGTAAAAGAAGAACAGATCAATGAATGGGGAATTTCAGCAGAGGTCAGTTACAAAATGATGCAGGACAGCACCTATTTTCCTTCGGTACGTGACAAGTATCTGGATAAATTAAATTCCCGCATTTATGATTCTGCAGTGGCGATGTTCAGTTATAATCCCTTTCGGCCTCTTTTATTGGAATTGAATTTCCTCGGCAGAAGTATAATTTCCCTTATAGACGGGAATACCCTGGAGGCTTCACCTGAGATCATGCGTTCAGTTGAATTGTATAATTCCGGCTTCTCAGACATTGGCGAAGAAGAGGTGGTCATCAATGGTATCATTCCGCGATCTGTCACCTTTTTCGGAGCCTCTAATCAGGGTTTTGAGAAAGTGAAGCTCGAAGGTCAGGAAGACCGGTTAAAGTTCAGTATAAGTCCAAACCTGGAATGGGCAGCGGCTATGTTGGTAGTTGATTCCCTGGGGCAGAACGTAAGGGCCAGTAAAGATTTTAGGGAATACCAAAGCATTGAACTTGAACTTAAAGGTGAGGAAGGAAACGAAGAGTTGGCTTTGGCGCTAAAGGACAAATATGATCCGGATGACGGAACAGAATCAAGAGCCGATTTAAAATTGTCTAAGAACTGGAAAACCTATCGATTTGATCTCCGGAAAAATTTTCCCACAGCCGATCTCAAGATCTTACATCAATTGGCCGGTTTTGTCACTTTAGACCCCAATGGAGTGACATTTTACGTCAGGAACATCAGGTTCTTAGAAGAATAAGATCGTTTCGAAGGCTATGGATAAGGAATTGCTTCTTCTGTAAAAATTGTTTTTTTTATCTTTAAGTAACATCAGTCATATTTTCTGAAGCTATTAAACTTCCCTACTTCAGAAGGAGCCTAAAAAAGCTGATTTATGCCTAGTTTCTTTCACAGGTTAAGAATGCGTCTCATACGACAGAACCGTTTTATTGGGTATCTGAAGTATGCAATAGGTGAGATTGTACTGGTGGTGATCGGGATCTTGCTGGCTCTACAGATCAACAACTGGAATAAAGCCCGGATCAACAATAATCTAAAACAGGAATACCTTCTACGTCTAATAGATGATCTACAGGAAGATAAGGCCATTTTACAGGCCACACTCAACTATTCACTCACCGTTCATTCCCATGCTAAAAAAGCCGTGGTAATTCTGGAGAAACCAGATCAGGCCCTAAAGGATCCTGTGAATAGTCTTGTTCACTTGTACCAGTCCAGTCAGTTACAAACTCCTGCTGCGGTAAAATCAACTTATCTGGAATTAATTTCTTCAGGTCAAATTAACCTTCTAAAGAATACCCCACTTAAAACATCCTTAATAAGGTATTACGAATATGACTGGGCAGTATCTAATACCATGGCACTTTTAAATGATTACCGCGAAGCATTAAGAAGCAAAATGGCAGACCCAATCCAGGATAAGATCAGAAAGGAGTGTGGAGATAAATATTTTAAAATAAGAGACACTTATGAAGTAATGCTTCCAAAAGACTGTACCATATTTCTGGATGAAAAAGCAGCAAAAAAAGCTGTACAGGATATTACTAAAGTGGAGAACCTAAAAGAGAAATTACGGGTGCACATCAGCAACCTGGAAGCTAAGATTGAATTCATGAAACAGGTCAAAAAAATTCAGGAAAAATTGATCAAAGAGTTAGAGGCAGTGGTTTAACTCCCCCTCTAAAAACTGGATAACCTTCTGCTGAATCATCTTCGGGTACGCCCTTCTGCCAGACATGAAAATGCCTGCACAAGAGGATCACCCCTTTAAAAAGGAGCCTTCCCCCTCCACTTTTTAATCGTTTTTTTAGGAATTATGTAACTTTCGCGTCTCATTAAAAACAAATACCTAATCAATAACCATTACCAAAAAATGAAATTTAATTTCAGCCTTTTTCTTATTCTGTTTTCCGTAGCCATCAGCCCTGCTCAATCCATTGATACCCTAAGTTTTTTTTCCCCGGTCTTTGACCAAACAAGAACGGTTTATATACATAAGCCTGATATTTATAAGTACAAATCAGACACTTTGAAAATGCCCGTAGTCTACCTGTTAGACGGCCAGCACGAGTGGTTCGTGAACCCAATACTTTCAGACATTGAATATTTACAAAATACACATGAGATCCCTAATGCACTGGTAGTAGTAATACCGCTTTTGGATAGAAGAAAAGAATGTGAAATCGGGGACTTGAAAATGGAACTTCCCCTTCACAAATTTATTACTCAGGAATTAAAACATGAATTGGAAAGATACAATCATGGTGACCTGAGAGTTCTTATAGGTCATTCTTTTTCGGCCTCCTTCTCACTCTATTCTTTTCTTCATGAGCCTGAACATTATTCGGCTGTGTTCGCCCATTCTCCCCTGGATCAAATGGACAAACTTCTGGAAGAACTTAATAAAAGCACTCAACAAGACCAGGAGAAAATATATTTGTCGGTTGGTGGAATCTCACCGGATAAAGATCATTACCACAGAAAGAACTATAACAGGTTAAAAACAGAATTCCCTGAATTTTTTATGAATGTCAACACATTCGAAGCAGATAATTCTGCTCACAATGCTGTACCCATAGTCGCAAACCCATGGTTTTTGACAGAATTCTTCAGCGGATTCAAAGGTAGATACTCAAAAATTGCCGAAGTAGATGAAGAATACCTCTTGATTGAACAACCTGATTCCCTTGAGGCCGAGATGACGAAACTATTATCGCTGTCCAAGATCAATGATCAACCTTATCCTCCTGAAATAGCAGATCTATATGGAATCGCCTCCAGGTATTCTTATAACGGTTATAAGGAATATGCCAGAAAGGTGTATGAACTCGGCATAGAATTTTTTCCTAATTTCTACGGATTTCATTTATCGCTTTATGAACAGTTGATCAGTAAAAATGCACAAAAGGCAAAACAACATCTCAATAAAGCGGAAGTGTTATTAAATACCATTGATAAAGACCTGGAAAACAAAAATGAATTGCTTGAAGCTATTAAAAATGCAAGATCCAAAAATGGGTGGTAACCAATTACTTTCCGCTATCTCCTTTCTTATTAGCTGTTTGATTTCTTTCTCTTGCGCGGGACAGATCTATGATACTAAAAACCTGAAGATCGAAAAGATAAGGGAGAACGTATTTCAGCATATTTCGTTTCTTAAAACTGAAAATTTTGGAGATGTTCCCTGCAACGGAATGATCTATTTTGATGGAAAGGAGACGATCGTTTTCGACACCCCGGTAAATTCGCAGGCCAGCGAAGAGCTGATTGATTGGATCGAAAAAGAGAAGGATCAAAAAATAAAGGCGGTGGTGGTCACCCATTTCCATATTGATTGCCTTGGCGGGCTGGCGGTATTCCATGAAAGAGGTATCGCCTCTTATGCCCATGAACTTACGGTTAAATTGGCTGCCGAAAAGGGAGAGGTTTTACCACAGCACAAATTCAAAAGTGAGCTGCAACTAAGCTGCGGAGATGAGAACACTCTTATAAAGCATTTTGGAAAAGGCCATACAGCAGATAATGTTGTGGCTTATATTCCCTCTCAGAATGTGCTATTTGGAGGCTGTCTTATAAAAGAAATAGGGGCCGGCAAAGGTAACCTCGCCGATGCCAGCCCACTGGAATGGTCTCAAACTGTGCAAAAGATCAAAAACGCTTATCCTGAAGTCGAACTAGTGATCCCGGGGCATGGGAAACCCGGAGATGCTCAATTACTGGATTATACCTTAGACCTATTTGAATAAAGAAATCTATTATGAACTACCCCGTTAATTTTAGACCAGGAAACTTCCACCTATACTATAAAAAACTTAATTACCGGGAGCAATAATTTCTAAAGTCCCGGTGTAATGTCCCCTCCTGGAATAGTTTTACTTCCTGAGAGGTCAGGTGAAAAGCCAATGAGTTGCCTATTATTAATGGAGGTAATTCACCCGACTCCCACTTCATACGGAATAAATTCAAATACAGGAAGAGGTACATAAGTAAAAAACCTTTTCCTACACCGACCTTTTCTAATTGGAAGGTACAATAGGTGTCAAAGGGCCGGAATATTGACCGTCATTTAAAGTTGTCCCTGACCCCCAAATCCATCCAAAAGTTTCCCAGGTAATTGTATAGGTATCATTAGTTTTCGACAGAATTACAGTACCGTGAGTCCCGATATAGAAAAATGGTAAAGTTTCGCTAAAAACTTCTACCGTACCCGGAGTTTTTGCTTCTTCTTTGACAGTATAGCTTCCAATTTCCAGTTCACTTTCAGAAAGGGAATTAAAAGTAAAAATTACTTCTATTCCGTCTTCCCTGGACATCCAATTTTTGGTGGCTAATTGTAACACCCACTCGTCTGTAGTTTCAACAGGTATTTTCAGAGTCCCCTGGTGAAGGTAATAGGTATCTACCTGACCTCCCGGTAAAGTTACTGTTCCCAAGACAGTTGGTTTTACAAAGGGATCCTGAGCTACTGGATTAGCTTCGTCATCTGAGCTGCAGGCTGTAAGAAACAGCATAAAAAAGCTCATTAAAAATACTTTTGTTTTCATAGTCTTAAACTTTAAAATTCATTGCCTTAAACAGAACTGGGAACCTGTTATTCATTTAAAATAGTCCGTTCACCATTTCACCATAGCTTAAATCCCTAAGAACCCATTACGGTCCTGGAAGGAGATGGCCAATAAAGTTACCGCTGCTCGTATACAAAAATCCTCCTCCCCAGAAATACCCTCTAACCTTCCAACTTATTGTATAAATACCGTTGTCTTCTGCCACGGTTACATCCCCGTTAACAGTATCAAAATATCCTGCTGGGAATTGCTCCAATACAATTACCGTCAAGGGGGACTCCAATTCGGGATCTACAGCATAAGTACCCGATTCTAATCTCTGGTCATCAGAGGAATAGAAAACGAAGTCAACGTGGGCGCCATCATCCCGGCTCATCCAGTTCAATGTCTCCAGACTTACCACCCAATAATGCTCTTCCCATAGGCCAATTGTTCCCATATTTAATTTGAATTCATCACCCCCTACCTCTACGATTCCCAAAATTGGAGGTGGCACGTATGGATCCTGATTAACCACAGGAGCTTCGTCATCTGAGCTGCAGGCTGTAAGAAACAGCATAATAAAGCTCATAAAAAATACCTTTGTTCTCATGGTGATATATTTAAAAAGTTAGTTGTAGAATGGAGAATTCATGTCTTTTGCCTATCCTGAAGCTCACCAGGCAGGATAAATGTGCACTACAGGACCGGTGTAATGCCCTGAAATTGTTGCCTCACCCTCATTCAGGAAATATCCTGAGACTTCCCAGGTAATTGTGTAGATGTCGTTAGTTCTAGAAATATTCACGGTTCCCCCGTCGAGATCAAAAAATGGTTTGTTAGGGTAAAAAAGCTGCTGTATATCCACTGTCCCATCAGAATGCGCACCATCACTTATAACATAGGTCCCCATCTCAAGATCGATTAGGATAGGTGAGCTAAAGGAAAAAGTGATCAATACGCCGTTTTCCCTGGAAGCCCAGTCCCTGGTGTAGAGTTTTAGCACGGTATACTCACTGGTATAGGAATACTTTAACTGCCCCTGATGAAGCACATAATCCTTCAACGGTATTAATGAACCATCGATGGTCACGCTTCCGTAAACAGTTGGTTCGTCATTGGTAGGGGGCATAGTTACCATAGCGTCGTCATCAGAACTGCAACCTGTAGAGAACAGGAGGAAACAGCCCATCGCAACCAAAAGAGTTGTAGTTGTTTTCATAGCACACATGTTTTAGTAGTGTATAACAATCAGCAGGATGCTTCCCGGGCAATTACCGCAGTAGATTAGATTTGGTATAAATAAATTTAAGCTATTCCCTTTTCATCAAAATAAACATAACTCACAATATTTCAGTTAGTTATGGTTAATTTCTACAGATAGAGCTTCAGAAAATATTTTTCACTTTTTTAACAGGCTTTCAGGCACAGAAATTCAGGCATTGACCAAAAAAACCAATGTTTGCTTAACACATTTTCAGAAATTTCCGATCCTTGACCCTCCCGGTTTTCATTAATATTATAACAACTTTTCCCCGGAATACTTCACAGAATATTCTAGGGAAAAAGCGGGTAGGATCCTTTAGTTTCGAGGAGTATATAAGGACAGAATGGAGCGATCTTCAAAAGGATCGGCTAAGAAATTCACCCAAAAAAAACAGGAGGAGGTTTAGGACCATTGATCCAACCTCCTCCCGTTCCTTATTATGTATTAATAGTTGGGAATGATATGCGCTAAAACTCCCGAGTATTGGCCACTGCTGCCGGTTTCATCACCACCCCAGAAACTTCCGGTGGTTTCCCAGGTTATGGTATAAATATTATTTTCCATTGAAACAACTACAGTTCCGTGAAGGGCAGCAAACACATTCCCTCCGGCACTGCCATATACTTCCACTGTGCCGGGCATATCTGCTTCTTCTTTAACGGTATAGGATCCCATCTCTAATTCATCTTCTGAAAAGGAATTGAAAGAAAAGCTTACCTCTATTCCGTCTTCCCTGGACATCCAGTTCTTTGTGGCAACCTGTAGCACCCATTCTTCTGATCTCACAACAGGTATTCTCAGGATCCCCTGGTGAAGGTTGTATTGCACTTCCGGATCATCCTCGAAGGTCACTGTTCCTAAAACAGCGGGTTCCACGAAGGGGTCTTGAGCTGGGCCGGCGTCATCATCTGAACTGCACCCCATCATAAAAAGGAGCAGGCAGCTCATTACTACTGTATTTGTAAGAGTTTTCATAGCACAATAATTTTAGTTATACGAAATGAATTGTATTCAGAAAACTTTGGAGCCATGTAAAAAAGGGGAATTCCTTCTCCGTCCCCGGGTGAGGAATAAGGGGATTTATAAAATTACACAATTTAAAAACCTAAAACAACAATAAAAGCTTAATAATTAGGCAGTTACAGCTCAAGAGAAGGTTCTAAAGCGAGTTCAGTTGGTATGTTAGAAACAGGAAACCGGTAGATTAAGAGGTCGTTTTACCAACAAAAATTTCAGAGTAAAAAAGCAGCAGTATGGTTTTCCTCATGACCCTGACGATTAATTTTTATAGATTTATAAAGACTTGGAAAACCTGCTGTTTTCAGGGGAAAATAACTGACAAACGCAAAACTTTTGCAAGAGTTAAAGGCACGAATAATTTGTTTTTTGCATTTGCAGATACATTCCCGATAAATAATGAATTAGATACTCCGTCCAGAGCATTAATTTTAGTTAATGAAAAGGATGAACTAATTTATTTGTGGTATGAAGAAATTGATTTGTTCGGTTGTAGTTGTTTGTAGAGCTAAAAAGTTTGCCGCCATCGGTTAACGATTAAATAGCGGAATACCTCTCAAAAATGCCATTTTTGACTACCTTTAAAATAATTACTTAACCGAACATTTACGTTCCCCAAGTCCCTGCCTTCCCTCAGGGGATAGCCGGGACCGCTGGCAAACATTGATAGGTTCTAAAATTAGAATTTACCTAAATCACTAAAAAGATAAAGCTTCAAATTTAAAGGAGAAATAACCAATTCAACCTTTGTAATTAATCAATCTAAATAACCATCATGAAAAAATATTCTTTATTACTAATTGCCTTTTGTATGGTAATTACTACGGTCTTCGTACAATGCAAAAATCCTAAAACGGATGACACCCAACCAGAAACTCAAATAAACTCCTCTACTTCAGAAGTCCCATCTCAAGTAGAACAGTATATAGATAGTTCTGATGTAAAGGATATTGACAGTTTAGAAACAAACATCGATGAACCTGAACCAATAGTTGCTGAGAAAGAAATAAAAACAGAAAAACCTAAATCACCAGTTATTGATAAAAAAACAACAACAGAAAAGCCTGAATCACCAGTTGTCGCTAAGCCAGAAACAACTGTCGAATCGCCTAAACCGGTTGAGAATGATAAGCCGACACCAGTAATTGTTGATAAACCTCAAGATAAAGTTGTTGAAAAGCCGGAAGCACCGGTGAATGCCGCCTTTACTATGAAATCTGTAAAGGCAACAGTTCAGGGCACTTCCTCCTTGCACGAGTGGGAATCCAATATTACTAAAATTGAAGGCAAGGGTACATTTGAATTAGAAGACGAAGTGGTCACCCTGGTAAAAGACGCAGAAATTAAAATTACTGTGAAGGGTATAATAAGTGAAAAAGGAGATAAAATGGATAAAAAAACTTATGAAACCTTTAATTCAGATAAATATCCTTACATCACTTATTCGTTCAATAATGCCGCGGTAAAAACAAATGATTCCCAGGCTGTTCAAATGGATACCAATGGCACATTGAGCATGGCCGGAGTGAGTAAATCGGTTCCTATATCGGCAGTTGGAAAAAAATTACCAAATGGCGATTTGCACCTGACAGTTTCCAAAAAATTAAAGATGACAGACTTTGGTATGGAGCCGCCTGTCATGTTACTTGGAACTATAAAAGTTGGAGACGAAGTAACAGTCAACTTTGATTTTATTCTAGCCAAAAGTTAATGATCCTTAATTAGTTTAGTTACCTCAAAATTCACGGTTATCTTGAAACTAAGGGTAGTCGCGATGGTTCTGGATCACGTCCCGCCTACCGATGCTTCCGACGCGATAACCGGGACCGTTGCGCTTCATAATTTCACCACGCGATATTCTAAAGAACAAAATACGTAATTGATTAATTATTATATATTTAGAAATACAATCAATTCTTTAATGATAAAGTTCTTTAAAACAACCACTAACCAAAAACCAATATTATGAAAATCCAAAAATCAACCTTGCTACCCTTGATATTGTCGGTAGTAGCTTTATCTTTCGTGCATTCCTGCAAGTCTGATAAAAATCAACAGGAAGATGCTCTACAAGAAGTTAAGGAAGCAAATGCCAAACCCACTGACGTAGTCGACATCACCACCGAGACTATGGAGTTCCAAATGCCCGATACGATCCCTTCCGGATGGGTAACATGGAGGTACCATAACAAATCGACTCAAACCCACTTTATCCTTATCGATGACTACCCCGAAGGAAAAACACTTGATACTATAAGAGAAAGGATACTTGCCCCATTTAGTGATTGGGCTAATCTAATGAATGAAGGAAAAACGGAAGAAGCATTTAATCAGTTCAACAGAATACCACAGTGGTTTAGCGAAGTCAAGTGGCCTGGCGGTGTGGGTATGATATCCCCGGGGAATACGGCAGAAACCATCCTCAAACTCGAGCCGGGTACTTATTTTATTGAATGTTATGTCAAAATGAATACGGGATTGCCCCATACTAATATGGGTATGATCAAAAAGCTGGTGGTTTCAGAGGCGCAGTCTAACCTGGAAGAACCTGTAGCCGATGTTTCCATCGATATTTCCGGTGAATCAGGAATTGTATTTGACCCACCCACCAAAGCCGGCAATTATACTTTTTCTGTGAATTTCATTGATCAAAAATCTTATGAGAATTGGGTTGGGCACGACGTTAATCTCGTTAAGTTGGACAAAGATACCGACATAAATGTTTTAGAGGCATGGATGGACTGGCGTGATCCTAAAGGACTCATCGAGCCTGCCCCCAATGGCTTAACCTTTCTTGGGGGTGTGAATGAAGCTCCTGCCGGGACCAAGGCCTATTTTAAGGCAAATATCCAACCTGGTAAATACGCCCTGATTTCCGAAGTACCAATGGCGGCGGATAAAAATTTGCTGAAGACATTTGAGATTACGGAATAGTCGAGAATTTGTAACTTTAGCCAACACGGTGTTTAATCAATTGCGAGTTGAATTTCCTAATCGGAAATTCAGCTCCTTTTGCAAAATCAGGTGCGTCAGTAGAAAATACTCACGCCCCTTTTCGGCACTAATTATAAACGACCCGTTAGCGTTACTGTAATGACTCAGAAAGAAATCATATTTTTTGAACTAAAAGAAGGTGGAGACTTTCTAAGAATTGAGGTAATAAGACTTGCTCATCCTCACGCCAAAGACGACTGGGATCACAGGTGGGTAAAATCCAATGTATCTCTCAAAGCTGGAGGTTTTTCCGGACAATTTGCATGTGATTTAATGATCTCAGATTTTCAGATTTTTAAAGAACAGCTTTCTGCACTTTATGAAAAGATGGATGGAATTGCCATTTTTAGCACTGTAGAAGAACAGATTGATATCAAGATAAAAGGTGACGGTCTCGGACACTTTGAAGCTCAATGTAAAGTTATGGATAGTCCTGGAACAGGTAATTCTCTTGATTTTGAATTGGAGTTCGACCAGACCTTTATTCCGCAAATTGTAAACCAGCTTGAAAAAGTAATTCAGACTTTCCCCGTTTCTGCCAGTCAAAAATAGCACCGGCTAAAAACACAGGCGATAGCTATGGCTATCCAAAAATGGCTTTTTTGAGAACTATTTTCCTGCATTCATTTCCATAAGAAACAGTCGGTTCAACTGAAAGTGCAATCTTCCCTTTAAGCCACTATTGTTAAGCGGGAGCGTTGGGTACACATTTATTTTAAAGTGTAACATATCAAAAGATGTATTGTTATTATTAAAAACAATAATGAAAATTCACCCTCTACTCTTCACCCTGTTATTTACATTTCAATTTAACGCTCAAACAAACAAAACAGAAGTCCTGACATTAGGTACATTTCATTTTAATTTCCCAAATAATGATGTCGTCCAAACAGAAAAATCGGGGCAAATTGATGTACTCGAACCTGGATATCAAGAAGAAATTGAATTGATAGTACAGAAACTTGAAAAATTCCAACCTACTATCATAATTATTGAGCATAAAACTTCAAAACAAAAGTTTATTGATTCATTATTCAACTCATATTTAAATGGAGAATATGACTTAAAGAGAGAAGAATCACAACAAATTGGATTTAGGTTAGCAAAGAAAATTGGAATTAAAAAGCTGTATTGTGTTGATGAATGGGGGGAATTCAATCAACAAGTTGATAAGGTATTTTCAGGAAAAGATCCGGTAGAACAGAAGAAGTTCAATAATTATTTTAAAGAAAATACGGATTCCCATTTAAAATATAGTCCAAAGAATGTCTTTCAGAAAGAAGGCATTCTGGCTGAACTAAGTAAAATAAACGATCCTGAAAATATTAGAAAAAGCTTAGGTAATTATTTAATTGGACCATTTAAATACGAAAGTAACGAAGGAGATTTCTTTGGAGTTAATTTTGAAACTGGTCGCTGGTTTAATAGAAACCTGAAAATCTTCAGAAATATTCAAAGGATCGATATAAATCCAAATGATAAAATTCTTGTTATCTATGGTTCAGGTCATATGAATATACTCAACATATTATTTGACAGTTCTCCTGAATATGAATTAGTGAATACAAATAGTTTCCTTCAATAAAACAGTAGGCTACAGCGGTTAACAAACAAATTGCGGGAGGTCTTCCAAAAATGTCATTTTTGACTACTTTTAAGAAGATAACATAACCGACAGATCATGTTTCCCAAGTCCGCTAAACATGCCTTAACCGGGAAGGTTGGATGAAAGCCTGAGAAACGAACATTTGACAAACAAATGACACCGAATTTTTACTTTCTAACCACCAAAAATTATCCTGAAGTGGCCAGTGCATTTGCACCAGATAATACCAAACTATCACATCAATTGATTCCAGAACTTGATGAAGCTGATAAATTACCGTTCGAATTGAATTTAGTCAAAATTTCGGTTGGTACAAACGGATTGATAAAAAGTGACCTCTCAGGATTGAACACAATCTGGCTCGATTTACAACCAAATAGTCTTGCCTGGTATTTGGTGTCAGAAAAACTTAGGGATCTTATAAATAGAAATTTGAAAGGTAACGAACATCTTAAATGGATTTCAGCAGTAATTAACAATGGAACGGAAAAGCGGATTTATTACATTCCGAGATTTGAAAAAAAATTAGATGTGTTGGATGAGAAAAGAACTATGTATGTCAAAGGAACAGATCACATTATAAACCCCTGTTTCTCCTTAAAAAAGATCAGGAATTATGCTATTTTCCATAAACCAGACTCACTTGATTTTTGGAGAATCCCAAGTGGTTTATACATTGATAAAACTGTTAAAGAAGATATACTAAAAAACAAATTAACTGGAGTAGAATTCGAGCAAGTAAGGACTGCTTAAAAGGCAAACACCTAAAACCAAGTATCCAAACTATTTTCCTACATTTATTTCCATAAGAAACAGCCGGTTCAACTGAAAGTGCAATCTTCCCTACACGCCACTTGTGAAAGCCTGTACGTTAGCCACAAACAAAAAAAATGAATAACTGGAAAAGTCTCAAGGAAGATATTTATTTCGAAGATGGATCTTTAAGGGATATTTATATTTCCAAAACTGACAGAACGGATTGGGAAAGTTGGTGTAAACTGGTCAATAAAAATTATGATGTTGAATTCTATGACGGATTGTCCCGAAAAAAGACAACTCGAATCAACATCGATACAGTGTTTGAATTTTGGGACGATCGAGAAAAATTCCCTGACACTAATAATGCTACAATAAACTTGGGAAATGTAAAGGTTAAGTGCTATTTCTTCACGGAGAAAGAAATAGAAAATGACATTGAACCACGGGAAGTAAAAACAGAGAATGATCACCTAAATGTAATCGGATATTTAAAAGAGATTGCAGAAACTTTGAATAAAGATGTAGTACTGACATCTGAAAATCTGAAGGAAGATGTCTTAATGGAGATTAAAAAAGGCAGTGGCTATCAAAGCTTACGACCAGAAGATGAATAAAAAACTGGCTAAAATAATTTAGAATCGAAAAACATTAACTTAAAAACCGTAACTGACGGTTATAGGCGCCGTTGTGCATATTTAAGAAAATGAGCAAAATCCAATTACTAGAAAGGGAATTCAACAGACTTGCGAAAAAAATCTCAGTCCCAGAAAGGCTCAAACCGATTTTCGGATCTTCTCATAATGATGAAAAGCCATACATCTTTAAAGATTACACAAATGATCTTCATTATACCGCAAAAGAACGGGGACAAATCTTATTTGACAAAGTGACAACTGATTTTGACGAAATTCTTTATTGGATATTTGACGATATAACGACTTCAATGGCTTTTGATTATGAATTAAGAAACCGAAGAGAAGAACAAGATTGCAGGAGAATAGCATTTGATAAACAGATGCAATTAATGATTATCCTTAATAAAATATGGGGAGAGAAAACGGCTAAAAAGCACAGTGAAATATTATTGGAAAGTCCCTTTGATGATTTTGCTTCAATAAGAGCAAATTACTGCAGACATTTAAGAAAACTAGGGTTCAATGAGGATGAAATTAGCCAAAAAGCGTATCACAAATATCCTGAGCCATAAAATTATGGAGCTGTACTTATCTGCGGACAATCGGCTCTCCGGCTCGCACTGTTTCTATACGAAACGTCGGTAGACATGATTATAAAAAATGGAATGAAGTTTTCATTAGAACCATCAGTAAATTGTTATAGCTGCCTAAGAAAGAACAATTCACATCAATGGCTATCCAAAAATGGCTTTTTTGAGAACTATTTTCCTACATTTATTTCCATAAGAAACAGCGGGTTCAACTGAAAGTGCAATCTTCCCTACACGCCAATTTTGTTAACCGGAGATGTTAGTGCCTTAAACATAATTCTAACAAATGAGAAAAATCGAATTGATTTTCGGAACTGTCGCAGCCATATCAATAGTTTATAAGTTCATTTTAGGTAGCGAATTGAATCCGCTATTTATAATGTCTATTACGGGTTTGAGTGTGTTCTACACCTACTTCAGCATTGCTTATTTCAACAATATCCACTTCATAAAGATCTTAAAAAAGGAGTCTTACCGGGGTATTTCAACATGGAGAATATTTGGCACTATCGGACTGGGTTTCGGATTAGGGATTACCACTTTAGGCATTTTATGGTCTCTTATGTATTGGCCATTTAATACTTTTTATCCGTTAAGAATTCCAATTTTATTCATAATCGGATTAATCTCCATTATAAAATTTTCAACTACCAGATCGAACGATTATAAATCAATTATTACACGGATTTTAATAATTGGAGGTTTAGGCATTATTCTATGGGTAACTCCTCAAGAAACTTTAAATGAATTATTGGGAATAGAAATGAATGAAATGGCAGAAGTGAAACAAAAAGAAATAAAATGAATAACTCCCAGACACACCACCACAATACTTAACGGGCAATTGTGGGAGGCCTTCTAAAAATGTCATTTTTGACTACATTTAAAATCAACAACTAAACCTGACAAATTCGTGTCTCCAACTTCCTGTCTGCCGGCAGGCAGGCGCAACTTGTATTTAGTGAGACATTGCCCAAAATATGATTAATTTAAAGTGCATATGAAAGGAATTATCGGACATATATTTTTAAACGTAAAAGATTTCAATGAATCTGAATCTTTCTATAATAAACTGTTAACTCTAATCGGTTTTGAAATCGATCACGTAGATGAGGGCGATTTTGGAAAATTAAAATCCTATAAACAGGGAGAACATAATATTTGGATCCGTTTTGACCAAAATAAGGAAAGTAATGAATTTGTACGGAATGTCGGACTGGACCATTTAGCATTTGAACTTAAAAGCGAATCTGAAGTTGACAAAACTTACGAGGTAGTTAAAGACCTGAACGTGAAAATTACTCGTGAACCCAGAAAATATCCCGAATACTCAGAAACTTATTACGCATTCTTTTTCCGTGACCCAAACGGCATACCGTTGGAAATTTATTTGCAATAACTGAATTTGGACTACTGAGAATAACTGTTACCCAAAAATACTGTCAGCAAAAATGAAGCAACTACTATTTACACTTTGCGTAATGGCAACAATGACAAGTTGTGACTTGAAGACCAACAAATCAAAAAATATGGAAGAACAAAAAAATGAACCGGACAAAAACCTTTCCCAGCAGGACACCACACCTAAAGTGACAGGAATTGGTGGAATTTTCTTTTTCTCAGATAATCCTGAAAAGACAAAAGAATGGTATTCAGAAAATTTAGGACTTGAAGTAAATGAATGGGGTTCAAGCTTTGAATTCAGAAATGCAAACAGACCAGACGAAATAAATTACTTGCAATGGAGTCCGTTCAAACAAGGGAGTGAATATTTTGCCCCTTCGAAAAAGGAGTTTATGATAAACTACAGAGTCCAAAATATAGAAGGACTTGTAAAGAAACTCCGGGATAATGGCGTAACAATCCTTGATAGCATTGAAACATTTGATTACGGGAAATTTGTTCATATCATGGATGCGGAAGGAAACAAAATAGAACTGTGGGAACCAATCGACAGTGTATTTACAGCAATGGGTGGTAAAACAACCAAATGAAAATAAAGCCGACCGCATAACGGCGTTTGTTTCAACAGATCGTTACAGAAAGGAAGCATTAATAAGCAAGCTGTGGGAAAACCCTTAACAAGGAGTGAAAAACGGAGCATTACCTTGGAAAACCCGGAATAATCCTTCTTTTAATAGCAAATCTTATCCTTTAGCAAATCATCCCACTCCCATTTCGATTAGTTGTTGGGTATCTGCTCATCTTAAATGCCTTTAGTATTCTATTACTTCGGAAAAGTACTGCAAGCTAGACAATGATAACGCAGACAGAGGGATCTATGAATTAAAGAATCAGGCAATTGATACTGAGTAATCATCAGAATTCCAGAGCTTTATTTCCTGATAATACCGGCCTTCCTGCTAATTGCGATAAATTTTCAGTAAATTTCTAAGGATTCCTGCAGAAGCATTCCTTCTCACTTATCACCTTAAGAGGATTTCTGCTGTAGATCTTTATAAAATTACAAACTAAAACTCCTATGCGAAGATCAGTTTTATTCATAGCACTTTTTTTATCCCCTCTAATGGGATATCCGCAACAAAATGATAGTCTCAAGGAGCCTGTCATTCCGGTAGAAAAGATCGAACTCCTGAAGAATATAAATATCACGTTTGATATGCGTATGGAGTTTCAGGCATATACCTATAGAGGTGGTGACAACTATTACAACGGGATCCAGTTTCAAAACGGATTTACAGCTCTCGGAATTTCGGGCAAACTTCACGAAAGACTGAATTTTAAATTTAGAAACCGGTTTAATAAAAACAGTGATGTGCAAACCCTGGATAGGTTGGGCAGCAATATTGAACTGGCTTACATCGATGTCAAAATAAGTCCGGCCTTTAATATCCTCCTTGGAAAAATGAACGCTTTTTACGGCGGATATGAATACGAATTCAGTGCCCTGGATGTTCTGGAGTATAACGATATTTACGGAAATGCCCTGGCATTTGTTACCGGAGCGGGAGTTACTTTTCAAGCCTCAAATAACCATCAATTCGGATTGCAGGTGCTAAACTCACGCACCATGCATTATGACGATCTCTACGGAGATATTGTTGCAGAAAATATCCAGGAACCCGATTGGCCGGTTGCAGTAGTTGGAAATTGGAGAGGAAGTTTCTTTGATGGAAAATTCCAGACCATTTACAGCTTGAGCTACTCCAATGAAGTAAAAAAAAGAGGTACCTCTTTTTTTACCTTAGGCCATAAATACCAAGACCGTGATCTAACCCTTATGTATGACTTTCATTATAGTTATGAAGATGTTGATACCAAAGGTATTCTGACCGGTATACTTGGTAACAGGCTGGCTGAAGATGTACTTTACATTGAAAACTGGTTAAGGGCAGAATACCGCTTCAGCCCTAAATGGAAAGGCCTGCTTACCCTCATGACCAGCAGCGCCTATGGAAACGTCCAAACCAGCCGGGACCATATGAGAACGAGCTATGGAGCCATTCCAACCTTATACTACAGCCCCTTCAAAAATATTGACCTCCGTTTTTACCTGGCCTATATCGGTCGGTATTATGATTATTCACCTTACGCCATAGAGGAACTGGGCGAATCCAGTTATAATAAGAATGAGGTTCGGGTTGGTTTTATCGCTCCCCTGTTGTTATTGTAGAAGTATTTAAATAAAAATCACATCCAAATTAATCCCTACCCGATAATCTTCGGAAGGATTCTTTTCCGGTTTTCAGATCAATAAACCAAAAAAGTTTAATTTCACCTTCTTTTTAAACATTTAGTGAATGAAGGCTATTGTCTTAAAAACTCATGGAGGAGTTGAAAATTTTGAATTAAGAGAAGTCCCTGATCCGGAAATAGGAAAAAATGAGGTGCTGGTACAAATAAAAGCTTGTTCCTTTAATCCTGCTGATTACCAGATAAGGCAAGGAGGCCCCGAAACAAATATGGTAAGTTCTATGATCCTTGGCCGTGACCTGTCGGGAATTGTCTTAAAAACAGGAAAAAAGGTAAACAGTTTGAAAGCGGGAGACGAGGTAATGGCCTACTCGAGTATAATGGGATCTAATGGATCAAACGCTGAACTAATAGCCTTACCTGCAAACATTCTGGGAAAAAAGCCAAAAAATCTTTCCTGGAGCCAGGCTGCCGCTATACCGGTAGTTGGATTGACTGCTCTTCAAACCATAAAACAAACAAATCTAAAACCAGAACAAAATATTTTTATTACCGGAGGTTCCGGCGGGGTGGGTAGTTTCTTTATAAAACTTGCTCAACATTTCCGGATAAATAATATCATAACCACGGCCGGAAGTGAAAAGAGTAAGGAGTATCTAATTGATCTTGGCTTAAAAGCTGAACAGATCATTGACTACAGGCAGGAGGATCTGGTTAGAAAAATACTCGAATTGAATGCAGACAAATATTTTGATGTCTGTATTGATTTTGTGGGTGGAAACATTTCTGAAATAGCTGCAGGCGTCCTGAAAATTAAAGGTACGTTTGTAGATATTCCTTTCCTCACCACAAGTACTGCAAGAACAATTTTATTCAATAAATCTGCAACTGTCCAGAATATTGCGATTTATTCAAATGCTTTGACTGAAGAGGCAGAACTGCGAAATCAATTTTCAGAAAATTTAAATATTCTTAGCCAACTGTTCGAACAGGAAGTCCTTGAACCCCTGCCAGTAAATGAGATAGGTGATTTTTCAGTTAAAACCGTGCAGACCGGGCATACGCTTCTCGAACAAAATGCTATGAAGGGGAAACTGGTTATGAGGATAAATTGAGAGCCGCATTGATTCCAGGAAGTGAAAGGGAACATTAAAAAGAAACTATATGGAATGGTTATTTAAATCCAATGACCCGCTGTGGGAAACTTTAGCAGGCTGCCTGGCAGTCTTTTTTTTGATCATTCTTTGCACCCGTATCATTGGTCTGAGGTCCTTTGCTAAATTTACAGCCTATGATTTTGCTATTACCATAGCGGTTGGTAGCATCATCTCCTCGATCCTCACCTCCTCGACTACAGTGGTACAAGGATTTGTGGCAATCTTCGGACTTTTAACCCTGACCTTTATTTTTTCTGTTTTACAAAAAAGATCCTCTGCATTAAGTAAACTGATTTCCAATCAACCTGTGCTACTTATGGACGGTCCCAAAATTCTATATAACAACTTAAAGACCTCACGGGTACAGGAGGAACAGTTGTTTGCAAAACTTCGGGAAGCAAATGTGCTTAATCTGGAGCAGGTATGTGCAGTAGTCCTGGAATCGACCGGTGATATTTCGGTGATCCACCGCTCTTCTGCAGATAGCTCCGAAAACTTTGAAGAACAGATCCTGCTCGGGGTTTCTGAAAAAGGCAGAGAACGGAAATAACAGCCTTTCTCTCACAACATTACTCTTCCATTCAGGCACCTTCTCTTAAACGGGAAGGTTTTTTAATACACTTATTCTTACAAAATTTCAGTAACAATTGTTACAGGGCCGGGTAACAAAGGTTACTGACCACAGCACATTCTACGGGTATTTTTGCACCATCAAAATTTAAGAGATGAAGAAAAAAAGAACCCTAATTTTACTCCCTGCCCTCCTTTTTGGATGGTTACTTTCTGCCCAGGAGACAATTCCTATTGGGAAAAGTGAGATCCTTGAAAGGGTACAGGAGAATAATAAGAAGGTACAGATCTCCCATCAGGAGTTCCTGGCAGCCCGCGCCGAGTACCACCAAACAAATGCAGTTTTTCTACCAAACATAAGTGTCTCCCACACCGGGATGACCACAAATAATCCGTTGATGGCTTTTGGATCAAAGCTCAACCAGGAGATCGTCACCCAGAGTGACTTTAACCCCGCTCTGCTTAACGATCCTGACCCTATCGACAATTTCGCCACCAGGTTGGAGGTGAAACAGCCCCTGATAAACCTCGATGGGATATACCAACGGGGAGCCGCAAAGAAAAAGATGCAGGCTACAGAATTAAAATCACAACGCACTACAGATTATATGTTGCTGGAAGTTGAAAAAGCTTACATGCAACTTCAGCTTGCATACAAAGCAGTAACCGTGTTGGAACAGGCCTTGGAAGTCGCCAACGCCAACAAGACACTTGCTGATAATAACTTTAAACAGGGCTATCTTCAAAAGTCAGACGTACTTGCGGTAGACGTACGCGTTACCGAAGTGAACAACAGGCTGCAATACGCCAAAAGCAACGTGAAGAACGCGAGCGATTACCTAATGTTCCTTATGGGAGATACCGTTGACGTAGTGTTGGAACCAAAAGATTCCCTGGAGGTACAAATGAATCGTGTGCCCTCCCCCACTCTTTCCAAAGACAGAGCAGATATTCAGGCTATGGACCTTGCTGCCGAGGCACGCAAGAAAATGTATCAGGCCGATAAAATGTCATTTTTACCACGCCTTAATGCCTTCGGAAGCTACGAACTTTATGACGATGAGCTGCTCCAGGGAGATGCCAACGGGTACATGGCAGGAATAGCTTTGACATGGGACCTTTTTGACGGAAGTAAGCGCTTCGGAAAAACCCAGCAATCAAAAGCCGAATTTAAAAAAGCAGAACTCGAGTACGAACAACACGTATCTCAAAGCGAACTGGAACTTAAAAAGGCTACTCGTGCTTTGAAAGATGCAGAGAATAAACTGCAGTTGACCAAACTGGCCATGCAGCAGTCTGAAGAAGCTTTACGCATCCGAAAAAATCGCTTTGAACAGGGACTTGAAAAAACTACTGACCTGTTGATGGCAGAAACACAATTTTCAGAAAAACGTCTGGAATACTATCAAACTGTATATGAGTACAATTATGCGCTTGAGTATCTGAAATTCCTGGCGGGGAATAACGAAGTGACTGAGTAACGGACTTTCCGCTTAACCCCTCCCCTAAAGGGAGGCGAAAAGTCAACTCAGTGTCACCTCGAGCGGAGTCGAGAGATAAAGAAGTAGGACTCGACTTCGTTCGACCTGAAAAAAAAACCGACAACCGACAACTGAGAACTGACAACCTATAACAACAAACCAAAAACAAGAAACAACAAACTGTACAAAAAATGAAAAAGAAGATATACACTTTAGCAATACTAAGCCTTGGACTCTTTGCCACGAGCTGTGGCGGCGATGAGAAAAAACAGGAGGCCAAAAAAGGGCCGGCAGTGGCTGTAAGGGTGGAAACTCCTTCAGGAGCTGATGAGCACTTCCTTACCGCCAGCGGAAAGATAGAGGCTGTGAACAGCGCGAACCTCAGCACCCGCATGATGGGTTACATACAGGACATTCGCGTGAAAGTAGGTGACAAAGTGAAAAAAGGGGAATTATTGATCTCCATCAACAACAGTGACCTGCAGGCCAAACGTGCCCAGGTAAATGCGGGGATCACCGAAGCGGAAGCTGCCTTCAATAATGCACAGAAAGATTACGAACGTTTTAAGGCTCTATATGAAGAGCAGTCGGCTTCCCAGAAAGAGATGGATGACCAGACCGCCCGTTTTGAAATGGCGAAAGCCAGACTGGAAGCTGCAAAACAAATGAAGAATGAAGTGGAGTCGCAATTCGCATATGTGAACATACGAGCGCCTTTTAGCGGAAATATCACCAACAAGTTCGTCGAGGAAGGTACCATGGCCAATCCGGGTCAACCGTTACTGGCAATGGAATCACCGGGAACATTTGAGGTAATGGCAAGAGTGCCGGAGTCTGAGATCTCCAGGATCGAGGCCGGAACCGAGGTAGACGTCATTGTAAAATCTATTGACCAAACCATTGCCGGAACCGTTACCGAGGTAAGTACCTCAGCCAGAAATACCGGAGGACAATACCTGGTAAAAGTGGCTCTGGAAGACACAGACGCGAAAATACTTTCGGGAATGTACGCCAGCGTACGTTTCCCTATAGAGAAGAAAGCTGAGACCACCCAGGCGGTTATGATCCCGGAAGTGGCTGTCATAACCCAGGGAGACCTGCAGGGCATCTATACCGTAAGTTCACAAAATACAGCCATGTTAAGATGGTTACGACTGGGGCGCACCTATGGAGACAAGGTAGAGGTACTCAGCGGACTCAACGCAGATGAAAGCTATATAGTTTCGGCAGACGGGAAACTGTTCAACGGAGCTAAGGTCAAGGTAAATGAATAAAAACCTGTCTGGCAGGTGCGTGAGGGATAGAGGCAGCTACCATGTAGCGCCGAAAGCCCGACCCCGGCAGATGCCGGGGTCACGCCCAGCTTGAAAAAAGACATGTTCAAACAACTACTATAAGAAATCAAAATATGAAAGAAGGATTAGCAGGCAAAATCGCCAAAGGCTTTATTGGTTCGAAACTGACGGTGCTGCTCATGATCGTGTTCATGATCATCGGGGTGTACAGTTCGTTCCTGATCCCCCGGGAGGAGGAGCCGCAAATTGATGTGCCAATGGCCGATATTTTCGTAGGATACCCGGGGGCGAGTCCTACCGAGGTGGAATCACGTATCATCAAACCTCTTGAAAAGATGGTTTCCAACATAAAAGGAGTGGAATATGTGTATTCTACTTCTATGAAGGAACAGGGGATGTTGATCGTACAGTTCTATGTGGGCGAAGACATTGAACGCTCGTATGTAAAACTGTACAATGAGCTGATGAAACATATGGACGAGCTGCCGCGAGGGGTCACCCCTCCGCTTGTCAAGACCCGGGCCATTGATGATGTGCCGGTACTTGGCCTCACCCTGTGGAGTGAAAAATATGACGATTACCAGCTTAATCAGCTGGCCAATGAACTAAGGCATGAGATCGAGGAAGTGCCAGATGTTTCTATTGTCAACAAGATCGGCGGGCGTAACAAAGAGGTACGCGTGGCCGTTGATAAAGATAAAATGGCGGCAGCCGGACTCGACCTTTTAGGAATATCGGAAAAAATAAAAGCTTCCAACCAACAACTTTCTTCGGGAACTTTTGACCGGAATGACACTGAATTTCTGGTAAGTACCGGAAGCTTTTTGCAGACGCCTGAAGATGTCGAGAACCTTATCGTAGGCGTACAGGACAACCAACCGGTGTATCTAAAACAGATCGCAAAGGTGGAAAGCGGGCCAGAACTGGCCCAAGATTATGTATCCTTTGGATATGGACAGGCCGGAGAACAGGCTCAGGAATATTCTGCGGAATATCCTGCGGTAACACTTTCTGTGGCCAAACGTAAAGGTGCCGATGCCATGAAGATCGCTGATGTGGTCCTTGGAAAAGTGGAGCACCTGAAGCAAAATCTCATTCCTGAAGACGTACATGTCGAAGTGACCCGAAACTACGGGGAAACCGCATCACATAAAGTGGGAGAACTATTGATGCACCTTATAGGTGCGATCATAGCCGTTACTCTTGTAGTAATGCTGGCCATGGGCTGGCGGGGAGGCCTGGTAGTATTCCTGTCGGTGCCCATTACCTTCGCCCTTACCCTGCTTAGCTATTACATGCTGGATTACACTTTGAACAGGATCACCCTTTTCGCACTGGTGTTCGTAACGGGAATCGTAGTAGATGACTCGATCATTATTGCGGAAAACATGCACCGCCACTTCAAGATGCGGCGCCTGCCATTCAAACAGGCCGCGCTCTATGCAATTAACGAGGTAGGGAATCCTACTATCCTTGCGACCTTTACGGTGATCGCGTCAGTATTGCCAATGGCCTTTGTTAGCGGATTAATGGGACCATATATGAGCCCGATGCCAATTGGTGCTTCCATAGCGATGATACTCTCATTGTTCGTGGCCCTTACCATTACACCCTACCTGGGCTATATATTCTTAAGGGAAAAAGCTAAAAAAGGAGAGCCTGAAAAACCGGAATCTGAAGAGAAGATCGAGAACAGTATGATCTACCGCATTTATAAGCGCTTTGAAGAGCCGCTTATCGATAACAAGAAGATTCGCTGGGGCTTTTTAGGCTTCACCACGCTGCTCTTATTGGGATCTGTTGCGCTTTTCTTTACGGAAACCGTACTGGTGAAAATGTTGCCTTTTGACAACAAGAATGAGTTCCAGGTAGTAATAGATATGCCGGAAGGAACAACTTTAGAACGAACAGCTGTAGTGACCAAAGAAATAGGTCAATACCTGTCTCAAAATCCTGAAGTAGTGAACTATCAGAATTACATTGGCACCTCTGCTCCTATTACTTTTAATGGGCTGGTGCGTCACTATGACCTTCGTGGAGCGAGCAACACGGCCGATATCCAGGTGAACCTGAGGGATAAGGGTGACCGAAGCCTTCAAAGTCATGATATCGCCAAAAAGCTTCGACCCGATATTCAAAAGATCGCTGCCAGGTACGGAGCAAATGTTAAGCTGGTGGAAGTTCCGCCGGGACCTCCAGTACTTTCGACCATAGTCGCAGAGGTCTATGGACCTGATTACGAACAACAGATCGCGATCGCAGACAGCATTCAGACCATACTTCATAATACCCAGGATGTGGTAGATATTGACTGGATGGTAGAAGCAGACCAGGAAGAAATTGAATTTGAGATAGACAAGGAGAAGGCAATGCTTTACGGCATAGCTCCCCAACAAATCGTTTACACCCTGAATACTGCATTAGGAGACAGAGCTGTTACCCATCTTTATGATGAGAACGCTACGCAGCGGGTAGGAATTGTACTCACTTTAGAGGAGAAGGAACGTTCCTCGATCAATGATATTTCACAGATCAAGATAGCCGGACAAAACGGGCAGATGGTAAGTATCGGTGACCTGGCAATTCCGAAGGAGGTAACCAGGGACAAGAGTATTTACCGCAAGAACCAGAAAAGGGTAGTTTACGTAATGGCCGATATGGCCGGGGAACTCGAAAGCCCTGTTTACGCCATTCTGGGAATGGAGGAGAAACTGAAACAGATCGACCTGCCTCCCGGCTATGAGATCAACGAGCTGTACACTCAGCAACCTGAATTCACTGATGATTACACAGTGAAATGGGATGGGGAATGGCAGATCACTCTGGAGGTATTCCGTGATCTCGGGATCGCATTCCTTGGAGTTATCGTGATCATCTATATCCTGATCGTGGGCTGGTTCCAGAACTTTAAAGCCCCAATTGTGATGATGGTAGCCATTCCTCTATCGCTGGTAGGAATAGTACTTGGACACTGGATCATGGGCGCTTTCTTTACTGCAACATCCTTTATTGGAATGATCGCTCTGGCGGGGATCATGGTGCGGAACTCGGTGCTGCTCATCGACTTTATCAACCTGCGGGTGGAAGACGGAATTCCGCTGAAGCAAGCGGTGATAGAAGCCGGAGCCGTGAGAACCACTCCTATCCTGTTAACTGCGGGTACGGTAGTAATTGGAGCCTTTGTGATCCTGTTTGACCCTATCTTCCAGGGACTCGCAATTTCTTTGATGGGAGGAACCATTGTGTCAACCTTCCTGACCTTACTGGTAGTACCGTTGGTGTATTATATGATAGAGAAAGGAAAACATCCTGAAACAGCAATTTTAGAAGCTGAAGAAAAGGAAGAAGTTGTTGAACATGTAGATAGATCCTGAACAAGTTCAGGGTGAAGAAATAAAAGTTGATCCCTCTTGTCCTTCCGTGGAGAAGGGGGAAAAACCTTAGAAACCTTAAACCTTATATAAATGAAACTATTAATCGTAACAACGGTTTCAGAATTCCAGCAGGACATCCTGAAACTATTCAAAAAAGCGAATATTGAAGCTTTCAGTTCTTCAGAGATCGATGGTTACAAGAACACCAATTCCCTTATCGCTACTCAAAGTTGGTTCCCGGGGCATAAAGGGGGCAATGAATCCCTAATGTTCTTCTCGTTCACCGATGAAGTGAAGATCGATGAGATCTTAGAATACCTGAAAGAATACAATATACATCTGGAGACAAACAACCCTGTACGGGCAATTGTGCTTCCAATAGAAAAGTCTATTTAAAATTTTAATCTGAATATTATGCTTAACAGAGTAATACGCGCCATTGCAGGCATATTTATACTTATTAGTTTACTACTTGCCATCTATGTGAACATCAACTGGCTGTGGTTCACGGCTTTTGTCGGCTTCAACTTGTTCCAGTCCTCCATCACGAAATGGTGTTTAATGGAAGACATTTTGAAAAAATTAGGAGTGAAAAATTAAATCTAAATATGACGAAAAGCATGTTTTAGGATTCTTAAAAATGCTATTTTTTTAAGTCTATTTCTATATTATGAGATTCTGGAGCTTGCTTATTTTTCCATTAGTAATTTTGGGTTGTAAAGAACCAAAACAAAGTTCTGATGCAATTGCTGAAAGTAACTTCGAAATACAGCAGTCCTATGAGCAGAGAGGAATAGAGATCGCTATGGAAGCCCAGACGGAACTTGGCCAACACTTGATGCAGGAATTGAACAAAGGAACTTTACACGCCTTGCAGTACTGTAATGAAAATGCGCTACCCCTTACACAGGCTATTGCAAAAAAGAACAGTGCTACCGTACAACGTGTCTCCGATAAATTCCGAAACCCGAACAATAAGGCGAATAAAGACGAGAAGAAACTCATCAACCAGTACCGCAAAGATCTTTCCTGGGGCAATGACCCCCAACCTGTTCTGTTTAATGAAGGAGACAGCATCCGGTTTTATTATCCCCTGGTCACAAATAATCTCTGTCTTCAATGCCACGGAAGAATTCAGGATACCGAAAGAAGTGTTCGGGAAAAGATCCTGTACCTATACCCTGACGATAAAGCGATGGGTTATGCCGAAAATGAAGTCCGCGGTCTTTGGAAGATCGGTTTCAAAAAATAGCATTTCTGGAAGATCAGGATCCACAAAATTTTCGCTCTACCCTGTTTTAAGATTCTAATTATCAGTAAATTAGATATTATATAAATTTTAGGATCATGGCTAGTGAAAAAATTATTTTCGTGACCGGTGGAACCGGGAAACAGGGAGGTGCCGTAGCACGACACCTGGCGAGGGAAGGATTCAAAGTAAGAGCCCTCACGCGCCATCCCGATTCTGAAAAAGCGCGAGAGCAGGAAAGCTACGGCGTGCAACCAGTGAAAGGGAACCTGGATGATGTTAGTACTTACAGTGAGTATTTGGAAGATGCTCACGGGGTGTACAGTGTACAGACATTCGAAAAAGGGGTTAAAAAAGAGATTGAACAGGGAAAAACTTTGGCCAACCTTGCTGACCAGTATAACATCAGGCATTTTGTCTATTCATCTGTAGCAGGAGCTGACCTGCGCACCGGTATTCCACACTTCGAGAGTAAACTGGAGATCGAAGAACACATTAAACTGCTGGAACTGCCCTATACTATTTTGCGACCTGTCTCTTTCTTTGAGAATTTCCTTATTCCGCAGGTAAGAAGAGGGATCATGAAAGGCAGTTTGGTGCAACCCGTAAAAAAGGAAACCCGGCTGCAGTACATTTCAACTGAAGATATTGGAAGGGTGGCGACCCAATGTTTTCTACACCCTGAAAAATACCTTTTCAGGACCCTTACTCTGGCTGCTGAAGAATTGACCGGGGAGGAAGCTGCCGAAGTTTTGTCAAAAGAATTGAACCTTCCTGTTAATTACAAAATGATGCCGTGGATGGTGCGAAGGTTCCTCCTGGGTAAAGATCTCTACAAGATGTTTACCTGGATCGATCACGGGAACGCTCTGGCTCCAAAAGAAGAGATCATTGGAAAAGATGAATTTCCAAATATGGTCAACTTCAGGAATTGGGTTGGAACTCATTTTAAAACCGCCAAAGCCTAAATGGAAAACATTTTTTACTAATGATGGCCTTGTGAATGCAAGGCCATCTTATTAGTTACCAATCCTTTAGCAGAAGTGACATAAAGATCCAAATCTAAACTTGTTCTTACCGACTTGTTCCCTGTGTTTTTCAATTTCAATATGTAAGAAAACATTGACCTCTAACTGACCTAGGTCATAAAAAAAGGATAAAAGGGTCTCTATTTTTGCTTCGTACTAACATGAAGTAAAAAATGTTCTCAAAAGCATGTGAATATGCCATCCGGGCAGCCATATATATAGCATCTGAATCTGAAAAAGGAAACAGGACCAGTTTAAAGGATATAGCCCGGGAAATAGATTCCCCCGAAGCGTTTACGGCAAAAACGCTGCAGAAATTATCCCGCAACGGGATCGTTTCATCGTCAAAAGGGGCTCACGGCGGATTCAATATTAGTCCCCTGAGACTGGATAAAATCAAAGTAGCAGAGATAGTGGTAGCCATTGATGGCGACACGGTTTACAAGCGGTGCAGCCTGGGACTCCACAATTGTTCAGAAAATCACCCCTGCCCTTTCCACTCCAAATTCAAGCCTGTAAGACAGGAGCTGCAGGAAATAATAGAAAATACCAGTTTAAAAGATCTCACCTCCGGATTGATCTCCGGTGACACATTTTTAAAAGTCTAATCTAATTACTGCTGTTATTAAAGCTGAAATGAGCATATCTATAGACGAAAAGAAGGCCCTGCAGGAAAGGGTCAAACGCCTGAAGGAAGAAAAGAATGCGGTGATCCTGGCACATTATTACCAGGAACCCGAGATACAGGAAATAGCCGATTTTATTGGGGATAGCCTGGAACTTGCGAAAAAAGCTGCAACAACAGATGCTGAGATCATAGTCTTTGCTGGGGTTCATTTCATGGCAGAGACTGCCAAGATCCTCAACCCTTCCAAAAAAGTGCTTTTACCCGATCTTAAAGCCGGGTGTTCTTTGGCAGAAAGCTGTCCGCCGGATGCCTTTAGAAAACTGAAAGCGGAATACCCCGATCATGTGGTGGTAACTTACATCAACTGTTCGGCAGAGATCAAGACCCTGAGTGACATAGTATGCACCTCCTCCAATGCAGAGAAGGTGATCAAATCTATTCCTGAAGATAAGCCGATCATTTTTGCACCTGACAAGAACCTGGGCCGCTACCTGATGGAAAAGACAGGAAGGAATATGCTCTTGTGGGACGGTGCCTGCATCGTTCATGAAGCCTTTTCTCTTGACAAACTTCTTGAAGTTTACAGGGAAAACCCTTCTGCAATGATCATTGCCCATCCCGAATCTGAAGCTCATGTGCTGAAAGTGGCAAATTATGTTGGCTCTACTTCCGGAATGCTCAACTACGTGAAAAGCAGTGAACATGATACTTTCATTGTGGCCACAGAAGCAGGGATCCTGCACCAGATGCAAAAAAACGTACCTCATAAAAAACTCATCCCTGCCCCGGCCAAGGAGGACAATACCTGTGCCTGCAGTGAATGTGCTTTTATGAAAATGAATACTCTGCAAAAGCTGTACAACTGCCTGCAGAATGAAGGCCCCGAGATCATTCTTGAAGAAGATCTTATGGAGAAAGCCTTACTCCCAATAGAACGAATGCTTGAACTATCATAGATTATGAAAACGGATGTACTGGTAATAGGCTCGGGAATAGCCGGCCTTTCTTTTGCCATGAAGATCGCTGAGGCCAAACCCCAATTGGAGGTGGTGGTGCTTACCAAGAGTAACAACGATGTGTGCAACACTACTCATGCCCAGGGAGGGATCGCCGTGGTGCTGGACCGTGGAAAGGACAGTTTTGAACAACATGTCTCTGACACCATGAAAGCCGGAAAAGACCTTAACGACCGGGAGGTCGTAGAAATGGTAGTTTCCCAGGCTCCTGATCGCCTTGTAGAACTGATCGAATGGGGTACTTCCTTTGACTCTAACCTCAAAGGGGAGTTCGAATTAGGACTGGAAGGAGGCCATAGCCAGCGCCGTATTGTCCATCATAGAGATCTTACCGGCAGAGAGCTGGAAAGAAAGCTGCTGAAAAAAGCTGCTGCCTATGAGAACCTGAAATTCTATGATCATTTCTTTGTGACAGACCTGTTGCTGGATGAAGAGGAGGTTTGTATTGGCGTCTCTGCCCTTGACAAACACCAGAACCAGCAAATAAATATCTCGTCAAAAGTGACATTTTTAGCTACCGGTGGCAGCGGAATGGTTTTCCAGAATACTACCAATCCTTCTGTCGCTACAGGTGACGGGGTCGCTATGGCCCATCGTGCCGGCGCAAAAGTGAGCAATATGAACTTCATACAGTTCCATCCCACTGCCCTGTACGAAGAAGATAAATATCCGCTGTTCCTTATTTCTGAAGCAGTTCGCGGTTTTGGCGCATACGTGGTGAATGAAAAAGGGAACCGTTTCTTGTTCAAGTCTGACATGCGAGGGGAACTTGCCACACGTGATATTGTTTCTGAAGCTATAGTAGCAGAATTGAAGGTTTCAGGAGAGAAATGTGCCTACCTCGATTGTCGTCATCTGGACTTTAAAGAATTCCGCACGGAATTCCCTACCATTGTTTCTTACTGCAACTCTATTGGAATAAACATCCAAACAGACCTGATCCCAATTGTTCCGGCCGCCCATTATCAATGTGGAGGTATTGACGTGGATCTGGACGGAAAAACCACTTTGACCAATCTATATGCTTCGGGGGAATGTGCGCATACCGGCTTGCATGGAGCTAACCGACTGGCATCGAATTCGCTGCTCGAGGCGCTGGTCTATTCTCACCAGGCATTCAAGGCGGTGGTTTCCGAAATTGATTCCATTCCCGAGCCACTTCCGCATAAACAGAAAGAGATCTTTCGTGCAGAACAGGAAGCCGATGATGAGATCCTTCGGAGTCTTAGAATGCGCCTCAATGAAATCATGACCTACGACCTTTTACATACCTCTCAAAAAAGGGAAAAGAAGGAAGCTTTGGAGCAACTGTCAGAACTGAAGGAAATATTGGATTACTATCCGCCGTTCAATACCGGTACTCCCGAATTCTACGAACTGCGGAACATGGTAGAGACCGCCATCCTGGTACTTGATCATGCAGTAAGCTTTTCAGCAGTCAGGCATAATCGCCCACAAGGAATCATGTAGTTGAACCCGGTTTTTAAAGTCTGTTTTTTATTTCGGAAAGTGGTATACTTGTGCTTTTAAATTTCAGCAATGCCAATTGTAAAAAGACAAACCGCTCTAAAAATTAGAAAAGCACACCGCTATCTGGGAATCTTTATAGGAATCCAGTTCCTTATGTGGACCATTAGCGGCATGTACTTTAGCTGGACCGATATAGATGAAATTCACGGAGACCAGTTTCGCAAAACAGAACCTGTACACTCTTCTTTTACCGGACTCTTAAGCCCTTCGGAAGCAACCCAGATGGAAGTAAAAGCTGTAGAGCTGAAGGAAATTGCCGGGGAGCCTTACTACTGGATCAACCACAGTATGCTGCACAACGCGCGTACGGGCGAAATGAAAGATGGCCTTACAGAGGCTGAAGCTCTGGCCGTTGCAAAGCGAAATATGAGAGATGATCTGGAAGTTTCGGGGATCGAAAAGATCACCACTACCGGGAAACATCACGAATACCGGGGAGGTCCCCTACCCGCCTATGTGATCTCTTATGACACTTCAGAAAATATAAAAGCGTACGTCTCTGCTAATGATGGAAGTTTCCGAACGCTGAGGCACCGGGATTGGCGCTGGTTCGACTTTTTGTGGATGACCCATACCATGGACTACGAAGGAAGGGATGATTTTAATACCTTGCTTCTCAGATCTTTTTCCCTGTTGGGACTTATAACCGTTTTTAGCGGATTTCTGTTATGGTTCACTTCCTCTCCAACCGTAATTAAACTGACGGGAAATAAGAAGAAGAAAAAGAAGAAAAGGTCTAAAGCTAAAAAGTTCTAATACTTAATCCTTTTCCATATAATACTTGTGGATATGCCGTCTCACATACATGAAGCGGACGAATCCAAAGACCAGTAGAAAAGGTGCAAAGGAGATAAAAAAGATTCCGAGGCCGGCAAGATCTTCCAGCACTTCTACCTTTAGAATAGCAATTCCCGATCCCAGAAAGACCATAAAGGTGCGCAAATATGCCAAAAAGGTGCGTTCATTGGCCATTTTAGTGCGATCGATCGCCAGCCAGTCCCGCGTGATCAGGTCCTGTTTTTGCGCCATAGTCTAATCTTTATTTTTTGGCGGCCAGGCTTTATAACCACCCTTTAGGTCAATAATATTTTTAAATCCTGCCTCAATGAGTTGAGCAGATGCTTTAGCACTTCTGTTGCCACTTCGGCAATAGAGATATACAGGCTTATTCTTATCAAAATTTTCAAAATGCTTCAGAAAACCTTCAGCGAGAAAATCGATGTTGTGTGCTCCTTCAATATGTCCTGCAGCGTATTCTTCAGGAGTTCGTACATCGATCAACTGTACATCCTTTTTCTGGATCTCCTTTTTAAATTCTGCAGGTTCAATAACCCTGAACTTTTCAGTATCCTGCGCAAAAGCAGTGGTAGTAAAAACAAATAGAATTATTATAAGAAGTATCTTTTTCATAGTCTAAAATTATAAATTTTAGTTCCCCCCGCTAATTTGCGGGTATGACGTGATTATAAATGCTCATAAAATGGCAAAAACTACCTAACAGTACAAACACGTGGAAGATAGCGTGATTGTATTTTATACGGGGCACATTGTACAGAATTGCTCCGAGGGTGTAAGCCATCCCACCGGCAAACAACCACCAGAGACCGGCCATGGAAAGATTCTGCAACAGAGGACTAATGGCAAAAACGATGATCCAGCCCATTCCAACATAGAGTAAGGTGCTAAGGATCTTGAACCTGCCGGTAAAAAATATCTTTAGCATGGTTCCTATAAAAGCAATTCCCCAGGCCACTCCAAGAATGGTCCAGCCCGTACTACCCTGTAAGGTAACCACTGAAAAAGGAGTATAGGTGCCGGCAATAAGAATAAAAATAGCGATGTGGTCAAAGATCTTAAGCTTGAAACGCGTCTTTGGATCTTTTGCACTGTGATAAAAGGTAGAGGCGGCATACAGCACCACCAGAGAAATACCAAACACCCCAAAACTCAGGGTGAGCGCTAAATTGCTATAGTCACAGGCTCTTTCCAGCAAAAGAAAAACTGCCAGTATACTAAGTGCTAATCCCGAACCGTGGGAAAATACATTCCAGAATTCTTCCTTAGGTGAATACAATTTTATAGATGTTGCGTTAGGCATAACCAATGAGCTCAAAAGCCACGCCAAAAATACGATTCATGACGAAATGAGTAGCGTTTACGCCGATTAAAAATAAGTAAAAACCCCTATATGAAATCCATCTTAATAGAAGTAGATTTATAGATCATATAATCCACTCTAAGATGAAAACCCTACACTGTAGAGATACGGGATTTGACTGTGAAGGAGTTATCCGGGCGAATACTGAAGACGAAGTTTTAGGAGAAGCCGCCATCCATGCAAAACAAATGCATAACCTGGACGCCACTCCCGAAATAGCAGCCCAATTGAGAAGACTCATTCGTGATGAGTAAATTCTTAATCTCAAGTTTTGAAAGCACCCGGAAAAATCTCCGCTGTGCACAAGCTGCACAAAAAAGAATCCAGGGAACAACCAAAGATTAGACTGTGGCTGGATTCTTATGACGATCTATTTTCTGATTTTGATCCCCGGCCCTATTCCAAAAGGACCCTTTCTGATGATTTTATATCACAGGTGCGTAAGGTGAGCCGCGAAGAAACCGGAAAGAATTTCGCACTGGAGCTGCTACTGCCTGCCCCGGAGAGAAATGAACGGCATGAAGAGATGATCGCCCAGCGTCTCCCCGAATTCTTTAGAAAGAACTATCAGCAATTGGTTACCGAAAGAAAACAATTCCGAATGAAGGGATTAAAATTTGCAGGCTTCGGAATTTTACTCATGGTCATTGGAGGTTATATTTCCTACCAGGATCCCACCAAATTTTATGTTCATTTACTTCTTATCATTTTTGAACCTGCCGGCTGGTTCCTTTTTTGGAGCGGACTTGATATCCTGCTCGACTACTCCGGAAAAATGAAGAAAGACATGAATTTCTATTCAGAAATGGCTGAAACTAAGATCATTTTTGGCTCCTACTGAGAAAAAGTATTGCCAAATAAGCACAATACTTTCTTAAAATAACAGTTCTTATAGGACCTAATAGCCGGTTTTGTCGATGAAATACACATTTTTTCGATAAAATGCATTGCGATTTAAAAATTTAGTGTACTTTAGTTGCCCCAATCTTAATTAAAAAGGAAAATGGACCTGATACTTGTGTTTATTTCGATCGACATTATTGCTTCAAAATTCCTTGATGCATATCTTTTGTCCTACCGTCCTGAAAGCGTTCAACGCCGACACAGTAAAATTTCTACATACCTACTCCGCAAGACCGGAATGGATAACGGAATTTGGTTCTCATTTTTCTGTACAGTATTTGTTGTAGGAATAAGCTTGCAACTTTTCACTACAGTTTTCACAGCAATGCCTTACCAACTGCTGTTCATTGTGACAGGGCTATTCACAACCTTTCTTAACCTTGGTGCTGCTCACAGTACTTATTTCATGAAGCACAACTTTGTTACTGAAAAACTTCTTCAGAACAGAGAAGTGGATATGCAGTAGGACTTTTTCCATACAATTTTTTAATTTCCTCCCTTTCACCGAAAGGTATACTCATTTAGTAGATTTTTACGGTTTTACTTTTAAACTCCGGGATTTTCTGCCATTTTTGGAAGGCGTAACAAGGTATTTTGACCTGTGTGCCTACCAAAAGCAATCCCATGAAATTCAATAAATTATATTTGCTTCCTATCTTAGCACTGGCTGTAAATTCCTGTGCTGTGGAACCTAAAGACAACGAAGAACCTCTTTTTAGGAATGATAAGTTCACCGTGTACAAAGACAAGGTGGTGCAGGGCGACAATGTGGCGAAGGTCATTTCTACGGAAGAGATAAGATCTAATTACAAGAGTCCGGCGAGCGCGAATTATTCTAACCTCATCAGCTTCAAATTCACTATCAACGAAAAAGACAATGAAATGCCTACGGGCCGGGACCATCATGTTAAGATCTCAGCGAATGAACATGAATCTCCAATCTTTGTCTTCGGAAAAGCTGATGCCCAAACCCCCGAAGATACCGGCGAAAAACTAAAGCCCAATCACGACTACACTTTTAGGGCAGACATGCGCCCCGTGCTGGAAGAGTTCGAAAAAAAGGGTTTTTACGAGGCTTTTGACGGCAGCCGTATCGCTAAACAGGATTTTAAAGGTTTCTATATTGCCGGCGGATCTGAACCTCTCTCCTGGGATTTTGTGAACCTGGAAGAAAAAGGACTGGAAATGACCGATCCCGATGGGGATGGCATCTATGAGATCACGCTGAACATGAATCCTTATGATGCTTCGGAAGCCGAAGAAAAAAGCTGGAAACTTTCTGAAGACATTTCTAAAAAACCCTCCTACTCTTCAGATCAACCGATTGTAGATGCGCTTTTCAAACTTTCCACGGAAGAAGCCCTGAAGAACATCGAACCGGACAGCACTTTGAGGACCGGGGCCGAATGGGGCGGCGTGTGGACCAGGGATATCAGCTACAGTATTTACCTGGCCTTTGCCTATCACGAGCCTGAGATCGCAAAGATCAGCCTGATGAAAAAGGTCAACCGCGACCGCATTATCCAGGATACGGGGTCCGGAGGGGCCTGGCCAATTTCTTCAGACAGGACCGTGTGGGCTATCGCGGCCTGGGAAGTCTATAAAGTGACCGGCGATGAAGAGTGGTTGCGAAACAGCTACGAGATCATCAAAAATACCCTGGAAGACGATTACAAGACCATCAGGACAGAGAACGGCCTGTACAAAGGCGAATCTTCCTTCCTGGACTGGCGCGAGCAGACCTATCCTAAATGGATGAACAACGTGGATATTTTAGAATCACAGAACCTGGGAACTAATGTAGTGCATTACCAGGCACACATAGTTCTCGGCAAAATGGCCGAAGCCATTGGAGAAACGGGTGAAAAATATTTTGAACGTGCAGAAAGTATCAAAAATGCCATTAATAAGCAGCTTTGGCAGGAAGATAAAGGCTACTACGCTCAATATCTCTACGGAAGAAAAGCCATGAACCTTTCAGAAAGATTTGAAGCCCTTGGGGAGTCTCTGGCAGTCATCTTTGATGTGGCTGATGTAAAGCGCTCAAAAAGGATCATTTCTGAATCTCCGGTTACGCCGTTTGGGGTGACTTCCATTTATCCGCAGATCCCGGGCATCCCACCGTACCACAATAATGGGATCTGGCCATTTGTACAGTCTTACTGGAACCTGGCGGCTGCAAAAGCCGGAAATCAGCAAGTGCTCAACCAGGGATTGGCAGCGATCTATCGCCCGGCCGCCCTGTTCCTTAGTAATTACGAGAATTTCGTAGCCGAAAGCGGTGACTTCAAAGGTACCGAGATCAACTCCAACAGGATGTTGTGGAGCATGGCCGGGAATCTTGCCATGGTACACCGGCTATTCATCGGAATGCAGTTTGAAGAAAACGGAATAAAATTCCAACCGGTAATTCCGAAGCAGTACGGCGGCACCAAAACCCTGAGCAATTTTCCATACAGGGACGCCACTTTGGACATCACTGTCAAGGGTTACGGAAATGAAATCGCGGAGATCACCCTCGACGGAAAACCTCTTGAAAATGCCTTTTTTGACACCTCTCTTTCCGGAGCGCATAAGATAGATATCAAGATGGCTAACAATGACTTTGAAGGAGCAGACGCTAGTTTTGTAGAGAATAAATTCTCTTTGCCCACTCCACAAGCCAAACTTGAATATGGCATTTTCAGCTGGAATAAAATCGAAGGCGCTCAAAACTACCTGGTCTACAAAAACGGGAAAGTCATTGAAGAAACTTCAGAAAATTCAGTTAACGTCTCCCCTTCCGGGTTTGCAGAATATAAAGTGAGCGCTATAGGCCCGAATGGTTTTGAATCATTTACCAGTGAGCCGATTTGGAGCTATGACACTTCCGCAGCCAAACAGCTGGAAATGGAAAGCTTTACTGGAAAGTCTTCCGAAGATTTTGTGAACCATTCCGGCAGCGGTTTCATCGAAATTTCCACCGAAAAGAACCGGGAAGTCTCTTTGCCAGTGACAATAGAAAAAGCCGGGAAATATTTAGTAGACTTCCGCTACTCCAACGGCAGTGGCCCCTGGAATACCGACAACAAAGCGGCAATCAGGAGCTTGTATGTCAATGATGATTATGTTGGCGCAGTAGTTTTTCCGCAGAGAGGACAAGATGAATGGTCAGACTGGGGTTACTCAAGTTCTTTTACAGTAGAGCTTCAAAAAGGGGAAAATATGCTGCAGTTAAAATTTGAGGACTGGAACAACAATATGAATGTGAAGGTCAATAAAGCGATGCTGGATTATTTGCGGCTTATCCTGCTGGAGTAGTGAACTGAAAATATAAAAACGGAAGCCTTGGAAGCTTCCGTTTTTTCTTTGCCAAAACTCCTTATATTGTTAATATGAAGAAAGTCTTTGTCACCGGTTCAAGTGGTCTGTTGGGAACTAACCTCATCGAGGAATTGTTGGATAATGACTTTGTTGTCAAAGGCCTGGTGAGGGACCCACAGAATTACTCCGGAAAAAAAAGTCCGGAACTCGAATTGATCCGGGGAAGCATTATGGAGGAATTGGATGCGAAGATGGAAGGTTGTGATTTTGTGATCCACCTGGCTGCCGAAACAGCTCAAAATATTCCGGATTACAACCATTACCACAAGATCAATGTAGAAGGAACCATGAATGTCCTCGAGGCCACCTTAAAGAACGGGATCCGGAAACTTGTTTACGTCAGCACAGCTAATACGGTGAGCGAAGACCCTTCCGAAGAGATGAAGTTTCCGTTTACCCGCTCCTTTTATGCCCAAAGCAAACTGGGGGCAGAAAAAGCACTACTGGAAAAGAAAGGAGAGTTGGAAGTGGTAATAGCCAATCCAACCTTTATGCTGGGGGCTTATGATTCAAAGCCCACTTCAGGAAAAATTATATTGATGGGAATGGACAGGAAATTCATCTTCCACCCTCCCGGCGGAAAGAATTTTGTGCATGTTAGAGATGTTGCCAAAGGTCTTATTTCCTGCCTGGAGCACGGAATAAATGGAGAAAGATATGTGCTGGCAGGAGAAAATTTAAAATACCGCCAATTTTTCGAAAGGCTTACCGCCCTTACGAATCAGCAGTCGATGCTCATAGAAGTACCAAAAAGTTTGTTGCTGCTGGGAGGTTATGCCGGTGATCTGCTTTTAAAAATGGGATTTCGCACTGACATTAATTCGGTCAATATGCATTCCCTTAGCATGAATAACTACTACGAAAACCAGAAATCTAAAGAGGAACTCCAAATTGATTTTCAAAACACAGATGCCGCTATCATTGATTCCCTGGCCTACCTCACAAAAATGAAAAATTCCGGATTAGCGGGATAAATTTCTCACGTAATCTACCGTCCTGGCAAGTCCTTCTTCTAATGGAGTTACAGGCAGACCAAGCTCTTTAATTGCTTTATCTACAGAAACTTCCCAATCAAATTCTCCTTTTGGCACCCATTTGGGCGTCACCATAGGCTCTTTATTGAACCATTCGGCCCTTTTGAGGATCACATGCGCATACGTGCGTTGCACCCACACCGGGATCTTGCGCATTTTACGTTTCACTCCCGAAACTTCACCCATGATCTCAAAAAATGAAACGTAATCATGATTTTCACCTCCAAGGAGGTAAGTATGACCTTTCCGGCCTTTTTCCATGGCCAGAATATGGCCGAGTGCAGCATCTTCAATGTAGATATAGTTACCAAGTTTTTTAGAATCACCGGGGTAGATCCACCAGTTGTGATTAACATATTTATCTACCAGTAAGGTCGTAGAGGAAGGCATTCCGAAGATAAAAGGACCATAAACCCGGGTTGGTGAGACGATCACTACATTCATGTCAAACGTGGTAACAAAGTCCTTGATGCGTGATTCTGCCATGGCTTTGGAACCTTCATACTCATTGAAAAAATCTACATCCCGGATCTTTTCTTCGGTTATTACTCCATTTATCGAAGGACCCAACACACCTGCCGTACTGGTCACCACCACCTTTTTCACCTGCTGCTCAAGAGCAGCCTGTAATACGTTTACCGTGCCTTTCACGTTCACTTTGTAAAAAGTGCCGGAATCCTTCGCCCAAACTTTAGCATATGCCGAAAGATGATAGACCTGTTCACAGCCGGCCAAGGCTCTATCTATCGAAGCTTTGTCTGTAATATCTCCCAAAAAGGGGATTACGTTGGGGAAATTTATATGTGCCGCCTTTTCCATAGACCTTACCAGCGCATGCACAGTATAACCACGGGCTGAAAGCATTTTAACTAGGTGGGCACCGATACTGCCCGTTCCCCCGGTGACAAAGATCTTCATGAGATTTAGGTTTTAATGATTTTCATTTGGGGATTGTGCTTCAGGGAAAACCACGCATTGGTCCAGGCCATGGTCAAATGAGCGATGAAAGCCACCCAGAAATTTCCGGTATAAAGACAAATAAGGCATAAAACGACAGAAAAAGGAAAAGCGCCAAAGGTCTCTGTGGAACCTTTGGGGATATGTGTTGCCGAATACAACCCGATATTGATCGCAATGGCCGGCCATACTCCAAAAGCAGCAACCAGTGGAAATAAAAGTACTCCTCTAAAGAGCATTTCATAACCCAGGAGGTAAACTGCCCAGGACAACAGGTTATTTCCCACTAGCTTCCGGTCCCATTCAGAACTCCGTATTTGGGGATAGACCAGCAGATTTTTCGGTTTTTTGGCATTCATGTAAACCAACGGAAAAAGGATCAGTATCATTCCGAAAGCGAAAACCGCCACCGGAACAGCGGCCGAACTTTTTAGTAAAAGGCCAAGATCTTCCAGGTTTGAAGAAGGAAGCAGTATTAAATAAACTGCTGCCGGTAACAAACCCATAGTTATTCCGCCGAGATAGCGGGTATACAAAATGAAGCGAGCACTCCCCTTCTCCTCTCCATATTTTAATATAAATCTCTTGCGAAGCCCATTGGACTGCTGGGCGAACCAGAAGATCAGAAAACTGAGGAGGCCAATCACAACAGGTATAAAAACCTGCAGGTCTTCTGCTTTAAAACTAAGATCCATTGAAATAATATTTTATTATACGGAGGGATATGTAAGGATCTCCTTTTGAAGGTTATTGGCAATTATACCTAACTGAAACCTTACCGGAACAATGCGCTGCAACAGGGAACTTAAATGATTGATCCTGCCGGGGATGATCAGGTATTTTTTCTTCAGCAACTGCCGGTAACTCTTTTCAGCAACCTCCTGCGGGGTAAGGATAGACTTCTTAACAAAGCTGTTATGGGTACTTATCCGGTTTGCTACTTCAGAATTTGTGGCAAGACCTCCGGGGCAGGATACTGCCACATGAATATTGGTATCTTTCAACTCTCCGTAAAGGCCCCTTGAAAAAGACATTACGAAAGCCTTGCTAGCAGGATAAACGGTTTTGTAGGGCATTGGGGAAAAGGCCGCCAGGCTTGCAATGTTCAGAATATAGGTTTGCTGATCTTTGTCAAAGAACGGCAGCAATTGATGGGTCATCATCACCAGACAACGAATATTCAACAGAATGATGTTCTCAATATAATCTGCTGAGGCGTCCTGAAACTTTTTTGTTCCACCAAGACCCGCATTGTTAATTAGCATATTGATCCTGAAGGAGGACAACTCCTTTACCAGCGCCTTAATATTAGCCATCCTGGTAAGGTCTGTTTCAAAGCACTTCACCTGCACTCCAAAATTTTCTTCAATCTCGCGGGCCGTTTCCGGTAGTCCTTCATTAGGAAGGGAGATAAGGACCAAATCCCGGCCTTCTGCGGCACAGGTCTTTGCAAAAGCATTCCCCAAACCCTGGCTTGCCCCGGTAATAACGGTCAAGTTGTGATACGAATTCATGTATTATTGTTTTTCCGTTCGTAATAATATACCCCCCGCAGTAAGCTCCAATAGCATTCCAGACTCCGGTTAACAATCAGCCTTTGAAAGGGGAAGAAATACTTCCTTTCCAGCCAATAAGTTAATATTTATATAATTCAAAATTACTTTTTGTGGAAAAATTCTGTCTTTTTACAGTTTAAGAAGGAATTTTATTTATTCCTCAACTGCTTCCTTTTCTGCATTTTCCCTTAGCAGGCCAAAGTTTTTAAGGATCCTGCGTTGAACGACCGGATCTGCAATAAATCTTGGAAATTCAGGTTCATCGTAACTGATACTGGTATAGATCACTTTAGTTCCTTCCTCTCCCGCAGACCTAAATGACCATTGGCATTCAAGGCTTAAAATGCGATCAGTTTTATTTTTTTGGGGCAGCGCGTTGGGTGTACTTCTGGCTGTAATAGTGGCAGTACCCGCACCTTTTCTTAATGAATTATGGGTAACCAGGTCTTTTGATCTAAAAGGCCATGGAAGATCAAACCGGAGGTACGTTCGCCATTGCTCAGGTTCCAATTCCTTAATAGTACATTCCTCTGTGGAAGTCTGCCATTTGATAAGCTTGGCAGGACTTCGGAAATGCTCCAATATGTCCGGAATTGCGGCTTTTACAAGAAATTCAGCTTTCATTTCTCTCACTTCCGGCTTTCCCGGAAGCTCTACCTTGCGGTAGCTTATTTTAATTTCATCCTCCTCTTTTTCCAGAACCCAATCTGAAATTTCGCCCTGGCCGAATAGGGATAAAGAACAACTAAAAAGCAGTCCTGCCATGATATTGATTCTGAAGTCCTGCATTAGTTTGTTTTTGATATTGTTTAAAATGGTAAAGCTGAAGATAATGGAATTAATATCCAATACCCATTTTTGGTGAATTTGTTTTAGGGTCCACCTTAAGTTTTCTAGGGAAAGGGTCTATTTAAGGGGAAGGCGAATTTCGGCTTTTAAGCCTCTGCCTGGTTTAGTGGTAAAATCAATAATTCCATCCACGGTGCGGAGCCTGTTCACCAAATTCTTCAATCCATTTCCGGAATTTAGCTGTTGTGCTGTAGTTCCTTTTCCGGTATCGGAGTATTGAACTCTCAGCATTTTTAGCTGCTGTTCAAATGAAACTGCTACCAGAGGTGCACCGCTGTGCTTTTTCATATTCACCATCAATTCCTGTAAAACCCGGTAGAGTACGATCTTCTTTTCTGGGGAAATTTTATCCCAGTTCACCTCTTTTTCTCCGCGCAAGATCAATTTAGCCTCCCCTGTATTGGTACTCAGCATGCCCAACAGGAAAACCTGAAAGCTTTCTCCCGTATCAATTTCGGCATTTTCACGTGATATATCGCGGGTACGGTTGTAGATATGTTCCAATTGATCTACTGCTGCCGGGGGAGCCACATTTTCCAGGTGATTCATGACATTATAGATGTCATTGGCAAGTTCATCATGAATACGCTTCGAGATCCTGTTCTCTGTGAGATATACTTCTCGCAGGCGCTCTCTTTTTGCCCGTTGTTTGAAATAGTAGAAAAAGATACCTGCCATAGCTGCTCCCAAAGCTGCAAAAAGAGAAATGATCAAAGTACGGGATTCAAGCTGCTGGGTTTTTAAAGCCTGCCGCATCGTTACAGCTTCCAGTTGCCTGATTTGTTTTTGCTTTTGTTCCTCATCAAAGTTTATTTTAGCGAACTGATATTTCGCCTGCCGTTGGGCCTGATCAAGACTATCGTCCAACTTTACGAATCGGTCCACATAGCTTTTTCTTTCGCCGGCCGGAGCCAGTTCTATCATTTTTTTCAGGGCCAGTAATTCAACAGAAGGATTGGAATTATCCTTCGCAGCTTTCAACAAGGCCTGTCCATATCTTTTTGCTTTTGCCTTGTCTTTGTCAAAGTAATATTCCGTAAGATGCATATAGCTGGTTTCAATACCATAATGGTCATTGATCTCCTGGCGTTTGTTCAGGGCGGTAAACAAAAGAGAATCTACTTTTACAGATGGATCCTGTAGCCACATAGTGAAGGCCATGTTGTCCAGAAATCGGGTTGCCGAGCTCACATCGGGTTCATCTGATTCTACAATCTCACCAAATATTTCTAAAGCCTCCTTGTATTTTTTCTCATTCCGAAGTGAAAGAGCCATGTTATGCAGGTAACTGAGGCTATCCTCTTTTCTTGTGGCATATTGCAGGGCATTCTTATATTCTCTTATTGCCTCTTCATTAAATCCCTGCTCCATATAAGCCAGCCCTATCACATTGTATGCGGAGCTGACATATTTAGAATCCTGGTCCCTGTCCAGATATTCTAAAGCTTCTGTAGCTGACTCCTGTGCACCAGAATAATCTCCCACCCCTATTTGAATATTGGCCATATCAAGACTGCGCCTTCCTGCCCAGGAGGTATCGCCGGTTTGCAGGTATACCTGTTTTGATAGATACGCATTTCGATACGCCTCTCCCGGTTGGTTGCTGTAGTTATGGACAGTGAATTTCCGGTAATATCCCTTGGCCAGAAAAAAGGAATCCTTCTGTATTTTGGCTACAGTGATCAGGCTATCAATCCAGGGAGAGGCCGTCTCAAGTTGTCCCATGGCCATTAGAGCATAAACCTTTCCTTCCAGGAGGGAAGAAAGCATGGTATCTTTAATCGAACGGATGGAATCCAGGCCTGTGTTATAGAGCTTTAATTTCGCTTCCAGATCAGAGGTATCCAAACCTTTGTTATAAAAATAAAGCGGGGTTCCGGGTTGTACTTCTGTTTGAAGAGGAAACTGCGATTCTTTGCGATCTTCACAAGCCCAAAGAAATAGCAGAAAGATCAAACCGGTAAATGTTAAAGATCGCTTTATTTTCATAACACGAATTTAACAAAATCAGCTGAAACAGCAGAGGAAACCTTAAGATGAATTAAGAACAGTATTAAATTATGAAAAAATATTGAGGAGATTTAATTCATTTTTGAAAAAAATTTGATCTACTTCCTGATCTTCTCCCAAACTTTTTTCCCTGCATTAATGACCAGCAATACTAGAGCTCCGACTATAAGGCCTAAACAAAATTCCACCAGTATGCCCGGCAGACTTGGAAACAGTCCGTGCAGAAAATGAATGTTATGGACAAAGATACCTCCTGAAACCAGTAGCAAAGCAATAGTTCCTATTACCGACAGGCTCTTGATAACCTTGGGCAGCGCATTGACCAGGAATTTACCGATCTTATCAGAAATACTGTCTTCTCTTTCATTTAGATCTATCAGTTTAGCACCATACTCATCCATTCTTATAATCACAGCAACTATTCCGTAGACTCCCACAGTAGCCAGCAGGGCAATTATGGTGACAACCAGGATCTGTGTAGTGAGAGATTCATTTCCCACCGTGCCCAAAGCGATGATAATGATCTCAACGGAAAGAATAAAATCTGTAAGGATGGCTGACTTGATCTTTTCCTTTTCCCTTGTCAAAATTTGTTCTTTTGAAAGCTTTTCCAACTTTGGTTTATTTTCATGAGGAGCATGAGGAAAAAAGTACTCATAAATTTTTTCAGCTCCTTCATAAGCAAGATAAAGCCCACCCAGAATTAGGATAACAGTAACAGCAGCAGGAATAAAAGCACTAAGAAGGAAGGCTACAGGAAGAATAATTACTTTATTCAAAAAAGAACCTTTAGTAATTGCCCATAACACGGGTAATTCCCGGTCAGACATAAATCCGGAAGCCTTCTCTGCATTCACTGCCAGATCATCACCCAGGATGCCGGCCGTTTTCTTCCCGGCGACTTTGGTCATCATCGCTACGTCATCCATTAAAGTAGCAATATCATCGAGCAATGCAAAAATTCCTGAGGCCATAATTGAGTTGGTTTTGCTGACCAAGATAAGAGTATTTCACTTCAGTTTTAGAAGAGAATTATCCAGAACAAATTGTTGATATCCAAAAAAGCCATTTTTAAGACCCTTTTTGTCTCTGCCTCAGTAGAAATAGCCTGAACTGAATTTATAGCCGGAAAAAACAGCTCAATTAAATAAATGTTTTCTTTGAAAATTCTCAGGAAGCTACTTAATTTGCAATTGAATTCGGGATGTAGCCCTTCGTCTTCGCTCAGGACGGGCTGCACCATATGATAGAATAACTCTTTTGAGCTTTGGTCTTGAAATAAATACTTGAGCAATTAATTAATTCGGGATGTGGCGCAGTCCGGTAGCGTATACGTCTGGGGGGCGTAGGGTCGCAGGTTCAAATCCTGTCATCCCGACAAAAAAAAGTGATGCAAAAGCATCACTTTTTTTGTTTTTTCCAGTTCATCCTGAAAAATTCAATAGTACACTCTCCATTTCCCCATTTCTTCCATGTAGTAGTCTTTCAAAAGCTTAGAGACATTTTCTCAAATTTCAGCTTTTATCCACATGAACAACACATTATTTAGCTATCCTAGAAGATCTTTGAACCGTTCTTTCTCTCCTTGAAAACTTTTGTTTCATGCTAAAAAAAATGAAATTCCGGTAAGGGAGCAAGAGTTTGGCGGGTCGAAAATCACATAATTCTTAGGAAGTAGCTGCTTAGATCTAAGCCTCAACATTTTCGAGCAGATTATTTTGCGTGCTTTAAAATTAGTGCCGCAAAACAATTACTTTTGGCCCGTAATTTTATTGACCTATGAGCAGAATTGCCCTCCTTTTAGTTTCTATTTTATTCACCAGCGCCCTTTGGTCACAGGAAGATCCCGACCTTCTATACATGGAGGCACTGGAGGCATACCAAAAAAGCCATTTTGAAGAGTCTTTAAAATTGACCCGGCAAGGTCTGGAACTGGCACCGGAATATCACGATATCCGAATTTTACAAATACGTAACCAGTGGGCTTTAAATATGTGGACAGCCGCCGATAAAGATCTGGACTACCTGCTAGAGACTGCTCCGTCTTATGTGGATGTCAAACCCCTGGCACTTCAAAGGATTGGAAGGTTCGCCAGCTCAGAAGAAGCCCTGGCTTTTACTAAAGAACTGCTTCAGATATATCCCTCAGATGTCACTCTTAAAGTACGGGAAGCCGAGCTTCTTTTAGAAACCGGTAATGCAGGAGCTGCGAGAAAAGCGGCCAATGAACTTTCGGGGAGAGAGGATATTTCCGGGAAAGACCGGTATGCATTACAACTAATCCTCAAACAAACTGTCACCGACGAAATTGGGGTGAGTTATCAGGTGGTTAGTTTCAGTAAGGAATACTCACGGCAGGATCCCTGGCACAGCATAAGTACAGAATACCAGCACAATTTTAAAAGAACAGCGGTATTAGGCAGAGTTAATTACACTGACAGAGGCTACGACAATGGAACTCTTTTTGAAATGGAGGCATATCCTGTTTTCAATGATCATTTCTATTCTTTTGTGAATATCGGATTGTCTGACAACAGTTTTTTTCCTGACTTCCGCGGAAGCGCTTCGCTTTTTTACAGCTTCGCCAAAAACTTTGAAGCTGAAGCCGGTGCAAGAGTCCTTAATTATGGTGAGAGATCCTATTTTTCAGCCGTTGCCGGACTTACCGCTTACACCGGGAAGTTTTATTTTAATCTCCGGAGTTTTATAGGACCTGAAAGAAAAGAAAAACTGGTTCAGAATTACCAGTTCAACACGCGATATTACTTCTCTGGTGCAGATAATTATTTCTTTACCAGATTAGGAAAAGGAATTTCTCCGGATGAACTTGTACTGGTAAAGCAAGTTGAGGAAAATCCTTCCCTTGAAGCCTGGTATGGAAATATAGGGCTCAATAAAGCCTTTGGCATTCACCATGTTTTTAAAGCCTCTGCGGGAATGTTATATGAGGATATTACTTCCTCCAGAACAGGAACCCAATTCATTGGCAGTGTAGGATATCGATACCGGTTTTAGGCCTCTGAAGTGGTAAAACCTTTTCGGGTCATGGTACCCCAGCCCGATTTTATCCCGAATAGCTTTTTGTAATAACCTTTGAGTTGACCGAAAACCATTATAGGATGGAACAGGAAAGGTTCGAGATAGGAAGCAAGGAGCAGTTCGGCTACTTGCCTCGCAGAAGAATAATGCCTGAAGCTCTTAATGTAAAAAAAGACCGAGACCGTTGAAAATATACATCCCAGCAGATACACAATACTAAACAGGAGAATTGCATTTTCCCAGGCAATAAATCCGAAGTATCCGAAAAAAAAGATACATATAAGTCCAAGGAATTCTACGATAGGAGCACCAAATTCAAAAAAACACCAGTAAGGAAAAAACAGCATTCCCATACTGCGATACTTCGGATTGAAGAAAAGGTACCTGTGTAACTTCAATGTCTCCCATAGACCTCTGGCCCATCGGTCTCGCTGTTTTATCAGGATCTTATAATCTGGAGGGGCTTCTGTCCAGCAAAGAGTCTCAGGCACGTAGACAACTTTATAAGGTTTCCTGAGTTTTTCCATAAGCACGCGCAACCGGATACACAGTTCCAGGTCTTCTCCAACTGTTTTAGTATTGAATCCACCAACCTGGATCACGCGGGTCCTGGGATAGAGTCCAAATGCTCCGGAAACCAGCATAAGGCCATTAATCTCCCCCCAGCCCATGCGGCCGATCAGAAACGCACGGATATATTCTACGACCTGTACGTTGGGGATAAAATCCTTTGGAACTTTAAGTTTTTTTAGAATTCCATTTTTGATGATAGAATCGTTAGCTATTCCAATTCCGCCCCCACAGGCGATGATCTCTTTTTCGCTTTCTTCCAGATAAGGTCTTACCATTTTTATTATGGCATCCTGTTCAATGATACAATCGGCATCGGTACACAGGACCAGTTCGGTGCCGGCAAAATTTATTCCGGCATTAAGGGCATCAGCCCGTCCTCCATTATTTTTGTCGATCACCGTAAGGTGCCTGTACTTTCTGTCCCGGCTTTTATAAATATAATTCACCGTGGCTGTTGTTATAGGCTGAGTTATGAAAGTGGCATCAAAGGGTTCAAGATCAAATGCCCTTATCAGTTGTTCCATGGAATCATCTGTACTTCCGTCATTAACCAGGATCAGTTTATAGAATGGATATTGTATCGAAAGCAAGGATCTTACATTCTCTACTATGGTGAGACCTTCATTGTAGGCAGGAGCAACAAGGGTTACCGAGGGAATATCTGTGGCGCTAACAATATCGTTTACCTGCAGGAATCGGGCTTTTCTTTTATTTCTTCTTACGGCCCTGTCAGAAAGTATCACTCCTAAAAAGTAGAACGTGATAAGGCAGGCACCATAGACCAGAAAGAACCAGCTCACATTACTATAAACGTCATATAGAAAATATCGATCTACCATTGAAGTTGCGTGTCTTTGGGTTCGGTTTGGTACTGTCCGAAATAATAGTGTTCAATATCCTTTTTGAACCCGTGATTCCAGAGAATTTCTGCCGCTGACAACTGGAGGTTATCACTGCCTTTACTAAGAACATCTTTAAAAAAATCGAGACTTGCTTCCAGCGAAGTTCTTTCCAGGTATTTTATCACCTGTATTTGTTGTTGCTCATTTTCAATTGAAAAGAATTTCTCTTCAAGTCTTTTTCTCCTTTCATGGTCAGGTACGAAAGAAGAAATACAATAAATGGCTACTTCCCTTAATTCAAAGTCTTCATGATCTAAAAATTGAATGATAAAATCCACTTCACTATCCAGACCGAACCGCCTGATTATTCGCATGATCAATTTCTGGGCATATGGCTTTTGAGTATTATAGGATTTTCTCAAAATCTCAAGATTAGGAACAGGATGAAGATCAAAAAGCTTTTCAACGACCTTTATTTGTTGCCAAAGCATCATCTCTTTTTTGAGGTAAGGCAGAAAGCGGAGACTATCCCATCCCAAAAAGACAACCATGGCGATTTGGGCTTCGCGCCTCACATAAATATTTTTATCGTTTCGGTGTTTTAGGATCTCCTGAATATATTGCCCCTGATTCATTTCATAAGCCTCGCGAATTCCTCTGGCCTTCCTGTACCACTTTTTACTTTTCAATTTTTCAGCCGATGCGCCATAAGGTGGTATTTGTTTAAAAAGATTTTCCAGCTTGGTGTAATTCTCTCCCAAGATGGTCCTCTGCGCTCTTATCATAAGATCAATAAGAAATTGGACATTCTTTTTATGGGACGGAGTTATGCCCGCTTTCCTAAAGGCTCTAATAATTCTTATGAGATCGTCATCCTCCTTCTTAATAGGATAAAGATATTCTGAGGTAAGCTTCGCAAAAACCTCTTCAATATTTTGCCGCTCCCTCGTCCTCTTCTTTCTGTAAATTAGACTAATACCAATTATCCCCCACAGTATCACCAGGATAATGGCAAGGACCTGAATGACCACTATTAAGAGATTGTTTGTCATATCAGGCTACGAGTTTTTCTATTTGGGCAAAATCAAGTGGAACGGAAAAAAAGCCCCTAACCTCTTTTTGTTCAAAAATTTCCTGCTCTACTTCAGCCTGCCCCATGCTGGTAATAATGATTAGAGAAGAGTGAAGGATCACCTCACCTATGTGAAAAACAAAATCCCTTGGGGCAACACCTTCAAAAAGAAGATCGGTGATCACCACATCAAAACTGTTCTGGGATTCTATGTCCAGTTCCTCAAGATTTCGAATGGAAGTGCATTCAAAATGGTTGATCATCATCAATCGCTCGAGAATCCGGAGAAGGATGGGATCTTCCTGTATGATCAGGACAGTTCTTGCCAATGCCATAAGCTCAGCGGTTGTAGGGGTTCATATGATTTGGTCCTGAAATGATTCAGAACAAGGGCATTACAAATCTATTAAAATTATGTTAACACGAAGATTTTAAATGTTAATTAACTATTGCTGAGTACTAAAAAGAAGAAACCCCGCAGAAGTGCAGGGCTTTAAATTATTTACTGAAATACATGCTACAAAGGCACAGGATATTCTCAAACGCTTAGATAAAAAGGTTAAAGAATATTTTCCTGTCTAAAGAATTCATCCATCTGTCCTGCGATCTCAAAACATCTGTTTACTTTGTTAGAATCACTGCAGGATTGGGTTTGAAATTTATGACCTCTACAGGTAAAATCTTCCAGGTCTACATTTACAAATTTTGGATTTACAGCAATGCACTTATAATACAAGCTGTTAATGGTCTCGTACTCATCGAGGTCAATACCTTTTTTCAAAAGGTAAGCTTTCAGGAAATTTTCGATGGCAACTTGTGAATGCCGACAAACCAGGTGTGCTACTACATCCTCCTCTGGGCGGCACAGTTCTTCATTTGCTTCATGTAGCTTTTTTACAGCTTCATCAAACAGTTCCAGTGCTTTGTTTTCCATGTTCAGTTATTTTTAATTAAAAAAGAAGCCTTTTCAGCTGAAATAGCTGAAAAGGCTTTTGGTTATTTACATATCACGGTACAGTTCCAGTCGCTCCCATTTGGATTCGACCTCTTCCTGTGCCTGTTTTAACAGGGCTGCGCCCACTTCGGCATTCTCTTTCACCACTCTGGTGAACCTGGTCTCATTGTACATGAAGTCCTTAAGATCACCCTGTGGTTTTTTAGAATCCAGTTTAAAACGTTTTCCTTTTTCTTTAGAAGGATCAAACCTGAACAGTGGCCAGTAACCGGTCTCTACAGCTTTTTCCTGCTGTTTTGCACCATGCTTAAGATCATACCCGTGTTCTCCACAGTGTGAGTAAGCGATGATGATAGATGGTCCAGGATAAGCTACCGCCTCTTCAAAGGCTTTCAGCGTTTGCAGGTCCTTGGCTCCAATGGCTACCTGTGCAACGTACACGTTCTGGTAAGAAACCGCCTGTAATGCAAGGCTCTTTTTAGAAGTTCTCTTACCGGAAACCGCGAATTTGGCACTCGCACCCAGCGGAGTTGCTTTAGACATCTGTCCACCGGTGTTCGAATACACTTCAGTATCCATAACCAGAATATTGATGTCTTCTCCTGAAGCCAGCACGTGATCTACTCCACCGTAACCTATATCATAGGCCCAGCCGTCTCCACCAACGATCCAAACTGCCTTTTTACGAAGGTATTCGGTCATTTGGTTGAGCTTTTTAGCTTCGGGGGAGCCCAGGGTAGAAAGGATGGTCTTGAGTTCAGAAATGTCCGCATGTTTTTGCTTTTTCTGAACCTCATCTGCTTCAGGATTATCCAGAATAGCATTCACTAATTCAGATCCTACAACAGGTTCCAGTTCCTTCAGCAGATCAACAGCGATCTCCTGTTTTTTGGTCAATGCCAGTCTCATACCCAAACCAAATTCGGCGTTGTCTTCAAACAGGGAGTTCGCCCATGCCGGACCACGGCCAAATTCGTTGGTCTTATAAGGAGTGGTGGGCAGGTTACCTCCATAAATGGAAGAACAACCGGTAGCATTGGCGATCATCATGGAATCACCGTAAAGCTGAGTAAGCATCTTGATGTAAGGAGTTTCCCCACATCCTGAACAGGCTCCGGAGAACTCAAACAATGGTTCAAGGAACTGAGATCCCTTCACGTTGGTGATCTGAAGTTCTGTACGGTCATAGTATGGAAGACTGGTAAAGTAATCCCAGTTCTTATCTTCTTTTTCGGCAACATCCAGTTTTGGACGCATGTTGATAGCCTTGAAGTTCTCAACCTCTTTGCTTTCGGCAGGACAAACAGCCACACAAAGATCACATCCGGTACAGTCTTCCGGAGAAACCTGCAGGATATAAGAATCTGATGAAGTGGTGAATGGACGGCCTTTAGCAGGAACCGCTTTTAAAGAATCAGGCTTATCGGCCAAATCTTCGTTCGGAACAACCTTCGCCCTGATAGCAGCATGCGGACAAATTGCCACACACTTGTTACACTGGGTACAAAGGTCTTCTCCTTCCCAAACCGGAACAAAATCTGCAATTCCGCGTTTTTCGTACTGAGTGGTACCGGTAGGGAATGTTCCATCAACCGGGAAGGCACTTACAGGAAGTTCATCGCCGTGTCCCGCAAGGATCTTACCTAATACCTCTTTCACAAAAGGATCGGCTTCTCCGGTCATCATAGGTTTCAGACCTTTATTGCTGGTAATTTTCTTCGGATAATCCACTTTTTGGAGGTTCTCCAAAGATTTGTCTACCGCGTTAAAGTTCATTTGAACTACCTTCTCTCCTTTGTGAGAGTAAGATTTCACGATAGCATCTTTGATCTTCTGAATGGCTTCATCTTTTGGAAGCACCCCTGAAATGGCAAAGAAACAGGTTTGCAGCACAGTGTTGGTGCGTTTTCCAAGCTTGGCTTCATGAGCCACTCTTGTTGCATCCACCACATAGAACTGCAGTTCGTTCTCTACGATCTCTTCCTGCATCTTCTGCGGAAGGTTATCCCAGATCTCTTCATTAGAATAAGGAGAGTTCAGAAGGAAAGTACCGCCTTTTTTGATCTTTTGCAGGATGTCATATTTCTCAACAAAGTTGAATTGATGACAGGCGATAAAATCAGCAGTATTGATCAGATAGTTGGAATAGATTGGATCTGGACCAAAACGCAGGTGGGAAACTGTTTGTGAACCCGCTTTTTTGGAGTCATAAACAAAGTATCCCTGTACGTAATTGTCTGTGGTCTCCCCAATGATCTTAATAGAGTTCTTGTTAGCTCCAACTGTTCCGTCAGAACCTAATCCATAGAACAGACAGTTGAAGGTTTTCTTTTTGGTCTTGAAAACAGGGTTATACAACAGACTTCTGAAAGTAACGTCGTCGTTGATACCTATTGTAAAATGATTTTTTGGCTGCTCTTTATCCAGCTCATCCAAAATACCTTTTACCATCGCAGGATTAAATTCTTTTGAAGACAATCCGTAGCGACCGCCAACGATCTGCGGAATTTGTTGTCCGCTTTCAGCATATGCAGTAACCACGTCGAGATACAGGGGCTCTCCTGTACTTCCCGGCTCTTTGGTACGATCAAGAACAGCTACTTTTTTTACTGTTTTTGGCATCCTTTCAATGAAGTCTTTCATTGAGAACGGACGGTAAAGACGTACGATAAGAACTCCTACTTTTTCATCGGAATTCAGCAGCGTATCTACGGTCTCTCTTACGGCTCCTTCTCCGGAACCCATAATAACTATGACCTTTTCGGCTTCAGGATGTCCTTCATAGTCGAAGAGGTTATACCTGCGGCCGGTGTGATGATAGAATTCATCCATCACTTCCTGCACGATCGCCGGAACATTATCATAATAGGTATTGGCAGCTTCCCGGGCCTGGAAGAATACATCGGGGTTTTGGGAAGTTCCTCTGATCACAGGACTGTCAGGATCCAAAGAGCGTTTTTTGTGCTCCATGATCTTCTCTTCGGGCATCATTGCCTTGATGATATCATCAGGAATGGCATCTACTTTAGAGATCTCATGAGAAGTCCTGAAGCCGTCAAAAATGTTCAGGAACGGCACTCTTGAACGCAAAGTGGCGACCTGCGAGATCAAAGCGAAATCCATAGCTTCCTGCACAGAACCTCCGAATAACATGGAGTAACCCGTTTGCCGGGCTGCCATCACATCAGAGTGATCTCCAAAAATGGAAAGTGCGTGAGTAGCGATAGTACGAGCTGCAACATGGATCACATTAGGAAGTAATTCCCCTGCGATCTTATACATGTTAGGGATCATAAGCAACAATCCCTGAGAGGCCGTAAAAGTAGTAGTTAAAGCACCTGCCTGCAACGAACCGTGCACAGCACCGGCAGCTCCACCTTCGCTCTGCATCTCAACGATACGCGGTACGTTGTTCCAGATATTCTTCTTGCCTTTTGAACTATAGACATCTACATGTTCTCCCATGGGAGAAGCAGGTGTGATAGGATAAATGGCACAAACTTCATTTGTTTTATGCGCAACTCTAGCCACAGCCTCGTTTGCATCACAAATGAGTTTTGGAAATTTTTGAGCCATAATGGTCATTTTTTAGGATTAATTATTCACCGTGAAGCCATACTTTCTTCTCAAGAAGTTGTTCTTCAGTCTCTTCGTGGTCTTCATCAGGTACGCAGCAGTCAACAGGGCAAACAGATGCACACTGAGGCTTATCGTGGAAGCCTTTACATTCGGTACATTTATCTGCAACTATAAAATAGAACTCGTCAGAAAGTGGTTCATTTTCAGCATCTGCATCCACTTCGTTCCCGCTTGGGGTGGTGACGGTTCCGCTTAATACGGTTTCATCAGAATATGACCATTCCTGATCTGGTTCGTAGATCGCATTGTTAGGACATTCTGAAATACACGCATCACAATTGATACACTCATCTGTTATTAATAGAGCCATAATTTTATTTTTTGATTACTATAAAAATTTCTTATAAAAGTATAGAGGCTTCTCCTGCTTTAATATGATGTCCATCAGTTTTCTGTGCCTCTCCTAAAATTTTCAAACGTTTTCGGAAGCTGATAATATGACCCATATCATATTACACGCTTAACAATCCTTTTACATTTGAAGCAAGATCTATTCATCTGTCAGCTAACTACTGATGGTTCAAAAAAGCTAATTATATGATCACAGAAAAAATGAATCAAGCTGAAGCCCTGGATGCAGTTGTAATACGCTTTGTGGGTGATTCCGGTGATGGGATGCAGTTAACGGGAACACAGTTCTCAGACACTTCTGCGATGTTTGGAAATGATGTTGCTACTTTTCCTAATTACCCTTCCGAGATAAGGGCTCCTCAAGGAAGTCTTTACGGAGTTTCAGGTTTCCAGGTACATATTGGTAGCGTTGAAATAAGCACTCCGGGAGATACTGTAGATCTTTTGGTGGCCATGAACCCTGCCGGTCTAAAGACCAACCTTTACTCTGTCAAACCGGGACATACTATTATAGTGGACACAGACTCGTTCACTAAAAAGAACCTGGAAAAGGCGCAGTATAATACCAATCCTTTGACTGACGGCAGCCTTGCTAACTATAGAGTTATTGAGGTGCCTATGACCTCTCTTACCAAAGAGGCTTTAAAAGATGTACAGGGATTGGATAATAAAGCCATTACCCGCAGCAAGAACATGTTCGCCCTGGGAATGGTGTACTGGTTGTACAGCCGCTCTACAGAACACACCATTGAATTCTTCAATAAGAAGTTCAAAAACAAACCGGAACTGATAGAATCCAACACTAAAGTGCTCAACGCCGGATTCTTCTATGCCGAAACCATTGAACTTATACCTAATAGCTATAACGTTTTACCTGCAAAAATGCCCGGCGGAAAATACCGTATTATAATGGGTAATACCGCTACTGCGTGGGGCTTTTTGGCTGCTGCTGAAAAATCGGGGCTTGAGTTGTTCCTGGGATCTTATCCAATTACTCCTGCCACCGATATTCTTCACGAACTGGTAAAACACAAACATTTTGGAGTAAAGGCCTTCCAGGCTGAAGATGAGATCGCCGGAATTAGTTCTGCGATCGGAGCTTCTTTTGCCGGGGATCTTGCCATTACCACTACTTCAGGTCCCGGACTCGCTTTAAAAGGAGAAGCCCTGGGTCTGGCGATGATGATCGAACTACCTCTAGTTGTGGTCAACGTACAACGCGGTGGTCCTTCAACCGGTTTACCTACAAAGACTGAACAATCTGACCTTTTACAGGCCATGTACGGCAGGAATGGGGAGAGTCCGGTGATCGTAATCGCTGCAAGTACTCCGGCCAACTGTTTTAATTACGCTTATCAGGCTTCCAAGCTCGCACTTGAACATATGACTCCGGTGGTGCTTCTTACCGACGGATACATAGCCAACGGTTCTGCTCCCTGGAAAATCAAATCAATAGACGAATTACCAGAGATCAAAAACCACCTGGTGAAGGAAGCTAAAGAGAACTGGCATCCTTACGACCGAGACGAAGAAACGCTTGCAAGAAACTGGGCTGTTCCGGGAACACCGGGACTGGAACACCGCGTGGGCGGACTTGAAAAAGACCGTGTAACAGGTGACGTTTCCCATGTTCCTGAAAACCACGAGATCATGACCCACACAAGAGCCGAAAAAGTTAAACGAGTTCAGAATTATATTCCGGATATCGTTCCTGATTTTACTGACGAAGGCGATCTGCTGGTGGTTGGCTGGGGTGGAACTTACGGCTCGCTACATTCCGCAGTAAAACAACTGCACGACCAGGGATATAAGAATATAGGACATGCACATTTTAATTACATCAATCCGCTTCCAAAGAATACCGGAGAGATGTTGAAAAAGTTCAAAAAGATAGTCGTGTGTGAATTGAACAACGGACAGTTCGTACAGGTGCTACGAATGAACTTCCCTATGGAATTCCTTCAGTATAACAAGATACAGGGCTTGCCATTTGCAAACACCGAACTTCTTGAAAAATTCAAACAACTAGTAAAATAACTATGGAAACAACAGTTCAACAAAAGTATACCTACAAAGATTTTGGGAATGATCAGGAAGTAAGATGGTGTCCCGGGTGTGATGACTATGTTATTTTACGGTCTGTTCAAAAAGCGCTTCCCGAAATGGGAGTTAAAAAGGAAGATGTGGTATTTATCTCAGGAATTGGATGTTCCTCCCGTTTCCCTTACTACATGGGCACCTACGGAATGCATGGGATCCATGGACGGGCTCCTGCCATAGCATCGGGAGTGAAACTGGCCAACCCAAACCTCAGCGTTTGGGTGATCACCGGTGACGGGGACAGTATGGCTATTGGTGGTAACCACTTCATTCACGTACTAAGAAGAAATATCGACCTCAACATCATCCTTTTCAACAACGAGATTTACGGTCTTACAAAAGGGCAATTCTCCCCTACTTCTTTGGTAGGCCAGAAAACCAAGTCCTCTCCTTTTGGAAACACCCAGCCTCCATTCTCTCCCGGAGAACTGGCAATTGGTGCTCAAGGCCGCTTCTTTGCAAGGATCGGCGGAAACTCTCCAAAAGAAATGACCGATATTTTCATTGAAGCAGAAAAGTTCAAAGGAACTTCTTTGGTAGAAGTACTGCAGAACTGTGTGATCTTCAATGACGGTTGCTATGTAAAATATACTGACAAGAACGTTCGGGAAGACCAGCAGCTTTTCGTGGAACATGGTAAGCCCATGATCTTCGGAAAAGAAAGAAATAAAGGACTGGTGCTGAACGGGCTGAAACTTGAAGTGGTGACCATTGGTGAAAATGGCATTTCTGAAGAGGATCTTCTTGTACATGATGCCAAAGAAAAGGATCCAACCCTTCACCAGATGCTTGTTCGACTGGAGTATCCTTTAGTTACCGGAATCATCAGAAGTTTTGGCGATGCAACCCTTGAGGAACGTGAAAATGCCCTCACTGAACAGATCAAAGCGAAATCGAAATTCAAAAAGACAAATGACCTTTTCTTCTCAGGAGAAACATACGAAGTAAAGTAGGCGATACCTGATCTTCATCAGTGTTTAGCTGGTAGCTAACTGTTAATTTTATTAACAAATTAAGACATTCTAAAAATGGGTTCAGAAGCAATCATTGTCTTTCTAATCGCCGGGATCGTACTGGTGGCCGGCGCCAACTTTCTCTCGAATCTTATCTCGCCAAAATCTGATAATACAGACAAGCGGGAACCTTACGAAAGCGGGATGAAAACCGTTGGTCCTACCTGGGTGCAATTCAAAGTGGGCTATTACCTCTTCGCCATTCTCTTTCTGATCTTTGATGTGGAGGTGGCATTTTTAGTGCCCTGGGCTGTTGTTTTCGGAGACATGGGATCGATCGCCTTTATTGAGATCATCATCTTCCTGGTGATCCTTGGATTAGGACTGGCATATGCATGGAAAAAAGGAGCTTTAAAATGGGAATAACAAGATCAAATGAGCCTGCAAAAGCAGGACGGATACCCGAAGATTTTCCCGGAAAAGTAATTCCGGCAGAGAACGGCGCCAATATCGTCATTACTTCTCTGGATAAGATCATTAACTGGGGACGAGCCAATTCACTGTGGTCACTCTATTTTGGCACCAGTTGCTGTGCTATTGAGATGATGCAGACAGGCGCGGCCCGTCACGATTATTCGCGCTTTGGTTTTGAGGTCGCGCGGCCTTCCCCCAGGCAGGCAGACCTCATTATCATAGCCGGTACCATTACTAATAAAATGGCCCCGGTTTTAAGAAGGCTTTACGACCAGATGGCCGAACCAAAATACGTGATCGCCATGGGTGCCTGCGCCATTTCCGGCGGACCATTCTTTTACAACTCTTATTCTGTGGTCAAAGGAGCTGACCATGTCATTCCAGTAGATGTCTATGTTCCGGGATGTCCTCCACGGCCCGAAGCCTTACTGGAAGGAATGCTCATGCTGCAGAAGAAGATCATGAACGAGAAAAGTAGCACTAAAAAGAATCCTATTGAAGGGTTTGATGAAGGACTTTAATCCTGAAGAAAATGGACAATGAAGCTTTAAAAAAGGTAATTTCTGACTGGTTTCCGGAATCTGAAGACCTGCAGTTTTCGGAAGAAGAATCCCAGTTCCTCAATATTTCTGTAGCTCCCAATCTTTTGCACGAGCTCATGCTTCGCCTTAAGAAGGACGAACAAACCTGGTTTGATTACCTCTTCTGCCTTAGCGGGGTTGACTACGGAAAAGAACTGGGTGTGGTTTACCATCTGGAATCTACTAAACACCGCCACATTATCGTGGTGAAGGTGCAGACAACAGATCGCGAAAATCCCATTTTTGACACCGTACAGGATATCTGGGCCACCGCCAATTTCCATGAGCGGGAGGTACATGATTTCTTCGGAATAAAATTCAAAGGACATCCCAACCTCAAAACCCTATTCTTACCTGAAGAATGGGAAGGATATCCACTGCGGAAGGATTATGTAGATGACATCAATATGGTTGTAAAATAGAAGGAAATGGAAACAGCATCAATAGATACAGCCAAAAAACAGAATAACTTCAAATCTGAAGAATATTTCATCAACATGGGGCCTCAGCACCCTGCAACTCACGGAGTATTGCGGCTGCTGCTCACCATTGATGGCGAGATCATTAAAAAAGTAGAACCGGACCTGGGTTATATCCACCGCTCCATTGAAAAGATGTGCGAAAAAGACAGCTATCAGCAGATCGTCCACCTTACAGACAGGATGGATTATCTTTCTTCACACATCAATAATGAAGCAGTTTGCCTTGCGGTAGAAAACGCCCTGGAGCTGGAGATCCCAGACCGGGTTAAAGTGATAAGGACCCTCCTAGGAGAACTCACCAGAATTTCATCCCATACCCTTTGGTGGGGTGTGATGGGAATGGATGTGGGAGCTCTTACCTCCTACTTCTATGGTTTCCGCGACCGGGAGATGATCAATGACATTTTTGAAGAGACCTGCGGTGCACGTTTAACCATGAACTATAACGTTCCCGGTGGTTTGATGCATGACATTCACCCCAACTTTGTGAAAAGGGTAAAAGAATTCATCGCCCATTTCAAAACTAAACTTCCGGAATACGATCGCCTGCTAACCGGCAACGTAATCTTCCAAAAAAGGACAAAAGGAGTCGGGGTTTTGACCAGAGAAGACGCTATTAATTATGGTGCTTCAGGACCTGTGGCAAGAGCTTCAGGTTATTCCTGTGACGTTCGAAAATATCATCCTTACAGCGCTCTTGATACAGTGAATTTTGAAGAGGCACTGGATACTGCCGGAGATTCCTTTGCAAGGTATACGGTAAGGATCAAAGAAATGTGGGAATCGATTTCTATCATCGAACAGTTGATAGACTCAATTCCTGAAGGCCCTACCAAAGTGGCGACAGATGCGGTGATCAAACTTCCGAAGGGAGATTACTATCAGAAGGTTGAAACCGCACGTGGGGAACTGGGAGTGTACATTATTAGCACCGGAACCAAAAACCCTTACCGGGTGAAATTCCGCTCCCCTGGGCTTTCTAACCTTTCCCTGCTTAACCACATCACAGTGGGCGGCAAGATAGGTGACCTCGTTGCTACCATGGCGACTATAGATATTGTTGTACCTGAAATAGACAGATAAAATGAATACGACCTTAAGCATCAATGACTGGTTACTCACCTTCATGCCTGCGGGTGCGGTTGATATCACAAAAATGGTAATGATCGCCCTTATCTACCTCACTGTCTTTGCGGTGCTGGGCTTGTACCTGGTCCTTCTTGAAAGAAAGGTAGCCGCATGGTTCCAGTTGAGGCTGGGCCCAAACCGCGTTGGATATAAAGGAATGTTCCAGACTTTGGCAGATGCACTTAAACTGGTTTCCAAAGAACTTACCGGTACTGTAAAAGCCGATAAGTTCCTGTATAACCTGGCGCCTTACTTTGTGATCATCACCTCGCTGATGGCGTTAGGAGTATTTCCTTTCACAAAGAACCTGCAGGCGTTTGACATCAACATCGGGATATTCTTTCTCATCGCCATCTCTTCCATAGGGGTCATAGGGATCCTGCTGGGTGGTTGGAGTAGTAACAATAAGTATTCACTTATCGGCGCCATGCGAAGCGGGGTGCAGACCATCAGTTATGAACTCTCTGTTGGTTTGTCACTTTTGACCATGGTGCTGCTAACCGGAAGCCTCCAGCTTTCAGAAATTATAGAAGTACAGAAAGACGGTTGGTTAATTGTGCAGGGGCATATTCCTGCAGTGATCGCTTTTATGATCTACATGATAGCCGGTACTGCGGAAACTAACCGTGCTCCATTCGATATGGTAGAAGCTGAATCTGAACTGGGCGCCGGGTTCCATACCGAATACTCAGGAATGAAGTTCGCCTATTTCTTCCTGGCAGAATTCATCAACATGTTCATCATTGCAGCCATTGCTACCACGGTATTCTTTGGCGGCTGGCTTTCACCTTTCGGTATAACTGAATCTATCCCCTTCCTCGGACTTTTCTGGTTCCTCGCCAAGACCCTCGTCATTGTCTTTTTGATGATGTGGTTCAGGTGGACCTTCCCAAGGCTTCGCGTAGACCAGTTGCTTACGCTGGAATGGAAATATCTGTTACCTATTAACCTGGTAAATATTGTAATAATGGCAATTGTTGTCTGGCTGAATCTGACAATACAATTTTAAGATCATGAGTTACTTTTCAGAAATATATCATGGAATAAAGACCCTGCTCACAGGAATGGGAGTTACAGGGAAATACTTCCTCAAGTCTCCAAAAGGTGCCATTACACAGCAGTATCCCGATAATCGCGATACCCTGCAGATGTTCGAGCGCTTTAGAGGGGAAGTAGTGATGCCGCACGATGAGAACAACGAACACAGCTGTACAGGTTGTCAAAAATGTGAAATCGCCTGCCCTAATGGAAGTATAGAGATCATCTGGGACCGCGTAGTGGACGAGGAGACCGGCAAAAAGAAGAAAATAATTGACAAACATATTTACCATTTTGGAATGTGTACCCAGTGTGGGTTGTGTATTGACGCCTGCCCTTCAGACGCCATAAAATGGGCACAGAATTATGAAAATTCTGTATATGACAGGACTAAACTCACCAGAGTATTGAACAAACCGGGCTCAAAAGTTAGAGCCGGAGTAGAAGAATAAGCCATGGAAAAAGTCATTTTTTACATCTTAGCAGTGATCATGGTCGCTTCAGCGATCGCCTCGGTAAGCAGTCGTAAAATGCTGCGATCTGTTATATACCTGTTGTTTACCCTGGTGGGAATCGCCGGGTTCTACTTCCTCATAGACTATAACTTCCTGGCAGCGATCCAGCTTACGGTCTACGCCGGCGGGATCGTGGTGTTGATCATCTTTTCGGTCCTGCTTATTCACCACATTGAAATGCAGCTGGAAGACGCCAAACCGAAGCGCAAGATCTTTACGGCCTTTGCCTGTTTGCTTGGGTTGAGTGTATTTCTTGCCACCATTTATTCCCATCCTTTCGAAGTGGCCGGGAAATCAATTACCACTACTACAGCTCAAATAGGTACTGCCCTTCTGAGTATTGAAAAAGAGGGTTTTATACTTCCGTTCGAAGTGATCTCTGTACTCTTATTGGCTGCCATGATAGGAGCGATCGTGATAGCACGCGGCGGAGTGGAGATCAAAGAGGAAACTCCTGAAGACTCCGAAATTGAAAAGATCGTGGAAGAAGCTGAAATAAAAGCTTCCGAAGAAAAAAAAGTGGAAAGTGAAGCTTTGGCTGAAACTCCATCTGAAGTAACTAATTAATGCTCACATAAATCTCTGATTATGATACCCGGAGTAAGCATACACGAAATTCTAACCCTTAGTTCGATCCTGTTCTTTATTGGGATCTATGGATTCATGACCCGAAAGAACCTGGTCTCCATCCTTATCTCTGTAGAACTTATCCTGAACTCCACTGTGGTGAATTTCGTAGCCATCAACAAATATCTATATCCCGACCTGCTGCAAGGCGCCGTCTACTCGATCTTCATTATCGCAGTAGCCGCTGCGGAAACTGCACTGGCGGTCGCGATCATCATAAATATCTACAGAAGGCTTAGCTCTGTAGAGGTCAAGGAAACTGAAACCATGAAGTATTAATCCTGAAAGACATGAATCTACTCAACATTGTATTGATCCCTTCTATTCCACTGGCCGTCTTCCTGGTGCTGGGGATCTTCAGTAAAAAAATAAAACCTGCAGTATCAGGACTGGTGGGCGTTGCCGGATTAACCATATCTGCGGCTCTCTCATACTATACTGCTTTTCAATACTTCTTTGTGGCAGGCAAGGTAGACGGTGCCTTCCAAACCTTTGTTGAAAAGATCACCTGGATGAAGTTCACCGAGACACTTCATATTGACATGGGAGTTTTAATCGATCCTATCTCGGTAATGATGCTGGTGGTGGTTTCTACTGTATCCCTGATGGTGCACATCTACAGCCGGGGCTATATGAAAGGTGACCCGGGATACACCCGCTTCTTTGCATACCTCTCTTTGTTCACCTTCTCAATGTTCGGACTGGTACTGGCCACAAACCTCTTCCAGATCTACATTTTCTGGGAATTGGTGGGAGTCTCTTCTTTCTTACTGATTGGTTATTATTACACCAAATCTTCTGCGATCGCAGCAGCCAAAAAAGCATTTATTGTGACCCGTTTTGCAGACTTCGGTTTCCTTATCGGGATCTTTATAATAGGATTTTACACCAATACTTTTGACTTTGAAACACTGAACAACCCCGAAGGGCCAGCCATACTAACCTGGGCTTCTTCTTCCTTTATGGGGCTTTCAGTTATTACGTGGGCTTTGATACTCATTTTTATGGGAGGCGCCGGAAAATCGGCCATGTTCCCCCTACACATCTGGCTACCGGATGCCATGGAAGGTCCCACCCCTGTTTCCGCACTTATTCACGCTGCTACCATGGTGGTTGCGGGGGTGTACCTCGTGGCGCGACTGTTCCCGATGTTCTACATGGTTGAAGACGGATTTGCCCTCCACATAGTCGCCTATGTGGGTGCCTTCTCCTCTCTCTTTGCCGCTATCATTGCCATCACACAAACCGATATTAAACGCGTACTGGCTTTCTCTACCATGTCTCAACTCGGATACATGATGATGGCCCTGGGAGTATCAGGTTTTGATGGGCACGAAGGAGTTGGATACATGGCCTCCATGTTCCACCTGTTCACTCATGCCATGTTCAAAGCTTTACTGTTCCTCGGCGCCGGTTCGGTCATTCATGCCGTTCACAGCAATTATCTGAAAGATATGGGTGGTCTTAGAAAATACATGCCGGTTACCAATATTACCTTCCTTATCGCTGCTCTTGCAATTGCGGGGGTTCCACCTCTCGCGGGCTTCTGGAGTAAGGATGAGATCCTGGTCGCTGCTTTTGAGAACAGCCAATTCCTCTATTTCATAGGAGTATTTGTTGCCGGATTGACCGCTTTCTATATGTTCAGGATCTACTTCGGAATTTTCTGGGGAAAAGAAACTGTTTACAAACATGCTCCGCATGAATCTCCAAAATCCATGACAATTCCGCTGATGGTACTCGCATTGTTAAGTGTGGGAGTAGGTTTTATCCCTTTCAGCGAATTTGTTTCGGCAGATAAATTAGGATTTGAAACACACCTAAATCTTCCTCTGGCTGCAGTTGCCATTGGTGCAGGAACTATCGGGATCCTACTTGCATGGGTTTTCTACAAAAAAGAGAACGATCTGGCCTTCAGATTTGCAAATGCCTTTGGAAGATTCTATACCTGGACAAGCCATAAGTTCTATTTCGACGAGATCTACCTTTTCGTAGCACGGAATATTTTCTTCAAAAATGTAGCCTCCCCTATCGCCAGGTTTGACAAAAAGATAGTGGATGGCACAATGGAAGGCATAGGAAACAAAACAGTAGTGCTTTCAGGAAAGATCAAAGGAATGCAGTCAGGAAAGATCCAGGACTACGCCTTTGGCTTCCTCGGAGGAGTTGTTATACTGGCACTGGTATTTATTTATATATGGAATAATTAATTGATGGTCATGGATATTTTATCACTTTTTGTAATAGCTCCGGTACTGGTTGTAATTGCATTGGTCTTCACCAAAGATCTAAAGCAGGCCCGGTTCGTTTCAATGCTGGGAGGCCTTTTGCAGCTGGGAATGGCATTGAATCTTCTTTTTGCCTACTTCAGGGAAAGAGCTGTGAATGACAGCATCATGTTATTCACCCGTGATCTTGTATGGTTCAAAGAATTCAATATACATTACAACATTGGGGTTGACGGGATCTCTGTCGCGCTGATCTTGCTTACTTCCATAATTGTACTCGCCGGAGTATTTATCTCCTGGAAAATGGAAGACCTGCCAAAAGAGTTCTTTATCTCTCTTATCATATTATCAACCGGGGTGTATGGATTCTTTATCTCTATGGACCTTTTCACCATGTTCTTGTTCTACGAGGTAGCGGTGATCCCAATGTATCTGCTCATAGGCATCTGGGGTTCGGGCCCAAAAGAATATTCGGCCATGAAACTTACCCTGATGTTGATGGGAGCTTCAGCCGTGCTTCTGGTGGGGATCCTGGGAATTTATTTCAATTCAAATGCTGATGGTGGGGCTCTAACTTTTAATATCCTCGAAATCGCGAAAGTAAATATACCTGCGGAAGCTCAAAACCTGTTCTTCCCAATGGTCTTTGTTGGATTTGCCGTGTTAGGAGCATTATTCCCCTTCCATACCTGGTCCCCTGACGGACACGCCTCTGCTCCTACCGCGGTATCCATGCTGCATGCCGGAGTATTGATGAAGCTGGGAGGCTACGGAATCTTTAGAGTAGCCATGTTCCTGCTTCCTGCCGGAGCCCTGGAATGGTCCTGGTTCTTTATCATCCTTTCTGCCACCGGAGTCATCTACGGAGCATTTGCAGCATTAAAACAAACCGATCTAAAATATATCAACGCATACGCCTCGGTAAGTCACCTTGGAATGGTAAGTTTTGCCCTGCTCATGCTGAACAAGACTGCCTGGAATGGAGCCATTCTCCAGTCCCTTTCCCATGGATTCATGACGGCCCTTTTCTTTGCCCTGATCGGAATGATCTACGGCAGGACCCATACCCGGGATATTACCAAACTGGGCGGACTGCTCAAAGTGATCCCATTCATTTCTGTGATCTATGTGATCGCCGGATTAGCCTTATTAGGACTGCCGGGATTCAGTGGATTTGTGGCCGAAATGAACATCTTTATGGGCGCCTTCCAGCATGACAGCATGTTCTATAGGGTTGCGACTATAATTTCCATTTCAGCTATCGTTGTAACTGCAGTTTATGTACTGCGGGTGGTGGGAATCATGTTGATGGGAAAAGTTAAGAATGAGGCCTATCTGGAATTGCCGGGCGCTACCTGGTATGAAAAGACCGGAATTCTATTGTTGCTAATTCCAATAATTACCATTGGAGTTGCTCCATTGTGGATCAGCGATATGATCATGGAAAGTATTCAACCTTTTATACAGGGAGTTTTATAGACTTTAATAAAGACAGAGATGAACCTTAGTAATTTTTTAATGATGCGGCATGAGATCCTGCTTTTAGTGATCATCCTGCTGCTGATTGCCGCCGAGATCTTTATTCCAAAACGCAAGAAAAGCAGCATGCTGCACCTGGCGCTGTTTCTCTTCGGAATTCACACTGCCGTTGGTTTCCTTCCACTTCAGGAAAGTAGCCTGTTCGGCGGAATGTTCCGAAGCAATGAAATGATCCACTTTTTCAAGAATATCCTTAACGTGGGAGTCTTTACCCTGTTGCTGCAATCTGCCGATTGGCTGGAGAAAAAAATGTATGAGCAGTCACGCGGAACCGAGTTCTTTATTCTGCTCTTCGCTTCCCTTTTAGGAATGTACTTCATGATCTCTGCCGGAGACTTCCTGATGTTCTACATAGGAATGGAATTGTCCACTCTTCCGGTAGCTGCATTAGCCGCCTTTGAGATCTTAAAAAGACAGTCTGGAGAAGCAGGTATAAAATTCATACTTTCAGCAGCTCTGGCTTCAGGAATATCCCTGTTCGGGATCTCCATGTTGTATGCTACTACAGGCTCCATTTATTTCGAAGATATCATTCCGACTATAACTGCATCCAACCTGACAATTCTTGGATTCGTTCTGTTCTTTGCCGGCCTCGGATTTAAAATTTCTCTGGTACCGTTCCATTTCTGGACAGCCGATGTTTACCAGGGTTCCCCTATCAGCATCGCTTCCTATCTCTCTGTGATCTCCAAAGGAGCAGCAGCCTTTATTCTTATGATCCTGCTGTTCACCGTAATGAAACCTTTAATGCACATCTGGGAAGATATGCTGTACGTTTTGGCAGTGGTTACTATGTTCACCGGTAACCTTTTTGCGCTGCGCCAGCAGAACATGAAACGCTTTTTAGCGTACTCCTCTATCGCCCAGGCCGGATTCATCCTTCTGGGTATGATGACAGGTACACAGCTGGGCACCGCCACAGTGGTTTATTTTGTGACCATCTACATTTTCTCAAACCTCGCTGCCTTTGGTGTGGTGCAGGCTATTTCTTCACAAACCGGAAAAGAGAATATGGATGATTATAATGGCCTCTATAGGACCAATCCAAGGTTGAGCCTCATCATGATGCTGGCCCTGTTCTCACTTGCAGGAATTCCGCCGGTGGCAGGTTTCTTCGGAAAATTCTTCCTGTTTACCGCGGCTGCCAGCGAAGGTTATTATTTACTGGTATTTCTGGCTGTTGTAAACGTGACGATCTCGCTTTACTACTATCTTCTGGTAGTAAGGGCAATGTTCATAAGAAAAAATGAAAACCCGATCCCGTTCTTTAAGAACCCGCTGTATATGAAGTTAGGACTGCTTGTAACAGTAATAGGGATCCTGGCCTTAGGTCTGTACAGCCCGCTGTACGACTATATATTCGAATTAAGTGCAGTTTTTAAATAAGAAGTTATGGCACTGGAAGGAAAACACAGTTTTGGAAGTATTGGTGACACCAGAGTCACTTTTGTAGAAAAGAAGATCCCACAGGAACGGGCAGACTTCCTGAAGAATCTTCTTGAACACAATGGTTTTGAAGTGTTGCTGGAAGAAGAAAAAAGAAAAAAGGAGGAGGATCCTCAACTATATACAGTGGCGGTGACCGATATGGTCTTTAACCCAACCGTTTGGGTCTTTGAACGAAGGCTAAAGACTTTTGATGATAGAAAGGTTACCCCCGATTACTGGAAACAGGTTTCGGAGGATACCCACCCACAATATTGGAAGAAAGTTTAGATTGATTTTTGTTTAAGTTTAGGACGGTCCCGTTGGCGCGGGACGAATTAGCCCCGCAGGAGTGCGGGGCTTTTTTGTTCTCTAAAATGCTATTTTAGACCGGCAAGTTTTTCCGGAGAAATTGGAGCCGGAACGACATTTTCAACAGGTTTGGTGCTTTTTAGATACTTGTAGATCGCCTCCAGGTCCTTATCGGTGAGATTTGCGAAATTAGGCCATGGCATAGGCGGCAAAAGATCCCTGCCGTTCTCCATCCCTTTAAATTTTCCTTTTCGCATGGCAGTTGTAAATTGCTTAAGACTCCAGTTCCCTATTCCGGTTTCATCTGAAGTTATGTTAGCTGCAAATGAAACTCCCCATGGGCCTACAGCCGCAGTAAGGTCCGGATTAAAAAGGACCCAGCCATTCTTCAGATTTGCATGGTCCATAGGAGGCAATTTTCCATCCTCCTGATACCCTGAAAGTTTTAATTCAGGAACCTCTTCCGGTCCCATTTTACCCATTCGCTTGGGAGAATGACAGTCGCCGCAGCCAATACTGGCAACCAAATATTTCCCGCGTTTTACCAGGTCCTCCTGCTGAATCGCCGCCAGTTCTTCCTTAGCCGATTCATCAGGAACCTTTGCGTAACCTTCTTTTTTACAGCTGGTAAAGAAAGAAGAAGACAACACTAAAAAAAGGACAGGAAAAAAAGCCCTTTTTAGAACCCCATAAGTTCTAATTTTTAAATTTTTTCTCATTTCAATTTAAGTTTAGTTGGTTTAATCATCTAACTTACAAATATCTACAGAAAAATCAATCAACTTACCGGGCACTAAAAATTAGGGGGTTTTCCCCCAGGCAGCCACTTTAAATACCTTTTAAAAATGGCATTTTTGGAACCGCTTATTGACCAGTTATCAGGAGTTTAATCCGTTAAACTTTTCCTAAATTCAATAATTTTAAGTAGACTTGCTACCGGAATTGTCCCACTTAGCATGAACCGCCCTACCCCTAACATCCAGAAGCCGGCATTGGCCGGATTTTTAGTTTTTTTTACAGTACTTCTCCTGGGGGCCTTTATCTTTTGGCAACGATACCAGATCCTTTCTGAAGAAAGAAACCGGGAAATGTTTGGGATTATTGAGATCATTGAGAATAATATTTCCCAAACACTCAAAAGCAGTTATTCGGCGGCTTTAAGCCAGGCACTATTAATAGGTGATAACGGCCAGATCTTCGATTTTGAGGCCAAGGCTCCAAAACTTTTAGAGGCCAATCCAACTTTAGATGCCATTCAACTGGTTCCAAACGGCATTATTACTCATGTTTACCCATTAGAGGGAAACCGGGAGGCGCTTAATTACAACATCCTGGCAGATGAAACCCGCAATAAAGAGGCGCTGCGGGCAATTGAACAGCGAAAAATGTATTTTGCAGGCCCTGTTGAACTCAAGCAGGGTGGCCTGGCTGTGATAGGAAGGCTACCGGTCTTTGTTGAAGATAACTTCTGGGGGTTTTCGGCTGTAATAATAAAATTTGAAAACCTTTTAAAGCAAGCCGGGTTCAATGAGATCAATACCGAAGATTATAAATTTCAGTTCTCCAAAATAAGTGATACAGGGGAGGAAAATTTCTTTTTGAAAGACCAAATTCCTTCTGATGCCTATTCCGAAGAGATCGTCTTTACAGATGGTAACTGGAAAGTCTATATAGCTCCAAAAAATAGATTTGCCCCTTTCTTGAGTCTTTTACCGTTGGGTGCTCTTTTCCTGATGGTTGCCATCTGGTTAGGCCGCCTGACCACGAAGATCCTGCAGCGACCTCAAAAACTGGAGGCAATGGTAGAGGCACAAAATGTGGAGATCTTCAATAGCAACTTCCGCTTTAGAAAGATCTTCAACCAGGCAGCTGTAGGAATGGCAAGAATGGATACCAGATCGGGAAGGTTTATTGAAACCAATCAACGTTTTAGGGAGCTTTCAGGATATTCCGAAGAAGAGATCACCAATATGAACTACAGGGAGATCTCCCATCCAGATGATATTGAGGAGAACCACCGGTTAATGCAGCAGTTGCTCAAAGGTGAAATTAGGGAATACAGTATTGAAAAAAGAGGCATCAGGAAGGATGGCTCAATTGTGTGGGTCAAGTTGACCGTATCGCCTCTATGGAATCCCGGAGATGAACCCTCAGACCACATCTCTATTGTTGAGGATATCACAAAAAACAAAGAAGCGGAGCTCCAGCTGAACAAATCATACAAAATGCTGGTAGACCAGAATCAAAGGCTGGTCAATTTTTCCTATATCATTTCTCACGACCTTCGGTCGCATTCCAGCAATATTCAGTCTATTCTTGACCTTTACCAAACCTCAGAACTTCCGGAAGAAAGAGAGCAATACATTCAATTGCTTTTAAAGGTAACTTCCAATCTCAACCAAACCCTTCATCATCTCAACGAAGTGGTCTCCATTCAGAACAAGACCGATCTCAAGAGAGAATCTTTAAAAATTTCTGAATTTGTAGAAAAGACCATTGAAAACCTGGAAATGCGGATCCAGGAAAAGAAAGCGAAGATCTCTGTTGATGTGCCTGAAGAAGCCAGGATCTACTTCAATTCAGCTTATCTGGAAAGTGTACTGCTCAACTTTCTATCGAATTCTCTGAGATTCAGCGATAAGAACAGAAATCCTCAAATTGAAGTAAAGGCAGAAAAGCTTAACAATGATAAATGGTCACTCAAAATTTCAGATAACGGAATTGGAATAGACCTTCAAAAGAATAAAGGAAAACTTTTTGGATTATATAAAACCTTTACCGATCTGCAAGATTCCCGCGGGATTGGTCTGTTTATTACAAAGCATCAGGTGGAAGCAATGGGAGGTGAAATAGAGGTAGAAAGCGAACTTGGCAGCGGGACCACCTTTAAAATCAATTTTCAATGAGAAGATCTATTGTTGTAATTGATGATGATGAGATCTATAAGATCATTATCGGAAAAATGATAAGCAATAGTGGCCTTTTTGACAGGGAATACCTGTTCACAGATTCTCGTGAAGCTCTTGAATTCTGCCTGAATGAGGCAGTAAAACCAGATGTTATACTTTTAGACCTCAATATGCCGCATCTTGACGGATGGGAGTTTCTGGATAAAATTAAAGACAGTTGTCCACACACCTACTGTCAAACGGAAATCTATATTGTAACCTCTTCCATTTTCGCCAAAGACCAGGAACGGGCAAAAACTTATGAAGGTGTAAAGGGCTTTATAAGCAAACCCATTACCAAAGAGCTCCTTGAAAAGATCGCTTTCGGAAATTCTATTGATCCAGAAAATTGATCCTTACTCCATAACGAATTTTACTCATTCTTCCTTATTTCCCGGAACGAACCTCAACTGAGCGGGATCTACTTCCACTTCCAAAAAGGTATTTTTATAGTCCTCTACCAGGTCATCATCCACGTGAACATCAGAGCCTGACCACTTCATCTTTAATTTTCTCACCCGGTGAGTTTCTGTAAATTCCTTCAGAATTTCGGGTTTTTCAGTACCCGCAATTAAACTTTTAAGATAGCTGATAAGCTCCTCGCGCTTATCTTCGCGGATAAGCACGAGGTCAAGTTGTCCGTCCCCGGGATCGGCATGCGGAGCTAATTTTATGTTAGGACCAATGAAGTTAATATTTAGACATTCCGCCAAAAGAAAATGGCCTTCTACCTCGTTGTTATCAAACTGAAACTCTGCTTTCCCGGGCACGTAATGTTCAACCAGTTTCACCAGATGTTTAAGTGTGTGTTGCAGTTCTTCTGAAGGAGTTCCATCTTCTTTTTCCCGGCCGCGCATTTCCTTTATAAGCTTCGGAAAAATTCCGAATCCCATTCCTTCCAGGAACAGGTCCATTCCCTGTGCTCCTTTTACCCTACCCACGTCAAACGGCAACAATTCGGCATCAGAAACCAACCTGGGGTCCTTGATCTTTTCAGGAATATGAAGAGTGTGTGCAATATTATTTGCCGTGCCGTAAGGCATCAGAAATATAGGTGTCAAAGCAGGAAGCCTGTCCTTAAAAAGGAGGAATTTTGCCACTTTATGAACCGTACCATCTCCACCTGCGACAAAAATTATCTCTGCATCTTTAGAGACAAATCTTTCCCAAAACGGCCTGTCAGTAGACAAATAGGCGGTAACTTCAGCCGACTTTTCCACAATTTTCCGGATTTCATCCTTCTCATGCTCTGCGTCTCCCGAAGTAGGATTATGAAGTATTTGAGCCTTTTTCATTACTGCAGATTGATTCTTTACTAAAGGAAATGCAAATTCCACAGTTTACAGGTATTCAGAATATTAAAAATCTCTCAAAATTTACTTTTTGGAGGGTCTTCCGCAGAAATTCTTGTAATTTATAAAGACTAAAAAAAGCTGAATTATGAAGATATTAGTTACTAATGACGACGGAATATACAGCCCCGGATTGGCTTGCCTCGCCAGGGCTGCTTCAGATTATGGTGAGGTGATCGTGATGGCACCCGATGTGGAACAGTCTTCAATGGGACAGGCAATAACTTCAGCCAAGCCTATAACTTATAAAACTTCGCCCATACATTTTGAAGGTATGGAGGCCTACCGGGTAAGCGGGACCCCGGCCGACTGTGTGGCCTTGGGAACTCATTTATTTGATGGCATTGACGTGGTACTTTCCGGTATAAATATTGGTGCTAATCTAGGAAACTCAGCCTGGCACTCCGGAACGCTCTCTGCTGCAAGACAGGCTGTTCTATTCGGATTAAGAGGAATCGCTCTAAGTGTTTCGGTAGGCGAAACGGAACCTGATTTTGAAGCTTTAGAAACTTTTGTAAAACCAGCCCTGGAAGAAGTCATCCACGAAAATGATCTCAGGCTGCTGAATATAAATTTTCCGCAGAATCCGGAAGGAGAGATTGTTTGGGCGAAGCAGTCAGTTAGACATTATGACGGCAAGGTGATCGATCAAAAAGATCCTATGGGCCGGCAACATTACTGGTTTACGGTCACTCCCATTGAAAACGTAGAAGAAGGTACAGATCGCTGGGCTGTACGCCATGGAAAGACAAGTATTACTCCTATGATCCTGGACCTTACAGACCAGGAGTATTTTGCGGAAAAGGCTAAAAAACAGAAGTCTAAATAAAAAGCGCCTCTTGGCAAGCTCGAAGCCACGGACTAAAAAAAAGCCCTGCACTTTCGTGCAAGGCTTTTTTGTCGGGGTGGCAGCCCCGAAGCATCGGGGGAACCTGTGACCTCCATCTATTACAGAAACAAAAAAAAAGGTTCTGCACAAAAATGCAGAACCTTTTAAGTCGGGGTGGCAGGATATTCTTCAGAGATCTAATCCCTTTATCCACAACACCTCGTCCTGTATGTTATCGATTCATTCACCGAATCATTCACCAAATTTTAAGAACTTAAAAAGAAAATATTAGTTGTCTTTATCTGCATCATAAATGTAATAAATATTATTACTAAGAAATACCGGGAAATTTAAAATCTGGTAAAACCGTACATTGTTTACGGTTTTCCTCAAAATTTTTCAATTGAACCTTGGTATATTTGGTTATTGCATTTTTGCCGCAGTACAACACTGCCTCCCTACCTTAAATGCAGGTTATAATAACTTCAACAAAAACAGACATGAAGAAAATTCACCTGCTCTCCCTACTTTTCCTTACCATAACGGCTTGTCAAAAAGAGGAATTTACGACTGCCCAAGACGACTTAGTTATAAGTGAAAATTTAATTATAATCCAGGATATCTCCATTGAAGATACTGGGGCAAGTGAGTTGACTACTGTACCCGGCCTACAACTGGTTATTGAAAAGCTTACACAAGACCGACGTAAGATGAGAAGTAAATCGTCTCAGGGAATTAGCTATGGTATTGAAATTGACTCCACCCGGTTTCGAAAAATTTCAAAAGGAGACTATACCTCATATATATTTCTTGTGAAAGGTGGAGGCGAAGAAAGAGGTTTTTTCCAAAATTTGGTAATTGCAGAAGATAAATCTAATAAAGTGAAAGCATTTCTCTTGACCTATGACATGAAAACTTTCAAAAAAGTGGATGGACATCGATCATTTTCGTACGCAGGTTCACCTACTATTTCTTACATTCAAGAGCCACCCTCAAATAAAATGGATGATAGTTGCACTCCAACCTTTGAAACTTGGTGTTCATACGGAGAAGAAGATCATTTGGCTGGAAATCAATGTTATTATGAATCTCTAACTCATAATGATGGTAGGTTGTATCAAAAGGAGGTAGGTTGTACAAATGATGCACAAACTTACATTACTGTTACAACTGAAGGTCATACCGAAAGTGGTGGAGGTGATGGAACAGGAGGAGAAACAGTTACCACAACCACAGAACCTGAACCTACAGGAACTGGAGAACCTGATCCTCTTGAACCTGTGGATAAAATTGAAGGAGATTTAACTGCTCCCCTATTACCTTTACCAGATGAAGAAGAATTCTTTGACGATCATGTTTTTATTACTGAAGATTTTAAAAATAATCCCTGTTTGAGATCAGTCTATGATGACATGGGCAAAGCTTCTTCGTTTAAAACCTACTTACAAAAATTTGATGGTGATATGTCTGTTGCTGATCTAAGGTTTGGTTATGATGTAAATTTTGAGGTAAATTATCCAGAGCAAATATCAGCTATGGCTGTTACAAACTTGCCAGACAACAACATTATTAAAATTGAATTTAACGGCGATTCTTCCTTGTCGAGCTCTATTCATGGCAAACCTAAATTAATCGTTGCCACAGGATTTATCCATGAAATGTTACATGCCGAAGTATTTAGAAAAATGATGGACGCAGTTTTGCGTGCAGAACGAGAAGGAACTACAGAAACAACTTTGAATTGGTTGGAGTATGACAATCCTGGCCAGGTTCATCATGAATTTCTAGCTTCTTTAATTAATAACTATGAAGGCATTCATGATTACTACACCCGTTTTTACTATTTTTTATTAAATGATGGCGATCCTAATAATGACCCAACATCAATGGATCCGGGATGGCAACATCAGCAAATTTCACAACACTATAGGAGCATTATAGTATCAGCAATTTCAGAATATGATAATCACCAGCATTCCTCAGAATTATACGAGGCATTGGCTTGGACAGGATTAATGGGAAAGGGTCAATATGATCCAGAGACAGGATTATATGAAAATTCCACAGAAGCGTGGAAAAATTTAGATCCTGATCCTGCAGTTGCCGCACAGAAAAGAATAGCTATAAGAAATATGATCGTCAATTTCAAAGCTAAAACCAGTAATAAATGTGTTTAACTGTGTTGGATAGAAAAAACAGGGTATATTTATTACATAAAGAAGTAAAAGAGATGACGCCACGGAAAAAACCATCCTTTCAAAAATTTTGTTTAATCTTCCTGTTGGTCACACCATTCCTTTGTCAAGGCCAAACTGTAGTAAAAGATACTATTTACTTAATATTTGAGAAGAACAACGGAACTTTTAGCGAGGCTTTAGGGAAGAAATTTATAAACAAAAATGGAATTAACTTTAATTTAATAAACAGAACACCTTTAGTCCATAAAGAATCGTTTTCAAGGGATACTTTATCGTTAGACGACATAAAAAAGTTTGCTATTACAGAGGAAAAAGACATTGGGAAAAAAGTGAAAAATTGGAGATTGAGGTACAACAAAATACAAAGAGAGAAATTAGAAAGTAAATACGATGAATATTACGTTCCTGTCAGTAACAGAAACTTTATGTTTCAAACTTATTTAATCGAAAAAATAAGCAATGAAAAAGTGGTAGTTTATGAGGTGCAGTTCAGGAATGAAGGTGTTATACATTAAGAATAAAATTTTACAACAATTCTAGGGAAAATAAGTAGAATATCAAATAGCGGCAAAATTGTTGAGCTTTAACAGGAGAAGGTACTCACGGTAGTTCTACATAAAATATAATTCTCTCAAAATTAATTCTTATGATCCCGAGATTCGTAACTCAATATTATGAGTGGTTAATTGAATTGTCAACTTCTAACTTGCAAAAGCGACAAATTTTCTACCGGACCTGGGGTTAAAAAAATTTTTTCTCAAGCTTAGAGAAGAAACCCCTAATTTCTGAGGTAAGAGAGAGGAGAAAGCAAGAGGACAACACGCGGAGCGATGTTGTAAAGGTTCTCCCCTTTGTTTTCAGTAGCTTGGATGTGGTAAATAATGAACACTTCAGTAATTTTTGCGGCAAATCCTTTGGAAGCCTCAGTAAACAGGAGAATTTTTGCGTCAAATTTTCCAATAGGAACGAAAAGACAGCCAATCTTGCCTCACAACATAGTATTAGTTCGGTAGATTTGGGCTTGCAGCACTTCGCTGCGCTTCGTTCGCTTTATCCATTTTTTCTTTCAACAGCAGCATATCTGAACTGACTTTTGTTTCCAGGACACGTGCGTAAATTTGTGTGGTTGAAAGTTTAGTGTGGCCAAGAAGTTTTGAAACTGTTTCTATGGGAACACCATTAGATAAAGTTATTGTTGTAGCAAAGGTGTGACGGGCTGAATGAAAGGTGATGGTCTTCTTAATATTGAGCTGATCCATTATTTCTTTCAGGTATTTGTTCACCTTCTGGTTAGAGAAAACAGGAAAAATAGGTTCTGAGTCAGAGAGGCTATCCTTACTTAGATATAAAGAAAGAATTTCCTGGGCTTTGGGTAAAAGTGGAACTTTTACCGTTTCGTTCGTTTTTTGCCGTTTGGTGTAAATCCAGTTTATTCCATCTATTCCTTTTACTATCTGGTCAGGTGCTAATTCTTTTATATCAACATAAGAAAGGCCGGAGTAACAGGAAAAAACAAAAATATCCTTCACCTTTTCTAAAGAAGAGCGGGTAAAGGTTGTTGTCTGCAAAATTTCAAGCTCTCTTTTGGATAAATATTGCCTCTCATACTTTTCGAATCTAAATTTAAAACTGTCAAAAGGATTTTTTGTCATCCACCCAATCTTAACCGCCAGGTTGAGCATTTTCTTTAGCCGCTCTAAATGCTTCATGGTTCCATTGTTTCCACAAGTTTTCCGGCTGATTTTTGCTGAAAAGGTTCTCAGGAAGTTTTCAAAGTCAGTGATAAACCGGTAGTTGATCTCGCTTAGATGCAGATCATTCGTCTTTTTTTCTTTTAGCAGGAATTCTTTTAAATAAATTTTGGTTGTTCCGTAGTTCTTAAGGGTCCCCTTCTTGAGAATGGTCTTCATATGAGTATCATGGTACTTGAGAAGCTCCAAGAGGCTCTTATGTTCCTTATCATTGCCCAAATACCGGGCTTTAATATTTAGGGCAGATATTTTCTTGTTTTCAGAGCAGAGCTGCTTATGGCATTCAAGTAATCTGGTATAGACCTGGTCCAAGTACTGGTTTAAAACTCGTACATCTTGAGCAGATCCTCTTCCTCTTCCTTTTTTTGGGTCCCATTTATTCACCGGAATGGATCTTTTTAAGCTAATTTCTGCACGTTTTCCATCTACAGTAATTCGTGCATAAATTGAAAATTTTGAAGTGTCTGCGCTAGTTTTCCTAACGAAGAAAAGAACGGAGAATGTAGTAAAATCAGGCATTTTGAACGTCTTTAGTTGAACAATAGATTAATTGCAGACGAGCTAAAATTTCAACTTTATGCCTTAGAAAGATAGAGAATTTGGTGTAACAAATCATTCACCGAATCATTCACCAAACTTACCATTTTAGATGATATTAAATGATATCACTAAAAATGAAAAACCCTGTAAATCAAAGACTTACAGGGTTTTTAATACTCCAAATATGGAGGTTCGTCGGGGTGGCAGGATTCGAACCTGCGGCCTCCTGCTCCCAAAGCAGGCGCGATAACCGGGCTACGCTACACCCCGAATTTCAATTTTCGCCCAAAACCTTAATAGGCCGTTAAGCGGCTGCAAATATAATAAAAGACCTCAGTATTCAACTTAAATTTCAGTCTTTTTTAAATTAAAAGATGAAGTTAAAACCTGGACCGGGAAATGTCTATATTTCTGAGGTGGTTCTCCTCTAAAAAATCTACCCCGGAGAAATTATTCCGCTGGTAAGGCACCTGGCTACCAATTCAGTTGTATTGGTACAGCCGCTTTTTTTCAAAATGTTCCTTCTGTGAGTTTTAATAGTATGTGGAGAGAGATTCATTTCCTCTGCGATCTGTTCCGCATTAAGTCCTTTGGAAAATCGGATGACTATTTGTTTCTCCCTTTCTGATAGTAGTCGGGCAAGATCCCCATTTTCCTCTTCACAGGCTGCGGGATCAAACTTCCCTCCGGAAACATTTACGTTGTAATAACATTTTCCACCATTCATGTTTATAAATGAGACCGCACTTGTACTGGTCATTTTAAGATGGGAAACATCTGTTTGGATACAGAAAACATGTTCCGGTGTTCCATTTTCCAGAACACTAAGCGGAAAAGCCTGATACAACATGGTCCTAATATTACCACTTGCATCTTTCATGCGATAAGTGAACATATTTTTATAGGACAAAACAAGATCTCTATCCAAAAAGGAATAGTAAAAATCACTTATAACCTTACTCCTAAGATTAATATTCTCCAGATCTTCCGGTATTAAAGTTTTTAAAAGGTCCTCCAGTACAATTTTTTCAGGGTCCTTTTTCACAAAATGTTTCACCGAATCGGAGATATATTCAAGTGAAAAATTATGGAGGTTCACTATGTATAAATACGAATTGCCAAGGGCGAACAAAGAGGCGAACTTTTTAAAGTCGTTGGAGATCTCAAAAGGCTGATATTTATTTACCTGCCGGGAATAAACTTCTTCCCAATAGTTCAAGATCTTGTTTAGATCCTCTTGCATCAATTTTGATTTTGACCCAAAAATAGGAAATATTAGGATTAAAAAAGCCTCCAGGAAGATCCTGAAGGCTTTAGCGCCAAATAATTTTTATAGCTCCTGGAAATAGGATGCACATTACGTTTTTACCCCTACATAAAATTCCGGAAGTTAGCCCCTACTCAAACTTCCACATGCATTGTAACCACAAACTAAAGTCAATTATCTGACGGTGCTAATATAGGTGCAGCTAACAACTAATAAAATACCCTTAAAAAGGTATATTTTAAATGGCACCGGAATAGCTTCTGCAGGAGCCCGGGTTTATTAAAAACCCCTCCAGCAAGTCACTTACGATGTCTTTTTTACCTCGAAAACATCTTTAATGATTTGATACACAGTTTCAAAACCATAAAATTTAGTTTTAAAAAAGCTATCTTTAGTAGGCAAGCTTATTCAACTATGATTTCTTCCACCGGCTTTCATATTAGAATATTCACGATACTTCTTCTAATTGGAGGTAGCTATTTTTTATTGCCAAATCTTTCCTTTGACAATTCTATAAGCCGATGGTTACCTCAGCATTCAGAAAATTTTCAGGAGTACAAATCATTCTTAACCGACTTCAGCTCGGATGCCTTATTGATCCTCACCTTTGAGGAAAGCGATGAAATTCCTCAAAAGGATCTGAATAAGCATCTAGAAAACATCAAGGAATTTGAAGGTGTAATTGGCATTTCAAAATGGCCACTCCCCATATTAGAGCATAAAAATGAAGGGCTGCCTAATCTTGAGTCATACATCATTAGGTTTGAACCGAAATCATTTCTTAACCCTAACAGACCCGAGCTAATACATTCAGTTCATAAAACCTTCTCTAAAACCAACTGGAAATACCATCTGGCCGGTACCGGAGTCATTCATGATGCGATAAACCAGCAGACAAGATCCAATACCTCAAGCTATATGCTTACAGGCTTTCTAATTCTCTTAGGCCTGCTTATCATCATATTAAGATCATGGAAGGCCATTATTCAAACCTTATTAGTTGGACTTGGAGGCGTATCTTTCATAATTTATGGTGCAGTCCTTTTAAACGTTCCTATTGGTATTGCCCATACCATCATACCTGTCATCATCTTTTTCTACAGCACCTCTTTGTCAATACATATATTAGCTCATAACGGAAATTTTCGTGGGGTGCTAATTCCAAGTCTATGGGTGATCCTGACAACCTCTTTCGGCTTTATGGCTTTTGCTTTTAGTGATACGACCTTGTTGCGAGACTTTGCATTTCTTGGTCTGTCAGGTTTGTTTGGAGTTCTGGCTTCTGCTTTTTGCATGTTCTATCCCAAAGTGAATAATTATTCTCCTAAAAAGCTTTTCAAAGTAACAAGGCGGCTGGGGCATATACCTTTTCGCATTACGTTAGTCTCTTTGCTGGCTGTAATACTTGTAAGTCTTCCTGGTTTGTTCCAGCTGAAGGCTGAGATTTACAGCCTTTCGGTACTTTCAAAGGACAGCATGGCTTATCTGGACCATCAATTTATAGAGTCCAATGTCGGGCCTTATTTTCCTTTGGAATATGTGGTCGAGACAACAGAATTAGAGTCACGGGACATAGTAAAATGGACTGATAGTGTTTATTCGCTTCCCGAAATTGGTGCTGTACTCTCTTACCGGCAAATACCGCCTTTTGTGAGTAAAAAGAAACTGGGTTATCAGTCAAAATCAAATCCCCATAGCTTCAGAATTTCCTTTTTAGTACCACTCATGTCTACAATTGAAGGATTGGACCTCATCCAAAGGATCGACAAAATTTCAAGCAGTACTTTCAAGAACGGAAAACCGGAAATCACCGGTTTTATGACGCTTTATGCCAGGGTAGCTACTGATCTCTTTAACAGCTTTAAAAAGAGTCTTTTTTGGGCGGTCGCTCTCATTTCTGCCGTTTTCCTCATCTTTCTGCGAAATTGGAAGGTCTCAATTATAGCAATCCTGGTGAACCTGTTGCCAATTATTATAATCCTGGGTTTTATGGGCTGGATGAATATAAGACTTGATATGGTAACTATTCCCATAGGATGCCTCTTGTTAAGCATCGTTGTAGATGACACGATCCATTACATGTACTGGTTCAGGAAGAATAATGACTGGAAAATGGCTTTGGAAAAAGCCGGACCAGGTATTTTAGTTACGTCTATAGTCTTGTCGGGAGGGTTTTCTGTCTTTCTTTTTTCTGAAGCTCCTCCAGTTAGATACTTTGGTTTCCTGAGCATACTGGCCATTATCTCTGCATTGATCCTCGACCTCCTGGTATTGCCTTCCATACTTCAAAAATTTGTGAGCCATGAAAACTGAAGTGATCGATCGTCATAAGACCGAATATTTTGATGTTATTCTTGGAAACGGTTTTCAGGAAAACACTACAGGAGTCCGGAATTTGGGTCAACTTTTATTTGAAGACCTGCCTCACCGGGACCCGGCCTCCAGGCTTATCATAAGCCATCTGGGAGAAGAACTGATCGAGATTAGTTTAGCCGAATTAAAACAGATCGTTTTTAATCTCTTCCAGAAATTTGATGAAACCAATATTCGCAGAGGAGATACAGTATTTCTTGCCAGTGTTGAAACAAATAGTGAAGCCTATACAGCAATCCTGTTCATTGCTCTGGCGGCCTACGGTGCCCGGGTTTTTCTACCTATGTACATTGAGCAAGCCGATCTACAAAAATGGTTCGACCAGATTGATATTGATTTTGTAATCACTCCGGAAGCAGAACTTTCTAAACTTGCGCATAAGCACAGGCAGAAGCTGGTTTTGAAAGAACTAAGAAACTTTAGTGGTAAAAAGAATATTCCCGTCATAGACAGCTGTAAAGATCTTGATCTCGATGCTTTGTTCAGGTCCCGAAAACCACTTCTTTCAGCTTCCGAAAAATCTTCTGCCAAAGCCATTTTTGAAGAAGTATCTTCAGAAGATATTGCACTGTTGATCACTACTTCGGGCAGCTCGGGAGCATCAAAGATAATTGCCTATGAACATGGAGCTTTTCTAAGGAACCTGTCTGCATGGAAAGCTGCCGGACTTTTTGCACCGGGTAAACTGGGAGGCCGTAGCTTCACCCCTCTTTTCACCCATACAATGGGCATAAGAACTTTCATGAATGGTCTTTACCTCGGGCAGCCTATAATTCTTATCAATACTGACTGGTTCACAGAAAGACCTGAAACTGTCCGATATTTTTTAGGCCGGGCCAAACCCCAGCACATTACGGGAGGACCGGCAGTCTTTAGGTTACTGCTGGAGATGAGCAGAACCTTTCCAGATTTAAAAACTTCATTAAGTAAAAACCTTAAGACCCTGGTTTCCTGCGGAGCACCCCTGGATGAGGAGCTACAACTGAAGATTTTTGAGGCCTTTAATTTAAAGGTACATAATGCCCTTGGCACCACCGAAACCCAACAGATCACCTCAACAGTAATAAAAGATCTACCTGGAAAAAGCCTGGGATCTGCTTTTCCAGGTGTTTCCCTGGGCCTCAAGAAAAGGGAGAACAAAGAAGATTACCGGCTGTACATGTACAGCAGTTACGGCGGAAGCTGGCTTTTACAGGATGAAAAAAAGGAATTTAAAGACAGGTACATTTTTCTTGGGGACATTGTAAGCTATAAGGACGATCAATTGATTTATTGTCAAAGGGAAAAAGAGGATTACCTGAGTGATGAATTTGGGGTAAAAATTGTAGTAAAGAAAGTACTTGAGAATTACCCGGAGCTGAAACATACATGTGCTTGTATTAAACTTTTCCCCCTCAAATTCAGGCCCGGCCTGGCAGCGTTATTGATTCAGGATGATAAAAGTCCCGGCACCAAAAGCCAAAAATCTCTTGAGCACATGATCGAGATGATCAACGAAAGGCTCTACAAAACGCTGGATCCTTTAGACTTTCAGCATAAGACCATCAAAAGATTTGCAGTGGGACGCTTAGATCCGGTTTTAAATGCCAAAGGTGTAATTTCAGAAAACAAGATATCCGGTGTCTATGGAGATTTGATCACCCGACTGACATCAGACAATACGTCGAGCGCGGGTATTACTGACTTAAAAAAGATCACAGACAGGGAAACCGATTTCACCAGGTTCCATAATCCATTCCTGGGAAAAATGCTTACTGCTTTAAAAATGGATTATTCTTATAGTACTGCGGAAGGTGATCACCTGGTCACTAAAAAAAACGAACGTAAAATACTTGACCTTACCGGAGGTTACGGCTCCAATTTACTCGGGCATAATAATGAGAGACTGCGAAGCCGCATCATTGATTTTTTGAGTTCCGGGCAGATTCCTTTATCTGACCAGTTTAGTGATCAATATTACCCATCAAAACTTGCACAAAAGATCAACTTGCTGCTTTCCAAGTACACGGGAAAAAATTTCTACACTTTGTTTGGGTCTACTGGTTCTGAAGTAGTGGATATGGCCATTCACCACGCCTACCTGGAGTGGAAGGAAAAGCTCGAGAAGCTTGAAGAAAAACAAAGGCTCCAATTTGCATTTTTAGCACCCGAAGCTTTCAGGAAAACCTGGAGGCTCAATAATCAAATAATAGAAAATTCCCGGCTGTTCATGATAAGCAATAAAAGCGGTTTTCATGGGAACTCTTCTTCTGCCCGCAGCCTCATGGGAAACGAGGAAAACCGGAACAAATTCAAAGGCATTCTCCCTATTGGATCCATTTTTATTGATGACACTTCTGAGGATCTTGAAAGTCAATTGGAAAATGCTTTTCAAAGATCTGCCATTAAGCTTGAAGTGCTCATACAAAAAGAAGGTGTAGTCAAAACGGAAGATTATTCTTTCCCTGCTGTTATTGGGGCTATGCTCGAGCCTGTGATAGGAGAAGGTGGCATTAGGGAAATAAACCCTGTTTTACCTGAGGTTATAAGCAAAATGAATTTTCCTATCATCTTTGACGAGATCCAGTGTGGACTTGGCAGGACCGGCTCTTTTTTGGCAAGTGAAAATTATGAAGGCAACTATTATCTATTTTCAAAAGCTCTTGGCGGAAATTTTGAAAAAATAGCTTCAATTTCAATAGAAAAAAACCGGTACCACGAGAAGTTTGGAAAATACTATGTCTCCACATTTTCCAATGGGAGCCTTGCGGCTTTTACGGCGCTGGAAACCCTCAAGATCATTGAAGAAGAGAATATTTCAAAAAAGGCAAAAATAAAAGGTGAAAAAATTATTTCAGGTCTTCGGGGAATTCAGGCAAAATATCCTGAAATAATTCATTCTGTAAATGGGAAGGGACTAATGTTGGGCATAAAATTCCGAACTTTTAAAAATGACCTCTTCCTGCGGGTCTTGCAAGAACAAAAGCTGCTTGGCTACGTACTGTCTTCCTATTTACTAAACAGGCACCAGCTCAGGATCCTCCCGTCGCTTTCCGCACCCGATGTTCTAAGGATAGAACCTTCTGTGCATATCCAAAAACAGGATCTGGAAAAAATGTTTTCTGCAATTGAAGACCTTTGCCTTAGCCTGCAAAAAGGAGATTTTTATCATCTTATAAAACACCTGATCAATGAGGATCCTTACGAGGATAACAAAGGACAGGTCCCCGAATACGGTTATCTGGACTGCAGTTTGGAAACTCCTGCCCCGGGAGCTGTGAAGGTTGCCTTCATTGTACATTTTGCCTATCCTACACAGGAGTTGAGAATGCTAACCCGATCTTTAATAGCTGCTTCAGATACCGCCCTATGGCAACTTTTTGAAAAAGTGGCCACAGTAATGGATCTAAAACCTTTTGTCGCCTACTCAAAAAACCTGTACGAGGGGAAGATCCACCTAAGCACTGTAGTTATTCCATTAGATGCCGCAAGCCTGGAAAAATATCACCGAACTTCAAAAAAGAAAAAGGTCATAAAAAGCATTCAGGAGGCCGTTGATCTTGCCGGTCACAGAGGAGCAAAATTTATTGGTCTTGGTGGTTACACCTCCATACTGACCAATAATGGCAAAAACCTTCTTGAGTCCTCTAATTCCAGGTTAATGACAGGAAATACGCTTACCGCTGTTGTAGGTTATAACAACTTTAAAAGTGCAGTTCTGAAACACCTGGATGACCACAACTTAACTATAGGAGTTGTAGGTGCTGCAGGAAATATTGGCAAAATACTTTGTAGAAGCCTGCTTTATGAAGATCATTTTTCCATTTCCAGGATCATCCTGATAGGAAAGGCTTCTGAAAGGCTAAAAAAGTCGGTCGCGGAATATTCTGTCGATTCATCCATAGATTTTTCCGCAGATACCTCTTTACATCGATTACGGGAGTGTGATGCCATCTTAGTAGCTGTAAACACCAATGATCCCATTATTACTGCCGCTAATGTTTCGAGGGAGAAACCGGTGGTCATCTGCGATCTGTCGATTCCTTCTGCGGTTTCTACTGACATAAAAAGCTTGAAGAATGTTACTGTACTGCCTTTTTCAGCCTCAATACAATTACCATGTGATCAGGATGTGGTGCTCACCTCCTGCTCCCCTCCCGGTACTGCCTTATGTTGCCTTGCTGAAACATTCCTGAATGTTTTTGAAGACATTCCTTTTAACCTACGAGGTGAAATAACATATGAAGGTTTCAAGAGCGTTGAAAAAATAGCGCAGAAACATGGTTTTATTAGTAAGACCGATCTGGTCAAAAATTTTAAATCAGCGCAATAGGTGGAAAGTTTGTTCGACTTCGGTATCTCACAGGATGATCCTTTACTGGAAGTGAAGACCTTATCACTTTCAAACAGCAACCTGTTGTGCCTGGCTAGTGCTGGTGAGGTGCCTCTCTCCTTGATTGCTTTAGAAAATGTTACCGTCACGGCAGTTGATATGTCATTAAATCAAATAAGGCTTTGCAATTTAAAACTAGCTGCTGTGATGAAATTACAACCAGAAGAGGCTGCTGAGTTCTTAGGCTTTAACAGATCAAGCCCTCAACAACGAAAAATATTTTTCCATCAGCTTATTCCCGGGCTTCTGAAAGAGGATGTGGAATTTTGGAAAGAAAATTTCAAGCACATAGAACACGGAATAGTATGGTCGGGAAAATTTGAAAAATATATCCGATTCTTTTGCAGGTTTGCGACCATAGTAATGGGACGAAAGAGGATCTTGAAATTCATGGAGCTTGACGACCCGAAGGAGCAGCAAACCTATTTTGACCGCTATCTAGACAAGGCTGTTCTAAAATGGCTTTTTAAGATAGCTTTCTCTCCACAGCTATATAAGGGAAGAGGCCTCAATCCAAAGGGGCTTTTAAATGAGCGAAAAGACATGGCAGGCTTTTTTTATTCCAGGTTTCGTGATTTCTTCACCAGAACACCAGCGCGAAAAAATTTTTACCTGCAGTTCTATATGCTGGGAGAAATACCATTTAAGCAGGCGTACCCACAATACCTTCACCGTGACACTTATGAGCATTTAAGGTCTCAAGCTCACAAACTTAGGCTTGTTAAAAGCTCTATTCAGGAAGAAATAGGAGAATCAAAAGAATTGAATTTCGAAAACCTTTCACTTTCAAATCTTAGTGACTGGCTGGAAGAAAAGGAGATGGATGGACTTATAGAAAAAATAGTTTCTAAAAATGCCTGCGATTCAAACTGGTTATTCCGTTACATTCATAAAGATCCGCTTACCCAAAAGGCATCAGGAAATTTCCGGAAGATAGAACCAGAACTAAATAAAAAATATAGGGAGTTATGCCGCTTCCCTTTTTATTCAGGTATTGGTGCAAAAGCTAAAGCTTACGGTTTATGATCACAATACGGGAATTGGATAGAAGTTATAACGATCAAATGCTGGAAATTCTGGCCGCATCTCCCATGAAAACCCCCGTCATTGAAATTTCCTTTGACCGTTCACCAAACCTTTTCTTGCTCAACGAACTTTGGTCTCAGGATTATCGGTACTACGGTGTTTTTGTTTCCAATAAATTGGTTGGTTTTGGAAAGCATTTACAGTATCAAGGGTACTTCAATGAAACTGAACATACTTTGTCCTACTTTGGAGACTTCTGTATTGTGCCGCGGGAAAGAGGGAAAGGCTACTATAAACAACTGGTTGAATATATGATCTCCACCTGCCTTCAGAAAAAAAGCATTGGGTATACCGTTATTTTTGAAGGGAATAAGAAAGCTGATTCTTATTTCAGCAACCACAGATACAGGAACATCCCGGGCTTCAGGAAATTATCTCCAACCCTCACCAGGACATTATTAATTACCGGCCGAAAGGACTTCAAAACAGACCTGACCATTAGAACAGCAGAGGAAGGTGACAAAAAGGCCATTTTAAAATGCGTGATGAATGAAAAAAAAGATCTGGCCCAGGTTTTCGATAGGGAACGCTTTGAAAAAAAAATTAGCGGCAACTATGGGTTTAGCATCCAGGATTATTTTCTTGCCTATAAAGCAGACCGGCTAGTAGGTATCTGCGGGGCCTGGAACATGAAAGGTCTAAAACGCACCAGGGTACTTCGTTATAAAAAGAAATTCCTGTTGATCTATTTTATTTACAACCTTCTTTCAAAACTCACAGGAAACAAAGGTCTTCCAAGACCAGGCCGTTCCTTTAATGAGGTCTATTTAACTGATGTTTGGGTCAGGGAAAATGATCCTGAAATTTTTAAAGCTTTACTTTTTGATATCTACAAAATGGCAAGATCAAATGGCCAACATCTCATTCACTATGGCTCAACTCAAAACGATCCCTTGCTCAAAGCATTTAAATCTTTTTTTTCTGTCTCCCTTAAATCTTCTGTATATGTTTCCAGCCTGCATCCCGAAAAATGGAATTCAATAAAAACCTCTCTGTTAAATACAGAACCTCACTTCGACATTACAAAAATCTAGCAGCAAAGTCTTTTTATAAATCTCTCAAAAAAGATAATTTTTCCTTAGCTTTAAGACTCCCTCCATTCCCCCTCTTATAAAATTTCCTCCCCATTAAATTTAAAACCATTTATTATGTCAGTAATTATTTTATCCCACCGAGTAGAAAACTTCCAGTCATGGAAAAAGATCTACGATGAAGATGTGCAACGCAGAAATGAAGCCGGACTTAAAGAGGTAGTTTGCGGACCCAAGATAGGTGATCCCGATCTTGTGTACATGGTCTTTGAAACTAACGATCTGGACAAGGCACAAAAAATGATCGAAAATGAGGAGCTGAAAGAAGTAATGCAAAAGGCCGGCGTAACAGGTCACCTGGAAGTGGTTATGATCAAATAACTGTCGAATCTGCCAAATTAAATTGATTGATGAAAATCTTGCTATCTTTGAAGTTATCGAATTTCAAAAATTGAAAAAATGAAGATCAAATCAGCTTTTTTCGGCCTTTTTGCATGTATCAGCCTTATTTCCTGTGGGGAAAACGAAAAAACTTCCGCAGAGGAGGAAGTAGTAATGACCGGGACCGATTCAGTACAGGCTCGTGCTGAACCCATCACTATTCCGGAAGATAAGGTAACCGACGCCAATTATGAGTACGAAATGGTAGTACCTGACCTGCAGGTAGCCTGGGGAATGGCCTTTTTGCCTGATGGCAGCATGCTTATCACTGAAAAAAGTGGAGATCTTATCCATTTTAAAAATGGACAAAAACTTATGGTACAGGGTGCTCCCCAAGTTTATTACCGGGGGCAGGGTGGATTTTTAGATGTCGCTTTAGATCCTGAGTATGATTCTAACGGTTGGATCTACTTCACCTACTCTTCACCAGAAGGGGAAGGCAGCGGAGGAAATACCGCCCTAATGCGAGCCAAACTTGAAAATAATCAGCTAACAAACAAGACCATCCTGTATAAAGCTTCCCCAAATACCGAAAAAGGTCAACATTTTGGTTCGCGTATCGCTTTTGATGATGAAGGCTATCTTTATTTTAGTGTCGGGGATAGAGGAAGTCGGGACGAAAACCCTCAGGACATTAGCCGTGACAACGGTAAGGTTTACCGTCTAAACAAAGATGGTTCCATTCCATCAGACAATCCGTTTGTGGGAAAATCCAATGCCAAAGAAGCCATTTATTCCTACGGCCACCGCAATCCCCAGGGCATGATCTATAATTCTGAAACAGGCGAGATCTGGGTCCATGAGCATGGCCCACAGGGAGGGGACGAGATCAATGTGGTCAAAAAAGGTGCTAATTACGGCTGGCCCGTGGTGACTTATGGAAAAAATTATGATGACACGCCCATTACAGATCAAAGAACTGGTCCTCAATTTGAAGATCCTATGTACTATTGGCTGCCTTCTATTGCTCCCAGCGGATTTGTGTTCGTGACCTCTGATAAATATCCGGAGTTAAAAGGAGATCTTTTGGCAGGCTCATTAAAATTTCAATATGTGGAGCACCTTAGCCTGAACGGAAAAAAAGTTACAGGCAGGGAAAGACTGCTTAAAGGAATAGGACGCGTAAGAGATGTAGTGCAGGGACCTGATGGTTTCATCTATATTTCGGTTGAAAATAAAGGAATTGTGAAATTACTTCCGAAGCAGGCCTAATCTTTTCAGGCATTTCTTCGGAAGAATTTCGGTACCGAAATTCTTCCGAAACAGCAAAAGAAATTGCGGCTATAGAAAAATAATCTGAAAATAGTAAGAACCGAAAGTTTTACCTTTGCCCTAAAATCAGTAAAATGTTGATCATAGGAATCGCCGGAGGTACCGGCAGCGGAAAAACCACAGTTGTAAACCAGATCATTGAAGAGTTAAAGAACGAAGAAGTTGATGTAATTTCACAAGACTCTTACTACCAGGATACCAGTCACCTCACCTATGAGCAGCGAACAAAAATAAACTTTGATCACCCAAAATCTATTGATTTTGATCTCCTGGTCTCTCACCTGAAAGATCTTAAGTCCGGCAAAACCATTCAGCAGCCGGTCTACTCTTTTAAACAACACAACCGCACGGGAGAAACCATAGAGATAGCTCCCCGCAAAGTGATCATTGTAGAAGGGATCCTAATCCTCACTCATCCCGACATTCGGGAGATGTTTGACATCAAGATCTACGTTCATGCCGATAGTGATGAAAGACTGATTCGAAGATTGAAGCGCGATATCGCAGAAAGAGGCAGGGATCTGGATGAGGTTCTAAACCGTTACCAGACCACCTTAAAGCCAATGCATCAGCAGTTTATTGAACCCACCAAAGAATTTGCTGACATTATTATTCCAACCAACAGGTACAATACTGTAGCTGTTGATATTGTTCAGACAATTATACGCCAACGTTTACTCTAATTTCGTATCTTTCGGGTAATGAAATTAAGAGAGCTTAGAAACAGGAAATGGTTCCGTGTTGCCAGCAATAAGTATTTGCTGGTGCTGGTCGCATTCCTTTTCTGGATGCTTTTTTTGGATAGTAATTCCTGGCTTATTCACCATGAGCTCAATTCTGAAATTGATGCCCTTGAAAAGAACAAGCAATATTACCTGAACGAGATCTCAAAAGACAAAGCCGTTATAGACAAACTGAGCGATTCGCTCGAACTCGAAAAGTTTGCCCGTAATGAATACTACATGAAGCGGGAAAATGAAGAGATCTTTATTATAGAGTATCAGGAAGAGGAATAACTTCCCGAAACAGTATCTGCAAGCCACTAAATCAAAATACAATGAGTAAGCAATTATTCGATGAATTTGGAGAGGTATCGGCAAAACAGTGGAAACAAAAGATCCAATACGACCTTAAAGGTGCAGATTACAACCAGACCCTGGTCTGGCATTCTCAGGACGGTATAGATGTAAAACCGTTCTATCATCCAGACGAATCCCCTACTTCTTTAAAAGTACATCCTCCCTCATGCTGGAATATAACCGAGCAAATTTATGTTGCCGATGTCGAGAGAGCTAATAAGAAAGCCCTGGAGGCCCTTCAAAAAGGAGCTGAAGCCATCTGGTTTATTTTACCTTCAGAAGAAGTAGGCTTAAACTCCCTTTTTAAGGACCTTGATCTTAAATCCGTTCCGGTCTTTCTTAAGGTGGAGTTCGCTTCAGAGAAATTTCTGGGCAACCTGAATTCTTTTTTACCAGTGGGATCACAGGTTTATCTTCAATTTGACATCGTTGGAAACCTGGCCCGCACGGGCAACTGGTACCACAACTTACAGCAAGATCATGAGGTGCTGGATTCACTTTTAAGAAATTCCGCTAACCTCAAAGGAGGACTTTCTGTAGACCTTGGGCTTTACCAAAATGCAGGTGCCAATATTCCGCAGCAGCTGGCATATTCCCTGGCACATGCCAATGAGTATCTTAACCACTGCTCAGAAAAGGGAATTTCCCTGGAAAAACCTCTACAATTTAAGGTGGCGGTTGGGCCAAACTACTTTTTTGAAATAGCAAAACTGAGGGCTCTTCGCCTGCTGTACTCCAACCTGGCAACAGAATATAGATTCAATGAAGAATGCCACATCCTGGCACAGCCAACCAGGCGCAACAAGACCCTGTATGATTACAATGTGAACCTGTTGCGCACCACCACCGAGTGCATGAGCGCAATTTTAGGAGGTGCCAATAGTGTATGCAATATGGCCTATGATGCCATCTACCATAAGAACAACAAATTCGGAAACAGGATCGCCCGCAACCAGTTGCTTATTCTGAAGCATGAAAGTTATTTTGAAAAAGTGAGCAACCCGGCCGAGGGAAGTTATTACATAGAAAATCTTACGAACGAATTAGCCGAAAAAGCTCTGGAAATTTTCAAATCTATTGAAAAAGGAGGCGGCTTTCTTTCCCAACTCAAGGAGGGAATTATTCAAAAGAAAATATCGGAAAGTGCCGAGAAGGAACAGGAACAGTATGATTCCGGAGAGCTCGTGCTCATTGGATCCAATAAATTCCCGAATAAACAGGACAGGATGAAAGAGGAACTTGAATTATACCCGTTCCTAAAGCACAAACCCAGAAAGACATTGCTGTCACCGATCCTGGAGAAGCGTCTGAGTGAAAAATCTGAACTCGAGCGCTTAAAAAGTGAAAATTAACCTTCCGGAATTTAACCGACCATGAGCAGAAAAGATCTACAACACCTCGAAATAAAAAACAAACCCGGGGCTCCTGCATCTGGAGCAGAGAGTGCTCGAAAAACCTATTCATCAAAAGATGTGGAAGGCCTGCATCAGTTGAAATTTGCAGCGGGAATTCCGCCGTACCTGAGAGGACCTTACAGCACCATGTACGTAACCCGTCCATGGACAATTCGGCAATACGCCGGATTTTCAACGGCCGAAGAAAGTAATGCCTTTTACCGGAGAAACCTGGCTGCAGGACAAAAAGGACTTTCTGTAGCTTTTGACCTCGCTACACACCGCGGTTATGACAGTGACCATGAGCGGGTGGTTGGCGATGTGGGTAAGGCAGGGGTCGCTATAGATTCCGTGGAAGACATGAAGGTGCTGTTCGACCAGATCCCGCTCAATAAGATGTCCGTTTCTATGACCATGAACGGAGCCGTGTTGCCTATCATGGCGTTCTATATCGTAGCTGCGGAAGAACAGGGCGTAAAACCGGAACAACTTTCAGGGACCATTCAAAATGACATTTTAAAGGAGTTCATGGTTCGGAACACTTACATCTATCCTCCTACTCCTTCAATGAAGATCATTTCTGACATTTTTGAATACTCTTCTAAAAATATGCCCCGGTTCAACAGCATTAGTATATCAGGATACCATATGCAGGAAGCGGGTGCGACCAGTGAAATTGAACTGGCCTATACCCTCGCAGACGGGCTGGAGTATATCAGAAAAGGTCTGGAAGCAGGAATGGATATTGACAGTTTCGCGCCGCGATTATCTTTCTTTTGGGCCATTGGCATGGATCATTTTACAGAGATCGCAAAAATGCGGGCGGCGAGAGCGCTTTGGGCCAAGCTGGTAAAACAGTTCAACCCGAAAAATGAAAAATCCCTTGCTTTAAGAACTCACTGCCAAACAAGTGGCTGGAGCCTTACCGAGCAGGATCCATTCAACAACGTTGCCAGGACCTGTATTGAAGCGGCAGCAGCAGCCTTTGGAGGTACCCAAAGCCTTCATACCAATGCGCTTGATGAGGCTATTGCCCTACCAACCGATTTTTCTGCTCGAATTGCCAGAAACACCCAACTACACCTGCAACAGGAAACAAATATTACACGTACAGTAGATCCATGGGCCGGTAGTTATTTCGTGGAAAGCCTTACCAACGAGATCGCTCAAAAGGCGTGGGACCTCATTCAGGAGGTTGAGGAATTAGGGGGAATGACCAAGGCGATAGAGGCAGGAATTCCGAAGTTACGCATCGAGGAAGCTGCCGCAGTGAAACAGGCACGTATAGACAGCGGTCAGGATATAATTGTGGGGGTAAATAAGTACCGACGGGAAAAAGAAGACCCAATTGTAACCCTGGAAGTTGACAATCAAACGGTACGTCGTCAACAAATAGAAAGACTGGAGAAGATCAAGGCAGAGCGCAACTCTGTAAAAGTAAAGGCGACCCTTGAGAAACTTACCGCTGCGGCCCGCTCAGGTGAGGAAAATTTACTAGCTTTAGCAATAGACGCGGCCCGGGAAAGAGCCACTTTAGGAGAAATTAGTGATGCTCTGGAAGAAGTTTTCGGACGCTATAAAGCAAAGATCCAATCATTTAGCGGTGTGTATTCAAAAGAGATAAAAGACGACGCCTCCTTTAAGAAGGCGAGGGAAATGGCCGATGAGTTCGCCGAACAGGAAGGGCGCAGACCCCGTATCATGATCGCGAAAATGGGTCAGGATGGGCATGACCGCGGAGCAAAAGTAGTAGCCACCGGCTATGCCGATGTAGGCTTTGATGTAGATATCGGACCTTTGTTCCAGACTCCGGCTGAGGCCGCTAAACAAGCAGTTGAGAACGACGTGCATATTTTGGGAGTTTCCTCACTTGCCGCAGGTCACAAGACCCTCGTACCGCAGGTAATTGAGGAGCTAAAAAAATATGGACGTGAAGATATCATGGTCATTGTAGGAGGTGTAATTCCCTCACAGGATTACCAGTTCCTCTTCGACGCCGGTGCCGCAGCAGTGTTTGGCCCCGGAACCAAGATCAGCGATGCAGCCATTCAATTGCTGGAAATCCTAATCGACGAACCTTCGCAGGCATAAACTTGTCATTCCGACGAAGGAAGAATCTCCGTTAATTCGGAATTCAAAATTTAGGATTCAATATTTACTGGAATACTGCCTGTAAAATGTCATTTTTGAGGCACATTAATAAACATTAATAACTGAGAATTAACCAGTACATCTGTGGCTAAAAGCCTAAAATACATTCTAACATCTAAGTTCTAAACAATGGATTACACACAGAAAATGCTTCGAGACGATGCCTTAAAAGGTAAAACCATAGTAGTAACCGGAGGAGGCAGTGGCCTTGGAAAAGCCATGACCCGCTACTTCCTCGAATTGGGAGCAAAAGTGGCTATTACTTCAAGGAATCTCGAGAAGTTGGAAAACACAGCCAAAGAGCTTTCCGAAGAAACCGGCGGGAAGTGTCTTCCGTTACAGTGTGATGTAAGGCATTACGAGCAGGTAGAACAGATGCTGGAAAATACAGTTAAGGAATTCGGATCTGTCGACATCCTCTTAAATAACGCTGCGGGAAACTTCATTTCGCCGACGGAGAGATTGAGTGCCAATGCCTTTGACACCATCATTGATATCGTTTTAAAAGGAAGTAAGAACTGTACTCTTGCCTTTGGTAAACATTGGATAGACAAAGGTGAAAAGAACAAGACCGTACTGAACATCGTAACCACATACGCGTGGACAGGTTCGGCCTATGTTGTGCCAAGTGCAACTGCCAAAGCCGGAGTATTGGCAATGACCCGTTCTCTGGCCGTAGAATGGGCAAAGTACGGAATAAGGTTCAATGCAATTGCACCCGGACCATTCCCAACAAAAGGAGCCTGGGACCGACTATTACCGGGAGACCTGAAAGAGAAATTTGATCTCGCGAAAAAAGTGCCCCTGAAAAGAGTTGGGGAACACCAGGAATTGGCGAATCTCGCAGCCTACCTGGTTTCTGATTTTTCAGCTTATGTCAATGGCGAGGTCATTACCATAGATGGCGGAGAGTGGCTAAAAGGGGCAGGACAATTCAACCTTTTGGAGGCCATTCCGGAGCAGATGTGGGATCAACTGGAAGCCATGATCAAGGCGAAAAAAGGAAGCTAGATCACCGGCAGCAGCTAAAAAGGTCCGGAGGATTTCAGGTTTGGAACCTGAAGCCATGCCAAGTTATTAAAAATTTTCGCTCAGCAGATGTAACTGCCTGATACTGCTTAAATTCCTACTAAAAACCTGTTAACAATTTACCTTTCGTAAACCTATAATAAATTGTATTTTTACCTTTTAAAATTCAAGAGAATTTAATGGGTAAAATCATTGCCGTTGCAAATCAAAAAGGAGGCGTAGGAAAAACGACCACTTCAGTTAACCTGGCAGCTTCCTTAGGGGTGCTTGAGAAAAAAGTCTTATTGATAGATGCCGATCCACAGGCGAATGCTACTTCTGGCCTGGGAATAGATGTAGAAAGTGTGGAACTGGGAACCTACCAGTTGCTGGAGCATTCTGTCAAAGCTGAGGAGGCAATCATGAAGACCGATTCCCCTAACCTAGATATAATTCCGGCGCATATTGACCTGGTGGCTATTGAGATAGAACTGGTTGACCAGGACGAACGGGAATACATGCTCAAAAAGGCCATTGGCCATTTGCGTGATTCTTACGACTACGTCATCATTGACTGCGCACCTTCCCTTGGGCTTTTAACCTTGAATGCCCTTACGGCAGCAGACTCGGTCATTATTCCAATCCAGTGCGAGTATTTTGCACTTGAAGGCCTCGGAAAACTTCTTAATACCATCAAAAGCGTTCAAAAGATCCACAATGCAAAATTGGATATTGAAGGCCTGTTACTCACCATGTATGATTCAAGACTAAGGTTATCCAACCAGGTGGTGGAAGAGGTTCAAAAGCATTTTGATGAGATGGTCTTTAAGACAATCATTCAGCGAAACGTGCGTTTAAGTGAAGCCCCCAGTTACGGGGAAAGTATTATTAATTATGATGCCGGAAGTAAGGGAGCAACTAATTACCTGAGCCTGGCACACGAAATTATCAAGAAAAACAGTTAGAAGAAGATGGCGAAGGCGACCAAAAAACAGGCTTTGGGAAGAGGGCTTTCAGCACTGCTGAAGGATCCTCAAAATGATATTCGATCGGCGGAAGATAAGAATGCCGACAAATTGGTTGGACACATAGTAGAACTGGAACTGGATGCTATTGAAGTAAACCCTTTTCAGCCCCGAACCAGCTTCAATGAAGAATCGTTGAGAGAACTCGCATCTTCCATCAGGGAATTGGGAGTCATACAGCCCATTACTGTTCGAAAACTTGCCTATAACCAGTACCAACTGGTTTCTGGTGAGAGAAGATTCAGAGCTTCGAAGCTGGTAGGCCTTGAAACCATCCCTGCCTACATCAGGATCGCCAATGACCAGGAATCGCTGGAAATGGCGCTGGTGGAGAACATTCAGCGGCAGGATCTTGATCCTATCGAGATCTCTCTTTCATATCAGCGACTTATTGATGAGATCAATCTTACTCAGGAGCAGCTGAGCGAACGTGTCGGAAAAAACCGTTCTACCATAGCAAACTACCTTAGGTTATTAAAACTGGACCCGATCATCCAGACCGGAATGCGTGATGGTTTCCTTTCTATGGGTCACGGCCGGGCACTGATCAATGTTGAAGATGGTCAAACCCAGCTGGAGATCTACGAAAAGATCCTTGCCAACTCGCTTTCTGTACGGGAAACTGAAAAACTGGTACGAAACCTTCAGGAAGGAAAACCGGCTGAAAAAACTACTGCTTCAGCTCCTGCCCTTCCAAAGAACATCAAAAAAAGTATCAGGGAATTTTCAGAACGGCTTGGTACCAAAGTAGATGTGAAGGTGGCTAAAAAAGGAAACGGAAGACTCATCATACCTTTTTCTTCGGAAGAAGACCTCAACCGATTGAAAAAAATAATCCAGGGTGAAGAGTAAAAATCTCATATTACTCCTTTTCCTCCTTCTTTTTGCCGGTAAGACCTTTGCGCAACAGGACTCTCTCCTGGTGGACCCGCAGTTGGTAGTAGAAGAACCCGCTTATAAAGCTTACGACCCGCTGTCCCCCGCAAGAGCAGCATTCTATTCTGCCGTTCTACCCGGACTGGGACAGGCATACAACGGAAAATACTGGAAGATCCCGGTGGTATATGCCGCTCTTGGTGGCGGAGTATATTTCTATTTTAGGAATGATGACGAATATGACCGCTACAGGGAAGCTTACAAAAGCAGGCTGGCCGGCAGGACTGATGATGAATTTTCAGATGCTAACGGCAATCCAATTGTTTCCACCAACGGACTCATAGAAGGACAACGTTTCTACCAGCGCAACAAGGAGATCTCGATCCTGGTTACCCTTGGCCTCTATGCGCTCAATATCATTGATGCCAATGTTGATGCACACCTGCAGCAGTTCAATGTAAGCGAGGACCTCTCTTTAAAACCTGCTTTCGATTTCGACCGGTATAGTGGAAAGCCCGGATATGGCCTAAGTTTAAACTTCAATTTTTAAATGAAAATAGCTCTTTTAGGATACGGAAAAATGGGGAAGACCATTGAAAGGCTCGCTGAAAAACGCGGTCATGAAGTGGTACTTAGAATTTCTGATGATGTGCAGAAGTACGATCTCAAAAAGGCAGATGTAGCCATAGATTTCAGCATCCCCGATGCTGCTTTTAAAAATATTACTTCCTGTTTCGACCAACAGATCCCGGTAGTTTCGGGAACTACAGGTTGGCTTTCCAGGTACAATGAGGCCGTAAAGCTATGTAAAGAAAAAGATGCTGCTTTTATTTACGCCTCCAACTTCAGCCTGGGAGTTAATCTCTTTTTTGAACTGAATAAGAAACTGGCGCAAATGATGAACAGTTTCAAAGAGTATTCCGTAGACATTGAGGAGATACATCACACTCAAAAACTGGACGCGCCCAGTGGTACAGCTATAAGTCTTGCCGAACAGATCATTGAGAACAGCGACAAAAAGGGTTGGAAACTTGATGAAGCTTCAGAAGATGAGATTCCGGTGACTGCAAAGCGCATAGAGAATGTACCGGGCACTCATATAATTTCGTACAAAAGCGAAGTAGACACTATCAAAATTGAACATATTGCCCATTCCCGCGACGGGTTTGCCCTTGGGGCCATCATAGCTGCGGAATGGCTGAAGGATAAGAAGGGTGTGTTCAGCATGAAAGACGTCTTGTTTTAATGTAACAAATTATTCATCTTCTATACCTATAACCACAAACAATAGCTCATGACTATAATACACTGGATCCTGTTCCTTTTAATTGTTCAGCTAATCCATTTTCTCGGAACCTGGAAATTATATCAAAAGGCCGGTCGCAAAGCCTGGGAAGCAGCCATTCCCGTCTACAATGCGGTAGTACTAATGAAGATCTTAAAAAGGCCGTGGTGGTGGGTGATCCTGCTTTTCATTCCTATTGTAAACCTCATTATGTTCCCGGTAATCTGGGTGGAGACCATCAGGAGCTTTGGAAAGACCTCAACACTTGATACCATACTGGTCATTATAACCCTCGGATTTTACATTTTCTACGTCAACTACTCGGCTGATGTAACTTACAGAGCTGACCGTTCGTTGCACCCGGGAAGTGCTGCAGGGGAATGGATCAGTTCAATCCTCTTTGCCGTTGTGGCCGCCACTATTGTCCATACCTACGTGATGCAGCCATTCACGATACCTACCTCCTCGCTTGAAAAAACACTTTTGGTAGGTGATTATCTATTTGTAAGCAAATTTCATTACGGTGCCAGAACTCCGATTACTTCTGTTGCCTTTCCTATGGTACATGATACCATTCCCGGAATTGGAATCAAATCATACCTGAACAGTCCGCATATTCCATATTTCCGACTTCCCGGCTTTCAGGATGTTGATCGTAACGACATAGTGGTCTTCAACTGGCCAGTTGATACGGTACGCATGTTCAGGGACAGATCGGGAATGCGATATGACAAACCTGTAGACAAAAAATCGAATTACGTAAAGCGTGCGGTAGGGCTTCCGGGGGATTCCCTGAAGATCGTTGATGGGAAAGTATTTGTAAATAATCAACCCCTTGACCTTCCGGAAAGGGCAAAACCACAGTACTCTTATTCAGGAACCACAAAGGGCCAGGGTTTTGATCCTTATACGCTTTACAAGGTGTATGATATTACCGACGGATTCTATTATGATCCAAACACCAATCAGTTCTTTATCCAATCTCTTTCCGAAGAAGCTTACGAGCGACTGAAGAATCACCCGAATGTCGCCAGCATTCAACGGGAGATCAGTCCGGCAGGAGAAAAAGATCCGGGGATCTTCCCCAACAACGGAAAAGTCAACTGGAACCGGGATAACTTTGGACCTATTTACATTCCGAAGAAAGGAGCCACAGTCAAGATCGATATCAATTCATTTCCATTGTACCGCCAGATCATAGAGAACTATGAAGGTCGGGAAATGGGAATTGACAACAAACTTTCAGTTAATGGCACCCAGGTGCTGCTCAATGGAGAACCTATAGACAGCTATACCTTCAAACAGGATTACTACTGGATGATGGGTGATAACCGTCACAACAGTGAGGACAGCCGCTATTGGGGTTACGTTCCTGAAAACCACCTGGTAGGAAAACCAGTTTTCATCTGGCTAAGTCTTGATCAAAATGCCTCCGGCTTCGATAAGATACGCTGGGACAGAATGTTCACCACCGTGGGCGGTAAAGGAGAACCAGTTTCTTATTTTCCGTATTTTCTGATCCTTTTGGTGGGTTGGATCGGGTACTCATTCTTCCGAAAAAAGAAAAAAAGTTAGGCATTTATGGATCCGTTGTTGTTGCATCCCTGCTACTTTGGACCTATTTCGCAATTTGTTGCGATGGTTCAGGCTGAAGAGGTGATCTTTGAGAACGAAGACAATTACCAAAAGCAGACCTACCGCAACAGGATGTATATCTATGGAGCTAACGGCAGACTATTGCTGAATATTCCTATCAAGCACTCCGGAAATAAATCTCAGCATCAAAAATACAGGGAAGTAAAGATCGAGAATGATTTTGACTGGCAGAAACAGCACTGGAGATCGCTGCAGACGGTTTATCGCACTTCTCCTTTCTTTGAATTCTATGAAGATGAATTCGCTCCGCTCTACCATAAAAAGTATGATTTCCTGCTCGATTTCAATTATGACTGTTTAAACCTGACTCTGGAGTGCCTGCAATTGGAGGAATTCCCGTTTTCAAAGACTGAGGAGTTCATTCTTGAACCCAAAGAAGTTATCGACGGCCGTTTCCTGGTTCATGCAAAAGGAGAAAAACCATTCCGGTTTGAGCCTTATACCCAGGTTTTTTCAAACAAATTCGGATACCTGAATGACTTAAGTATTGTGGACCTACTCTTCAATGAAGGACCCAATGCGCTGAATTATCTTCAAACTCAGGAAATAAAATTAGTCTAACGCAAAGGTTGCGGTGATAGGATAATGATCTGAGAAAGGCACTTTGTAGTTGTCAAAATTCAGCACTTCCAGTGATTCGGCAGCTAAAATAAAGTCGATTCGCAGCGGGAAAAATTTGAAATCAAAGGTTTGTCCAAAACCATTCCCTGCTTCCTTATAGGCATCATACAGATCCTCAGACTTGATCTCCCTGTAGATATAGGAATAGGCAGTATTATTGAAATCGCCCATCAGGATCATCTTATAAGGCGTTCGCTTCACCAGGTCGATCACAATCTCCATTTGGCGCTGTTGCCGCACAAAGGTCTGCCCCATGCCCAAAAATACCTTTTTGGTATGCTTTTGTTCCAGGTTATCCATATCGGGTTTAACACTGAAAGACTGTAAATGCACATTGATTATCCTGATGGTATCCTTTCCTTTGAGAATATCGGCGTAGATGGCGTTGTTGTTGCTCTGAGTGGGAAAGTCAAGAGAACCGGAATTAATGATTGGATAGCGCGAAAGTATGGCCAGTCCAAATTCTGCTCCCTCTCCCCTTTTCTTTATGTATCTATGCGGAAAACTATTAGCTATCATCAACTCACCACTAAAATACTCCTGCATGGAAATTACATCGGGATTCCGATCTTTCACGAATTCTGAGATCTTGGCCGGAATATCTACGTCTTTTGCCCATCCATATTCATTGAACTGCCGCACATTGTAACTTAGGACCTTCAATATATTCTCATGCCCATCTAAATCTTCGGAAGAAGAAATTTCATAAATAGAAGTGAGATGATTGAATCCGAAGAGAAGTGCTATCAGCGACAATAACATTTGCTTTCGAAGCCGGAACAACCAAAACAAAAAGAAGATGACATTGGCGATTATAAGGAACGGCACACCAAGGCTAAATACCGAAAGCAATGCGAAGGTACTCGGTGGGATGTACGGTAGCAGATAGGAAAACAGTAAAGCCGCCGCAAACAGCGAATTCAGAAAGAACAGGAATTTGTCAAACCAGTTGAGGTCTCTCATGGATCAGTCCTTTCCAGCATTGAAGAGATAATCTTTTTCCTGTTTGGTAAGACTATCATAACCGCTTTTGCTGATCTTGTCAAGAATAGCATCAATTTTTTCCTGCTCCTCACGTTTATTGCGTTGGGAGCCATAAGTATAAGACGTGGAACTACTGGACGTGTTTTTTCTTCGATGCACTGTCTTGAGATTGCTGCGCCTATCAGCCCTTTTACTTGGCGAGAAAAGCGAAGCTATCCAATCCATAAATTTCTCAAAACCGATCGCGAAATCATTGCCTCTGCCCAATTGGCTGGCATAGATGTAACCAAAAGCTGCACCGCCCAAATGTGCAAGGTGACCACCAGGGTTACTAATTGGGATCTGTATCACATCCAGCACCACAAAGAATGCCGCGATCCACCAGAATTTAATACTTCCAATCAGGATAAGCCTGATACGCATATGCGGAATGTGAGTGGCAATTCCCACCAAAACTGACATTACCGCTGCCGATGCTCCGAGTAAGTAAGACCGTCCCATTCCCTGAAAAGCCGGAAACAGGTTATAACTGGCCATAAAAACCAAAGCGCCAAAAATAGCTCCCAAAAAATAGAAATTGAGCAGCTTTTTGGCAGAGAAATAATTGAGAAAGTAAATGCCTGCATAGTACAGGATCAACATATTGGAGAGTATGTGCCAGATACCGCTATGGAGGAAGGCATACGTAATGATCGACCATGGCTTCACTATGAATTCGGAGATCTCTTTCGGGAATACAAACCATTCCAGCAAAAAGTCTGAAGGCATCTGAAAAAGAAAAGCGAGCGTTCTGAAAAAGAAGAAAAGAATAAACACAGCCACATTAATAGCGATCAGTTTTTCGGTCACTGTCGCCATTTTAAGCTTGTATTTAAAATTCCCAGACCTTCTCATGTTAGTCCCACCTGTTTTGGTTAAACCGGTTCTTTTTCCAGTACCACATCATTATAAATCCGAAGAGTGCCCCGCCTACGTGCGCAAAATGAGCAATTCCTCCTCCAAATATAGAATATCCTGTAAAACCTGAAAACAGGTCAAGTGCGATCAAAGCTGGGATAAAATACTTTGCTTTAATAGGCACCGGAACAAACAACAGGAACAATTCAACATTTGGAAACATCATTCCAAACGCTACCAGTATTCCATATATTGCGCCCGAAGCACCCACCGCCGGAGTGTTGTAGGCCATATAGAATTCCTGCAGCACATCTTTTGAAACCGAATTAAGAATACCGGTGGAATACTGTCCGGTCTCCAAAAGGGTCTTTATTCCTTGTGGATCCATTCCCGCATTCAGCAGTTCTGTATAACCCGTCTCAAAGTGATAATAATTTACTAAAGAATGTATTATGGCGGCACCAATTCCGGCAGAAAAATAAAAGAAAATGAATTTATTTTTCCCCAGCATTTGTTCTATGGGACTTCCAAAGGCCCAGAGGGCATACATATTAAAAAGAATATGCATGAAGCCGCCGTGCATGAACATATGGGTGATCACCTGCCAGACCCCAAAATTGTCATTTTTGAAGAACCATAATGAGAACAATCGGTAAGCCGGCTCTCCAAGGCTCATGGTTCCTATAAAAAAAATAATATTGATGATCAATAGAACCTTTACGGTTTCGGTCATTCTTCCCATTTACATAAACTTTTTATCCAGTTCGTCAACAGTTAAAGTTATAAAGATAGGTTTATTATATGGTGATAATGACGTCTCTTTACAGGCAAACAAACTATTAACAATATTTTGTTGATCGTGCGGATTCAGGCTCGTCCCCGATTTTACAGCCATGCCTTTCGCCAGGGATTTGGACAATATGTCCACCTGCGAAAAACCGGCTCCCGGAACCTCATTTTCAAGATCTGAAAGTAATTGCTCCAGTAGAATTGCTACCTCACTTTCAGATATCTGCGTGGGTATACCGGTAATTTCTACGGAATCTTTCGTGAATTCAGAAAAGATAAATCCTGTTTGTTCCAGGGACTCTTTAATTTCTCTAAGTAATTCGATCTCATTGGTGCTGAATTGCAGCTGAAGCGGAAACAGCAACTGCTGACTCACAGCCGAAGAGACCGTAATATTCTTCAACAATTCTTCATATAAGATACGGCTATGTGCCCGGTGTTGATCAATGACCAGTAATCCGCTTTTTAAGGTCGTGACTATATACTTTTTATTCAGCTGGAAGGTGGTGCCTCCGCCATCATGCTCACTCTTGTCAAAGAGTTTTCCGGTCACCTCATCGCTTTCAAACTCCACCTGTTCAAAAGAATCGGGAGACTTCAAATCTTCAGATTCCAAACCTGTATACAGACTTTCCCAACTTCCTGTGGAATTAGCTTTGCGATATCCCCCTGAACTGTATCCTGAACTACCTTCACTTTTAAAAGGATTGAAGTTTGGATCCACTTCTATTTTTGGCGTGGTCACTCCTTTTCTTGAGAACTCGTAAGGAGTATCCAAAGTCGAGTCCCTGTCGAAATCGAGAACGGGAGCCACATTGAATTGGCCTAGACTGTGCTTGATGGAACTGCGAAGAATAGTATACAAGGCGTGTTCATCATCAAATTTAATTTGGGTCTTGGTAGGGTGTATATTGATATCTATACTCTTAGGATCTACCTGCAGGTACAGAAAATAACTCGGATAGGCTTTGTCTTTCAAAAGTCCTTCAAAAGCAGCCGTTACGGCATGATTCAAATATGGACTTTTAATGAAGCGATCATTGACAAAAAAGAATTGCTCTCCCCTGCTCTTTTTGGCAAACTCGGGTTTACCTACGAAACCGTTGATCCCAATAATATCTGTCTCCTCTGTAACCGGAACCAGTTTTTCATTGGTCTTTCCTCCAAAGATATTGACGATACGTTGTCTTAAATTAGATTCGGGTAACTGGAAGAGTTCACTGCCGTTGTGAAAAAGAGAGAATTGAATTCCGGGGTGCGCCAGGGCTACCCTCTGGAATTCGTCAATAATGTGTCGTAATTCTACCGTATCACTTTTCAGGAAATTACGGCGGGCAGGAATATTATAAAATAGATTTTTTACACAAATGGTGGTGCCTTCCGGCGTTACACAAGGTTCTTGCGAAACTACTTCACTGCCTTCGATCTTAATACAGGTTCCCAGTTCTTCATCACCTGGGCGAGTTTTCATCTCCACATGGGCGATAGCCGCTATAGATGCAAGGGCTTCTCCCCTGAATCCTTTTGTCTTCAGGCTAAAAAGGTCTTCTGCTGTATTGATCTTGGAAGTGGCGTGCCGTTCAAAGCACATTCGGGCGTCGGTAAGGCTCATGCCTTTTCCGTCATCGGTCACCTGGATAAGAGTCTTTCCGGCCTCTTTGACAAGGACCTTGATATTTTGGCCGCCCGCATCAATGGAATTCTCAAGCAACTCCTTGATGACCGAAGCAGGACGCTGCACTACCTCCCCTGCAGCAATCTGGTTTGCAACATGGTCTGGTAAAAGATGAATTACATCATTCATTTACTACGGATTGGTAAAAATGGATAAATCGAAATCGATGATCCAGAGAAAGATAAGCACGAGAATAGCAATGATCACCAGCACCCGCAAATTGATCTCACGGTTACCGCGATTACGGCTGGACTTACGGGCTTCAGCCCACTGAGAGCCAAAGTCAATGGCGTTGGTAGTCTCTTTATACTTATGGAATTTGGAATCAAAACTGTAGATGTTCCCAGTATCCTTGCCCTTATAATACCGCGGAGTGTAATTATAACGCTGGTTCTTTCTCGTTTTGTAGAAGTTGATTTTCAAACTGCTTTTCTTTTAATTCCGGAAAACTCAAATTTACTGAAATTGCGCAAGACTTCCGAAGTTTCCTGATGCAAACTATCAACTACAAAAACAGTGCCGCGTGAAAGCAGGTTTTAGAAGCGGGCGTCCTTTCGAAGCTGTGCCATTTTTATGGCCGCTACCGCAGCCTCAGCTCCCTTGTTACCATGTTTCCCGCCAGAGCGGTCAATGGCCTGCTGCATGTTATGATCTGTTAGCACACAGAAAATAACGGGAATGTCACTTTGTACATTCAGATCTTTAATGCCTTGTGAAACGGCTTCGCATACAAAGTCAAAATGCCGGGTCTCCCCTTCAATCACACTTCCTATGGCAATGATCGCGTCAAGCATATCATAGCTCTCCTGCATCTTTTTACAGCCATAGATAAGTTCAAAGCTACCGGGAACATTCCAGCGCACGATCTTTCGCTCCATCACCTCATTTTCCAGCAGCACTTTTACTGCTCCCTCATACATGCCTTCGGTGATCTCGTGGTTCCATTCAGAAACAACAATCCCAAACCTGAATTCCTTCGCGTTTGGGATTGAGTTTCTGTCGTATTCTGAAAGGTTTTTTCCTTCTGTAGCCATACTTATTGCATTGCCTGAGCCTGCCCTAAATAAATAGCCACTCTGTTGGCTTCGGGAGAATCAGGAAATTCTTCTTTTATGCGGGTGAGATAATCTTCCGCAGCACCTCCTTTTCCTAACTGAATAGCTGTTACTGCAGCTTTCATCAGGAATTTTGGAGTAGTGAAATTATTGGTTCTTAATTTAGCAGCTTCCACATAATAGTCAAGCGCTTCTTCAGGTTGCTCTAACTGAAGGAAAGCATCACCGATCCCTCCTTTGGCAAGAGGACCAAGAATTTCATCGTCGCTATCAAAATCATCAAGATGATCTATAGCTTTCTGATATTCGTTTGTATTCAGGTAAGCCATTCCCGCGTAATAATGCGCCAGGTTACCTGCTTTTGTACTTCCGTAGTTCTTTACGATGTCTTCAAATCCAAATTTTCCCTGACCTCCGGTAAGAGCTAGATTGAATAGTGAATCACTCTCTGTAGCCGGTGCATCAAGAGCTTCATCAAAATATTGTTGTGCCTGGAACATTTCGTTCGCAGCCTCAGCCTCTTTTGGCTCCTGGATAAATTCGTTATACCCAAGGTACCCAAGGATCACCACGGCAGCAACACCAATGATAATGTAGATGTACTTTTGATTACGGGCAACCCATTCTTCGGTCTTACTCGCTCCTTCATCAAGGGTGTTAAATACTTCTGCAGTTGTTGAACCGTCTTCAACTGAATGCTGATCGTCCTTAGCTTTGGGTTTATGTCCTCTTTTCTTGTACGTTGCCATAAAAAACTGTTAATTGAAGGGCAAAAATAGAATTTTTCTTTAAAAGGAAAAGGAAAAAAAATGGATAATTTATCCTAATTTGCATCCCCTTAGAGGTCCTGAAAACAATGGGAAAACTAAAAACCACTTCGCTGAATAGCAGCTGTTTATGTTTCTGAAAAATCTTTCTTTACTAAATTATAAAAATTTTGAGTCGGCCAATTTTGAATTCGACGCTAAAATTAATTGCCTGGTAGGTAATAACGGAGTGGGAAAAACCAATGTTTTGGACAGTATTTACCATCTCTCCTTCGGAAAGAGTTATTTCAATCCCATTACCAGTCAAAACATCCGCCATGGGTCAGAATTCTTTGTCATTGAAGGTGAATTCGAGAAGAATGATCGGGAAGAACAGATCATTGTGAGTGCCAAAAAAGGGCAAAAAAAGATTATTAAAAGGAACAATAAACCTTACGAGAAGTTCAGTGAACATATTGGTTTTATTCCCACGGTTATCATTTCCCCGGCAGACAGGGACCTCATAATTGAAGGAAGCGAGACCCGCCGGAAATTCATGGACGGAGTCATCTCCCAAAGTGATAATCTCTACCTCAACAGCCTAATCAACTACGGAAAGATCCTGGCCCAACGAAATTCCCTGCTCAAATATTTTGCCGCCAACAACTCCTTTGACCGCGATACACTTTCAGTTTATAACGAGCAGCTGGAGGAGCTGGGCAACGTGTTGTACGAAAAACGCAAGGCCTTCCTCAACACCTTTATTCCTATTTTTCAGAAGCGGTATGCCACCATCAGTAACGAAAGGGAGGAAGTGTCTATAACTTATAAAAGTCAGCTGGAGGAAGGCTCCTTCGGTTCTCTGCTGGAAGACAACCTTCAAAAGGACATGGCCCTCCAGTATACCAGTGTCGGGACACATAAAGATGATCTCAACTTTGAAATAGAAGGTCATCCCATTAAAAAATTTGGTTCACAGGGCCAGCAAAAATCGTTTTTGATCGCCCTCAAGCTGGCACAATTTGATTTTATAAAAGATCTCAGCAAGGTCTCTCCTATTTTGTTGCTGGATGATATTTTTGATAAGCTCGACGAGAACCGTGTGGCCCATATCGTTGATCTTGTTGCCACCAATCAATTAGGGCAACTGTTCATAAGCGATACTCACGGTGACCGCACTGAAAAAGTAGTAATGGAGACCGGACAAACCTATAAGATGTTCCGACTATGAAAAAGCACTTTTTAACTCTGTTCCTGACCCTTTTTCTTTTCTCATGTACTTCTACGGAAGAAAAGATCCATAATTTAAATGGCTACTGGGAGATCCAAAAAGCCGAATTACCCGAAGGTATTACCAAGGAATTTAAATTCAGTGAGATCGTGGATTACATTCAGGTGGAGGAAAACGAAGGCTTCCGAAAGAAAGTCAGGCCACAATTGGGCGGTGGCTTTTTAACTTCAGATGATCGCGAAAATTTTGAGGTAAAGGTTGAAAATGACAGTATTAATTTGTACTATAGAACTCCCTACAACGAATGGAAGGAATCTGTACTTTCTTCCGAAGAAAATGAACTGGTGATCCTCAATCAACAGGGGATCATTTACACCTATAAACGTTTTACCCCTTATTCCAGTGACTATGGCCAGGAGAATTAATGACCACATCAGCATCAGCGAAGCTTTACAGGAATTTGTTTCTGACAACAAACTTCAAAAGGGCCTGGATAAGGTTCACGTGCGCGATGTGTGGAATAGTCAAATGGGGCCTGCCATTGAAAAATACACAACGGCGATCAAACTTGACCGCGATACACTGTACGTGCAACTGAGTTCTTCCGTTCTTAGGGAGGAATTGAGCTATGGAAAAGAAAAGATCATAAAGATGCTCAACCAGGAATTAGGACGTGAACTGGTAAAGAAGCTGATCCTCCGTTAGAAAACTTCCCAAAAAAGGCATTTTTGACTGCTGTTTTACTTCGGAAATTTTCTGAAAAAGTTCCTTTTTTAGTAACTTATTGGGTGAATTCTGAAGCATTTTCGCATGGTCACTCTGGAAGAAATGATCGAAGTACAGCTGAAAGGCCGAAGGATCTCAGATCCTGATGTACTTAGGGCAATGGAAGAAGTTGACAGGGCTCTTTTTGTCCCTGCAGACAAACAACATAATGCCTACGAAGACCGCCCCCTTCCCATTGGAGAGAACCAAACCATTAGCCAACCTTACATTGTGGCCTACATGGCCGAACAACTCCGACTCAACAAAAATGACAAAGTTCTGGAAGTAGGTACCGGTTGCGGGTACAATGCTGCGGTGCTTTCAAGGCTCGCCTCCCAGATCTACAGTGTGGAGATCATTGAGTGGCTGGCAAAACTGGCCAAAGAGAACCTGGAAAAAACAGGATTTGAGAACATTCATACCCGTTATGGAGACGGCTTTGCCGGGTGGCCCGAAGAAGCACCTTTTGACGCTATTATTCTCACTGCTGCCCCACCCTCTATTCCTCAACCCTTAAAGGACCAGCTGAAGATTGGAGGCAGAATTCTGGCGCCGGTTGGCCGGATCAATCAGCAACTATTACTGCTGCACAAAACAGGAGAAAATGAATTTGAAGAAAAACACCTGTTGCCCGTGCGTTTTGTTCCTATGACGGGAAAAGCAGATAAAGGAGGAAGTTATGGCAAATGATGACTATATAACTACCGCCGAAAAATTATTGAACGACTTCGCCGAAAGGACCGAAATTGAATCCTCCGGCTCCCAAAACTTGCACCGCTATCTCTGGACAGATGCTTTTGCGGTAAAAGCCTTCTTCGGAATGTATCACCTCACCAGTCAAAAAAGGTATTTTGAACTGGCTTTACGACTCATCGACCTGGTACACGAAAATCTCGGAAAATACCGTCCGCAGGATGAACGGGAAGGCTGGATAAGCGGACTAAATCACGAACAAGGACTGTTGCACCCAACCGTCGCCGGACTCCGCATTGGAAAAAAATTTCCTGAACGACAAAAGCATGAATCTTACAACTCTTCCCTGGAATGGGAACGGGATGGCCAGTATTTTCACTACCTCAGCCGCTGGGTAATGGCTCTGTTGCAGGCAGATAAGGAAACTGGCGATGAAAAATACGCGTACTGGGCTTTGGAGCTGATGCTTGCCGCAGAAAAGTTTATCTACGAAACCGGAACCGGCTATGCCATGTACTGGAAAATGAATACAGAACTTACACGACCCCTGGTAGCCAGTATGGGTGCACACGATCCTTTAGAAGGATTGCTTTGCACCAAAAGTATCCAGGCCAGACTTCCGGGAAAAGCTTCTGACCTTGATGCTCTTGCAAAAAAATTCAAAAGCATGTGCAGTGGAAGGACCTGGTCAAATCCTGATGCTTTGGGAATAGGTGGCCTGCTACTGAACAGCCTCAAAGCCAAAGACCTCGCAAGCCACGGCTTTACCCTTCCGGATGGCAGTAAACCTTCCGACCTTGTTAAGGAGGTCATTGAGAGTTTAACCTCTTTCTCCCGAACTTTCTCCAATGATGAGTCGGCTGAATATAGACTGGCCTTCAGGGAATGCGGACTGAGCCTCGGACTGCAGACAGTCCTGAATTCCGATGAAATTTCCGAAGGATTTAATTCAGAAATAGAAGAATTGGAAAAGTACAGGCCGATGGCCCTGGAAATAGAAGAATTCTGGCTACAGGAGGAGCATCAGCAGTCTTCAACCTGGAAAGAGCATGAAAATATCAATATGATCAGCCTTGCCTGCAGTTTGATCGCTCATCAGGCACCGGAAGTATTTTCAGGAAACTGAGAATTAAAGGCATAAAAAAACCACCTCGAAAAAGGTGGTTTTTGAATAGTATTATAAAGAGGAATTAGAACATTTCCCTTCCGGCGAAATGAAACTCTCCTTCAATCTTGGCATTTTCGTCGCTGTCACTTCCGTGAACAGCGTTCTCACCTACAGAAGCTGCATATTTCTTTCTGATAGTACCTTCAGCAGCGTCTTCAGGATTGGTAGCTCCAATAAGAGTTCTAAAATCTTCAACAGCGTTCTCTTTTTCAAGAATAGCAGCTACAATTGGGCCACGGGTCATGAATTCAACCAATTCTCCAAAGAAAGGACGCTCTTTGTGGATCTCGTAAAACTTCTCAGCATCACGACGGGTCATTTGGGTAAGTTTCATTGCCACAATTCTGAACCCGGAAGCTGTGATCTGATCTAAAATAGCTCCAATGTGTCCTTTTTCAACTGCATCGGGCTTTAACATGGTGAAAGTTCTGTTTCCTGCCATTACTTCAATTTTAATTTTGGTGCAAAAATAGTCAAACTAAAGCCATTTCCAATTTTTAATTGAAGAATGCCATTTTCCGAAGCTATTGAAAAGCCAGATTTCACTACAGGCTTTCATCAAAATATTGAAAATATAGTATCTTCGCTCTCTATGACAGACAAGGATATTTCAAAAGTTAAAGAGTTACTGGCCCACCCCCGAAAGATCGTGATCGTCCCGCACAAGGGGCCGGACGGCGATGCAATGGGTTCGACCCTGGCACTTAAAATACTTCTGGAAACCCTTGATCACGATGTGGAATTGATCGCGCCCAATGATTACCCAGATTTCCTGAAGTGGATGCCATACCAGGAAGAAGTACTCATATATGAACAGGAAAAAAGCCGCTGTGACGAACTTATCAGTCAGGCTGAGATCATCTTTACCCTGGACTTCAACCATCTTTCGAGAGCGGGAGAAATGACAGACAGCCTCGAAGCGGCAACTGCCGATTTCATTATGATCGACCATCACCAGCAACCAGACGATTACGCTGTGGTCACCTATAGCGATGTCACCATGTGCTCCACCTGCCAGATGGTCTATCACTTTTTTGAGAACATTGGCCTGACAGATCATATAACTCCGCAGGTCGCCACCTGTTTGTATACAGGTATCATGACAGATACCGGTTCTTTCAGATATCGTTCTACCACCAGCAGAACACATCTGGTGCTGGCTGATCTCATTGAAAAAGGAGCCGATAATACCAGTATTCATGAGAATGTTTACGACACCAGCTCCTACAATCAATTGCAACTTTTAGGGGTCGCCCTGCAAAATCTGCAGGTGGTGGAAGAATTGAGAACAGCTTATATCACCTTATCCCAGGAGGAGCTCGATCGTTATAATTACAGAAAAGGAGATACTGAAGGTTTCGTGAATTACGGATTATCCCTTTCCGGAATTATTTTCGCAGCCATTTTTATAGAGAACAAAGCTGAAAATATTGTCAAGATCTCCCTCCGATCAAAAGGCACATTTTCGGTCAATGATTTTGCACGTAAATATTTCCATGGAGGTGGCCATATTAACGCTGCCGGCGGAAGAAGTGACCTTCCGCTAAAAGAAACCGTTGAGAAATTTATTAGTATCTTACCCGAATACAGGACAAGCCTGGCGGGATAAGCAGCGAAGTCTTTACCAGCAAATACAATGAGAAATCGAATGAGAAAGCATGCAATGAAGTTGGCCCTTATGATGATTGGGATTATGTTTTTCATTTCCTGTAAATCTCCGGAAGCCCGACGTCCCGTGACCCAGAAATCGGGTTCCTATATTAATGAGTCCATCAAACGAAATAAAGAAATTGTAGCTGCGCAGGAAGATCTCATTCAGCAGATCATTGAAGCCGATTCCTCCAACAACTATATCTCTTCCCCCAACGGATTTTGGTATTACTACAATAAAAAAGATACCCTGGCTGGACCCACACCTCAATTTGGGGACGAGGTAGTTTTCAACTACGACCTCAGAACGCTGGACGGGCAGGTCATTTACTCTAAAGATGAACTCCAGAGCCGCACTTACGTGATGGACAAAGAGAAATTATTCAGTGGGCTCCGCGAGGGATTGAAGCTGATGCAGGAAGGCGAGACGGTCACCTTTCTATTCCCTTCCCACAAGGCCTATGGCTATTACGGCGACAAAAAGAAAATAGGATCAGATGTTCCGGTGATCTCCACCGTAACCCTAAATAAGATCACCACAGAAAATAACAATCAAAACAAATAATCGAAAATGAAGAAAATCAGTCTATTGCTTCTTTGCAGTATTTTTTTAACCCTTGCCTCATGTAATGAGGAATATCCTGAGTTGGAAGACGGCATGTACGCCGAATTCAAAACCAATAAAGGAACTTTTGTTGCCGAACTTTTTTACGAGGCTACTCCTATGACCGTAGCCAGTTTTGTTTCCCTGGCTGAAGGTACCAGCACTATGGTGGATGACCAGTACAAGGGAAAACCTTTTTATAATAATCTGAAGTTTCACCGTGTGATCGAAGATTTCATGATCCAGGGAGGAGACCCCGAAGGAACAGGTAGCGGTGGTCCCGGGTATAAATTTCCGAATGAGATCGTTGATACTTTAAAACACGAATCAAAAGGAATTCTTTCTATGGCCAATTCCGGTCCCGATACCAACGGAAGCCAATTCTTTATTACCCTTAAAGAAACCCCATGGCTGGATACCATGCACACAGTCTTCGGAAAGATCGTGATGGGACAGGATGTTGTAGATGCTATTGGGACTGTAGAGACAGCACCGGGAGACAAACCGGTTCAGGATGTTGTAATGGAGGAAGTGAACATCATCAGAAAAGGGGATAAAGCCAAAAAATTTGACGCTCCAAATGTCCTTGCCGATAAATTGGAAGATTTTAAAAAGGAGCAAGAGGTTAAAGAGCAGAAAATGGCTGAGCAAAAACAAGAGAAGGCTCAGAAATATGAAGAACTAAAACCTGACGCCAAAGAACTGGAGAGTGGCCTGCAGATCACATATTTGGAAGAAGGCGAAGGCCCTCAACCAAAATTGGGTGATACTGTGATGGTAAACTACCAGGGATATTTGGCTGATGGCCAGATATTCGACACTAACATAGCCGAGGTTGCCAAAGAAGCCGGAATTTTCAATCAGCGCAGAGAGGAAATGCAGGGATACACTCCTATGCCGGTACCTTACAGCCCTGAAGCACGAATGATCCCGGGGTTCAAAGAAGGTATTCAGCAAATGAAAGTAGGTGATAAAGTCGTTCTTTACATTCCTTCCCACCTTGGATATGGAGAGCGCGGATTTGCTCCTGTAATTCCACCAGGATCTGATCTTATCTTTGAAATTGAAATGGTATCGGTTAAATAGACCCCACTCAAGAACAAAAAAAGGCAGCCAAAAATGACATTTTTGGCTGCCTTTTAATTTTAAGCAAAGTCGGAGTTACGCCGCTTTCTTCGGAATATTCTTCAATACCTCAAGTACGAATTTCCAGTATTTTTGAGCTGAAGAAATACTTGCCCTCTCATCTGGAGAATGTGCTCCCCGAATAGTCGGACCAAAAGAGATCATATCCATTTCGGGATAATTGTGCCCCAGTATTCCGCATTCCAGTCCCGCATGACAGGCAGCAACTTCGGCTTTCTTGTTGTTGAGTTTTTGATACAGTTCATCTAGAACCTTCAAGATCGGAGAATCTGTATTTGGCGCCCAGCCGGGATATGCTCCGGAAAGCTCCACATCAAATCCTGCCAACTCTAATCCTGCACGAATTCCATTAGAAAGATCTGTCTTTGATGATTCTACCGAGGAACGGGTAAGACAACGTATCTCGATATTTCCATCCTCAACAGAAACCCTGGCGAGGTTGTTTGAGGTCTCTACCAAACCTTCCATCTCTGGGCTCATTCTGTAAACCCCATTGTGTACTGAGTAAACAGCGCGGGTAAGAAGTTCCTGTACCCCGGTTTCCATCACTTTTTCAGGCATTGAAGTTTCTGTTACTTCAATTTTTAGTTTTGGCTCCAGAGTTTTGTACTCCTGCTCTATCTGGCTCACCAATTCTTTTGTTTCAGAAAGAAATTCCTCTCTTTGAACCTTATCGACCGTAACCACAGCTTCACTCTCACGCGGAATGGCATTGCGCAAACCACCACCATTTATGAAGGCGATCCTCATTCCGTATTTTTCGAATCCGTTATGAAGCAGTCGGTTCATTAGTTTATTGGCATTCCCAAGACCTTTAATAATGTCCATTCCGGAATGTCCTCCCTGAAGACCTTTTACTACTATTTTATAAGCAGTAGCTCCTTTAAGTACTTCTTCCTCTTTGTAGGTTCTTTTTGCGGTAATGTCTACTCCCCCGGCACATCCAATGCCTATTTCATCATCTTCTTCTGTATCGAGGTTCAACAGAATTTCTCCTTTTAAAATTCCGGGTTTTAAACCCATAGCTCCTGTCATTCCGGTCTCTTCATCTATCGTAAAAAGCGCTTCGAGGGTAGGGTGTTCGATCGTATCACTTTCCAGGATCGCCATCATGGTGGCTACTCCCAAACCGTTATCAGCTCCTAAAGTGGTACCATTGGCTTTGACCCAATCTCCTTCCACATGCATCTCAATGCCCTGCGTATCAAAATCAAAATCGGAATCGTTGTTCTTTTGATGGACCATGTCGAGGTGAGATTGCAGTACAACTGCCTTGCGATCTTCCATTCCCTTGGTGGCCGGCTTCCTGATAATAACGTTTCCGACTTCATCAACCTGGGTTTCAAGCCCAAGTTTATTTCCAAAGTTCTTCATGAATTCGATCACCCTTTCTTCCTTTTTTGAAGGTCGGGGAACATCGTTTAGGTCAGCAAATTTATTCCAGAGTGGCTTTGGTTCCAAAGCTCTTATTTCTTCGTTCATTGGTATTTTGGATTTGTATTTGAGCAAATATAAGGGTTCTCGAATAAGTGGAAAGCACCGGCAACACGTAAAATTATACCTACAGAACGGTTTCAAATTTTCGTATTTTTGAGAGGTGAAGAAACGATCAGCCCTTATTTTAGCGTTACTCCTACCGGCTCAAATCCTGTTGATCAAGCTGTTATCTTCGCATTCTGCATTTGTGGAACAATGGTATAGCAAAGGAATTTACCCATACACTTCCTCCCTTATGCGACTCGGTTTGGGTTTTTTACCTTTTTCCCTGGGCGATCTTTTATACGGACTTCTTATAATAATGTTGATCCGCTGGGTTGTCCTCAGATTCAAACAGCGATTTAAAGATCCCAAGCGCTGGATCCTGGAATTGTTTGCCACTCTTTCCCTTATCTATGCCTGCTTTAACCTTTTTTGGGGGTTCAATTATTACCGGCTCCCCCTGCATAAAACGCTGGGTATAGATAACGATTACACTACCGAAGAGTTGGTAGAGTTAACCAAACATCTGATTTCAAGATCTAATGAGCTACAATTAGCCATCACTGCGAATGATTCTGCAAAGGTGGTGATGCCCTACAGCAAATCGGGATTATTAGAAATGGCCGTGATAGGTTACGATAACGTGCAGGATGATTTTCCGGAACTCGATTACCGGCGGGTAAGCCTTAAACGTTCCCTTTACAGCCTTCCCTTAACTTATATGGGCTTCAATGGCTATTTAAATCCGCTCACCAACGAAGGACAGGTGAACACCATTATTGTTCCCTATAAATTACCAACAACTGCAAGTCATGAAATTGGGCACCAACTGGGGTTTGCTAAGGAGAACGAAGCAAATTTCCTTGCCTGTCTGTCAACCATGAATCACCCCGATATCTATTTCAGGTATTCGGGCTACACTTTTGCTTTAGGTTATTGCCTGAGCGAACTTTTTAGAAGGGAACCTGAACTCACCAATGAATTGCTGAAAGACCTCAACTACGGGATCACACTTAATTACCTGGAAGTTCGCGAATTCTGGGAGCGACATCAAAACCCCTTTGAACCGGTCTTTATGATGACCTACAATAATTTCCTGAAAGCCAATAATCAGCCGGAGGGAATGCGAAGCTATAGCTACGTGGTCGCCCTGTTGGTCAACTATTACAAGAACAGGCCGTTAGAGCCTTAGCTGCTGCTGTTCATTTTTTTTATTACCTTACCTTCCAACTTATTTATCACCAAATTCCTAAACTTTTTATGAAATTAAAATTGCTAATGTGTGTTCTGTTCAGTGCCTCCCTCGGCCTGCAGGCACAGGAGTACTTCCCTAAAAATGACGCCGTCAAGGCCGATGTCAACACCAATTACACGGTGTTGAAAAATGCCAGAATCCATGTTGATCCATCCACCGTTATTGAGAATGGAATGTTAGCCGTGCAAAACGGAAAGATCACGGCTGTGGGAAAATCTGTGAATGTTCCTAAGAACTCTGTGGTAGTTGATCTCAAGGGAAAAGAAGTATACCCTTCCTTTATTGATCTCTTCACCCACTTCGGAATTGAGAAACCAAAAAGCAACGGCGGAAGTCCCTTTAGTGGAAATCCGCAGTACGATGCTTCCCGGGAAGGATATTACTGGAATGATCACATAAGACCGGAGACCAATGCGGTTGAAAATTTTAAGTATGATGCTAAAGCTGCCGAAAGCCTTCGGAAATTAGGTTTTGGAGTAGTAAATACTCATTCTCCGGATGGAATTGTTCGTGGAACCGGAATGCTTGTCACCCTGAATTCCGAAGGAACTGAAGGAGATCGCATCCTGGATGAAGAATCTGCACAATATTTCTCCTGGGAAAAAAGCGCCAAATCAAAACAAATGTATCCCACCTCTATAATGGGGGCTATGGCTTTGCTTCGCCAGACTTACCTCGATGCCGACTGGTATTCAAAAGGAAAAGTAGATAATAAAGACCTTTCTTTAGAAGCTTTTAATGCCAACAAAAATCTTCTTCAGATCTTTAAGACAGATAATCTTCTGGATGAATTACGGGCAGACAAGGTTGGAGATGAATTTAATGTACAATATGTGATCCTGGGCAGCGGTAAAGAATTTGAGCGTCTGGACGCCATCAAAAATACAGGAGCTACTATAATTGTTCCCTTGAATTTCCCGGAACCCTTTGACCTGGAAGATCCATACCTGGCCAGCTACGCCACCCTCGGAGATATGAAGGAGTGGAACCAGGCTCCTGCAAACCTGAAGAAAATGTCAGAAAAGGGAATTCCGTTTGTGCTTACCTCCTGGGAAGCCGAAAAGAATTTTAAGGAGAACCTGGCAAAAGCGATTGCATACGGACTTGACAAAAAGACTGCCTTAGCAGCCCTTACCACTACTCCGGCAAAATTGATCGGCCAGGAGAACAAACTTGGAACATTAAAAGAAGGTGCCTGGGCTAATTTTTTGATCACTTCAGGAGATGTGTTTAACAAAGAAACAACCATCTACGAAAATTGGGTACAGGGAAAAAAATCAGTTATCGAGGACATGAGCGTGGTGAACCTCAACGGAACCTATGATGTCAAACTTGCGGGTGACACCTATAAGATGAAAATCAGTGGGGAGCCTTCAAAACCAAAAGCCGAAGTAAATCTTGACAACAAGAAAATAGGCTCCAAGGTCACTTACAGTAATGACTGGCTGAATGTTCTGCTTTCTTCACCTGATACTACCAAAACAGCCTATACCAGGCTAGTGGCGAAAGTTTCAGCTCCGGCAGAAACCCTTGAAGGGAAAGCCATTTTACCGGATGGTTCTGAAACCTCCTTTACTGCCAACCGTACTGAAGCAGCTGAAAAGAAAAAGGACGAGAAGAAAAAGGACGTGGAGACCCACGAGGTACTTCCCGTCACTTATCCAAATATGGCTTTTGGCTTTAAGTCTCTTCCGAAGCAACAGGATATGTTATTCAAAAATGCCACTGTATGGACCAATGAAGAACAGGGAATACTTGAAAACGCAGATGTGCTGGTAAAAAATGGAAAGATCGCCAAAGTAGGTAAAAACCTGAATGCAGGTAACGCATTGGTAATAGACGCCACTGGCAAACACCTAACGACCGGAATTATTGATGAGCACTCTCACCTTGCAGCCTCTGCAGTGAATGAAGCCGGACATAATTCTTCCGCAGAAGTACAGATGGAAGATGTTGTAGACCCTGATGATATAGGTGTCTACCGAAACCTTGCCGGGGGAGTGACTACCATGCAATTACTACATGGATCGGCTAATCCTATTGGAGGTCAGTCGGCAATTCTGAAAATGAAATGGGGTGAAAATCCTGAAGATATGCTCTTCGACAATTCCCCGAAGTTCATCAAGTTTGCGCTGGGAGAAAACGTAAAACAGGCCAACCGGAGTAGCAATTCACGCTTCCCCCAAACCCGTATGGGTGTGGAACAGGTCTTTGTAGATTACTTCATCCGTGCACAGGAATATCAGAAGTTAAAGAACAGTGGCAAACCTTACCGCAAGGATATTGAAATGGAAACGCTGGTAGAGATCCTCAATGGGGAACGCAATATCACTGCTCACTCGTATGTACAAAGCGAGATCAATATGCTAATGAAGGTGGCCGAACGCTTCGGATTTAATATCAACACCTTCACCCACATCCTTGAAGGTTATAAAGTGGCCGATAAAATGGTTGAACACGGTGCCGGAGGCTCAACTTTTTCTGACTGGTGGGCTTATAAATACGAAGTGAAGGATGCTATTCCACAAAACGCTGCAATTATGCACAATGCAGGAGTTACGGTAGCTATCAACAGTGATGATGCCGAAATGAGCCGCAGGTTGAATCAGGAGGCCGCAAAAAGTGTAAAATACGGAGACATTTCCGAAGAAGAAGCCTGGAAATTCGTAACCCTTAATCCGGCCAAACTACTTCATATAGATGATCGTGTAGGTAGTATTAAAGAAGGCAAGGATGCAGACCTGGTATTATGGGACGCACATCCACTTTCAGTGTACGCGAAACCGGAAAAGACCATTATTGAAGGAAAAGTTTACTTTGATCTGGAGAGAGATCAGCAGCTGCGTAAGGAGGTAGAGGAACAAAAGAACCTGCTTACCACACAAATGCTGAAGGAAAAGAACAACGGTTTAAAAACTCAGCCGGTCAAAGATTCCAAGAAAGAAGAAATGCATTGTGACACTTTATAATTGAAGAAAAAGATGAAAAATATTAAATATATGATCCTGCCGGTCCTGTTGTTAATTACAGGTTCGCTTATTGCTCAGCAAACACCGGCTCCAAAGCAAACCACCCCCATAACTATTGTGGGTGCCACTGCGCACATTGGGAACGGAGAGGTGATCGAGAACAGCCTGATCATTTTAGAGGACGGGAAAATAAGAACCATTACCGATGCTAATACCACAAAGATGCCTTACCGCGGGACCATTATTGAGGCTCAGGGTAAACATGTTTACCCCGGTTTTATTGCTCCCAATAGTACGCTCGGATTAGTGGAAATTGATGCGGTGACCCAATCTGACGATGAAGACGAACTAGGCGAAATGCTTCCACATGTGAGGAGTATAATTGCTTATAATGCCGAAAGCCAGGTGGTGGAAAGTATGAGGCCAAACGGAGTTTTGATAGGACAGATCACTCCCCGCGGCGGCAGAATTTCCGGAACATCTTCAGTAGTCCAGTTTGATGCCTGGAACTGGGAAGATGCAGTTCTTAAAGAAAATGACGGGGTACATGTAAACTGGCCCAGCAGTGTACGCAGAGGTCGTTGGTGGGAAGGGGAAGAACCCGGAATAAAACCAAATAACAAATATGAAGAGGAAGTATTAAAGCTAAAGGACTTCTTTAAAAATTCAAAGGCCTACCTCGCCGGTCCTCGCGACAGGACCAATCTTCCTTTCGAAGCTATGGACCCGGTATTTTCGGGTAAAAGTAAGATCTATATACATGCTGATGGAGAAAAGGAGATCGTTGATATTATAAACTTCAAAAAAGAAAATGATCTCAAAAATGTTGTTCTAGTAGGAGCCTACAATGGCTATAAGGTTGCAGACGAACTTAAAAAGAACAATATCCCGGTACTGATAGGACGTGTTCACAGCACTCCAAATCTGGAAGACCAGGATTACGACCTGCCATACAAAATGGCAAAGCTCCTGAATGACAAAGGAGTGTTGGTTGGTTTGGAAACCAGCGGACAGATGGAGAGAATGAACTCAAGAAACCTGCCTTTTTATGCGGGTACGGTTGTAGCTTTTGGAGCTAACAAAGAGGATGCACTTAAGATGATCACCAGCAATACGGCAAAGATCCTTGGTGTGGATGACACTTTAGGAACTCTGGAAGTTGGGAAGGATGCCACTGTTTTCATTAGTGAAGGAGATGCATTGGACATGCGAACTAATAAAGTTACCAAAGCCTTTATTCAGGGACGCGACATTAGCCTCGAAAGCCATCAAACTGAACTGGGAAAAAGGTACAGCGACAAATACACTCAATAAAATACCTGTTTAAATGAAAAAGCTCCCGGTTGGGAGCTTTTTTTATACTTTAAATTTTCCGGAGTCGAGCACCACCTGTGTTGAGGGCAGCACTGCTTTTGGCGTGTCCTCGGCAGTTATAAAGACCCGAATCGGTTTGTAAGGAGTGACAGTCTCCAGAGAAGCCTTGTTCTTTTTGCTAACCCGCAGGTTGCCAATATTGATGGTTCCATGTTTTTGGGTGACCAGCCACACAACATAATTTCTACGGGAAGGAGTCAAACGGTCCGGACTAGCCAAATTATCGATGTCAAGCTTGACCTCGTAATTATCACTTTTGTTTTTATCCACATTAAGTACAGCCTCTGCCGCGGGCACAACTTCAGAAGTTGGAAAAGTAATACTCTTTGAACAGGCGGTGACCAGAACTGCTGCCAGTATGAAACCCGCAATTTTCATGATATGTTTTACAGGTAAAGTTTTTTCATTTCCTCGAGAGCTCATCTTATTGGTTTTTAGTTTATTCCCTCTTAAATTAACTCTTTTTCCGCACTTCATAAAGTCCGTTACCGCCTTAACTCTCATATTGCTAAAAACTTTAAGGATATTTAACTTTTTTCGATGCTAAGATTTTAAACTGCCGGTCCAATCATCACTTTCTTATCTTTGTGCCATGCATAAACAGATATCGAGTCTGCAGAATCAGGCGGTAAAGGAACTGCTGCAGCTTCAGGAAAAATCCCGCGCACGTAAAAAGCAACATTCGTTTGTTGTGGAAGGGGTTCGAGAGATCGGACTGGCCCTCAAAGGTGGTTACCGGTTAAAGAAGCTTTACTACTGCCCGGACCTATTTTCTGCGGAAGAATTGAATTTTGTATTAAAGGAGACTTCTTCCGAAGTAAATATTTCCGAAATAACTCAATCGGTGTATGAAAAGATCGCCTACCGCGGAAGCACCGAAGGCCTGCTAGCCATAGGAGAAGCCAAAGATCTTTCATTGCAGGAAATTGAACTGAAGATAAATAATCCGTTGATCCTGGTAGCCGAAGCTCCCGAAAAACCCGGAAATATTGGGGCCTTGCTGCGCACTGCCGATGCTGCGGCGGTTGATGCTGTCTTCATTGCCAATCCTAAGACCGACATGTTCAATCCCAACATCATAAGGAGCAGTGTAGGTTGTGTTTTCACCCAACAGATCGCTACGGGAACAACTTCTGAAATAATTTCATTTTTAAAGGACCGTAAAATTGGCATTTTTGGAGCAGCTCTACAGGCTTCCGTTCCCTATGACAGTGTTGACTTCACGGGTGCCAGTGCAATAGTGGTGGGCACCGAAGCTACCGGCCTTTCCGAAGAATGGCTAGAGGATTCTACCCAAAATATAGTAATACCCATGCAGGGAGAAATAGATTCCATGAACGTTTCAGTGGCCGCCGGAATCCTCATTTTTGAAGCGAAACGACAGCGTAAATTCAATTAAAAGCTTTTTGGTATTTTGAATTCCTAAGCTGTATAATTTTTGCCGCGACTTTAAGTATATTAGCGGTTCTTCAAAATTTTAAAAATTGGACGCACAAACACTTTTTTATCTGATCGTCACTATAATTGTGGTCGATTTCATTGTCGACAAAGTTCTTGATGCTTTGAATGCCAAACATTTTGGAGATCCTGTTCCCGAATCTTTACGAGATGTTTTTGATGAGGAAGAATATGAAAAATCACAACGGTATAAAAGGACGAGATATAAATTCGGAATCCTTTCCTCCGCGTTTTCTACCGCTGTGATATTGATCTTACTGTTTACAGATGGTTTTGCTTACATAGATGGTATTGCCCGATATATTACCGATAATGAAATACTTATTGGACTCATCTTTTTTGGAATTATTATTCTTGGATTAGATTTCCTATCCCTTCCGTTTTCCTGGTACAGCACCTTTGTGATCGAAGAAAAGTTTGGATTCAATAAGACTACCGTGAAAACTTTCATTCTCGATAAGATCAAAGGCTGGCTTATGATGTTGATCCTTGGTGGAGGAATTCTGGCATTAATAATCTGGTTCTATCAATTCGCCGGGGAGAACTTCTGGTGGTACGCCTGGGCGCTGGTCGCGGTTTTCAGCATTTTTATGAATATGTTCTATTCACGGCTTATCGTTCCGCTATTCAACAAACAGTCTCCTTTAGAAGAAGGCTCGTTGCGGGCAAAGATCGAGTCCTATGCAAAGAAGGAAGGATTTAGCCTTGAGAAGATATTTGTGATCGACGGTTCAAAAAGGAGTACTAAGGCCAATGCTTATTTTTCAGGCTTCGGAAAAGAAAAACGAGTGACCCTTTATGACACTCTTATCACTGATCTCGAAGAGGAAGAGATAGTGGCTGTACTGGCTCACGAAGTAGGACATTACAAACGAAACCATATTATTCTGAACCTGGCAATAAGCATCCTTACCACTGGATTCATGCTATGGTTACTGTCGCTTTTTGTGGGAAGCCCTGTACTTTCCGCAGCTTTGGGAGTTGATCAACCCGCGTTTCATATAGGTTTGCTGGCATTCGGAATTCTTTACAGTCCTATTTCTGAAATTCTGGGAATCGGGATGAATTACCTTTCGAGAAAATTTGAATACCAGGCAGATAATTTTGCTAAGAACACCTATGCAGCTCAACCGCTGATTTCAGGGCTTAAGAAATTGTCAAAGAAGAGTTTGAGCAACCTTACTCCTCACCCTGCCTATGTGTTTGTTCATTATTCTCACCCGCCGCTATACCAGCGCTTCAGAAATCTATCCCTATAAATATATTGCCTGTCTTCAATCTTAATTGTATTTTTATTTTATGATGACGGATGCCGCTATAGAAAAAGAAAATAAGGAGATTGCTCAGCAGTACAAAGAACTGTTGCGAATAAGCTATCAAACCCTGAGTGATGACGACAAGAAATTGATTCGCCAGGCTTTTGATGTGGCCGTTGATGCCCATAAAGACCAGCGCCGAAAATCTGGGGAAGCTTATATTTTCCACCCCATTGCCGTTGCCAAGATCGTAGCTTCGGAAATTGGGCTGGATGCGACTTCTATTGCCGCTGCACTCCTGCATGATGTGGTGGAAGATACTCAATATACCCTGGAGGACATTGAGCGCATGTTTGGAGAAACGGTCGCACGAATTGTAGATGGTCTTACTAAGATCTCACACCTACAGCACGACAAAGACGTTTCCCTGCAGGCAGAGAACTTCCGGAAAATGCTGCTTACCCTGAATGACGACGTTCGGGTGATCATTATCAAGATCGCCGACAGGCTGCACAACATGCAGACCATGGATTCTATGAGGACTGACAAGCAGGAGAAAATTGCTTCGGAAACCCTCTACATCTATGCTCCTCTCGCCCACAGGATCGGTTTGTATAACATTAAGACCGAACTGGAAGACCTGGGGCTGAAGTATACAGAACCTGACGTTTATAACGAGATCCTTCAGAAGATAAGGGAGAGTAAAGAAGAACAGGATGCCTATATCAAGGAATTTACAGATGTTATCAAGAATTCCCTGGACAAAGAAAATATTGAGTACACTATTAAAGGTCGACCAAAATCGATTTTTTCTATTAGAAGAAAGATGAAGAACCAGAACGTGAGCTTTGACGAAGTGTACGATAAGTTCGCGGTAAGGATCATCTATAATACCGATGCTTCTAACGAAAAGTTCCTTGCCTGGAAGATCTATTCTATAGTCACAGATCACTTTAGGCCCAACCCTACCCGACTCCGCGACTGGATTTCCTCACCAAAATCCACAGGTTACGAGGCGCTGCATATTACGGTTATGGGCCCGAAAGGTCGATGGGTAGAAGTCCAGATTCGAAGTGAACGGATGAACGAGATCGCCGAAAAAGGCTATGCTGCTCATTACAAGTACAAGCAGGGAAATCAGGAAGACGGTCTTGAAGAATGGGTGAACAAACTTCAGGAAGCCCTTGAAAGTTCCGAAGTAAACGCGGTGGATTTTGTGGAACAGTTCAAGTTGAACCTTTATTCTAAAGAGATCTTTGTATTCACTCCGCAGGGAGATCTTAAATCCCTGCCCAAAGGAGCTACACCCATGGACTTCGCCTTCAGCATACATACCGAAATTGGGTTGCGCACCCGCGGGGCACGGGTTAACGGAAAACTGGTTCCACTGAGTACGGAGCTTAAAAGTGGTGACCAGGTAGAGATCATAACTTCAGAAAAAGCAAAACCGAACTCGAACTGGCTTGACTATGCGACTACGGCAAGGGCACGTGCGAAGATCAAATCTTCTTTAAAAGAAGAGAAAAAGAATATTGCCGAAGAAGGAAAAGCTGTACTTACCCGAAAACTACGGGCACAGAAAATACCTTTTAACGAGAAGACCATTAATGAACTGGTCACTTTCTTTAAACTTAAGACAAGTCTGGACCTGTTCTACCGGGTTGGAGTGGGCACCATAGACAACCAGAAATTAAAAGAGTACGCGGCTTCCAGGAGCAATGCCCTGGTTAGTTTCTTTAAGAACAAGATCAGGAAGTCTCCTACAGTCTCAGATATTGACCGGGACGAGATCACTGCCCAGTATGACCAGCTGGTATTCGGAAGGGAAGAAGAAGTACTGGATTACAAACTGGCGAACTGCTGCAATCCTATTCCGGGAGATAGTGTGTTTGGGTTTGTAACCGTGAGCGAAGGTATTAAGGTACATAAAAAGGATTGTCCTAATGCCATCCAGTTGCAGAGCAATTTTGCCTACCGCATCATTCAGGCGAAGTGGAAAGATTCTTCACAGGAAGAATTTAAAGCGGTCATTAAACTTACCGGGATAGACAACCTTGGACTGGTGAACGATGTGACCATGGAGATCTCCAACAACATGAATGTTAACATACGGAATATTAATTTTGAAAGTACCGATGGACTTTTCACGGGCCGCATCACGGTAATTGTGAAGAACAACAATATCCTGAAAAAATTAATGGAACACCTCAAAAAAATAAACGGTATAGATAAGGTGACGCGTGAATAATCTTATACCTTTGCACCCATATCATGAGCAAGAAAGTAGTCAATAAGAACGATCAGGCAGTAGTTAAAAATGTCTTTACCAAGTACCTCGAAGAAAAGGGGCACCGTAAGACACCTGAGAGATTTGCTATTCTTCAGGAAATCTACAACAGCGAAGAACATTTTGATATTGAGTCGCTCTACATCAAAATGAAAAACAAGAAGTACCGCGTTAGCCGGGCTACTCTCTACAACACTATTGAACTTCTTCTGGAGTGCGGACTGGTGCGAAAGCATCAATTCGGAAATAATCAGGCTCAGTACGAGAAATCGTATTTCGACCGCAATCATGATCATATAATACTTACAGACTCCGGAGAAGTGATCGAATTCTGCGATCCACGCATCCAGTCTATCAAACAGACCATTGAAGAGGTCTTTGACATCGAAATAACCAAACATTCTTTATATTTCTACGGAAACAAAAAAACAACCGAATAATTACACTTTTATGGCAGTAGATTTACTTCTTGGATTACAATGGGGAGATGAAGGAAAAGGAAAAATTGTTGACGTTCTCACTTCAAAATATGACATCATCGCCCGCTTCCAGGGAGGGCCAAACGCCGGGCACACCCTCGAGTTCGACGGAAAAAAGCATGTACTACACACTATTCCTTCGGGAATATTTCATGACAACGCTAAGAATGTCGTAGGAAACGGTGTTGTGATCGATCCGGTGATCTTTAAAAGAGAACTGGACAATCTGGAGAAGAACGGTGTCGACTATACCAAGAAACTTCTTATTTCCAGAAAAGCCCACCTTATCCTGCCAACTCACCGGTTACTGGATGCGGCAAGTGAAGCCTCTAAAGGAAAAGCAAAGATTGGTTCGACTCTAAAAGGCATTGGTCCGACTTATATGGACAAGACCGGAAGGAACGGAATTCGTGTTGGAGATCTTGAGTTGAGTGACTGGAAAGAAAAATACCGTCACCTGGCTGATAAGCACGAGGCGATGATCAGTTTTTACAATTCCGATGTACAATACAACCTGGAGGAACTGGAAACTGAATTCTTTAAGGCAGTTGAAACTTTAAAGACTCTGGAATTCATTGACAGTGAAGAATATTTGTACCGTGCTCAAAAAGACGGTAAATCTATCCTGGCCGAAGGAGCACAAGGATCTTTACTGGATATTGATTTCGGAACCTATCCTTTTGTTACATCTTCCAACACTACGGCTGCAGGTGCCTGCACGGGACTTGGAGTTGCTCCTAACCACATCGGCGAAGTGATCGGAATTTTTAAAGCGTATACCACGAGAGTGGGAAGCGGACCTTTCCCAACTGAACTTTTTGACGAAGACGGAGAAACAATGGGCCGCGTAGGCCGGGAATTCGGCGCCACCACTGGTAGACCAAGACGTTGTGGCTGGTTAGACCTGGTTGCTCTAAAATATGCCGTTCAAATAAACGGCGTGACGCAGCTTACAATGATGAAAGCCGATGTTCTCAGCGGATTTGAAACCCTGAAGATCTGTACTGCCTACAACTATCGTGGTGAAGAGATCACTCATTTACCATATAATATTGAAGCTGAAAACGTCACTCCTATATATACCCATTTTAAAGGATGGAGTGAAGATCTTACCAAAGCTACCAGTGAAGCTGAGCTTCCAAAAGAACTTATGGAATACATCAGTTTTATTGAAAAAGAGCTGGAGATTCCTGTAAAAGTAGTTTCGGTAGGTCCTGACAGGCTGCAAACCATCGAAAGATAAGCTGTCAAAAATGACATTTTTAAAGGTGCTGAAATTTTCAGCACCTTTTTTATTTTCCAGCCATAAAGGATCGGGAAGGATGTAACTGAGAACATCAGTCTTTAAGCATTCGCAAAAAATCTTTATCTTTAATAATTATCTTTTCCCACACCCTCCTCTCCCCAAAAAAAATGCGGAAAAAAAATTATTCGAGAATAATCTCCCCCCTTTTATAATTAACCTTAACTCCCAATATTATGAGAACTACTGTAATATTGTTTTTGTTGGTGTTTTTCAGCGTACAGGTCTACTCCCAGGAAAAATCTTATAATGATCTTCCGTTTGTAAGAGTTTATAACCTGGAGGGCAAAAAGATCAACAAAGGACGGGTTCTGAAGGTCACCGATTCCAGCCTGGTCCTGATCTCAAGAAAAGATCAGGTGGAGATAATGACCGGTGAAATTGGTAAGATCAAGACTAAACATTCTGCGGGAAGTAATATCTTCATTGGAGCTTTTATAGGAGCCGTGGCATTGGGTGCTGCAGGTGTGGCTACGGCAGAACCAGATACCTGGTTTGGCTATACCCAGGGCGAGGGAGCTTTTGGAGGAGGAGTACTTGGAGCAGCTGGAGGGGGAATCTTAGGCTGGATCACCTCCTTATTCAAAAACTCAAAGACCTACTCAATTGAAGGAGATACTCAGAAATGGATGGATCTAAAACAAAAACACCTACTTGGAAATTCCTAAATCCCCTTCTATTGGAGCCATGTAATGCAACTTTCGCATCTTACCCGGTTCAGAAATTGTTCTAAAATGATCAATAGGATTAATTTCAGGTATTTTTTAATTTTAACCACCTCTGAAATAGAGAATATAAATAGATTACTAGCCCCTAAATTAATATCATGCCTTACGTAACTACCTGGAATACCGACGGGATCATCTGGACCTTCTCAGACGATGTTTCCGCAGAAGAAATCTCCCGTGCCAATGCCGAATTCTATGCAGATGAACGAAGCGATAGTTCTAGATTTCAGATCATTGACGCCGCGCAGGTAAAAAGTGTGGAATGGAATGACAACCACATTGCCCAAACTGCTGCTCACGACATTGGAGCAGACCGCAGGATTCGCCACGTCAAAGTCGCGTACATCGCCAAAGAAACGGAGATTGTTTCCAAACTTGAAAAATATGTAGAGCTTTCCCGGCGTTTGAATTCCAGCTGGCAATTCAAAGGTTTTTCTGAAATGGAAGCCGCTCTGGAATGGGCCACTTCCGAAGAATAACGGCTTCTTAAAAGCCTCGGAGGCATTTGAGCTGAGATACTTCGGAATTTACTACTTTTGAATCCTAATTCATTTCCGTGAAACAAGTGCGCGTTATTTTCATTTTCCTGTTCCTGCTTGGCTGGGGAACTTCTTCTTTTGCCCAGGCAAAAAGGATTGAATACGAAAGTGACAGAACCATCAAAAATGAGGAAAAATATCCCGGTGCCTTTATTCTGAGTAAGGTGACCAATCAGGTGCACTTTACCCACCAGGGGATCGAGATCTGGTGTGACCAGGCGATACATTATGCCGAAGAGAACTTTTTCAAGGCCTACGGAAACGTTCGGATGGAACAGGGTGACACGGTGACCATGACAAGTCAGTACGCCGAATACAATGGAACTACAAAATTTGCATTTGCCAGTGGAAACGTGAATATGAGAAATCCGCAGACCAGTCTGCAAACTGATACTCTTTTCTTTGATCGAACAAAACAACAGGCTTATTACCGCAGTGGTGGAGTGGTGAGGGATACGGCCAGTGTGCTGCGCAGCCGAATTGGAAGATACTACCTCGAGGATGAAAAATATTCCTTTGCCTCTAACGTGGTCATTACCAACCCGGATTATGTACTGGAATCTGCGCAACTCGATTTTTATTCCGAGAGCGGACACGCCTATATGTACGGACCGTCGACGATCACCAGTGAAGCTTCCGTTATCTACTGTGAACGGGGATTTTATGATACCCGGGGAGATACAGGCTATTTTGTCAAGAATTCCAGAATAGACTATGAAAACCGCATTTTAGAGGGGGATAGCCTTTACTTTAACCGGAACACCAACTTCGCTTCGGCCACCAACAACATCAAAGTTACCGATACCATCAATAAGAGTATCATAAAAGGGCATTATGCGGAAGTATTCCGGGAGAAAGATTCCGTTTTCATCACCAAAAAAGCGCTCGCAATTACGCTTCAGGAAAAAGATTCGGTTTACATCCACAGCGATACTCTTATGGTCACCGGGAAGCCCGATCAACGGGTGATAAGAGGATATTACGATGTCAGACTTTTCAAAAGCAATATGAGTGGTAAAAGTGATTCCATTCATGTGCGTGAAAGCACCGGCCTCACCCAAATGATAGGTAATCCTGTGATCTGGTCAGAAAACAACCAGCTAACGGGAGACACCATTCACCTGCTGAATAATGTCGAAACTGAACAACTGGATTCCCTGAAGGTCTATGACAATGCCTTTATGATACAAAAGGACAGCGTTAGCGGATATAATCAACTTAAGGGCAAGGAGATGTATGGGAAGTTTACAGAAAATCAACTTACCCAGGTGGATCTCGTGAAAAATACCGAAACCATCTACTACATGCGCAATGATAATAAGGATCTTATTGGTATTAACAGAACGGTTTCGAGTTCCATTAAGGTGCTCCTGAAAGATCAAAAAGTAGAGGATGTCTATTATTTAAATCAGGTAGATGGAGTACTTTACCCTGAACAGGATCTGCCTGAAAATGAACGGAAACTGAAAGGATTAGAGTGGCGTGGAGAGGAACGGCTGAATTCTAAAGAGGATCTTTTTAAAGGTGAACCACCCTATCAACTGGTCAAGATCCAGGGGATCCCATTACCTGAAGAAGAAGAGGAATTTTTTGAAGAACGTGGAGAGAGCGAAGAGCTACTGCTCAATGAAAAATCAAGGTTAAAACCGGATGATCTCAAGAATCGCCCACAGGATACGCTTCCACTTCCCGAAATGAGAAAAGCAAAAGATTCGCTTATTCCGGTTCAAAAGAACACCGGAGCCACAAATCCGGCGCTTAAAAAGCCGCTCAGGAAGACGGCTTCCGATTCTATTCTTAAAGAACGATCCACTCCTGCAAAAGCAAAAAAGGATTAAACCATTGAAAAAAGACTTTTTTAAATACCAGGCGCAAACCTCGCCCTTTCCTTTGGCTCTTGAAGTTTCTCACGCCGAAGGTTCTTACATCTATTCTACAGATAATAAGGCATATCTCGATTTTGTGGCAGGTGTTTCAGCCTGCAGTCTCGGGCACCGGCATCCGCGGGTGGTCGAAGCTGTTAAACAGCAGCTCGATAAGTACCTGCATGTCATGGTGTATGGAGAATATGCCCAGGGGCCGGCGGTAGAACTGTGTAAACTTCTTGCTGAAAACTTACCGGCACCGCTGGAAAAGACCTATCTGACAAATTCGGGCACCGAAGCTATTGAAGGTTCTTTAAAACTGGCCCGTCGTTATACAGGCAGGACCAGAATTCTGGCAGCCCGCAATGCTTACCACGGAAATACAATGGGTTCCCTTAGCCTGATGACCTATGAAGAACGTCAGAAACCTTTTCGTCCGCTGATTGGAGATGTAGATTTCATTGACTTCAATGAGGAAAAAGACCTTGAAAAAATAGATTCCTCGACCGCAGCAGTCATTCTGGAAACAATTCAGGGAGGCGCCGGATTCATCCTTCCGAAAAATGATTACCTGAAAAAGGTAAAAGTGCGCTGCGAAGAGGTAGGTGCCTTACTGATACTCGATGAGATCCAGCCCGGCTTTGGCCGTACCGGAAAGTTATTCGGATTCCAGAACTTTGAAATGGCACCTGACATAGTTGTCATGGGCAAAGGAATGGGCGGCGGATTACCAATTGGAGCCTTCACCTCCTCCACAGCGATCATGGACAGCCTGAGTGACAATCCAAAAATGGGTCATATCACCACCTTTGGGGGAAATCCTGTTATTGCAGCCGCAGCATTGGCTACACTACGGGAATTGACCGAAACTGCACTTATGGCAGAAGCCCTTGAAAAAGAGGAACTTTTCAGGGAATTACTGGTGCATCCTTTGATCACCGAAATCCGTGGAAAAGGCCTCATGCTGGCTATCATTCTTTCTTCCGAAGAAATTGCCAACGAACTGGTGCTGCGAGCCCAGGAGAAAGGCTTAATCCTCTTTTGGCTACTCTTCGAAAAAAAGGCGGTAAGGATCACTCCTCCCTTAACTATATCTAAAGAAGAAGTTAAAAAAGGTTGCGGCATTATTCTTGCTATACTTAGCGAAATTAGGTAGTTCCAAGATGCTGTTAATTACTTTGTTAACAACAAATTTAGATTTAACCCCAGCTACTGCCTAACATTTTTAACTTTAATACTGTAGAAATCAGTAACAAACCCTGCTTATGCAATTAAGCCACAACGAAGAAAACGATTTTTCCCTTACTCGTTTCGAATCGATGCTAAAGACAAATGATGTACTGTTCTTCGACTCTAATGAATTTGAGAACATTATCCATTTCTATTTAGAAAACGGAAAGATTGCCCTGGCCAAGAAAGCCGTAAAACTGGGTCTATCCCAGCATCCCGGCTCTGTGAATTTGAAGCTCCTCAAGATCGAGATCCTCGTTTTTGAAGACAAGTTGGACATGGCCGAGAGATTACTGGATGAAATTTACGATCTGGAGACTTCCAATGAGGAAGTGTATATCCAAAAAGCCAACATACTTTCTAAAAAGGACCAGCATTCCGAAGCGATCGATATGCTAAAGCACGCCCTGGAGATCACTTATGATGAGGCAGATGTTTATTCCCTACTGGGAATGGAATATCTTTTCCTTGAAGATTTTGAGAATGCAAAACAGAACTTCATCAAATGCCTGGAGGCGGATGAAGAGGACTACTCATCCCTCTACAATGTCATGTATTGCTTTGACTTTTTAGAGCAGAAGAATGGCGCTATCGAATTTTTGAACAACTTCCTGGATAGAAATCCTTATTGTGAAGTAGGATGGCATCAGCTTGGAAAGCAATATTTCGACCTTAAGAACTATAAAAAGGCACTTGCGGCTTTTGATTTTGCGATCATTAGTGATGACTATTTCATTGGAGCTTACCTTGAAAAAGGAAAGGTGCTTGAGAAATTAGGTCGCTACAATGAGGCCATCGAAAACTATAAGATCACGCTGGACCTGGATGACCCTACTTCCTTTGCATATCTAAGGATTGGTAAATGTTATGAGAAGTTGGGAAATGATGACCTGGCTTTGAAGAACTACCGTCAGACGGTTCATGAAGATCCATTGCTGGATAAAGGCTGGATCGCGATCACCGATTTCTTTTATAAGAAAGGAAATTACCAGAAAGCCCTCTATTACATCAACAAAGCCATCAATATTGATGGAGAGAATGTGTTGTACTGGAAGCGCTATGCCCGTATCAATAACAAGCTGCAACAACTTGAGGAAGCTGAAAGAGGGTACCGAAGAAGCCTGGAGCTTGGAAACTATGAGCTGGAAACCTGGATCAAAAGATGTGATATCCTTATTGACCTTGGAGAATTTGAAGCTGCTGTGCAAAACCTGCTGCAGGCAGTAGAATTCTATCCTGAAACAGCAGAAATAGAATACCGTTTTGCCGGATTGTACTTTATGTTGCACGAGGCTGAAAAAGGGTATTTCCACCTGAACAATGCGCTGAAGATGGATTATGAATATTACATCATCATAGAGGAATTATTCCCATCTATTTTCGCCAGAAAATCGATCAAGGATAAAATCAGGACCCATCTAAAATCATGCAGTTAATTCTGTAACTTTGCGCACTTCTAATTAGAGCAAATGCGACGAAGTTTTTCAGAATACCTCATTATATCACTAAAAGGAATTGCCATGGGAGCCGCTGATGTGGTTCCCGGCGTTTCCGGTGGCACCATAGCCTTTATCTCCGGGATCTACGAAGAATTGATCAGTACCATCAGCGGAGTCAATATTCCCCTCTTACGAACCTGGAAAACCGAAGGCTTTAAAGCCATGTGGAAAGCCCTTAACGGAAATTTCCTCGTTGCGCTGTTATCAGGTATTCTCCTGAGTATTTTTACGGTGATGAGGCTGGCAAACTACCTGCTGGAGCATCATCCTATACTCATTTGGGCTTTTTTCTTCGGACTTGTTCTTGCCAGCATCTATTACGTGGGTAAACAAATTCCGAAGTGGTCTTTCAACGTATTTCTTTTCCTGATTATTGGTGCGGCGGTCGCTTTTTACCTTACTACCCTGCCTCCAATGGCGGCAGCGGCAAGTGATCTGTTCCTGTTCTTTGCCGGTGCCCTGGCTATTTGCGCCATGATACTTCCCGGTATCTCCGGTGCGTATATTCTGGTCCTGGTGGGCGCCTATAAGACCATTAGTGAAGCGACCCACAATTTCGACTTTAAAACTTTAGGAATAGTGGCCATAGGAGCCATTTTTGGGATCCTTTCTTTTTCGAAATTACTGAAGTGGTTGTTCCTCAATTACAGTACGCTCACTCTTGCCACCCTCACAGGCTTTATTGCCGGTTCCCTCAATAAGATCTGGCCCTGGAAGCATGTGCTTGAAACTGCGACCTACGGAGGGAAATCTGTAGTGATCAGGGAAGAATCAGTACTGCCCTGGAATTTTGACGGCAATCCTCACACCATGCAGGCTTTTTTCCTGATGCTTGCCGGATTCCTCGTTATTCTTATCTTAGAGAGCCTGGCCGTAAAAAAACCTGTGCAGGAAAATGCAAAAAACCCGGACCTTTAGCGATAAATTCTTTCTTGTACTCAAAGGCCTGGCCATGGGAGCTGCCAATAAGGTTCCCGGCGTTTCAGGCGGGGTCATCGCATTCGTGGCCGGTTTTTACGAAGAGTTCATTTTCTCTTTAAGGCGTATCAATTTAAATTCCTTAAAACTCCTGGTCAACGGGCGTTTCAGAAGCCTTTATTATTACACCAATTCCAAATTCCTGCTGCTGCTGGTGCTGGGAATGGTCATTAGTTATTTCAGCGTTTCCCAGCTCCTGGATTTCCTTATCACTCATTATGAATTGTATGTTTGGGCCACTTTCTTCGGAATGATCCTGGGTTCGATCTATTACATCAGTAAGGATTTTGGGGAATGGAATAGAAGGAATATCTTTTTCGCCATCCTGGGAATTGTTGCAGGAGTAAGTATTAGCTGGCTTGAACCTGCTGCTGAAAATGACAATTTATGGTTCGTTTTTTTCTGCGGAATAATTGGAGTTTCGGGAATGACCTTACCGGGACTTTCCGGAAGCTTTATTCTAATACTTCTCGGAAACTATGTGCTACTCCTGGTAGATTCGGTAAATGCCCTTTATGAGACTCTTACGCAGGTCATGGTCTGGGACTGGTCATTTCTTGAGAATGAACAGCGCATGCGCATGCTGCAGGTCCTGCTCGTTTTTACCGCTGGCTCGATCGCAGGACTTGTGTCGCTTTCTCACGTATTAGGATATCTCCTGAAGCATTTTAAAAATGCAACCTATGCGGTTATTATCGGATTTATAACCGGCTCCCTTGGAGTGGTATGGCCATGGAAAGAAGCAGAATACAGGCTCGATGCCGATGGCACTTTTCTCCTGGACCGAACCGGTAATAAGATCATAGACAATTACGACCGGTATCTTCCTTATCTGAATGACGGCAGCACCTGGCTGGCCATCTTTTTTATCCTTTTTGGAGCCCTTATTGTCCTGTGGCTCGCGTGGTATGAAAATCAAAATAAAGAAGAGGCGTATGATTAAGTTCGGACTAATTGGAAGAAATATCTCCTATTCCTTTTCGCGGAATTATTTCAGAGAGAAATTCAGCAGGGAAAGCATAGCGGCAACTTATGAGAATTTTGACCTGCAGTCCCTGGATGAATTTCCGGAGGTTCTCAGAAACAATCGGGAGCTGAAAGGTTTGAACGTCACTATTCCATATAAGGAGGAAATTATGCCCTTTTTGGATCTGATAGATCCGGTGGCAAAAGAGATTGGTGCTGTGAATACCATCCAAATAGATCCGGAAGGAAAACTAACCGGATACAATACAGATCATTTCGGTTTTAAAAAAGCCCTTCAGCAGTATTTAAGATCACAGCATCAAAAAGCCTTAATTCTGGGTACAGGTGGTGCATCCAAGGCAGTTGCTTATGCACTAAGCTCTTTGGGAATTACTTTCACCTACGTTTCCAGAGCTGGTGGAGAAGAACGCCTTACGTATGAACAACTGGATGAAAGGGTGTTGAAGGAGCACCAACTGATCATTAACTGCACGCCACTGGGCACCTTCCCAAACACTTCGGAATATCCTCAACTTCCAGTACAACTCCTCACTCCGGCCCATCTTATTTTCGATCTTATTTATAATCCGCCGGTCACTAAATTGATGGAATTGGCCAAGTTACAGGGCGCTACCGTGGTAAACGGTCAGAAAATGTTGGAGTTTCAGGCAGAAAAGGCCTGGGAGATCTGGAATAGATCCTGATTTTTCCGCAGAATTTCGGTTTACAAATACCCCTAAACTCTTGTTAGGTTTTGCGGGAGTTATTATCTTTCAGACTTATTAAGTATTGATGAACCCTAACATTGAAAGATATGTCTGAGAAAGAGAACCTGCCAGAAGAAAACCTTCCGAATAATGAAGAGAAGAACCTTGAAAAAAAGGTAGAAAAGGAGCAAACGGAAGCACCTCAACCCGCAGAGCATATTGTGGAAAAGACTTCAGAAGAAGAGGAGCCGCAAAATGAGCCTGCAGAGGAAAAAACATCTTCTGAAGCAGAAGAGCAGAAAGAAGATGAAGTCAAGGGGGAACCGGAAAAAGCTGAACCTTCAAAAAAAGATAAAGAATCTGCCGAAAGTGATGCTATTGCTGACGCGATGGTCGAAGAAGCAGAATCAACTTCAGAAAAAACGACTGCTGAAAAAGTAAACTCTCCTGAAGCCACTACAGAAGCTGATGAAGAGGAGGATGACAAGAAAAAAACTTCTGAAACGGCCGTAACAGCTGACGAAAAAGAGGTAGAGAAAGAAGAGCCTTCCGAAGAAGAAAGTTCTTCCGCAGCTGAAGAGAACGAGGAAGTTGAAGAAGAAGCTTCCGAAGAAAAAAGCTCCAAGCCAAAAGATGCGCAAAGCGAGGTAGATGAAGCAGTGGCCGAAGACAGTGAAGACGAGAGTGCAGGCGAACGGCACGGGATCGAGAAGAAAGACTACCATGCCATGAGCAAGGAAGCCCTGGTTCAGGAACTTGAAAAGCTCCTGAAAAAGGAAAAAGTACAGGCGATCAAGGAACATGTTGAGGAGATCAAGACCGAATTCAACGCGAAATTCGACGAAGAAGTAGAAGAGAAAAAAGAAGAGTTTCTTGCTGAAGGCGGAAATATTATCGACTTCCACCATTCTACTCCGCTTAAAAAGCAATTTAATTCCCTGTATTTCGATTACAAGGAAAAACGAAATAAATATTACCAGCAGTTAAAGCAGGATCTTAACCAGAACCTTGAAAGAAGGCTTGAGATCATTGAAGAGCTTAAAAGCCTCATAGATGTTGAGGAGAATATCAATACTACCTACAAACATTTTAAAGAATTACAGGACAAGTGGAAAACTGCCGGACCCATTCCAAGGGACCGATACAATACTGTTTGGAATACCTATCACCACCATGTAGAGAACTTCTATGACTTTCTGCACCTGAATCGTGATTTTCGAGATCTCGATTTCAAACACAACCTGGAACAAAAGTTAAAGATCATTTCCAGGGCCGAAGAACTTACCCAGGAACCGGATACTAACCGCGCTTTCAGAGAACTCCAGATGCTTCACAAAATGTGGAAGGAAGATCTTGGTCCTGTGGAAAAGGAATTCAGAGAAGATATCTGGCAAAAGTTCAGTGACGCCACCAAAAAGATCCACGACAAACGACAGGAATATTTTGAGCAGCTTGAAAAAGAGTTCGAAAAGAATCTGGAGAAGAAAGAAGAGATCATTGAAAAGATCAGGGAAATAGCCGATGTTGATTATACCACTCACCGCCAGTGGCAGGAGAAGATCAAAGAGGTGGAGGCCCTGCGTGAGATGTTCTTTAACGCCGGAAAAGTGCCAAGGCAGGTCAACGACCAAACCTGGAAGAAATTCAAGGAGACTGTTAGAAAGTTCAACCGCAACAAGAATTCCTTCTATAAAAACCAGAAAAAAGAACAGTATGATAATCTGGAGAAAAAGCTGGAGTTAGTTAAAATAGCCGAAGACAAAAAAGACAATGAAGACTTCAAGGCTACTACCCCGCTTATGAAAAAGATCCAGAGTGACTGGAAAAAGATTGGGCATGTTCCGCGGAAAGACAGCGATAAGATCTGGAAGCGGTTCAAGGCAGCCTGTAATCATTATTTTGATAAGCTACACGCTTCCCGTAATGAAGAGAATAAAGAGGAAAATGAAGCCTTCGATAAGAAAAAAGAGGTTCTTGACCGATTGAAAAATGTGGAACTAAGCGGCGATCGCAAAAAAGACCTTCCGGTCATCAAGAGTTTTATTGAAGAATGGAAGAATCTTGGAAGGGTACCTCACAACAAGAGATATATCGAGGGCAAATTCAATAAAGCCCTTGACCATGCCTTTGATAAACTCGACATGGATAAAAAGCAGACAGAGATGCTTAAGTACGAGAACAAAGTGCAGGCGCTGGAAGATTCTGATGACGACAGGAAATTGAACAATGAGCATTACTTCCTGACTAAAAAGATCGAAGAGACCAAGTCAGAGATCATTCAGCTCGAGAATAACCTTCAGTTCTTTGCCCATGTAGACGAAGACAATCCCGTTGTACAGGAAGTGAAGAAGAATATCGAAAATCACAAGGAACAACTTAAGATCTGGAAAGAAAAACTACAAAAAGTGAAATCGCTTTACGAGTAGATCTTACCAGCAATAAAAAAAATAACCCCTTAAAAATGGCATTTTTAAGGGGTTATTTTTTTGACCTTTTTCGAGCTATAGCAACTTTGCTTCTTCCCAAAAAACATCCATTTCAGAAAGGGTCATGTCTTTTAAATTCTTGTTCTGCTCCTTTGCTTTTTTCTCCAGGTATTGGAAGCGTTTAATGAACTTCTTATTGGTCCTTTCCAAAGCATCCTCAGGATTCACTTTTAGAAATCGGGCGTAATTGATCATACTGAACAGGACGTCTCCGAATTCAGCTTCGATTTTTTCCCTGTTATTTTCGTCTACTTCGTGCTGCAGTTCTTCCAATTCCTCCTTTAGCTTTTCAAAAACCTGCTGCGGTTCTTCCCAATCAAATCCTACTCCAGCAACTTTATCCTGAATACGACTGGCCTTTACCAGTGCCGGTAAGGATGCAGGCACACCTTCCAGGACACTTTTCTTTCCCTCCTTGAGTTTCAATTGTTCCCAATTTCGCTTCACATCTTCCTCATTCTCGACCTTGGTGTCGCTGTAGATATGAGGATGCCTGCTAATAAGCTTTTCAGAAATCTCATTGGCGACATCGGCAATATCAAAATCATTGGTCTCACTACCAATTTTTGAATAGAAGGCAATATGAAGCAAAAGGTCCCCCAGCTCTTTCTTCACTTCCTCCAGATCATTATCCAGAATAGCGTCTCCAAGTTCATAGGTCTCTTCTATCGTTAGGTGGCGCAGCGACTGCATGGTCTGTTTGCGGTCCCACGGACATTGGTCCCGCAATTCATCCATTATGGTAAGTAAGCGGTCCAGTGCTTTTAGCTGCTCTTGTCTGGAATTCATCAGTTATAGGTTTTAAAAAAAGGAAAGTTAAGAAGCTTTTTTGAGAACTTGTCATAAAAAACAAGCCGTAAAATTCAGGAGCTTTTAAAGGCTTCGGAAGTTTACGGCTGTCAAAAAAGTGTATTTTGATCTATTCTTCTTCGTCAGAAGTCTTTTCAGATTCTTTTTTACTGAAATCTGTATATCCTTTGCTCACTAAAAGATTATACCACTGGACGATCTTTTTGATGTCGCTCACATACACACGGTCCTCATCGTAATCTGGAAGTACTTCGCTGAAGTATTCCTCCAGTTTTGCCTTTGATTCCTTGTGACTGATAGCCTCTCCTCCATTCTCCTTTTCCTTGATCTTCTGAAACACTTCTCTTAACGGGACTTCTTCAGTATACGTATAGATAGCTATTTCGCTCAAAAGGCTCACATTGTGCCGAAGGTTAACAGATATCTTTTTTCCGTCAAGCATGGATTCTGCAACAAATCCGCCGCGGGTTTGGGCTTTCAATTCATATAATCCCGGTTTTCCCGAGATCGACATCACTTTATCTAATTCCATAGGTATTTTTTAAATTTTCAGGACAGCAAATATCACATGTAGTCCCTAAAAAACAAATTAATTATCTGCCTTTTTTGAGTTCCGGAAAACGCATTCTGTAATCTACACTGATCTTTCCTTTAGAAATATTAGCCAGTTTCCCTTTTATCAGCCTCTTTTTAAGGCTGCTGAGTTTATCTGTGAACAATATTCCTTCAATATGGTCATACTCGTGCTGAATCACCCTTGCTGCCAGTCCGCTGAATTCTTCAGTATGCTTGTTAAAGTCCTTATCGTAATATTCAATGGTGATATTTGGTTTACGGAACACATCCTCCCGAATATCCGGAATACTTAAACAGCCTTCATTAAAAGCCCACTCATCTCCCTCTTCCTTAAGAATAACAGGATTAATAAAAACCTTCTTCAGGTTTTCCAATTCCTTTTTCTCTTCTTCGGAAAGTTCTTCATCTTCAGCGAACGGAGAAGCGTCCACAATAAAAAGACGGATAGGTAAGCCAACCTGCGGGGCAGCCAATCCCACTCCGTATGCTCCATACATGGTCTCCCACATATTTTCAATTAGCTCATCCAATTTTGGATAGTCGTTGGTGATCTCCTTTCCTTTTTTCCTTAAAACGGGATCTCCGTATGCTATTATGGGTAAAATCATTTATCTACAATCTTCAATTTTAAACTTAATCTTAAATCTGTTATTCTATTCTATTTATAAAGATAGGACTGCAAAATAATGGTGGCACTTATCTCATCCACCAGGGCTTTATTTTGCCGTTGTTTCTTCTTTAAGCCACTATCGATCATGGTTTGAAAAGCCATTTTTGAAGTAAACCGCTCGTCTACCCTCTCAATCTTTTTTTCGGGAAACTTTTCCTGCAGCTTTTTAATGAACTCCTGAATTCCTACCTCACTTTCTGAGGCAGTGTTGTTCATTTGCTTTGGTTCTCCCAGCAATATTAGTTCCACATTTTCTTTGGAAAAATAATCCTGCAAAAATGCAAGCAGGTCTGAAGTAGAAACTGTGGTCAATCCCGAAGCGATGATCTGAAGTTCATCGGTGACGGCAATTCCCGTTCTTTTACTACCAAAATCAAGCGCCAGGATCCTTCCCATAATTTTTTTGCAAAGATAAGGTTTAAATCGGGAGTAGTCCAATAATTGCCTTTAAGCTCTTATCTTTGCCAAAAATTGAAAGAAATGACAGCATTAGAAACAACTATAAATGAAGCCTGGGAAAACCGGGATCTGCTAAAGGAAGAAAAGACAACCAAAGCCATAAGGGAAGTCATTGAGCTTCTGGATGCCGGTAAACTTCGCGTTGCCGAACCTACAAACGATGGATGGCAGGTGAACGAATGGGTGAAGAAAGCAGTAGTCCTTTATTTTCCTATCCAAAAAATGGAAACTCTGGAAGCCGGAATTTTTGAATACCATGATAAGATTCCGTTGAAATCCGGGTATAAAGAAAAAGGAATTCGTGTGGTTCCCAATGCTGTCGCGAGGCACGGAGCCTACATATCTTCAGGCGTGATCATGATGCCAAGTTATGTGAACATTGGAGCTTACGTAGATGAAGGTACTATGGTAGACACCTGGGCCACCGTTGGAAGTTGCGCACAGATAGGTAAAAATGTACACCTTAGTGGTGGTGTGGGTATTGGCGGAGTGCTGGAACCTTTACAGGCTGCACCGGTGATCATTGAGGACAATGCCTTTTTAGGATCCCGAAGCATAGTTGTAGAAGGAGTAAAAGTTGAAAAGGAAGCAGTTTTGGGAGCCAATGTGGTGCTCACTGCATCTACAAAAATTATTGATGTGACCGGTGACGAGCCGGTTGAAATGAAAGGAATTGTTCCGGCGCGTTCCGTAGTGATCCCCGGAAGTTATACCAAAAAATTTCCCGCAGGAGAGTACCAGGTGCCTTGTGCCCTGATCATTGGAAAACGAAAGGAAAGCACCAACAAAAAAACTTCCCTGAACGACGCCTTAAGAGAATACAACGTCGCAGTTTAAAAAGTGGCTTCCGGAGCTTTTCTACTCCGGAAGTTCTTATTCCCCCACTACATGAAGATACTCGTGATTCAGCAACAAATGATAGGTGATGTGCTCACCTCTTCTATTTTGTTCGAGGCTTTGAGAAAAAAATATCCTGATGCTGAATTGCACTACCTCATCTACAAACACACCCTGCCGGTGGTGGAAAACAATCCATATATCGACAGATGCATCCTCTACGAACCCGGTCTTAATAAAAATCCCATTAAGTTCCTGACCTTTTTAAGAGGTATCAGGCAGATGGAGTATACCGATGTTATTGATGTTTACTCTAAAATAAGCACCGGTCTTATCTCTTTGTTTTCGGCAGCCGAAAAAAGGTTGAGCTATGAAAAAAAGTATACCAGTCATTTTTATTCCCTCACTTTTGAACAAATAAAAGAACCGGACTCCCATGCAGGACTTGCGATTGAAAATCGAATGCAGTTCTTACAGGGTCTTTTTCAGGATCATCCTAAATATTTGCGGCCAAAGATTTACCTGGATGAATCGAGAAAAAAAGAAGCGGGTCTACGATTGGAAAAAGGCGGAATTGAAAAGAAAAATCCCGTGATCATGTGTGGTGTACTGGGAAGCTCGAAAAACAAGAGTTATCCGCCTCAATTTATGGCTTCTCTGTTGGACAGAACAGTAGAACAGCTGAAAAATGCTCAGATTTTGCTCAATTTCTCCCCCGAACAAAAAATTGAGGCCATGGACATTGTGAGTTTATGCTCTCCGGCTACCAGGTCGAGAATTTTTCTAAACCTGTACACTGAGAAACTGGAAGACTACATAACTACTTGCGCAAATTGTGACCTTTTTATAGGCAATGAAGGTGGAGCTGCTAATATTGCTAAGGCTTTGAGCATACCAACTTTTTCAATACACTCTCCTTCGATCAGGAAGAATTACTGGGGGATTTTTAATAAGGACAAAGACAAGGTTTCGGTACATCTTGAGGATTACTATCCGGAGCTTTTTCAGAATAAAAAAAACAGCGAGATCAAAAAATTGAATCGGCAGTATTATCAGCTTTTCAGTCCGGATCTAATTGCACCCGATCTTAAAAGATTTCTAAAAAAATTTGAAGTATGAATTACCGTTTCCTTATTTACATCAGTTATTCCTATGCATTTCCAATTGGAGAACCTCTGGAAAAGGAAATATTGAGAAGAGGATATGAAGTAAAATGGTTTTCGGATAAAGAGGAAACAAAATCACTTTTCAGTAAAGAAAAACAGGTTTTGGATAACATCCAGGAAGCTATAGCTTACCAGCCTCACGTGGTTTTAAGCATAACAGACAGCATTGCCGATTTTATCCCTGGAATTAAAGTCCAGGTTTTTCATGGGTTTCTTGCAAATAAACATAGTGCCAAAAAAGGGCATTTCAGAATTAGAGGATTCTTTGATCTGTACTGCACGCAGGGACCTTCTACCACAGAACCCTTCAAGAAATTACAGAAAAAATACCAGCATTTTGAAGTAATCGAAACAGGTTGGTCCAAGGTAGATCCTTTGTTCCCAATTGAAAAAACATCAACTGAGAAACCTGTAATATTGATCTCTTCCACCTTTTCCCCTAAATACAGTATTACCTATGTGGAAGAGGTGATAAATGAGATAAAACGATTATCTAAAACAGGAAAATGGGAATTCAAGATCGTTTTACATCCAAAACTGCCTAAGGAAAAAATCGAAGTTTTTAAGGCTATGCAGAATGAAAACCTTACATACTATGATACAACAGACATAATTCCCTTATTTAAAACGGCAGATATTATGTTCTCTGATACAACTTCTGCAATTACCGAGTTTATACTTCAAAAGAAACCTGTGGTAACATTTAAAAACAATAAGCCCGGAGCACATCTTATTAATGTTACTGAAGTTTCTGAAATTGAAGGTGCCTTATCCAAAGCTTTGACCAGGCCGCAACCAGTTATGGAGGCAATTCAAAATTATATTGAATTTACTCACCCTTACTACGATGGTAATTCAAGCCAGCGTGTAATCACTAGTTGTATTGAATTTTTAAATAGCGATAGGTCCTATTTAAAAAAGAAACCAATAAACCTAATCAGGAAATTCAAGGTGAGAAAAGAACTGGGTCTTAATCCTATTCCAAATATTATGGAGTCAGTTTCAACCTATTAAAATTGTAGAGACTTTTTGTGTTATTCAGTTTCCCGGAATTCTAATGAGTTTTTCTTAATCCGACAGTTCAGTTGTTAACTAAGAATATTTCTTATTTTTAAAAAATAATTCAAATTAAACCCTGAATTCTCCGGGTTAAACTCATATCGAATGACAGAACCTCACAATATTCAAGTTGATGCCGTTTTAACTTGGGTAGATGGAAATGATAAAAATTGGCAGGAAAAGATCAATACTTTTTCTGAATCTAAGATCAATTTCTCTTCTGAAAATCATCTGAAACGATACAATTCCATCGGAGAAATAGACATTGCGATTAGATCGATAATCAAGTTCGCCCCCTTCATTAAGAATATATTTTTAGTAACCGATGATCAAAGGCCTGCGTCATTTGATTCCCTAAAGTCCTTAGCCCAAGATAAAGGAGTAAATCTGGAACTTGTTGATCATAAAATTATTTTTAGCGGATATGAAGAATACCTACCTACCTTCAACTCGTGTTCTATAATATCCATGCTATTTAAAATTCCCAATTTATCTGAGCACTTTATCATTTTTAATGATGATACTTTTATAATGAAAGAAGTATCGGTAGATGATTTCTTTATTAATGGAGAACCCATTGTAAGAGGTAAATGGCAAGATTTCAATGAAAATAAAACTTTTAGGAAATACTACCGTGAAGTTTTGAGTTATTTTGGTATTCCCGAAAAAAAGGAAAAAATTAGTTTCAAGAAACTACAGCAGAATAGCGCCAAACTGGCCCGAATGGAAAAGTATGTGAGACGTTTCCATACGCCGGTTAGTGTGAGGAAGTCTACACTGACAAACTTTTTTGAAAAAAATTCTTTACTTAGAAATAATATACAGCACAGGTTTAGAAATAAAGATCAATTTCTTATCTCCTCCTTATCTGAACATTTAGAACTCAAAAATAATACTGGTCATTACCGAAACAATTCACAGTTAACATACTTCCGATCCTATAAAAATCTATGGTTGACCAGGTTAAAATTGAAATGGTATATACATGATCCAAAGAAACTTTTCATCACATTTCAAAGCCTGGACATGGCAAGTGATGAAATATTAGAGTACATACTTTCATGGATAGAAAACCAATTAAGTAAAAAGTAAGAGGTTAAGGTTTATTAAAATCAGGGGGGTAAAATTTTCGAGAAAAGATTCTCTACCTCTAAAAAATTCTCTTTAACTTTTGCTTTATCACTGCCTTTTTTTCCCGTTTTGTAAAAAAGCGCTGATTGAAATGCCACATTTGATCAAAAACCTCAGAGGAAGAGCGGTCTGTTTGTTTTGCATATTCATCTGCCATTACCTCATATATGTCTCTTTCTCTGGATAGCCGTTTGAAATTTTGCATTCTTTCGGTAAAATTCAAACTTCTAAAATTCATCCTGTTAAGGTCAACCAGATAAAATTTATATGCATTATCGTTGATCTGGATCAACGTATTTCCGGGGGAATGGTCTAAGAATTCGATACCTTTTTCATGTAGCTGTAAGGTAAAACGGGTAAAAGCCCTTAGGATCTCTTCATGACCTTCTTTTTTTAGATCCAGATCCCGGAATGTGAGGTTATACTCCAGATGCTCGCTTACATAAAAGCTTTTCAAAAAGGCCACAGAAGTCACTTCTTCAACATAAGCAACGGGAGCGGGGGTACTTATTCCTCTCTTTAAAAGTTCCTGAGCATAACAAAAAGATCTTTCCGCTTTTGATTTTCTGAAGAACCGATAGGCTATTTTATTGACAGTATTGGGAACTTTAAAAGACTTGATGTTCAGTTCCTTTTCATTAAGCGACACTGCTTTTACAGTATTTCTTTTTCCCGGGCCAATTTCCCGACCTTCCTTCTCAAAATTGTCAAGAGCCTGAAGAATTTCTTCTTTATAAGAAGAATATGCTTCATCTATGATTACTTTCATATTGTTTCCCGCACTTTTCAGCAAAGTTAGTTTTTTAATTGTGCTTTAACTTTAAAATTCAGAAGTTATAGGTTTCTTCCTACCAAAGTTGAATCCGTTTATCTGCAAAAAGAATATTTGAATTTATTATACCTTCGCAATTAAGCCATTTGAAAAAGACAGGCACAAATAAGCTTTATGAAAATCCTTCATTTATCGGCAGTAAGAAATTGGGGCGGCGGGGAACAACATATTGAGAATCTGTGTCTGGAGATGGCTAAAAACCATTCCGAAGTTTTAAATATTGTTCTGTGTAGAAAAGGAAGCCGTTTTGAGCATCGTCTCAAAAAGCAAAATTTCAGGTATTATACCTCTCCCCTTCTTTCAAACTTTGACTTCAGGTATGCGCTAAAAATAATTTCGACCTGTAAGAAAGAGAGCATTGACCTTATCCACATTCACGATCCGAAAGCTCTTACACTGGCGATAATTGCAGATCATTTTTATGAACTCCCTCCATTGGTATTCAGCAAAAAAACTTCTTTCCCCATTCGGCAGAACAAAGGCACCCTTTATAAGTACAATTACAAAAAGCTTCAGAAGATCCTCTGTGTATCAAAGACTACAAAAAATCTCACTTTTGAATACCTGGAGCGGTTAGAAAGGCTGAAGGTTATCTACCACGGCACTCGCATTGATAATAAAAGCACAGAGACTCCTTTCAGGCTGCGCGATAAATTAGGGCTTCAGGAAGAGACAGTAATTATCGGAAATGTTGCCAATCATATTGAAGCAAAAGACCTGGAAACTTTTCTGAAAACAGTTAGATACCTCGTTAAGGAGAAGAAACAGGAGAATCTTCATTTTGTCCAAATGGGTAGATTCAGCCGAATAACTCCGGTTCTTCAGGAGCTGATCGAAAAATGGGATCTTGAGAAACATATTTCCATGCTGGGATTCCTTCCGGACGCTTCCAATTTTATTCCGCAGTTTGATGCGACCTTGTTGACTTCAGAAAATGAGGGCATTCCACAGGTGATCTATGAATCCTTTTACCACCGAGTTCCGGTAGTAAGTACCAGGGCGGGAGGAATTTCCGAAGTAATTGAACATAAGGTCAACGGACTTTTAGCTGAATGCTATGACCACCGCGAATTAGGTGAAAACCTGTTGTTTTTGAAGGATAATCCGCAGTTAATCCCGACCTTTACCGAAATTTCAAAAAATAAATTATTAAAAGGGTTTACCGCTGAAAAGATGGCGAAACAAACCCTGGAAGAATATAAAAAAGTGATCAATGGACATTAATGAAGAAATGGACAACGCCTATGCGGCGTTAAAAAGAGGAGGAATTATACTCTACCCTACAGATACGGTTTGGGGAATAGGATGTGACGCCACAAATGCCGATGCAATCTCTAAGATCTTTGAACTCAAAAGACGCAGCGAAACCAAAGCGCTTATCTGCCTGGTATCTGATTTTAAAATGCTGAACCAGTTTGTGGAAGAAGTGCCTGAAGTGGCTTATGATATCTTGAAGTACGCCGCTAAACCAACAACCATTATTTACGACAAACCTATTCGCGTAGCCGAGAACCTGGTGGGTGCTGATGATACATTGGGAATAAGGGTGACAAAAGATGAATTTTGCCAGCGATTAATTAAAAAACTGAAGCGACCATTGGTCTCTACTTCGGCCAACATCAGCGGGGAAGAAACTCCTCAAAGCTTTGCTGAAATATCTCCGGAAATTTTAAAAGGTGTGGACTATGTAGTAAATTTGCAGCAGTCCAGAAAAACCCCTAAACCCTCTGCTATTATTAAGCTTAGTAACGACGGAAAGGTACAGGTGATAAGGAAATAACTAATGTCAAGTAAAACGCCACGAATACACGAATATAAATAGGATTAATATTCTCTTTAAAGAAGAAAATTATTATAGACGCTTTATTCGAGGTGTATAATCACTTAGGTAAGGCTAATAATTTTGGCAACTATTAAAGGGCTGCTTGATCAGCGGAGAATCATACATTAGATATTAGTGAATTCGTGGCAAAAAAAGAAGACAACAAAAATTATTCTCTAATCAGGATCATCCAGGCTTGAAAGAAAAGAAAATCAGATCGTGAACAACTATAAACAGGCCCTCTCTAATAATATTTTCAAAGTAATTTCTCTGGCTTCTGAAGAGCTCCAACTGGAGAGCTACGTCATTGGTGGTTTTGTGAGAGATTACATCCTTGACCGGGGGGAGCATAAGGATATTGATATTGTTGCGGTTGGTAGCGGAATAGAACTCGCAAAAAAGGTCTCTGAACTCTTACCTCACAAACCAAAAGTACAGATCTTCAAGAACTACGGAACTGCTATGTTGCGGGCTTATGACATGGAGGTGGAATTTGTGGGTGCCCGCAAGGAAAGTTATTCCGAAGAAAGTCGCAATCCGGAAGTGGAAAGCGGCACTCTTGAAGATGATCAAAACCGGAGGGATTTTACCATAAATGCCCTGGCACTAAGTCTGAACGAAAAGAACTACGGGGAGCTGATAGATCCTTTTAACGGACTCGAAGATCTCAAGGAAAAGATAATCCGTACTCCTCTGGATCCTGATATCACCTATTCTGATGATCCTTTGCGAATGTTACGGGCCATCAGGTTCGCTTCTCAATTGCACTTCAAGATCGAAAGAGAATCTTTAGAAGCAATTTCCAGTAACAAGCAAAGGATCAAGATCATTTCCCGGGAACGTATAGTGGAGGAACTGAATAAGATCTTACTTTCGGAAAGACCTTCCGAAGGTTTTAGCCTTTTACACAACACCGGGTTACTCAAGATCATTTTGCCCGAGCTTACCGCTCTGGAAGGAATTGATGAAATTGAAGGACAACGGCATAAGGACAATTTCTGGCACACTTTAGAGGTGGTAGATAATATTTCAGAAAACACCGATGACCTCTGGTTGCGCTGGGCCGCATTGCTTCATGATATAGGTAAGGCGCCCACTAAACGTTTTGATGAAAAACTTGGATGGACCTTCCATGGCCATGAGTTTGTTGGCTCAAAAATGGTCTATAAACTCTTCAAAAGACTTCGGTTGCCGCTGAATGAGAAAATGAAGTTCGTGCAGAAAATGGTTTTAATGAGTTCCCGACCTATTGTGCTGGCGCAGGAAGTGACCGACTCGGCAGTGCGCAGGCTCATTTTTGATGCCGGAGACAATATCGAAGACCTCATGACACTGTGCGAGGCAGACATTACTACTAAGAACCCGCGTAGGTTCAGAAAATATCACAACAACTTTAAGCTTGTTCGTCAAAAGATAAAGGAAGTTGAAGAGCGGGACCATGTAAGGAACTTTCAACCTCCGGTTTCGGGAGAAGAAATTATGGAAACTTTTGGACTAAAACCGTCCCGTGAAATTGGTATAATTAAAGATGCAATAAAAGAGGCTATTTTGGAAGGGGAGATCCCGAATGAATATGAAGCCGCAAAGAATTTTATGCTTAAAAAAGGAAAACAAATAGGCTTGTCACCAAAATAACCTTTTTGGGCCGACAGCCTCAACTATGAATCTGCTTATCCCCCACGTACGATGAAAGACAACAAAAAAGTAGTTTATTGGCTGTTGACCGGCTGTTTCCTGATCTTTACAATGGTAGTAATTGGCGGTATTACCCGGCTTACCAACTCAGGACTTTCAATTTCAGATTACAAACTTATCACAGGAACCATTCCCCCACTTAATGAAAAAGAATGGGTAGAGGCATTTGAACTTTATAAGCAATATCCGGAATATCAAAAACTCCATTATCACTTTAATCTTGAAGATTTTAAAGGAATTTATTTCTGGGAGTGGCTGCACAGGCTGATTGGTCGTCTAATTGGGGTGGTGTTCATCATTCCTTTCCTTTACTTCCTGTTCACAAAACAACTTAGCAAACCTACCATCCAAAAATCATTGATCTTGCTGGCTCTTGGTGCCTTCCAGGGGTTTATGGGCTGGTACATGGTTAAAAGCGGCCTGGTTGACATTCCGGCAGTGAGCCACTACAGGCTGGCTGCTCACCTCATGACTGCCTTCATCACCTTCGCCTACGCCTTCTGGGTAGCAATGGACCTGTTGTACCCGAAAAAGAAGACGATTCAAAAAGGGTTCAGGAATTTACTTTGGGTAGGAATGATCATACTGCTTCTCCAAATAGTTTGGGGTGCTTTTGTTGCAGGTCTTGATGCCGGTTGGATCCACAATACGTGGCCAAAAATGACCGGAGGCGAATGGATTCATGAGACGGTATTCATCGAGAAAGATCCTGTTTGGAAAAATTTTATTGAAGGGAAAAGCGGAGTGCAGTTCGTTCATCGCTACCTTGCTTATATAGTGGTTGGAATTGTGCTATACATCTGGTATCGCTCAAGAAAACTTGCGCTAACCATTCCGCAGAAAAATGGGATCAATTCCCTTGTGATACTGGTATTTGTACAGTTTTTATTAGGAGTTTTCACCCTCATCTATGCCGTGCCTATATGGCTGGGAGTAGCGCATCAGGTTGCAGCCTTTTTCCTGCTTACAGCTATGACCTTTACACTTCACAGATTTAGCAGATAGGCTAAAATTCTCATCTAAAACTGTATCTTTGCAATCCAAATTTTTGAACAATGCTATACAGATTTAGAGTGATACTTGATGCGGAAGAGGATGTGTTCCGGGACATAGAAATTATGGCCGACAACACTTTGGAAGATCTGCATAATGTAATTTTACAGTCCTTTGGTTTCGACGGAAACGAAATGGCTTCTTTCTACATCAGTGATGATGATTGGAACCAGGGAGAGGAAATCTCCCAGTTCGATATGGAAGAAGGCGAAAGTTCTATTCGATTAATGAATGAAACCACCCTGGACGACGTTGTTAATGAAGAGCAGACAAAACTAATCTACGTCTATGATTTCCTGAGCATGTGGACTTTCTTGGTGGAACTTGCCGAGATCGCAGAACCCGATCCACAAATGGATTATCCTAACCTGATGTTCGTGCACGGACAGTTGCCTACAGCTGCTCCCGAAAAAGAATTTCAGGCTGAAGATGACGATTTTGGCGGTGAGGATTTCGATGTTGATGATTATGATGATCTCTCTTTTGACGAGAACTGGAACTAATCTTTCCCAAAGCTTTTTTTAGCTGTTTTTTTAAGTTTCTTTTTAATTATCTTGCCGGCCGGCCCGGCGAACCTGTGCCTTTAATTGCAGAAAAATAACATTTTTATGATCAACTTATATAACGCTCATATTGATTCACTTTCCATTCACAGGGTAGGTAATAAAAGCAGAAATGAGAATATTTTTCTCTCTGCCCAACCTTTCCAGCTGAATGATGAGATCACTCCGCTGATCAAGGAATATTTTCTGAAACCTTTTCGGGAAAAAGAAGAAAATTACTTCCAGTTCTCCAATGAGGTAGATGTAGATTTCAATCCGTTATACGAGATCGCGAACCACATTTTTGACAATCCGCAGGATATCCATGCGCAGTCCAAAAAGATCACTACTCTACTTTTCGAGCAGTCTGCTCATCCACACATTAAGAGCGGGGAAGTCTATGTGGTGTACTTCGACAACATTTTGCTGGACAATGAAAAGACCTCTGCAATTGGCATTTTTAAATCTGAACTGAAGCACGATTTCCTTCAGTTCCAGGAAAAAGAGAGCATTCTGGAAATGATCATTCAGCAGGGAATTAACCTGAACAAGCTCGATAAAGGAGCACTTATTCTGAATAAGAATCGCGAAGAAGGATACAAGATCCTTTCCGTGGATTCCAATAAGTATGACACCAAGTATTGGCTGGAGAATTTCCTCGGAGTGGATGTGCTGGCAGATGAGAATTTCCACACGAAGAAATATCTGAAGTTTTGCCAGAATTTCGCTAAAGACGTGGTCCTTCCTGCGGAAGATAAAAAGGAAGAAGTGATGTTCATGAACCGAAGTGTAGACTTCTTTGCGAAAAATGATGAGTTTGAAGAAACAGCATTTTTGAATTCAGTAATCGACAATCCTGATCTGATCCCGGAATTCCGGAATTATAAAACTGAGAAAGCTCCGAAGTACAAGATCGAAGACCTCACCAGTTTTCCTATTTCAAATACAGCGGTAACTGCTGCCCGAAAATCAATTAAGAATACCATCAACCTGGATACTAACATCCAGATCAAAATGGACTTCATTAACCCGGAATCTGCTGAAAAATTTGTGGAAAAAGGATGGGATGAAGAAAAACAGATGTATTACTACCTGGTCTATTTCAATAAGGAGCAAAAAAGCTAAAAGCATTCAGGATTTAAAACAAAAGAACTTAGAAAATAGAGCCTCAAAAATGACATTTTTGAGGCTCTATTCTTTTTATAGTTTAATTCTGAATCTTGAATTATATGAGTCTTTTCATATTCACGTCCTCGTAGTTTCTCTTAACAAATTCAAGTGCTGTACGCAATATCTGTCCCATAGAACGGGCCCGTTTAAATTTCATGTCATTTGAGAATTCGTATAATTCCCGTCTTAAGTGTTTAACATTCTCCTGGGTAGATATCTGGTCATTAAGAATACATCGCATTAATTCTTTGTACCTGCTTTGGGCATTGATAATACGCTTGGCCAGGAGGGAGCGTTCTTCCCTCCTATATTGTTCAATAGATGAATTCTGCAGTTTGGTCGCAACCAGCTGCACCATCTTGTAATTTTCCTTAAAGAATTGTGGCCGGTAAACTTTCAGATTTCCCTCATAACACTGCTGATCAAAATCTATCGCCCGAATTTGATATTCAACATGGTCAAAATCATGAGTGGGAATGATCACGTAGTTATAGGAGCGCATATCTCCGAGCAACCGGATAGTACAGCGTTCGTTGAACTTTACGAACTGTTTCGCGATCTGGGTCTTGGCCCGCTCATCACATTCCGGTAAATGATCGTCAATAAAAACATCGCCCGGGATCCCTGCTATATGCGCTTCAATTAAAGTCTCCCGGTAGACCAGGAAATTGATCCGGTGCGGGGAAAGTATATGTTCAAATTCCAATCCATACACTCTGGAAGCATCAGCTTTTTTAACGTAGAAGTAGGTAAAACTGTCATTGAGTACATTCCGGATCTTTACTCTAAAGGGCTTCGAATTTCCAAAGGTACAGTAGTCGATAGCATCCACGTTCAGAAACTCCAGGGAATCGTCGCTTCCGTCAGAATGAAGGATCGTATAAACCTGTTTCAGGCTGTTATCAATGTCGTTTCGTTCATGATCAGAGTAGTAGCAGCGCACCCAGTAGGTATCTTCTTCATGTTGATCATAGACCACAATGGAACCTGAAAATCGAAGCAGGTCTTCATAAAAAACGGGAATTTTGATGTTTCTGTTGTACTTGGCCAGATATTTATGAAACCGCTCACTTACGGGAAAAGACGGTTTCTTTTTTGACATCAGTTTTTCTTGCATTCCTTGGTTTTCCTCAAAAATAAGACTTCTTTTTGTTTGGCCATGTAACAAAACGTTAACTTAGGCGTCGAATGATAAAAGCCTCAGTATTTTGAAAAAAATCCTTCAAATTTCCAACCTCACCAAAAAGTACGGCCCGGTTACAGCCGTGAAGGACCTTTCCTTTACCATTGAAAAAGGAAACGTTTACGGAATTCTTGGACCCAATGGGAGCGGAAAATCCACAACCCTTGGTATTGTTCTGAACGTGGTCAATAAGACCAGCGGAGATTTCCAATGGTTTGACGGACAACAAAGTACCCACAATGCCCTGAAGAAAGTAGGTGCTATTATTGAGCGGCCCAATTTCTACCCATATATGACCGCAGCCCAAAACCTTGCCCTGGTTTGTAAGATCAAAAATGTCTCTCCTGATAAGATTGAAGAGAAACTGGAACTGGTTGGTCTACTGGAGAGAAAAGACAGTAAATTCCGCACTTTTTCGCTGGGTATGAAACAACGGCTTGCTATCGCCTCTGCCCTGTTGAACGATCCTGAAATTCTTATTCTGGATGAACCTACCAACGGACTTGATCCGCAGGGAATTCACCAGATTCGGGAGATCATTACAACTATTGCAAGTATGGGAACTACCATTTTACTGGCTTCTCACCTGCTTGACGAAGTTGAAAAAGTTTGTACCCATGTGGTGATCATTCGCAAGGGAGAAAAACTTTACGGCGGACCGGTAGATCAAATGAACGCCAGCTTCGGATTTTTTGAACTGAAAGCTGCCGATAATGAAAAACTGAAAGCGCTGTTACAATCCCATCCATCCTTCGGAAAGATCACTGAAAAAGGGGATTCTATTACTGCTTTTCTGACTGAACCTATGGATGCTGAAGCACTCAATACCTATCTTTTTGATAATGGCCTGGTTCTCTCACAGCTTGTAAAACGCAAAGAAAGTCTGGAAGAACAGTTCTTACAGTTAACCAATCAAATTTCCGCTTAATGTTACGATTACTCACTATAGAATTTCATAAGCTGCGTTACAGCAAATCGGCCAAAGTCCTTATCACGACCTATTTTGTGTTGATCACTTTCATTTCTCTAATTGCCTCCATTGAGTTCAATATTGGGGAGTTCAGGGGAAGGGTTGCTGACATGGGAATCTTCAATTTTCCATTCATCTGGCATTTTAACAGCTATGTAGCTGCTACCCTGAAGTTATTCCTGGCCATTGTGATCGTTTCCATGATGTCCAACGAATATTCTAACCGCACCTTAAAACAGAACCTGATCGACGGATTAAGCAAAAAGGAATTTGTGCTTTCTAAGTTCCTCACCGTATTAAGCTTCGCCTTTTTATCTACGATTTTTCTGTTCATAGTTTCTATGATCCTTGGTCTTTCCTTCTCGGATTATACGGAGATCTCCATCATCTTTTCGGATATGGAATACCTGTTCGCCTATTTTATAAAACTGGTCGGTTTCTTTGCCTTCTGTATGTTTTTAGGCGTGCTGGTAAAAAGATCGGCATTTGCGTTGGGCTTTTTGTTCATCTGGTGGATCATGGAAAGCATTGCCCGCGGAGTAATGGAATTCAAATTGTTCAGGGGTACAAATATCGCAGAAAATATTGCCCAGTTCTTTCCGCTGGAGTCAATGAGCCTTTTGGTTAAAGAACCTTTTACGAGACTGGGTGCCATACAGGCAGCAGCAGCACAAATGGGCTCAGAGATCACCAAAGACTACGGCATACACTGGTACCAGCTCTTGATCGTGATGGTCTGGACCTTCCTGTTCGTTTATTTTTCTTTCTTACTTCTGAAAAAGCGGGATCTGTAAAGAGCTTTAAGCCTGATATTCTAATCATTAGGAGTGGCCTCCTTTTTGATTAGGTATGTAAAATGGCTATTTTTGCAGGCCACAAAGTACCCGTATGAAATTCAAGGTAAAATCAGACTTCAAACCCACCGGTGACCAGCCAAAGGCTATCAGTCAACTGGTTCAGGGTATAAATAGTAATGAACGATATCAGACCCTACTTGGGGTTACAGGTTCAGGAAAGACCTTTACCGTTGCCAATGTGATCGAGGAGGTACAAAAACCGACTCTCGTACTGGCCCATAACAAGACCCTGGCCGCCCAGTTATATTCAGAATTTAAGCAATTCTTCCCTGAAAATGCGGTAGAATACTTTGTAAGCTACTACGATTATTATCAGCCTGAAGCCTTTATTCCTTCCTCAGGAACCTATATAGAAAAGGATCTTTCCATTAACGAAGAGATCGAAAAATTACGTTTGAGCACCACCTCTTCCCTTCTTTCGGGAAGACGGGATGTTATTGTAGTGGCTTCGGTTTCCTGTCTTTACGGTATCGGAAACCCGGTGGAATTCAAGAAGAATGTCATTTCTATTGAACGGGATATGGTTATTTCCAGAACTCAGTTACTTCACAAACTAGTACAAAGTCTATATTCCCGAACAGAAGCCGAATTCACCCACGGAAATTTCCGCATTAAAGGAGATACTGTGGATATATTTCCAAGTTATGCCGACAACGCCTTCAGAATTCACTTTTTTGGAGATGAAATAGAAGAGATCGAAGCTTTTGATCCGGCCACCAATGACCTTATTGAAAAATACGACCGGCTGAATATTTATCCTGCGAACATGTTCGTGACCTCCCCTGATGTTTTACAGGGAGCGATCCGTGAGATTCAGGACGACCTTGTAAAACAGGTGGATTACTTTCAGGAAATTGGAAAACACCTAGAGGCAAAACGACTGGATGAACGTACCAATTTCGACCTGGAAATGATCAGGGAATTAGGTTATTGTTCAGGTATTGAGAACTACTCCCGGTATTTAGATGGAAGACCTCCCGGAACACGGCCATTCTGTTTGCTTGATTACTTCCCCGATGATTATCTGATGGTTGTAGATGAAAGCCACGTGACTATTCCGCAGGTGCACGCCATGTATGGAGGTGACCGTTCGCGAAAAGAAACTTTGGTAGATTATGGTTTCCGTCTACCCGCTGCGATGGATAACCGGCCCTTGAAATTTGAGGAATTTGAAATTCTCCAGAACCAGGTGATCTATGTAAGTGCTACTCCTGCAGATTATGAACTCCAGAAAACGGAAGGTCTTTATGTGGAACAGGTGATTCGACCAACCGGCTTACTTGACCCGGTGATCGAGGTGAGACCGAGCCTTAATCAGATCGATGACCTGATAGAAGAGATCCAACTGAGAATTGAAAAAGATCAGCGAATATTGGTTACCACGCTTACAAAACGTATGGCCGAAGAGTTCACCAAATATCTTACCCGCATCAACATTCGCTGCCGCTATATTCATAGTGACGTGGACACTCTGGAAAGGGTTGAGATCATGCAAGACCTCCGAAAAGGCCTTTTTGATGTACTTGTCGGGGTGAACCTCCTGCGGGAAGGACTTGACCTTCCGGAAGTATCCTTGGTAGCGATCTTAGATGCCGATAAAGAAGGATTTTTGAGAAGTAACCGCTCCCTTACCCAGACCATTGGACGGGCGGCGCGACACCTGGAAGGGAAAGCGATCATGTATGCAGACAAGATCACAGACAGCATGCAGAAAACCATTGATGAGACCAATTACCGACGAGAAAAGCAACTGAAATATAACGCGGAGAATAATATTACTCCACAAGCCCTGAAGAAATCCTTCGAGAATATGCTGGTGAAGAAGAAACCAGAGCCATACGAATATGAAGTAGCGCCCGATCTTAAAGCTGCCGAAGCTGAAACCGAATATTTCAGCAAGAATCAGCTGGAGAAAAGGATCAGGGAAAAACGTAAAGCCATGGAAGCTGCTGCCAAGGAGCTGGACTTTATGACTGCCGCGAAGCTGAGGGATGAGATAAAAATGCTCCAGGGAAAGGTGCAGGAAGCTACTTAAGTATATTTTTAAGTAGTTGACCTTCAGGTAAATATTTTTACTATATTTATCAGACCCTACCTTTTTATTTTACCGCCTCCCCTCTTAAAACAACCATTTTCATGAGAAACTTCATTATTGGGGTGCTTCTGTCTGTGTTTATTTTTCAGGCAAAAGCCCAGGTAGGAATTAACACGACAGATCCAAAAGCTCAGCTCGATGTAAGCATCGCCAATCCTTCTTCGGCTCAACCCACAGATGGTATCCTTATTCCGAGGATCAACTCCTTCCCTTCCACCGAACCTTCGGCAGCCCAGCACGGCATGATGGTCTTTCTGCTCAATGCCCAAACCGGATTTCCTTCCGGATTCTACTTCTGGAATGCGAGCTCCGGAAAATGGGAAGGTATTGGCGGTAAGGCATTTTCAGATTTCTACAAAGTTGGCACAACTCAGCCAAGCACGAATCAGCAGGATGCGATCTTCCGTAAAGGAAATGTTAGCATTGGCGGGGAGACCGGAAACGTTAAATTGAAGGTGATGATCACTCCGGAAGAGGACATCATTACTAAGACCGGACTCGAGGTAGAGAATGCCAGTTCATCAACGAAAAACGTTACCTACGGAATCCTGAGCAACAACAAATCTGTGACTTCCGATAAGAAATACGGGATCAAAAGCAATGTTAGTTCAGATGGTACTGGAATTCACTACGGGATCTTCAACGAGGTGAGCCAGAACACCAATGAAGAGATCTATGGAATTTATAGCAGTGTTGGAAAAACATTTGGTTCCACAAAGACCATTACGGTATTTACAATAAAATTGGAACCATACAGGGAACCGGAACGGTTTACGGCATCTATAGTTCCGCTTTGGGTAGTGATCCAAAAAAGGTATTTGCAGGATACTTTGTGGGGCGGCTTGGAATTGGTGCCACGCCTGCCGAAGAATACATTTTTCCTGACAAACGAGGAAGTGCCGATCAGGTTTTGGTTAGCGATGCTGCAGGAATTCTAAGTTGGCGCCATCCAAATTTCGGAACCTACTCTTCCACCACCTCGGCAACCGGATCTTATGTTATACCCGATGAAACTTATACCCTTCGGATCAATAATCAGGTGAGCAGTGTGACGATTCCTGATGCTGCTACGAATAAGGGAAGGATCCTGTTTCTTATAAACTGGCCCGGCAATTCCTATAAAACCTTTGATTTCCTCAATGGAAATGACCTTTTTGACATAACCGCCAATTCAACGGTTACCGGAATTAATCCCGGACAGAAATACCTGATCCAAAGTGCAGGAAACCGCTGGATCCTACTGGACAAGTAAAAAATGAAGTTCTGCAAAAAATAACTTTTAAGCCTGAAGAACAGATGTAACCTTCGGTCTCTCTAAACGGATCCTTACATCCACAGCCGTCAGATCATTTTCGGTGGCCATGAGAGGATTGAGATCTATTTCTGCTATTTCAGGGGCCACGGTCAGCAAATTGGAAAGCTTTACAATTACTTCAGCAAACAACTGGATGTTTATTCCACTTTGACCTCTGACACCTTTTAACATTGGGTAAGCCTTTAGATCAGCGATCATTTTTAAAGCATCCTCTTCAGTTACAGGGATCATGGAGGCGCTGATATCCTTTAATACTTCCACGAATATACCTCCCAGTCCGCATAAAATGACATGAGGATAATTAGTCTCTTTTTTCGCCCCGATAAATAGCTCCATTCCCTTTATCATCGGCTGAATTATTACAGCAACTGCGCCATCGATCTTCATCAATTTATAGAAGCCGTCGTAAATTTCCTTTTCATTTGAAACATCCAATATTACCCCACCTACATCTGACTTGTGCAACGGTCCCTCTACTTTAAGAACGACAGGGTAACTGACAGACTTCGAAATGAGTTTCAGCTCCTCTTCACTTCTTACTTGATAAGGTTTGGCAAATTTCATCCCCGCATATTCCAGCAATTCAACGGCTGCTTCCGTTGGCATATAGCCGGCTGGTAACCTTTCTATCAGTTCTCTTATGTCACGGGAAAATTGTAAATCAGGGTCTTTGCCCAATTGACCAATTGTACCATGATTATATACTTTTGCTAGAGCGCTTCCGAATAAAACCTCATCATGAAAAGCAATATTGCCTTTCTTTATAAACTCCCCGATCTCGTTTTTCACATTCACCACCGAGGGAAGAATTGCATAAATAGGTTTTTTGGATGTTTTGATCTTTTTATCCAGCACTTCATACACATCCTCTACCCCTGTTAAACCTGGACTCCCAAAAATAACAGCCATTGCATCAATTTCCGGACAATCGTTTTCACAAAAGTCAATAATGCTACCCAATTGCTGAGCATTGCCGGTTGCTAAAAAATCAATGGGATTAGAGACCGAAGAACCGTCGAACAACTGTTCCAATAAAACTTCGCTCGCTTCTCCTTCTAAATGAGGGATGTTAATTGCATTCTTTGATAATACATCGGTCAACATTACAGCAGGCCCTCCGGCGTGGGTAATGATCGCCATATTCTTGCCTTTAGATTCCTTTTGCAAAAGAATGGCGGCAACAGTAATCAGTTCGTTTCTGCCGTAGCAACGGATTATTCCAGCTTTTTTGAAGAGGGTGTCAACAAAAACATCAGAATTGGCTATAGCCCCTGTATGTGACGAAGCAGCCCTGCTTCCCGCTTCGGAACTACCGGCTTTAACAGCCGCAATTTTGCAGCCCTTTCGGATTAAAGAAGCTGTGTGTTTTAAGAATTTCCGCGGATCTTTAATGCTTTCAATATAAAGCAGCTTTACTTTGGAGCTTGTTTTCTTTTCGAAAGAGTGATCTAAATATTCCAGGATCTCCTCTACTCCTATCTGGGCACTGTTCCCAACAGTATATATGCTGGAAAAGGTTAGTCCCATACTTTGTGCTGCTTCAATAATAAATACCGCTGTTGCACCTGAACCCGAGATAAAATCAACACCTTTTTTGTCCAGTTTGGGAACCGGTGTTGTAAAGACTCCGGTATAATGTTGGTTGATCAATCCTATGTTATTAGGTCCTAATAAACTTCCACCAGCTTCATTGATCAAGTGGGCGATCTCTTGTTCCAGTTTTTCTCCAGCTTCATCTTTTTCACTGAAGCCGGCAGAGAAGATTATAAAGCCTTTAGTATTCTTTTGCTGAGTAAGGACCATTACGGTTTCCAAAATATACTTCGCAGAGATTGCAATAATTGCAAGATCTACTTTGGGAATTTTATTTATGTTCTTGTAAGATGTAACTCCCTGAACACTGTCCTTTTTGGGATTAACCACAAATAACCGCCCTTCATAGTTATGATCTATTAAATTTTTCAGAACTCTTCCTCCCGGACTGTGAATATTGTCCGATCCCCCAACAACAACAATGCTTTTTGGATGAATTAATTTTGAATGAAGCATATGACACAAGACTTAATTACTGTAAAGGAAGAAATTTCAAATAGGATATTAACTGACCTTCATCACAATCTGTTTGATTCCCTTTTTGTTATTTTGAGTAGACCGTAAAACTTTCAGGGTATGTATGCATTTTCGAACGCAGTTAATTCCATGCATTCAGAAGACATTAAACTTTTAATGAAACAGGCTTCCGGAAAAAACCTTATTTCCTTTGCCGGCGGGATGCCAAACAATGACCTTTTTCCTGTAGAACAAATTGATGAGATCTACAATTCCTTACCTGAAGACCTCAAAAAATTATGTTTTCAATACGGTCCTACCTCCGGTTATCCTCCACTGATCAAGTCCCTGGAAGCTTACTTAAGGAATAAAGGATTAGAGGTTGATGACAATAAGATTTTGATCACTACCGGTTCGCTGCAGGCCATCTCTATTGTGACCCAGGAATTTGTCAACGAAGGAGATATTATTCTAACAGAAAATCCGTGTTTCGTTGGAGCCCTGTCGGTTTTTGAAACTGCCGGAGCCGAGATCCACAGCATCCCCATCGATAAGGACGGTATTGACATAAAAGCTTTAAAAAGTAAAATTGAATCCCTGGACCGAAAACCAAAATTCCTTTATGTGACGCCAAATTATCATAATCCGGCAGGTATCATTTACTCTCCACAAAGGAAAAAAGAGCTTCTGGAAGTTTTATCCGGTACGGGAATAATATTACTTGAAGATGATGCTTACAGCGATCTTTACTTTAAAGAAGATGAAAAACACCTGACCAAAGCCATGAAATCATATGGTGTAAAGGATGTGGAGATCATTTACACCGGATCATTTTCCAAAATACTCGGTCCCGGTTTCAGGTTAGGTTTCATGCTCTCTTCCGAAGAGATTTTTGAAAAAGCAGAAACGGTGAAACAGGCCCTGGACGCCTGTACCTCCAATTTCATGCAGATCCTGGGAAATGAATTTTTAGCACAACAAAAACTCGGGCCTTATTTGACATTTTTGAGAAGTGAATATTTGGAACGCAAAGATCTGCTTCAAAAATACCTGAAAGCCTATATGCCTGAGGAAATTACCTGGAATGAACCGAAAGGCGGATTTTACGTCTGGCTCAAACTGCCTTCTCATATAAGATCCACAGAGATATTCAGGGAAAGTGTGACTAAAGGCGTGGTATTCGTAACGGGCAGAACCTTTGATCCTGCGAGTAAAAAAGATGACAGATTGCGGCTTTCTTTTTCAAACACCCCGAAAGATCGCATGGAAGAGGGAATCATTATTTTATCTGAAGCGATAAAAAAAGTGCTTCAGAAATCTAAATCAACTTCCCCGGACCAATTGGTTTTATAATAACCACGGAAGCCGGACAAAGAATAAATCAAATCGGGATGAACTTTTCCAGTATTCATCCCGATTTTATTTTACTCAAAAAGGGGATTTCTAATCAATTTCTTTACCGGCAGGTAAGTTGGTAATTCCTTCCGCTACTTTTTTTCCTTCATTGAAAGCTTCGATATTAAGTTTTATAATTCTTTCACTTTTATGTTGGAAAAGTTCCTTGATAGCTTCTAGGATGCTGCTTTCAGATAAAGGGATAATAGCAGATGCCGCTCCCAATAACACCATATTAGCCACTTTTGAATTCCCGATCTTTTTCGCAATCTCCGTTGCATTTACAATGAGATGATAAGGATGCTTTCTTATCTGATCGAACAGATCCTCTTTTTCGGGATAATTACTTGTATTGATAAAAGATTCTGAATCGGTAACCAGCCATCCATACTTGTGCAGGTAAGGCATATATCGCAGTAGTTCCATAGGTTCTACAGATAGGATAAGATCAGCTTTTCCTTCAGGAATGAGATCAGAGAAAATTTCTTTATCAGATATTCTTACATGTGATTGCACGGCACCGCCGCGTTGACTCATCCCATGAACTTCTGATTGTTTTACAAACAAATTTTCACTTAAAGCAGCTGTATCCAATACTGCAGCAATAGTTAGAATACCCTGACCACCAACACCTGACAATATTATATTTGTTTTCATCTGTGTAGTTATTTCTGTTTTAATTTAATGAAGCAATTTTGGCTTTAATTACTTCCTTCTGTTCTCTCGATAATCTCACGCAAGGTCTTTCAGAAATGATGACCGAAACTCCTTTGTAGTTCAATTCGTTTCGCAATACTTCCACATTTTCTTCATGATTCTTTTTCAGAGGGACTATGGTTTTAAGGTGATCGGGATGGACCCCAATACCTAAACAAATCTTACGTAGCCTACCCACTGCAGAGGATTCCTGCGCTCCCGTCATTGCAACAGCGGAGTTGTCCGAAATAATTACCGTAATAGGAGTATTTTCATAAACGGCGTCTAAAAGCCCTGTCATTCCTGAATGCGTAAAGGTGGAATCCCCAATAACGGCGATCGCTTTTTCCATTCCTGCATCTGCAGCTCCTTTTGCCATGGTGATAGATGCTCCCATGTCGATCAAAGTATTAATACTATTCAATGGTGGTAAAGCGCCCAATGCATAACACCCGATATCTCCAAAAACATTTTTGTCTCCAATTTCAGGTATTAGTTCATTTATGGTATTGAAAAGATCAATATGTCCACAACCTTCACAGAGTTGTGGGGGCCTGGGGGTAACTATAGAAGGAACAGGCTTAGCAATACCCTGGTAAAAACCTAATGAGTTACCAACTATATTTGGGTTCAGCTCCCCGGTTCGCGGCAGGTCCCCGGATAACTTCCCTTTTACTTTGTCATTCTCATCGAAGTAATTGTGCAGTATTTCTTCAACAACAGGATAGCCTTCTTCAAGTACTAAAATTTTATCACAGTGCTTATAGAGTGCTTTAATTTTTTCTTTAGGTAAGGGATATTGTGAGATCTTAAGAACAGAAGAAAAAGTTTCATCTTCTTCCAGATTTTCCATCAGGTAATTGTGGGCTATTCCGCAGGCTATGATCCCCAGACTTCTGTCCTCACTAAGCTTTAATTTGTTTAAATGAGAATTCTCAGAATGTTCGACTAAAACTTCCTTTTTATTGACCAGCAGATCGAACTGCTTCTTAGCATTAGTGGGAAGTAAGGCAAAACGGGAGGTGTCTGAAGGTAGATTTATATCGTTTTGTTTATGTCTCTCTCTGGTTTTTATATCTGCCCGTGAATGCGATAAACGAGTTACCATCCTCACCAATACCGGTAATTTCACTTCTTCGGAAAGATCAAAAGCATACAACATGATATCATAGGCCTCCTGCTGATTGGAAGGCTCCAAAATGGGGATCATGGCAAACTTTCCATAGAAACGGGAGTCCTGTTCATTCTGCGAAGAGTGCATGGAAGGATCATCTGCAACTACCACTACCAATCCGCCGTTTATTCCCGAAACAGCCATATTCATAAACACGTCAGAAGCCACATTCAAACCAACATGCTTCATCACCACCATAGCTCTTTTTCCAACATAAGACATACCCAGAGCAGCTTCCATGGCTGTTTTTTCATTGACAGACCAGGTGGTATGTATCTTTAATTCCTTTGCAAGTTTTGACCTTTGAATGTATTCGGTAATTTCAGTTGAAGGGGTCCCGGGATAAGCATAAACACCAGACAAACCTGCATCAATGCTACCCTGAGCAAGTGCTTCATTACCTAATAATAAACTTTTCATCTGTTGAAATTTGATTTATATAGTTGAAATGCCTCGATCTTTTGCGACATTCTCTAAAACGATTTAGTTGCGCAACTAATTTAGCAGTATCAGGGTGAACAGAGTATGACCTTTGTCATACGTTGAGTTTTATAAAACAGCTCAGATTTCTCATTAAAAGAGGATTCAAAAATGTCATTTTGGAGTGGTATTGCTTTAGCCCAAATCAGGCAACAAAAAAAACGCTCCCGAAAAGAAGCGTTTTTTTGTCATTTTTGAGATCTTATAATTAGGCGATCTCGATCATACGTTTAGGTTGAACTTTTGCCTCTTCTTTCTTTGGAAGCATGATCTCAAGTACTCCGTTGTTATAGGAAGCAGAGATCTTTTCACTTTCTACAGTTTCAGGCAGGCTGAAAGACCTTTTGAAGTTGCTGTAGCTAAATTCTTTCCTGGTATACCTTCCGTTCTTCTCTGTGTTCTCACTTTCTTTTTTCTCTTCAGAAGAAATAGTCAACACATCATTATCCAATTCAATAGTGAAATCTTCTTTAGTTTTTCCCGGAGCAGCTACGGCAACCATAAAGTTGTCTTCAGTCTCCTGGATGTTCACTGCAGGAATACTGGTTCCAATACTGTTCACATTGGTGGTTCCACCTAACCAATCAGTTTTAAACATATCGTCGAAAACTGATGGCAGCCAGTTGGCCTCGTTTCGTTTAATTAAGCTCATAATATAAAGTTTTAAGTTTGACTTTTTATTTCTACACTTACTCCCTAGCAAACTAAATACCACGTGGAAAATATGGATAAAACAAGACATTATGGCATTTATAAAGGAAATTTTACTGCCTTTATGTCATTTTAAAAGGTTTTGAGTATGGAGTATCGCGTTATAATTAAACTTCCGTATTTTTGATCGAAATTACCAGGTCTCCTATGGCACTTTCCAATAATGACATTTTTAAGAAATTACGTGTTGCACTGAAACTGCGGGATGAAGATATTGTTCATATCTGCTCTTTGGTCGACTTCAAGGTCACCAAAAGTGAGATTGGGGCAATTTTCAGAAGTGAAGATCATCCCAAATACATGGAATGCGGCGATCAATTTCTTCGAAATTTTTTGAACGGACTCGTCATCTATAAAAGGGGACCAATGCCGAAGAAAAAAGACAAACCTGCCCCCAATGGATCTAATAGCTGAAAAACGCGAAGTGTCAGCTGAAGAAGTGGCACTTCTAAATAAAAAATATAAACCCCTCACCCTATTTCAACGCATAGAAGAGCTGTATAACGACTTTAGCGAAGCAGAGGTTATGCTTACCAGTTCCTTTGCAGCCACTTCAGCCTTCCTTTTAAAACTCTTCTCAGAAACACGAAATAACCAATTGGTTTACTTCATTGATACCGGATATCATTTTGAAGAAACCCTGGAATATCAGAAGAAACTTTCAGGTTTATACGGACTAAAAGTAAAATCGATAAGCGCCTTAAAAGAAGAGCACGATTTCACCACTAACGATAAAACCTGGACTAAAAATCCAGATTTCTGTTGCTATATAAATAAGGTGAAACCTCTGGATCTTATTAAATCAAAGTACACCGTGTGGGTCAGCGGTCTTATGGAGTGGCAAAGCGATCACCGTGCCTCATTAGACATCTTTGAAAACCGGGGAGAAATTCTAAAGTTTTACCCACTTTTGGATGTTTCAAAAGAAGAGCGCGATGAATTTATAAGAGAACACAATCTTCCTTTTCATCCCCTGGTGGAAAAAGGGTTTCATTCCATAGGATGTTCCCATTGCACTGTGGCGGGAGAAGAAAGGAACGGTCGCTGGAACAATAATCCAAAGACAGAATGTGGCTTACACCTGTAACTAAAAAGTCCCGAACCTAAGGCCGGGACTTTTTAAGTTTAGAGGGTTTTCTCTATTTTCTTGCTTTCTGAACTACAGAGAGTTCATAGATCTTTCCTTTCCTCCAGTAATCTCCAGGAACTTCTTGATCTTCAAGGCGCTCTTTTAAGAGCTGATCTACTTCTTCATTTCCTGAAGCTACTTCCAGGCTTTGTATTCTTCCGTTTTCTGAAACAGAGAAGAAAAGAGTTACCGAAAGATCCTCCTGAAGGTCGCAATAGGACTCGTTTAGAACTTTTTCGACTTCAGATGTCACAGATTCAGTATTTATAAATCTGGAAGAGTTGGCAAAAACTGAGGTACTCATTGTAATTGCAAAAGCGACTAACAAAAATTTTAAATTTTTCATGATGTTCGTTTTTAGATTGATTGACTGATCTTTGATTAATTGATTTACTATATAGACTGTTCAAAATCATGAACGTTACATGGTAAATGGTAATTTAATTTTTTTTTAACAGGTTGAATCCTGCAGCAGCAGAGGCCTGAACAAAAAAAATCCCGGCCAGGCCGGGAAGTATTTTAAACAAATTTCTCATCTCCTCGCCTCTACCTTTACAGGAAGCTCATAAATCATTTTGGTACTCCAGTTGCGTCCGTGCAACTTCTGATTCTCAAGTCGCTTCTTCAGAAAAGTATTCACCTCATCATTTGGAGAGGAAATAGCTCTAACTTCAATTCTTTGGTCTTCACTAACCTGAAAGATCACTGTGACAGTAAATTCTTCTTCTATGACAAGTTTTGAACGATCCAACATCTTCGCGATTTGAGCAGTAATTGGAGATTCTCTTTCACCATCGGCAAGGTTTCCGGCAAAGGTGTAATTACTAACAGTTAGTAGTACAAGGACAAAATACAGTTTTAAATTTCTCATGACTTTTGTTTTATTAAGTTTAAGTGTCTTTTTAATAGAGACTGGAGCCTAAAGAAAAAGACGCAAAAAAATTTTATTTTTTTCAAAACAGATTAGATTGAAAATCCTTAAAACAAAAAAGCCCGGTCCTGTGACCGGGCTTTTTCATTTGCAATAGAGTTACCTTACAGCTTGAACTCTCACCGGTAATTCATATACCTTTTCGGAGTTCCAGTTTGCACCATGTAACTTTTGATTTTGAAGTCTTTTCTGAAGAAATTCATTCACCTCTTCATTAGGCGACTGTACTGCCTGTACTTCTATACGATGATCATCAGAAACTTTGAAATAGATAGTCACTGTAAAATTTTCATCAAAGCTTAGATCTGAATCAGTAAGCATCTTCTGGATCTCAGCCGAAACAGGTTGTTTTTTACCGTAATCATTGTTTGCATAAGCTGAGACCATTGTCATCGCAAAAGCTATCAGCATAAGTTTAAAATGTCTCATAAAGGTTCAGTTTAAAAATGTTTTTTGATTAATTGATTTACCTTAGAGACCGGCGACTTTCAGAAATGTTACAGCAGCTTATTTCCTTAACTTATTTTTAACTTTTCCCGACCAAACATAAAAAAACCCCGACTAATGCCGGGGTCTTAATTTCATATTAAAGTTGATTAAGCCAATACTTCCTGAACTTTATCAGCTGCTTCCTGGAACTGAACAGCACTGTAAACGTCAAGACCACTATTGTCGATAAGGTCTTTTGCGATATCAGCATTCGTTCCCTGTAGACGTACAATAATAGGTACGTGAATAGCATCTCCCAGGTTCCTATAGGCATCTACAATTCCCTGCGCCACACGGTCACAACGTACAATACCTCCAAAGATATTAACAAGAATCGCTTTTACATTTTCATCTTTCAAGATCAGACGGAAAGCTTCCTCTACCCTCTTGGCATCGGCTGTTCCACCCACATCAAGGAAGTTAGCCGGCTCTCCACCCGCTTGTTTGATAAGGTCCATGGTCGCCATTGCAAGTCCGGCTCCGTTTACCATACAACCAACGTTTCCGTCAAGGTCCACATAGTTTAGTCCAACAGCTTTCGCCTCTACCTCAACAGGATTCTCTTCACGAATGTCGCGCATTTCAGCATAATCCTTATGACGGAAAAGGGCATTATCATCAAGGGTTACCTTCGCATCAACAGCCAGGATCTTATCGTCGCTAGTTTTCAAGACCGGGTTGATCTCAAAAAGTGAAGAATCAGATTTTATATAAGCCTCGTACAAGGCCATTACGAATTTTGTCATTTCCTTAAAAGCAGTACCGCTCAAACCTAGGTTGAAAGCAATACGACGTGCCTGGAAAGGCATCAAACCTACTGAAGGATCAATTTCTTCGTGAAAGATAAGGTGCGGCGTTTGCTCAGCTACAGTTTCGATATCCATTCCTCCTTCGGTGGAATACATGATCATATTGCGGCCCGTACCACGGTTCAGAAGAACAGACATATAGAACTCATCCGGCTCACTGTCTCCGGGATAGTACACATCTTCTGCAACCAGTACCTGATGAACTTTTTTACCTTCCGCAGAGGTTTGAGGAGTAACAAGGTTCATCCCGATAATTTGTCCTGCGATCTCTTCAACTTCCTGCAGGTTCTTGGCCAGTTTTACACCACCACCTTTACCACGGCCTCCCGCATGTACCTGGGCCTTAATTACGTGCCAACCGGTTCCTGTTTGTTCTGTGAGTTTCTTTGCAGCTTCCACTGCTTCTTTAGCATCCTGGGCAACGATCCCTCTTTGTACGCGCACTCCAAAACTGCTAAGTATTTCTTTTCCTTGGTATTCGTGTATATTCATAATGAGGTGGTTTCTTCTGTGTTTATTATGGTCCACAAAAGTAACAAACATTATAGGATTCTGCCAATATTTTTTGAATGAAGGCCTTGTTCAAAAAGGGTTCTGATAATTACCTGGTCTTGAGTCGAAATTCCCTGAAATCTAACGGGTCAAAATTGCGGAAATGTCCGTTGAGCTCTATGGTTTGTTTAGCTCTGTTCATTTCCTGAACTATTGGAATGGTAATACACAGATGATTAATAATATACGCCTGTCTGTCTTTCTCTGAAGTCAGTTTTAAAAGGGAATATTCCTGTTGCAGGGAAAGTCCGATCTTGTGCGCCAATGTAAAACTTCGGAAGGTGGCGTAATCAATGACCGGCGGCGGCACTTCCAGATGCAGGTACAGTTCAACAATAAGGTCTATTAACTGTTGTTTTTGTTCCTCATCGGGATCATCAATATCCTCAAGAAATTCCACGTCACCCCCCGCGTAGATCTTTCCTTTTTCCATATGCTCAAATTCACGGATTCTGAAGACCCGCAGCCCGTGACAGATCACATCTTTTGCTCCTGAAGCATAACTGTTCACTACCTGTTTCAACTCTACTTCAGTTCCATACTTCAACTTGTTGTTCAGGTATACCGGGATCCCAAAGGTAATCCCTGTCGTTTCGCAATCTTGGATCAATTGTTTATACCGCTCCTCAAAAATGTGAAGCGGTAGTTTTTCACCAGGAAAGACAACATTCTGTAGGGGGAACAATGCTAACCTAGAAGTCATAACTATTTGATTTACAATATTAAATTACGAAAATCTTTTTAGCTCATGAACGCTCTTCGGCTTTATTTTCGTTATAAATTTGAGGCACTTTCGAAGCACCGAATTTGCAGTACATTTCAAAAGGATACTCTCAAAAATAACAATTTGTTAGAATTGGTTAATTTTAAACAGGGAGTTTAGGAAGTGCTTCAAACTCCGTTATTTTTGCATCCTTAATTTCAGAAAAATGAACAACCAGAACCTTTTAGATATAGCAGAAGAATTTGGCAGCCCTGTCTATGTGTATGATTCCGAAAAGATCATTTCACAGTACAGGCGACTTACCAATGCCTTTCAAAATGTGCAGCAGCTACGCATCAATTATGCGGTCAAGGCGCTTTCTAATATTTCGGTTCTAAAACTATTCCGAACATTAGGCGCAGGCCTGGATACTGTTTCAATTCAGGAGGTGAAGCTGGGGCTTGCAGCCGGAGTAGAACCCTCCAAAATCATCTACACTCCAAATGGAGTTTCTCTCGAGGAGATCGAAGAGGTTTCTACTTTGGGGGTGCAGATCAATATTGATAATCTTTCTATTCTGGAGCAGTTTGGATCCAGACATCCAAAAGTGCCTGTTTGCATCAGGATCAATCCGCACGTGATGGCCGGTGGAAACACGAACATTTCAGTAGGCCATATTGATTCCAAATTCGGAATTTCCATTCACCAGATTCCGCACCTGTTGAGGATCGTTGAGAATACCGGAATGAACATCAATGGAATTCACATGCACACCGGAAGTGATATTTTGGACATAGAAGTTTTCCTTTACGCATCTGAGATCCTTTTTGAAACTGCCAAAAACTTTAAAGATCTTGAGTTCATTGATTTTGGTAGCGGATTCAAAGTACCTTATAAAGAAGGAGACATTGAAACAAATATTGAAGAGCTTGGGGAAAAACTTTCCGCAAGATTCAATGAATTCTGCCGCAACTACGGAAGAGACCTTACCCTTGCCTTTGAACCCGGAAAATTTCTTGTGAGTGAGGCCGGAAAATTCCTGGTGAAGGTCAATGTGATCAAGCAGACAACTTCTACTGTTTTTGCAGGAGTTGACAGCGGTTTCAATCACCTTATTAGACCAATGCTCTACGGCTCCAGGCATGAGATCCATAATATCTCTAATCCTGAAGGAAAAGAACGCTTCTATTCAGTGGTGGGATATATATGTGAGACCGACACTTTTGCCAATAACCGCCGTATCGCCGAAATAAAAGAAGGAGACATACTTGCTTTTGACAACGCCGGCGCCTATTGCTTTTCTATGGCCAGCAACTACAACAGCAGGTTTAGACCACCTGAAGTTCTGTGGCATAATGGGGAAGCCCACCTGATTAGAAAAAGGGAAAACTTCGAAGACCTTACCCGCGGACAGGTGCCTTTTAATTTTGAAGAAACCGGATTATAAATGAAAAGCTCCCAAAAAGGGAGCTTTTTTCTTCCTTTTTAAAACCTCACTTTTTCAGATTAACTCCCCAATTTTTTGGCTTTTCCCATCATTCCTGTTAGGTTTGCCCCTGAACTATAAAAAATTGAATATGACTAGAATGAAGAGAATTGCAGGAATGTTGTTGATTTTTATTTTCAGCACGACTGCACTAATGGCCCAGGAAGGGCAAAAAGTGACTGACGCGGAGTTGACAAAATTCGCACAGACTTTCCAGCAAATGAGAATGACCAATCAGGAGGCGCAATTGAAGATGCAGGAAGTAATAAAAAGCGAAGATCTGGAGATCAAGCGGTTCAACGAGATCCACAAAGCCACCCTGGATCCTGATACAGAAGTAGACGCCACTGCCGAAGAGCAGGAGAAGTACGAAGATGTCATTTCTGAAATTGAAAAAATGCAGGTCTCTTTCCAGCAAAAGATGGAAGACATGATCACAAGTAATGGGCTTACTATAGAAAGATATCAGCAAATAGCGACCCGTCTTCAACAGGATGCTGCTTTGCAGGAGCGTCTAAAAGAAGAGTTTCAAAAGAAATAGATGCTCAAAAAAGGCATTTTTAAAGCGGCATTTTTGCCGCTTTTTTTTTATTCCTGATCTGAATATTTGTACACGTCTTCCCATTGCCAGCCGGCATACTCGAGGTTGGCTGTAAATTGTTTATCTATTAATTTATAACTCTTGTAGACGTGCCCTTTCTCCATCCAAAAACTCCTAAGGGTATCCAGTTTTTCTTTACAGTCTGATGCAGACTCAGGTTTTTCGAGTCCCAATTGGAGATAATATTCAAGTGCTTTTATAATACTGCAGATCTTAGAATACTGCCGTGTGCCTTCCTGCCAATCCATTCGCAGGACCACCAATACTTCATACAGCCTTGCCAGCTGGACAATTACGGCAAACTCTCTATCCCTGGTAAGAAAAAAGTTAACCATGGGAAAAGCGAGATAACTACTGGAATTTCTCAGTATCTGCTGGCGCAGGTCACTACTGTCAGACATCAGGGAAGCCAGGTCATCTTCATTTTTAAAGTAATTGTACATTTCCTCTAAATCCTGACCTAAAGTGGCAATAGACAAAGAAAGTTCCTTCTTATTCAGCACCGCGTTTACAACACTCAGCAGATAGGTTAGTCCGGTGGTGATCAAAATGAATCCTGAAAAAGACAAGATTCCGGCAAGTAATTCGCTGGTACTGTTCCCCGGAATAAAATCCCCGATCCCTACCGTAGAAAGCAGGTAACAGGTAAAATAGAAACGCTCGATATAGGTTGCGGGAACAAATGTTGATCCATTCACCACCATATCCTGGCTACTGGTAAATATGATAAAGGTCCCCAACAACAGCAAGGAGAACCACATGAAGGTGGTCACCAGTAGATGAATAAGTCCAGAAAATCCGAAAATTTGCCTGCTTCGGTTTTGAAGGATAATAATGTTGAGGCCCCGGTTAAGTTTTCCGGAGAGCCAACCGAAACCATTACCCGAGAGAGTTGTATGAAAAAAATCAAGAAAAGTAAAGACGATGATAAGTAAGCCAACGCCTATTTGAAGTTCCTGCATATCACTAAATTAACTAAAACCACCTTAAAATTTTGTGAGAAGGACTTAAACTTTTCTAAAGCCTCACCTGCTGAAGGCTGCAGCCCCTCAATATTTCGTAAATTAATTTAAAACATAATTTATACTGCTATGGCAAACTGGATTTCAAATTTCACGTCTCAACCTGATGCCTCCACCAAACATATCAGGCCGCTGGAAAATGCTGAGGATCTCGATCCCCTTTTGGAGCGAATAGGAGATTCCCGGTACGTTTTGCTAGGCGAAGCCAGCCACGGTACCCACGAATATTATACCTGGAGAGCCGAAATTTCCAAACGCCTGATAGAAGAGAAAGGCTTTTCTTTTGTAGCTGTGGAAGGCGACTGGCCCGATTGTTTCCAGATCAATCGGTGGATCAAAGGGATGACTGATTCCGAAGTTTCCATTAAAGATGTCCTCAGTCAGTTCAAGCGCTGGCCCACCTGGATGTGGGCTAATTGGGAAATTGCCGCCTTCGCTACCTGGTTGAGAAAACATAACAAACACCTGGAACAAAAGAAAAAGGTCGGGTTTTACGGGCTCGATGTTTACAGCCTCTGGGAATCTATGGAGATCATTGTCAAATATCTGGAAAAAGAAGATCCGGATACGGCGGTGCTTGCCAGACAGGCTGCAGATTGTTTTGAACCTTATCGCAAGAATGATTCCTATGTTACCGCCTATCGCGGACTCAATCAAAAATGCCGGAATGAGGTGGTTCAGTTATTGACAGAGGTGCGTCAAAAAACCGATTTTTACGAAAATGAACCTGAAGCCGGATTGAACGCCGAACTCAATTCCCTGGTCCTCAAAAATGCCGAAAAATATTACGAAGCGATGGCAAGTTTTGACAGTTCCTCCTGGAATGTGCGGGACTCTCATATGGTAGAAACCTTGAATACACTGATGAAATATCATAATGCCCAAAGTGAACACAAAGATGCCAAGGTCATTGTTTGGGAGCACAACACTCATATAGGAGATGCCCGGGCAACCGATATGGCCGCTCACGGTATGCATAACGTGGGGCAGCTGGTAAGGCAGCAACATCAGGATGAAGGAGTAGTCCTTGTAGGTTTCGGTTCATATGAAGGTTCTGTGGTCGCCGGTAGTTTTTGGGGTGCCGAAATGAAGGAAATGGAACTACCAAAAGGCATTGAAGGAAGCGTGGAAAAACTTTTACACCAGAACGGCGCAAAAGACAAGATGCTCATTTTTGATGATGACTCGCCATTAAAAGAAATTTTTGAGGAAAGAATGGGACACCGGGCCGTGGGCGTAGTGTATGATCCGCACCACGAACGCGGTAATTATGTGCCTACCCGGCTCTCAGACCGCTATGATGCTTTCCTCTTTCTTGATCAGACGCAGGGTCTCCACCCCTTACACCTCAAACCGGATGGCCATCAGGTGCCCGACACCTATCCCTTCGGAATTTAAAAAGTGGCCTCAATGAAGTTAAAGATCCTTGGCACACGGGGAAAAGTAGAACCTTCTGCCCCTCATCATAAAAATTACAGCGGAATTTTGATCGATGACAAAATTCTGGTGGACATTGGAGAAAAGCAATACCTGGAAAATAATCCGAAGGCAATTGTGTTCACCCATTTTCATCCTGATCATGCATTCTTCGTTTTTGACAATGAAAAATTCACTCCTGAAATTCCCCTTTTTGGACCCGAAAAAAATGAGCTGATACCTGATCTAAAAGTGATCTCCGGAAAATTTGAGGTGGGAACCTATTCCTTTACTCCCGTGCCTGTCATCCATGCACTAAGTCTCAAATCCTGTGGTTATCTGATTGAAAAGAACGGAAAGAAAATTTTTATCACAGGAGATGTAGCCTGGATCGAAAAAGCTAACTTTTCAGACTTTCCGAAAATTGACCTTGTCATTACCGAGGCTTCGTTTGTAGAAAAAGGTGGCAGGATAAACAGAAAGGGAAATCGCATTTTTGGGCATACAGGAATTCCAAACCTTATAAACCTGTTGAAACCTGTAACCGATAAGATAGTTTTTACCCACTACGGAAACTGGTTCTTTGAAGATATTTCGGAAGCAAAGAAAAAGATCAAAGCGCTGTCTGGTGAAATTGAACTCATTTGTGCTCACGACGGAATGGAGCTGGAAATCTGACCTTTTTAAGCAAGAAGATCAGGATCTTTCCTTTTGACAGGATGGGCAAAAATAGGTACTGCGCCCGGAAACTTTTATCTTTTTGATCTTGCCTTTACATTTCGGACAATCCTCCCCTTCCTTTCTATGACGAATAAGAAAATCAGAAGGAAATTCAGAGCGTTTCCCTTCTTTCTTGATAGCCAGTTTCAGGACATTTTTCATCTCTTTGAAAAGCTGTTTTTTCTGGTCCTCATCAAGAGTATCGGTTTTGGTTTTCGGATGAATTCCGCATTGGTACAACATTTCATCCGAATAGACATTCCCGATCCCCGAAAGAGTGTGTTGATCTGTAAGAACCCCTTTGATGCTTCCGGTCTTGTCTTCCAAAAGCTCCATAAAATCCTTCTCCTTCAGCTCCAGCGCATCGGTTCCAAGAGAATGTTCTTTTTTAAATTCCTCTTCACTATCGGCGAGGAACAACTTCCCGAGTTTTCTTCGGCATAAATAGCCAAGATGGGCATCATCAGAAAAATTGAAGATCACCCGGGCATATTTTGGAGGATCCTGATTTCTGTAGTATTCCAGTTCTCCGGTCATTCCGAAATGCATCACCAGAACTTTATCTCCCGAGGTTTTGATCAGCAGGTATTTTCCCAACCTTCGAGTTTCAGTAAATTCTTTTCCCTCCAGGGCTTTGACAAAATCATTTTTTGAAGACTGTAATGAGCCCGTGTGCAAAAAATCTATACTCTTGATCTTCTGGTGCAGGGAAGTTTCATCAAAATAACTCTTGAACAAGGTGATCTCGGGTAGTTCCGGCATAATGATTGAAAGTTGGTTAACGGGTTTAATTTACTCAAAAACAAGCTGCTGCGCCATATTTTCAGGCGGTTTTCTTTTTTAGCCCTTCGGAATTTTTTAAATTATAGAGAGCGGTCTTCAGAGAAAAAGACTGCTAAAAACCTTATGACCTTGATCAAAAGAATTATACTTACAGTGATTGCAATGCCACTTTTAGTGGCGCTTAATGGCTGTGCAGCTAAAAAAGATATGAAAGAAAAAGTAGTTTACCAGGATAATAAAGTAATTCCATCCAAGATCTTAAAAGAGGCTAAAAAGGCACTTTCCTATTACCCCGAACTTGAGAATGTGCACATAGAATTTAAATTCAAAGACAACATCAAAAAGTCTTTTATGCAGGCACAACCTCAGCTGAGCAATCTTTTTAAAGGGAAGAACAAGAGGCGCTACAACATTTACATAAGCAGTAAATTTGTGATCGAAGAGGAAGAAGTCTCCATGGAAGAAGTTCCTTCTGAAGTACTTATAGGCTGGCTGGGCCATGAGTTGGGACACATAATGGATTACCGGGAAAAAACTGCTGCAGGATTGATCATTTTTGGGTTAAGATATATCACATCCTCCAATTACATCAAGGAAGCCGAAAGAGCAGCAGATACTTTTGCTGTCACACACGGCATGGGAGATTACATTTTGGCCACCAAAGATTTTATACTCAACAACAGTTCACTGTCAGATGCGTATAAAGAGCGAATCGCCCGCCTTTATTTGAGTCCGGAAGAGATCATTGTTCTGGTGAATAAGCTGGAAGAGGATCTTGAAAAAGCAGAATCTGGAGGTTAGGATAATTGTTGCTGCACAAATTCTTCCCAATCAGCAAACTTTTCCTCCTTCATTACTTTTTCCATTTTTACCTGTCCCCCTTTTTTCTTGTTCTTACCGCTCCACTCGAAGAAAACTGAAGGCGGCACCTGAACAACTTCTACCCCTTTTAATGCCTTTTTTCGGGCTACGCCGTAATTTTTATTGGCATCTTTCAACAACTCATCCAAAGCTTTGGCCATCTCTTCATTTTTCACCTTCCCGTTTTCCTCCACTCCCAGGTACCATTTATGGATGAACTCTCCATCTTTTTTTACTGCGGAAATAGTGAACTCCGGAATGGTGATCCCAAATTTTTGTTCCAGCTCTTTGACAGCATCATTCATTTTATTGACAGAAAGCTGCGATCCCACCACATTCAGGAAGAATTTAGTGCGTCCGGTGATCCTGATCTCTTTTTTCTTCACATCGGTAAATTTGATGGTATCCCCTATCAGATATCTCCATGCTCCTGAGACTGTGCTAATAACCAACACATAATCCTGATCGACTTCCACTTTTTCCAATGGCACTACCGGTGCGTCGGGATTTAAAGAACCATCTTCCTCGATGTATTCAGGTTTAAAAGGCACAAATTCGAAATAGATGCCGTTGTCAAGCACCAGTTTCATGGAACGGGTTTCCGGGCGTGCCTGGAAAGCCATAAAACCTTCGGAAGCCAGGTAGGTATCTATTACAGTTACCGGCCTGGCGAACAATTGTTCAAAGGTCTTCTCATAAGGTTCAAAGGCGACCCCTCCGGTGGAATACACCTGCAGGTTCGGCCAGATCTCGTGGATGTTTTTCGCGTCGTGGTACTCCAGTATCTTTTTGATCATTAGCTCTGTCCAGGAAGGAATTCCCGTGATTGCCCCAATGTCCCAGTTTTTGGCATTTTTGGCGATCTCCGCTACGCGCTCGTCCCAATCTTCAATATCGGCTATGTCGGTTCCCGGCTTGTAAAAATTCCGGAACCAGAAAGGAATATTACTGGCACTAATGCCGCTGATCTCCCCTTCCTCATGGTCACTTTTCTTATCCAGATCTGTAGAACTACCCAACATCATGATCTCTTTCTGAAAAAAATCGGAAGGGAGATCAAAATTGGCTAAACTGGCTACCTGTTTGATTCCCGTTTGCCTAATTGCCTCCACCATATCCTCGGTCACGGGAATCCTTTTACTTGACTTTCCCGTCGTCCCTGAACTTAAGGCGAAATACGGTGGTTTTCCCGGCCAGGTCACACTCTCCTCTCCTTCGTGCATCTTTTGCCACCATTCTTTGTTGATCTTATTGTAATCGAAAAAGGGCACTTTTGAAGCATATTCCCTCCGCAGATCGTCCGACTTCAGAAGTTCTTCAAAATTATAATGCTTTCCGAAAGCAGTATCCTTAGCCTTTTTCAATAACTCCCGCAGCACCTTCTCCTGCGCTTCAATTCCGTCAGGTTCAGAAGTAACAGCATCGGTAGCGTGAATAAGTCCTTTAATGAGTGATCCAATAACGGCCATAAAATCGGGTTTTTGGGAAGATAATGAAATGCCCTAAAAAGGTGGAATCGTTAATTTGAATTACCAAGACTTTAACCTTTCCCGGCTCCCATTAAATTTCCAAAAAAGGAAAAATTACCTGCATTTTTTTCTCAAATTCGCAGGATGCAAATACAGCCAGATCACAAAGCCCTGCTCGACCTTGCCCATGCAAAAATGCACTTTGGGAAATATAAAGGCCGATTCCTTTCCGAAATTCCCGAGCACTACCTCCTGTGGTTCAGACAAAAAGGGTTTCCGCAGAATAAGTTGGGAGACCAGCTGCAGCAGGTGTTGGATCTGAAGATCAACGGAATGGAACAGATCCTGCGCAGTATCAGGCAGCGATATCCACGATAGGAAAAAAGCTCATTCCGCAGGAAAATAACCTTAATATTTTCATAACATATTCCGTCTTAGATGGTTTCTTTTTCTTTTCTTCTTCGTAATTTAGCGCCCTGAATAAAAAACGCACCAAATACCTCTCTAAAATGGCTGAAACCAAGTATATTTTTGTCACTGGCGGTGTATCCTCTTCTCTGGGAAAAGGCATCATTGCTGCCTCGCTGGCAAAGTTACTGCAGGCGCGCGGTTATAAGACCACTATTCAGAAACTGGATCCCTACATCAATGTTGACCCCGGAACGCTCAACCCATATGAACATGGGGAGTGTTATGTGACCGAAGATGGAGCGGAAACCGATCTTGACCTTGGGCATTATGAACGTTTCCTGAATGTAAACACTTCCCAGGCCAACAACGTAACTACCGGAAGGATCTACCAAAGCGTTATTGAAAAGGAACGCCGCGGAGAATTCCTTGGAAAAACGGTTCAGGTTGTCCCTCATATTACCAACGAGATCAAAGAACGGGTACAATTACTCGGAAAAAATCATGAATACGACATTGTGATCACCGAAATAGGTGGTACAGTGGGTGACATTGAGTCCCTGCCATATATAGAAGCGGTTCGACAGTTAAAGTGGGAGCTGGGCGATGACAACGCGCTGGTGATCCACCTTACTTTGGTGCCGTACCTATCTGCTGCCGGAGAATTGAAGACCAAACCTACACAGCACAGCGTAAAGACCCTGATGGAAAGCGGGATCAAAGCTGATATCCTTGTTTGCCGCACAGAACATCAACTTTCTGACGACATTAGGAGGAAGCTGGCGTTGTTCTGTAACGTGAAGCAGGAAGCGGTTATCCAGTCAATAGATGCCTCTACCATTTACGATGTTCCAAACATGATGCTGGAAGAAGGTCTTGATACGGTGACCCTGAAGAAACTTGCTTTACCCGATGATAAAGCTCCTGATCTTACACAATGGAACGAATTCCTGAAAAGACATAAGAATCCTAAACATGAAGTGACCATTGGTCTTATTGGGAAATATGTGGAACTTCAGGATTCTTATAAATCAATTCTGGAAGCTTTTATCCATGCCGGTGCAGCCAATGAAGTAAAGGTGAACATTGAGAGTATACATTCAGAATTTATCAATGACACCACCATTGAAAAAACTATTTCTCATTTAGACGGAATCCTGGTAGCTCCCGGATTTGGAGAAAGAGGAATTGAAGGAAAGATCGATGCCGTTCGTTTTGCACGGGAAAATAACCTGCCATTTTTAGGCATCTGTCTGGGAATGCAAATGGCCGTTATTGAATTTGCCCGCAACGTATTGAAGTTGAGAAACGCGAATTCTACCGAAATGGACAAGGCGACTCCGCACCCGGTGATCGATCTTATGGAAGAGCAAAAAAATATCACACATATGGGAGGAACCATGAGACTTGGTTCCTGGGAATGTGAGATCAAAGAAGACTCAATTGCTTACGAGGTGTATAAAAATACCCTTATCAAAGAGCGACACAGACACAGATACGAATACAACAACCAATATTGCTCCCAACTGGAATCCCACGGAATGAAAAGTACAGGGATCAATCCTAAAACAGGACTGGTGGAGATCATTGAGATCCCGGAGCATCCATGGTTCGTTGGAGTACAATATCATCCTGAATACAAGAGTACAGTAGCAAATCCGCACCCGCTATTTGTAGCTTTTGTAAAGGCAGCTAAAGAATATTCAAAAGAAAAAAAAGGTGCCAGGATGGCACAGTAACCTCTTTTGGTCAGAAAGTTGACCAGCACAATGACAGCGGAAAAGTCCGCAATTTTATTTAAACCTTAGAATGGAAGAAAAAAAGTTAGATATCAACTCGTTGATAGGATTCATCTTAATTGGAGGAATTCTGATCTGGATGTTGTACATGAATCAAACTGCTCCCGAAGCGGTTGAGGAAATCCCTGAAGAAGAAGTAGTAGTCACTCCCCCAGAAACTGCCCCCGATGAAGCTGAGGTGGCAAGCTTTCAGGCATCGGACTCTGCTGCTGTGGCTCAGGCTCAAAGCAGGTTAGGCGCATTCGGTTATTCGGCCACCCTGCCTTCAGCAAAAGAAAATGGTACTACTACGGTAGAAAATGATCTTTTGGAGCTCACCTTTGAAAATAAGGGAGGATATATTTCCGAGGCAAAAATTAAAAATTTCAAGACCTATGATTCTATTCCCATTTACCTGATAAGGGATGGGAATGCCTCATTCAACCTGAAATTCAGCACCAACGACGGAAGGGTGCTCAATACCAAAGATCTTTATTTCGAACCTTCGGTATCCAAAAGTGGCGAAAACACTGTGGTTTCTATGAAACTAAAGGTTTCTCCTCAGGAATATCTTGAGTACAGATATGTCCTTAAACCGGGAGAATACATGATGGATTTCTCTGTGCGTTCTCAAGGTTTGAACAACGTACTTAGCCAATCTGAACCTGTTACTCTTGACTGGAAACTGAAAGGTTACCGTCACGCCAAGAGTATCTCCTATGAAAACAGGTACACCGAACTTGTCTATGAATATGGCGGTGGCGATGATGACTATCTGGGGCAGGGAGATCGTTCAGAAGATGAGGAAGAAGATATTTCCTATGTTGCTTACAAGCAGCATTTCTTCACCTCAATCCTGTTAACTGACACTCCTTTTGAGACCGGAAAATTTGTTTCCGAAAATCTTGTACAGGATGAGGAAGTCGATACTTTATACACTAAGGCCTTCGCCTCTACTCTTCCATTGGAATTAAAGGGTGGTGAACTTAACTACAATATGAACTGGTACTACGGGCCCAGTGATTACAAGATCCTGAATGACTACGACCGAAACCTGGATGAGATTATGCCGTTAGGCTGGGGTATTTTCGGGTGGATCAACAAATATGTTTTCATTCCGTTCTTTGCATTTTTGAGTTCCTTCCTTCCAAGCTACGGTATTGCTATTATAGTAATGACCATAGTTGTAAGGATCGTGCTTTCACCGGTAACCTATAAATCTTACCTAAGCCAGGCTAAGATGAAGGTGTTACGTCCGGAGATCAATGAGATCAATGAGAAGTACAAGGATAATGCAATGAAGAAGCAACAGGAGACCATGAAGCTTTACAGCAAGGCAGGGGCCAGTCCTATGAGCGGATGTTTACCGGCACTGATGCAGCTTCCTGTATTCTATGCCCTGTTCCAGTTCTTCCCGAGTGCTTTCCAGTTACGTCAGAAAGGATTTTTATGGGCAGATGACCTGTCGAGTTATGATACCATTGCTCGCTTACCATTCCACATCCCGTTTTATGGAGATCACGTGAGTTTGTTCCCTATTCTGGCTTCAATTGCGATCTTCATTTACATGATGATGACTACCGGACAGAACATGCAAAACACACAGCAGCCGGGAATGCCAAATATGAAATTCATAATGTATTTGTCTCCCCTCATGATGTTGTTCTTCTTTAATAACTATGCGAGTGGACTTTCACTTTACTATTTTGTTTCAAACCTTATTACGATAGGGATCATGCTGGTGATCAAGAACTTCATTATAGATGAAGATAAGATCCACGCCAAGATACAGGAGAATAAGAAAAAACCTAAAAAACAAGGAAAGTTCGCCCGTAAAATGCAGGAAATGATGGAGCAGGCAGAGCAGCAGAAAAAAGGAAAGAAATAATTTTTCCAACCTTATAAATATAAAAAGCCCGGAAAATTCCGGGCTTTTCTGTTGAAAAACAGGTTTTAGGGGGCTTACTGTATTAACTATTCGGGTAATAACACAGTATTAATTACATGGATCACTCCATTGTTAGCCTGTACATCTGTAGCCAATACAGTTGACGGACGTCCATTCGCATCTACTATTGTCACAGGATCTCCCAGGTTCACAGTAAAACTTTGGTTCGCCAGGGTGGAGACTTCCATTTGATCTGTAAGGTCGCCAGAAGTAACATTAGCTCCGGCAACAACGTGATAAGTTAAAGTAGCTGACAATACATCTGTTGGAATATCAGCCAGACTTGACATTTCCAACTCACCAAGTAAGGCCACAAAGGCATCATTTGTTGGTGCAAAAACAGTAAACGGTGCAGGAGATGAAGAGGACATTAAAGTTTGCACGAAAGTAAAGTCATCTTCGCGTGTTAAAGCGGCTACCAGGATCTCGAAAGTAGGATCTGCGGTAGCAAAAGTGGTAATATCAGGCAAACCTATAACTTCATCTACCGCATGAATGATCCCGTTATCTACTTCAATATCTGCGCTCACAACGTTCGCAACACCGTTAATGGAAACTCCGCTCTCAGTATTGATATACATGCTGAGTTTTTCTCCGGTCACAGTACTGGTTGCCATGCTTTCAATGTACCCGGTAGAAAGTGCAGAAGACATGATCTCTCCGGACTGTACATGGTTTAGAAGTACCTGTCTTAGAAGTTCTGTAGGAACTTCGTTCAGAGAACTAAAATTGTTTGCTGACAGAAAGGCCGCAAAAGCATCGTTATCGGGCGCAAAAACTGTAAAGTTAGTTGTCCCGTCAAGGGTCGCATTCAATCCTGTAACCTCAAGGGCCGCTCCCAGGGAAGAATAATTGTCATTAGCAGCTACAAAGTCCACAATGGTATTCGATTTTACCTCCACGTCCCTCATAGCATCATCATCATCGCTGCAATAAGCAAAACTAAAAAACAACAATGCCGCTGCAGTGATTTTACCTAATTTTGAAAAAGTTTTCATATTTCTATTTTTAAGTTATACCGTAAAAGTAAAACATAAGAACATTCAATTCTGTTTAAGTTTAGTTAAATTTATTTAAACAATAAATTATTTTATTTCTGTCAATAAATATTTTGTCTATTAAAACCACTCAAAACCTACACGAAGATGTTTAAAAAATTGTTTTTGGCAACCTCATTTCTAATAATGCTTTGCCCTTTATCTTCCCTGGCGCAGAAGGAATCCGCAGTAAGAAACGGATATATTAAAGGGTATTATGATAAAGACTCCACTCACTTAAAATATGAAGGGGAGTTTGTTCACGGAAAAGAGAAAGGGCTTTTTAAATTCTACCAGAGGGGACACAAAAATCCGGTAGCTACCAAATTTTTTCAACCGGGCTCAGACACGGTAGTGGTTACCTTCCTTACCCAGAAAGGAAAGATCGTTAGTGAAGGAAAAATGCTTGGAACGGAAAGAACAGGTACCTGGAAGTATTATCATGACGACTCGGATAAGCTCATGATGCTCGAAAATTACAAAAATGGAGTTTTGGAAGGGGAAAAACTGGTTTACTATGACAATGGGACTCTGGCCGAAAGATCGAACTACCAAAAAGGACTTCTACATGGACAGCGGTTTCTGTATTCGGTAAAAGGAGTGGTCCTGGAAGATCTCCAATATGAGGATGGAGAACTGCACGGCCCTGCAAAGTTCTATAACGGAAAGGGAGAACTCTTAAGTGAAGGCAATTATAAAAGGGATAAACATTTTGGGATCTGGAGGTACTATGAGAATGGAGAGCTGAAAGAAGAGAAATCATTTTTTTAGTAAGGAGGGGTAATTTTAAAGGGGGAATAAGACAAAAGTGTCCTAATTATTTCGAACCAACCCCCTCTATAAAAGCCCTAAAACCTCAATTAATTAACTTATTTTTAGGCATTTATAAAATATTTTCCTCTAAAATTGGTTATATTTAAGTACAACCAAAAACCAACGTTATGAAAAAGTATTTGATCTTATTCCTGCTCGCAGGACTTGCAACAATAACCGGATGCAGCAATGATGATGAAAACCCCAGGGTAATTACGGGGACATGGATCCTTGTAAATGTTACCCCTTCCGATCTTCTTAACCCCCAGGCATGCTCTCCAAACTCGACCATAACTTTCAATGCCAACGGAAGCCTGGACGGAACACTTTACCTCGAGCAAAATAATTGTGATCTCCTGGACGTCACTGGTACATGGGAGAAAACAGGATCTAATTCTTACACTGTAGTTATTCCACCGCTAGAAGCAATCCAGGGAACTGTAATTTTTGAAACTGATGATGTCTTTACAATGACAACCTCCACCAGTGCTGTTCTTCGCTTCAGGCGTTCCAATTAAGACAGTAATATAAAAAATCAATGAAACAGCCGGCAAGTGCCGGCTGTTCTGTTTTTAAACCCCAAATCTTTTATTAACAGTACAAATTAGAGCCCTTCCTTTTCCACTAGTTCAGTACAAATCCATTAAATTTGAACTGCATTAAAAATGAATAAATGAAAAGAATACTGCCCCTCTTCCTCCTCCTCTTTGTTTCAATTTTCTACTCCTGTAGCGTAGATTATGACAAAGAACCCGGTGAAAAAATTGTCGGAAAATGGACTCTTATAGATATTAATAGATCAGAGTTTTATGACCCCGATGCCTGTTTGCAGGAAACACAAATTTCTGTTTTAAAGGAAAATGTAATCAAGACAACTTATTTTGATACAGATTCTGATTGTACAGAAATGAACTCTCAGGGTGAATGGGAGTTTCTTGAAGATTCCCTCTATACCATGGAAATTTTTCCGGATTATGGTCTTCTTGAAGGTAATGTGGAATTTGAAAGCATCAACATCTTCAACTTTATTACTCAAATAAATGAGCAGGTTGTGATCTTTACTTTCGAAAGAAAGTAGGGATAAATCAAAACATTTTCCATCTCTGGATTTTTTGAATACATTTAGATAACAAAAAACCTAATCTAATATGAAAAAGTACCTTATCTTATTTTTAGCAGTAAGTCTTCTTGGCTTCACCTCCTGCAGCGATGATGACGACGCAGGTAATCCTTCCCTGATTGCCACCTGGACTCTCGTAAGTGTTACACCTTCTCAGGTCTATGACCTGTCAGCCTGCCCAAATAAACCTGTTATTACCTTTAACCAGGATGATACTACGGACTGGACCGTGTATGACCCTGAAAATAACTGCCAGTCCTCAGAATCGTCAGGCGAATGGCAAGAAAATACCAATGGGACTTATACCGTCACCATTCCTGATCTTGGAACTTTTATAGGAACCGTCAATTTCAATGGGAAGAATGAATTCACTTTTATTACCAGCTATAATTCTTTTCCGGTGACCCTTACCTTCCAGAGATAGGCAGAATCTAATTCTTAATATATTCAAAGGTGGCCGTTAGTCACCTTTTTTATTTCCATAAAGCGGAAATTCCGGAGCCCTTCAAAGTGGCATATTTTATGTAATTTTGCCTCGCAGAAAAGCAGGTGAAAAAAGGCTTTTTTGAAAGGAATTAAAAGCATGAAACGAGTAGTTGTTGGTTTATCGGGAGGAGTAGATTCCAGTGTTGCAGCATATTTGCTGAAGGAACAGGGGTATGAGGTGATCGGTCTTTTTATGAAGAACTGGCATGATGATTCCGTGACCATTTCCAAGGAATGTCCCTGGCTCGATGATTCCAATGATGCCATGCTTGTTGCCGAAAAGTTGAACATTCCGTTCCAGACGGTTGATCTTAGTGCAGAATATAAGGAGCGCATTGTTGATTATATGTTCAACGAATACGAGCGTGGGCGCACGCCTAACCCCGATGTACTTTGCAATCGCGAAATTAAGTTCGACGTCTTTATGAAAATTGCCCTTTCCCTGGGTGCCGATTTTGTGGCCACCGGGCATTATTGCCGAAAAGGAGAGATTTCAGTAGACGGAAAACCTACGTATCAACTGTTGTCCGGTAAAGATGCGAACAAGGATCAATCCTATTTCCTTTGCCAGTTATCCCAGGAGCAACTTTCAAAAACCCTGTTCCCTATTGGCGAGCTTCAGAAGAGCGAAGTGCGTAAAATAGCTGCAGAACAGAACCTGGTTACCGCTGAAAAAAAGGATTCTCAGGGACTTTGTTTCATCGGAAAGGTTCGCCTTCCGGAATTCCTTCAGCAGAAATTACAACCCAAAGAAGGAACTATCGTTGAAATAGATGCTTCCGAAGAAAAATACCGTGAAGAACAAGCTGCTTTTTCTAATAAAGAAGAAGAGCTCGCCTACCTTTCCCGTAAATACACCTATTCCCCGAATGACGGAAAAGTTGTTGGGAAACACCAGGGTGCACATTATTTTACAAAAGGACAGCGAAAAGGTCTGGCTGTGGGTGGAACTCCCGAGCCTCTTTTCGTTATTGAAACTGACGTAGAAGAAAATGTAATTTATACCGGACAGGGAAAAGATCACCCCGGAATTTACCGACAGGCACTTTTTGTGGCCCAGGATGAGATACATTGGATACGGGAAGACCTAAAGCTGCAACCAAACGAAGAAATGGAAGTTGACGCGCGAATTCGTTACCGGCAACCTCTTCAAAAAGCTACTTTGCACCAAACCGACACCGGATTATATATTGTTTTCCAGGAACCCCAGGCTTCGATCACCGAAGGACAATTCGTCGCCTGGTATGACGGAGAAGAATTGCTGGGATCTGGTGTAATATCTTAACCCCAAATTTATGGCCAACCGCATTACCGAACTCTTCAATATAAAATATCCTGTTATTCAAGCTGGCATGATCTGGGCCAGCGGCTGGAAACTTGCCAGTGCCGTTAGTAATGAAGGAGGATTGGGAATTATTGGTGCCGGTTCCATGTATCCGGAGATCCTTAGAGAGCACATTCAAAAATGCAAAAAAGCGACCGATAAACCTTTTGCGGTAAATGTTCCCATGCTTTACCCCAATCTGGAGGAGATCATGGAAATAATTATTGAGGAAAAAGTTCCGATAGTTTTTACTTCTGCGGGAAATCCCAAAACCTGGACAGCCCATTTAAAAGAAAAAGGAATTACCGTAGTTCACGTGGTAAGTAGCGTAAAGTTTGCTCTTAAGGCGCAGGAAGCCGGAGTAGACGCCGTGGTAGCTGAAGGCTTTGAAGCCGGAGGTCATAACGGACGGGACGAAACCACCACTTTTACGCTGATCCCTATGGTGCGCGAAAAGATCAGCATACCGTTGATCGCGGCAGGCGGTATTGCCACTGGGCGGGGAATGCTCGCCGCTATGGTTCTGGGCGCTGATGCGGTACAGGTGGGCAGCAGGTTTGTAGCTAGCAACGAAGCTTCTTCACATCAGGCTTTCAAAGAGATGGTAGTAAAGGCTCAGGAAGGAGACACTATTCTCACACTAAAAGAACTTGCTCCCGTAAGACTGCTCAAAAATCACTTTTTTGAACAGATAAATGAGCTCTATTCTAAACATCCTACCAAAGATGATCTGATCAAATTGCTGGGCAGAGCGCGAGCCAAAAAGGGCATGTTTGAAGGTGATCTTGAAGAAGGAGAACTTGAAATAGGCCAGGTTTCCGGACTTATACACGATATTAAACCTGCCGCAGAGATCCTTCGTGATATGATCAGTGAATTCAATGAGGCTAAGGCCGAGGTTACTGATCTTCAGTTCTAAACCCGCTTAGAGAATCTAAATCAGTTTTAACCTTTTTCGCCCACTTTTGCTGGGCTGCAGTATTTTCTCCATGCCGCGTTTCAGCGTCATACTGCTCCTGCATCTCAATCCTTGCCGCTTCCGTTCTTTCGTAAAGCACCCTGAGTTGCTTTTTTACATCTGAAGAAGGATCGATTTTCAGCTCTTCCAGTGTACTGCGCAGCCTTCTCGCATGCAATTCAGAAATGTCAAAATGCAACTGTTCATGGTCTAAAAGCTCCTGTGACTTCTTTCCGTTCTTTACCCAGGAAAGTTCCGGAAAGAACCAACTTTTCACTTCATAAAGAAAAACAGATTCTCCTCCTTTTACTGAAAGGGACCACGAATAGGAAAAGCCGGAATTGGTATTGGCATCAAAAGGATTTAAAGCATCAGGTACCCCTTCAAAATCCTGCCAGCTAAGAGGAGTGTTATTCCAGGCCAGTTTCTTTTCAGGAGTTTGCGCCTGCAAAACCGGCACTAAGACCATTCCTAATAGCAGACTCAAAAATGGGATTTTCACAGGGCTTTAGTTATAGGAAAAATGTACATCCAGTTCAATGTCGGGATGAAGGCTATATAGAACAGGACAGGTTTTAGCAGCCCTTTCCAATATTTTCTGATCTTTTTCCGAATAAGTCCGCGGAAAGGTAATGCCGACTTTAATGGCCGAAATGCGACGGGGATCGGCTGCCATGACCTTGGTGACTTCTGCCACTGCTCCGGTCACATCCAGTCCATTGTCCCGGGCTTTGATCCCGATGATGGTGAACATGCAACTGGCCAACGCCGTGGCAACAGTATCTGTAGGAGAAAAAGCTTCCCCCTGTCCCTGATTGTCCAACGGAGCATCGGTAATGATCTTACGGCCACTCTGCAAATGTTCACATTCCGTGCGAAGATCGCCCAGATAAGTCACTTTTGACGTCATTACTCTACCACGTTAAGATTAAGGTCCTTGTCATAAGCCATAATATAAATAGCTTTATTCTGGTAACCTCCGGTGGGACGCATTTCGTAGTCAAACTTGTTTTCCACATACTGAGTCATCCCTTCCTGTGCAATGGAAGCGTAAAGATCTTCTGCGGAAGCCAACCTCAATAAAACATCATAGGTCACGTCAAATCCGCGGATAACATAGATATTAGGAATTACACCGTATTTTTCCTCGTATTTCTTTACAAAAGACCTGCTCTTTTCCGGAGAAAAAGCCCTGTCAACCGAAGGATAGTGGAATTTTAATTTCGCAAGGTGACGGTTTGATACGTTATCACTGTCAAACGAATTATTTCTATCAGTGGTCATAAGAGTGATAGGAAATTTGTCTGCCATAGAATTGAGGTAAGAAGTAGCATTGCTCAGCACCCCAATCTTACTCGCTTCCAGGATCACCCAGTTAGGCCTTCCTGCAACCAGGGCACCTGCCAGTTCTGCTTCATTAAGATAACTACCTTCTCTCGGGTTCACCGTTTTGGCATCTGGAAATGCTGCTAATAGTCGGCTTTTTTTAGCACTTGCGGCAGCATCTGCAATAATTATAATATTCTTTCCGGAAGCGTTCCTTGAAATATAGGAGATCATTGCCTCGCTCAGCATTTCATCTGTAGGCCTGGACTGCAAAAAGTTGCCCATAGAACCCGCCTGTTTCTTGGTAAGTGGTGAAATTACCGGAACATTCTGTCTTTCAAGAGAAGAAGCTGCAGCTTCAATAGTCGACTGAAGCAGCGGACCAATAACTGCATCCACATTACTAAAATCATTGGTATTAATAATAGAACGTACCTTCTCGGCCTTCTGTTCAGTATCAAAAAATCGAAGATTTGTAGTTATGCCCAGGGATTTTGCTGAATCAACTGCCATAAGAACTCCGCTGTAGAAATCCAGGGAGATCTGCATCACTTTATCCTTTCTAATTCTTTCAGCAGAATTACTGCTGGTGTCAGTCTTCACGACCTTATCAAGATTAAAAGGCAGCATCACCACCAGGTTCTTTGTCCTGAAATTATTAAGCCGGTTCTCCAGATTCACCAGGTTTTCTTCGGAAAAATCCCCTTCCTCATACAGCTCAACATTTGGAACCCGCAATACCATACCCGATTTCAATCCGTCGGCCAAAGCCGGATTCAATTCGATCAGTGAATCTTTGCTGATCCCAAATTTTTTAGTAAGCCTGTAAAGGGTTTCCTGCGGCTTTACCTGGTAATACTTAAAAAGATCGCCTTCAACATCCACAACCTTTTCAAAAGAACCATTTCTTACCTTAAGCACCATTCCCGGCTGAAGATTCTCCAGGTTCGGATTCAGGCGTTGAAGGTCAGCAATGGTAATATTGTATTTGCGGGAAATTCCGTAGAGGGTTTCCTTCGGAAGAACCACATGCTCTTTAATAGTAAGATCTAAAGGGTTTCCAACAGATTTTTCTGTAGCCTCCTTTTCCACCACCGGAAGGTTTACCGGGATCCTGATCTTTTCTCCCCTTTTCAATTCCTGAGAGTAGAGATGTTTATTAAAGCGTTTGATATCTTCAATTTCCACCCCGTATTGCTGTGAAAGACTAAAGAGGGTCTCTTTTCTCTTAACCCTATGAATTTCAAATTTCACGTTCTCCTGCCTGACACTTTCTGTTAGCGGAACCACCAGTTTGGTCTCGGGACTAATGCCGTTTCGCGCATCGGGATTATACTTGAAGAGGGTGGCTTCAGTAATATTGTACATCCTGGCGATGTCTGCAGTAGTTTCTCCGCGTTTCACTATGTGATATTTATACTGCTGCGCAAAAGCAGCTGTAGTCAACATCTGGAAAAACAGGAAAAGAACAAGTAATTTCTTCATAGGTCAAATTTTATTCCCACTCAATAGTGGCCGGGGGTTTGGAGCTTATATCATATACTACCCTGTTAACGCCTTTTACACGGTTAATTATTGTGTTGGAAGTCTTTTGTAAAAAATCATAAGGTAAATTCACCCAGTCTGCAGTCATTCCGTCTGTGGATTCCACAGCACGTAAAGCGACCACTTTTTCATAGGTGCGTTCATCTCCCATTACTCCTACTGAACTTACCGGCAACAGGATCGCACCCGCCTGCCAGACCTTGTCATATAACTTCCATTCTTTTAGTCCGTTGATAAAGATCGCATCCACTTCCTGCAGCACTCTCACCTTTTCCGGAGTTATATCTCCAAGGATTCTGATAGCCAGACCAGGTCCCGGGAAAGGATGTCTTCCCAACAATTCTTTATCGATCTCCAATTCAGCACCCACACGTCTCACTTCATCCTTGAACAGCATTCGCAGTGGTTCCACCACCTGCAATTTCATAAAATCTGGCAAACCTCCCACATTGTGGTGAGATTTTATAGTCGCTGAAGGCCCTTTTACAGATATAGATTCAATAACATCAGGATAAATAGTTCCCTGAGCCAGGAATTTCACATCCTGAATACGATGGGCTTCATCATCAAAAACCTCAATAAAGGTCTTTCCAATCGCCTTTCTCTTTCCTTCAGGATCTGAGATCCCAGCAAGGGCTTCCAAAAAACGTGCCGAGGCATCTACCCCTCGCACATTAAGCCCCATATGTTTGTATTGATCAAGTACGCTTTCGAATTCTCCTTTTCGTAGTAACCCGTTATTAACGAAGATGCAATACAGGTTCTTACCGATAGCTTTGTGCAGAAGCACAGCAGCCACAGTAGAATCTACTCCGCCGCTCAATCCAAGTACTACCTTGTCATCCCCCACTTTCTCCTTTAGCTCAGCAACGGTCATATCTACGAAAGCTTCAGGAGTCCACTCCTGCTCTACTCCCGCGATCTTCACCAGAAAATTCTCCAGCAATTGTTTTCCGTCAGTAGAATGATACACTTCCGGGTGGAACTGTATAGCGTAGGTTTCCTCACCGTCGATGCGGTAGGCAGCATTAAGTACATCTGCAGTACTTGCAAGCCGCACTCCATTCTCGGGCAGTTCTTTAATGGTATCACTGTGACTCATCCAGACCTGGGAATTTTCCTTTATGCCTTCAAAGAGAGTTTCCCCGTCTTTGATGACCGAAAGATTTGCTCTTCCGTATTCCCTGATTTCTGAAGCCTCTACTTTTCCGCCGTTAAAATGAGCAAGGTATTGAGCACCATAACAAACAGCTAAAAGCGGCACCTTCTTCCTGATCTTTGTAAGATCGGGATGCGGAGCCTGTTCGCCTCTTACCGAAAATGGACTTCCGGAAAGGATCACAGCCTTAAAATTGGTTATTTCTTCAGGAATCTTGTTGTAGGGATGAATTTCGCAGTAAATGTTGAGCTCTCTGACCCGTCTCGCAATTAACTGGGTATACTGCGACCCAAAATCTAAAATGAGTACGTTGTTTTGCATGTGCAAAAATAGGAATTTGAGCCAATTTTCATGGCTGTGCCAAAAGAAATTCTGTTTTTAAAGGACCGGAAAAAAAAGTAGCCCGGAGAAAAAAGAAATTAATCCTTCTTTTCCGCGCTGTTTCTTTGCAATTCCTGGTCAATAAGATCCTGATTTGCCTTAATGCTCATCCTGGTCCTAATGAGTAACACCAGAAATAGCGAACAAAGGAAGACGGCACAAGCCAGCAAAAACATTTCCACGAGGTAGGGTATTTATACCGCAAAGGTCGGGTATATTTCGACCAACAGCAAATATTATCGATGAAAAGCATGTTTTTTAGCAGAATTTTCCTTCTGCTGCCCGAGACTTATTTCATGGTCTCCAAAATGATATCTATATCTTCTTCGGTAGTGTCAGGATTAATGAAGCAGAAACGGGAAATTGTCTCCACCCCATTCTCTCCTCTCCATTTGGTAGGAGTGACCAGGGCGATCCCTTCTTTGTGATTTTTATACGTCCAGTCTCTATAATCTTCGGCCTTCCAGCCTTTTCTTCGGAATAATACTACTGAAAGACTCGCAGGTCTCACCATCTCCAATAGCTCATTTTCCTGGATCTTCTTCTCTGCGATCTTGGCGAGTTCTATTCCTCTCTCAATGGCATCCCGGTACTTGTCGGTCCCGTGCATAGCAAGCGAAAACCACAATGGCAGTCCGCGCAAACGACGGGTGAGTTGTATCTGGTAATCTGAAGGATTAAAACCCTGGGCACCCTCGTCTTTGAAGATCTCCAGGTAAGCCCCTTTTTGGGAATGCGCATCGGCTGCCACTTCCATATCCTTATAGATCACAGCCCCACAATCATAAGGAGAAAAAAGCCATTTATGCGGATCAATCGTAATACTATCGGCCTTTTCTATTCCTTTAAAAAGATGCCTTACCGAAGGTGCAGCAAGGGCACCACCACCGTAGGCAGCGTCTACATGGAACCACACGTCTTCCCGTTCACATACCGCAGCCACAGAATCCAGTTCATCAATAATTCCGGCGTTGGTAGTTCCTCCGGTAGCTACTACTGCAAAAAGCCTTTTTCGATCCTTCTCTTCCAGACCGTCGATTGCCTCTTGTAAGACCTTCCCGCGAAGGTTCTCATCAGGACAGTCGATCAACACCACATCTGCATCCATCACTTTTGCCATTGCCTGTACTGAAGAATGAGCTCCGTTAGAGGTCATTAACAAGGCCCTTACTCCATTATTGGTAGGATCCTTTTTTCGCCAGGCTCCTCTTGCTGCAACCAGTGCCGAAAGATTGGCTGCTGTTCCACCACTGGTGAACACGCCGAACGCGCTTTCAGGAAGCCCTGTAAGGGAAACCAGCCATTTCATTGCCTGGTTCTCACAAAAGATCCCTCCTGCTCCCTCCATCCAGTAAGCTCCATGAATACTGGAAGCAGAGGTGACAAGGTCAAACATAATAGCTGCCCTCGTAGGAGCGGCTGGAACGAAAGCCAGGTGTCTCGGATGGTCAATTGGCACGGTCGCCTTTACGAGGGTGTCGCGGAACATCTTGAAAGCCACTTCCCCTCCTATTCCTTTAGGGGTAATGGTTTCGCCAATAATTTTATAGAGATCTTCTTCTTTTTTTGGGGCGCCAAGTTCAGGCGTAACATTTGAAATCCGGTCAATTGTATATTTCATGACATCGAGGGTCATCTCCACCAAATCGATGTCAATTTTATGCATTTTACTCATAGGGTTAGTATGTCGAATTTTAATTCCAGGGGTCTAAGATTTTGTATTAAGGCCGGGATAAGGTCCTCTCCGTACTCAAGGTAGAATTCTGAGAAATTGTGATGCCGTTCCTGTAATCCTTTATTCGGAAAGAGATCTTCTTTAAGCATGGCTATTCGGGAGACCTCATCCTGAAGTTTTCTTTTTTGAGCCTTCAGCAGGCGTTTCTCCAGGTTTTCAAGTCCTTTTAGCTGCTTCACTTCCTGTGCTTTTACAGCACCTAGAAATGACTTGTCAGTCTTTTCGGCAATTTCATACATCTCCTGAAATTGCTTAACCAGATGTTCTTTTTGAGGAGAAAAATCAATATCAATATTGGATATCTGCCTCACTTTCCGATTGATCAGCTCATGAGGTTTAAGGAATAATTCTTTTAAGGATATATTCAGTTTTTGCCTTTTTTGGTCCTGCTTTTCGGTTTGGATCAATACAGAATTCCGAAGTAAAAGAACCGGAAAAGAAATATTTACCTTTTCGAAGTACTTCTTCAGCTCAAACCAGTAAGCCAGCTCTCCGCCGCCGCCTATATAACAAAGGTTGGGCAGCACCACTTCCTCATACAAGGGGCGCATGATAACATTTGGGCTAAAGCGTTCGGGATGCTGCTCCAAAAGTTCCAGCATTTCCTCCCTGCTCCAGGAAAGTTGTGTGTCGTGGACAAAAAACCTTCCATCCTTTTCCAGGATCCGCTCCCGCAAACCTTCTGCCATATAAAAGAGGTTGATCTCTCTTGGATTTACCTGTGCAGAGTATCCCTCCTCTTCAAGCTTTTGAGCCAACGGAAGGGTTTCACTGTACGAGACCTGCTCCAGCAATTCTTCCTTCATATAGGGCGAAAAATGCCTTTTTAGATCGGCGTTATTTCCGTCGATAATGACGACTCCGTAAGCCGCAAAAAGTTCATTGGCGAGATACCGGGTCGCTTCGGCCAGGTTCTTATGCTGTAAATACGCGGCTTCAAAAAGTTCTTTCAGACGGCGGGCATTTGCAGAGTTCCCAACTTCTGCGGAAAAAAGATCATACACATCCTGAAGACTTTCGGTTGGCATCTCCCCCACTGCACCTCCCAAAAATTTCGATTTCCCCGGATTCCAATGAAACTTCTTTCCGTGGAGATTAAAAAAGCTGATCTCTTCAAAATCATGATCCTCGGTTGCCATCCAGTAAACAGGCACAAAATTATTGGCCGGATATTTTTTCTTTAATTCGGCAGCAAGGTTAATGGCAGTGATGATCTTATACAAAAAATACATGGGCCCAGTGAACAGGTTCAGCTGGTGACCGGTAGTTACCGTGAAGGTATTTTCTTGTTCAAGAGCTTCTATGTTCTTTTTCGTCTCTTCGGAAAGTTTTGTGTCTTTATACTGCTCAAAAAGGGCATTTACGAGCGTCTTTCTGAATCCTTTTCCATTATAAGAATTCTTCTTCTCTTCGATCTGCTTCTCAAAATTATCGAGTTTCGGGAAACGGTTATAGAATTCAGCTACCCGTTCATTTTCAGCTAAATAATCAGTAATCAGAGGAGAGAAAAAGTTTGTGTCGATGTAGGAAATGGATTCTTTCGGCATAAAATTTTTTTGAGATCGTAAAGATACCGAACTTCTATATTTTTTTAAGAGAATTTATATTAATTCCCCGCAGGACATTACCTTTAACCACTTTAAACCTAATCTGTTTGCATTCATGAAAAAAACGCCGCTTTTCATTTTACTTTTTCTTTTCAGCTTTCAATTCGTTTTTGCCCAAAAAACTCCGGAAGAATTCCTGGGGTATAAAGTTGGGACTCATTTTACCAGGCACCATCAAATAGTAGATTACTTCAGGCATGTTGCCGAAAATTCCCCGATGGTCAAACACGAGACCTATGGAACTACCAATGAAGGCAGGATCCTGTCTTATGCAGTGATCTCTTCGGAAGAGAACCTGCAGAACCTGGAAGAGATCCGGCAGCAACATTTGCAAAGCACTAAAGGAGTATCTTCAGAAATGCCTCAAAAGGCGATCGTGTGGCTGAGTTATAACGTCCATGGCAACGAAGCTTCCAGTTCAGAAGCCGCTATGCTCACCCTTTATGAGCTTATTTCTTCTAAAAAAGACTGGTTAAAGGATGTGGTGGTGATCATCGATCCCGCATTGAATCCCGATGGGCGCGACCGTTATGTGAACTGGTACAAACAGATGAAAGCTACTCCTTATAATACTTCTCCCATTGCCATAGAACATAATGAAACCTGGCCGGGAGGCAGGCCCAACCATTATCTTTTTGACCTGAACCGTGACTGGGCCTGGGCTACACAGGTTGAAACCAGACAACGTCTTGAAGTTTATAATAAATGGCTGCCCCACGTTCATGTGGATTTTCATGAGCAGGGAATTGACGAACCATATTATTTTGCTCCGGCAGCTCAACCTTTTCACGAGATCATAACTCCTTTCCAGCGGGATTTCCAGACCCAAATTGGAAAGAACAACGCGCGGTATTTTGATGAGCAGGGCTGGTTGTATTTCACCAAGGAATTTTTTGACCTGCTTTATCCAAGTTACGGGGATACTTACCCAACTTACATGGGAGCCGTTGGGATGACCTATGAACAGGCGGGTCATGGACGTGCCGGATTAGGCATACAAACCGGCGAAGGCCACGTCCTCACGCTGGTTGATCGGGTGGCTCATCACTTCACCGCCGGAATTTCGACTGTAGAAATAGCTGCTCAAAATGTGGACCGACTTAATTCCGAATTTCAGAAATTCTATAGGAATAATGAGAAGATCAATTATGCACTTTCAGGCGGAGCAGATAAGATCGAGGCGGTAAAAGACCTTTTAGACAGGCATGAAATCAATTATGCCATGGCTCAGAAAGGAAAGGTTAAGGGTTATAATTACGGGCAGAAGAAAAATTCAGAGTTACAGGTAAACGAAAATACCCTGGTAGTAACCACTGCACAACCAAAAGGTAAAATGGTAAAAGTGCTTTTTGAACCTTCAACGAAACTGGTAGATTCTCTTACATACGATATCACAGCCTGGAGCCTGCCGTACGCCTATGGCCTTGATGCAGTGGCAACAGACAGAAATATTGCTACGGTCAAAGCAGAAAAACCTATCGCAGTAACCAATACTGCAGATCCAGCTGCCACGGGATATTTATCAGACTGGAATAGTATGAAAGACGCGAGGTTCCTGGCGGCTCTTCTCAAGGCAGGAATTAAAGTTCGCTTTACGGAAACTGAACTCGAAACAGCAGGAAAGAAATTTATGCCCGGTAGCCTGGTGATCACTAAGAGTGACAATAGTACAGCAGATTTTGATCAAAAAGTGGTGAATATTGCCAATGAATTTCAGCAACCACTTACTGCCGCTAAAACAGGCTTCTCAACCCGCGGTCCCGATTTTGGCTCCTCGCAGGTAAAGATCATCAACAAACCAAGAATTGGAGTACTTCGAGGCGAAGGCACTTCTTCCCTGAATTATGGGGAGATCTGGTATTTCTTCGAACAGGAACTTAATTACCCTATCACTTCTATCGGTACTGACTATTTTGGTGCCCGAGATCTGGAAAAACTGGACGTTCTTATTCTTCCCTCCGGAAGCTACCGCGACAGTTTAAACCTCAAAAGTATGGATCAACTAACTGCATGGGTCAGGAATGGCGGAAAAGTCATCGCTTTTGGAGGTGCCATGGATCTTTTTGCCAGCAAAGAAGGTTTTGATCTTGAAAAGAATAAAGCTCCAAAAAAGGACAGTTTACAACAAAATAATTTGATTCCTTACGCCCAGCGGGAACGGGAAAGCATAAAAGATCTAATTACAGGAAGCATAGTAAGAACCAAAGTTGACAAGACTCATCCCATGGCCTTTGGTTATGGAGACACCTATCTCAGTTTGAAACTTAGCGATGACAGCTACAAATATTTGGATGACGGATACAATGTGGCTTACCTGGGAGAAGATCCTGAATTTATTGCTGGTTTCGCGGGAAGTGATGCAAAAAAGAAAATTAAATCTTCCCTTGTCTTTGGAGAGGAACCCATGGGAGCAGGAAGTTTTGTATATTTTGTGGACAACCCGCTCTTCAGAGCTTTTTGGGAGAACGGAAAACTTTTCTTTGTCAATTCGATCTTTTTCGTGAATAACGATGAATACAGAATGGACCTGACCAGTCTTCCGAAGTAACTAATATTTAAAAAATCATAAGATGCTTATAGACATTCTTCTCTTATTAGTAGGATTTGTTGCGCTCATTTTTGGAGCGTCAAAACTTGTAGATGCGGCTTCCAGCCTGGCGGCAAAAATGGGTGTGCCGAGCATAGTTATTGGGCTTACCATTGTAGCTTTTGGAACCTCAGCCCCCGAGCTTGTGGTGAATGTTTTCGCAGCCCTAAAAGGAAGTAAAGAAATGGTCATGGGAAATGTTCTGGGAAGTAACATTTTTAATGTACTTGGTATTTTGGGTATTTCTGCCATAATTTTTCCACTGACTGTCAAAACAAACACTACCTGGATCGAAGTTCCGCTCAGTTTCCTCGCAGCAATTTTAGTGTTCGTAGTGGGAGCAGATGTTCTACTGGATGGGGCAGGCGCTAATATTATTTCCCGTTCTGAAGGTATAGTGCTGTTGCTGTTTTTCCTGATCTTCCTCGCCTACAACCTTATTGTAGCCAAAGGCGGAGCAGCAGACGAGGAGATCGAGACAAAAGAATATTCCAATTTTGCTGCCATTGCCTTCATCATTCTTGGACTGGCCGGACTCATTATTGGAGGAAGGCTTATTGTGACAAGTGCAGTAAGCCTGGCTGAAATGATCGGACTTTCAGAAAGGGTCATTGGTCTTACCGTCGTCTCTATAGGAACTTCCCTTCCGGAACTTGCCACTTCGATCATTGCTGTAAGAAAGAAGAATGTGGACATCGCCATTGGAAATGTGGTAGGGTCTAACATCTTCAATATTTTTCTCATTCTTGGTGTCTCCGGAACCATAGTTCCATTAACCCTGCAAGAAAATACCTTTTTTGACATCCTGGTAAATATCCTTGCCGGACTCTTGTTGTTCATATTTATCTTTACAGGAAAAGGCCGCCAACTGGAGCGCTGGGAAGGCTTTGTATTTATCGCGCTTTACATAGCTTATCTTTCATATTTGATCATTTAATCAATCTCACCAATGAAAACAACGTATACCTTTTTTACCTGGTTTTTTCTTTTCCTGGTTACCTGCGGAAACATTCTCGCACAGGAAACCACTACTGCGGAAAAAACATTCAATGTAGATTATGAAACCTTTGAACTTGACAATGGGCTAAAGGTCATTTTCCATGTAGACAGATCAGACCCTGTTGTGGCAGTGGCTCTGACAAGCCATGTGGGTTCAGCTCGTGAGAAAGAAGGAAGAACCGGGTTTGCCCACCTTTTTGAACACCTGCTTTTCCTGGAATCGGAAAATCTTGGAAAAGGAGGTCTGGATAAACTGAGTGCCCGCGTAGGAGGTTCGGGAGCAAATGGTTCTACCAGCAGAGATCGCACCAACTACTATCAGACTGTCCCAAAAGATGCCCTTGAAAAAATGATCTGGGCAGAGGCAGATAAACTGGGCTACTTCATCAACACTGTTACCGAGCCTGTTCTGGCAAAGGAAAAGCAGGTTGTGAAGAACGAGAAAAGACAAAGTGTTGACAACCGGCCGTACGGGCATACTCTTTACGTAATCGATAAAAATCTTTATCCGGAGGATCACCCGTACAACTGGCAGGTGATCGGTTCATTAGAAGATCTTCAAAATGCCACTTTACAGGATGTAAAAGATTTTTACAATCGCTGGTATGTACCTAACAACGTCATCCTTACCATTGCGGGAGATTTTGATAAAGCGCAAGCGAAAGTATGGGTGAAAAAGTATTTCGGGGAAATTCCGCGGGGTCCTGAGGTGAGTCCGCTGGAGAAAAAACCGTCCAATCTTCAGGATTCAAAAAGGCTTTATTACGAAGACAATTTTGCGAGATTGCCCGAATTGACAATAGCCTGGCCTTCTGTTCCTTCTTACCATGAAGATTCCTATGCACTCGAGGTGCTTGCCAATTACCTTTCAGAAGGAAAGAATGCACCATTCTACCAGGAACTGGTGGCTAAGCAAAAATTAACTCCAAATGTGGAGATGTTCAACTACACTTCAGAACTTGCCGGGCAATTCCTGCTTCAGATCCGGGCTTATGACGGAGTGGACCTCGACAGTGTGTACGGTGCAGTACAGAAGACCTTCGAAAAATTCGAAAAAGAAGGCATTTCAGAAAAAGACCTGAAACGGATCAAAGCAGGACAGGAAACCAGTTTCTACAACAGTTTGTCAAGCGTTCTTGGAAAAGGATTTCAACTGGCCCAATACGAGATCTTTGCTAAGGATCCCGGGATGATCAATAAAGAAGTAGGTAAGATCCTGGCTGTTACTGCAGAAGATGTAATGAGGGTGTATGAAAAATACATTAAAGGAGAGGAATTTGTAGCGACCAGCTTTGTGCCGAAGGATCAAAAAGAGCTAGCCCTGGAGAATTCTGTGGAGGCCGATGTAGAGGAAGAACAGATCGTCATGGGGGCTGAAGAAGAGGTGAATCCAGATCAGGAGGTAAGCTATGAAAGAACAGCTTCTTCTTTTGATCGCACAATTGAACCTCCCTATGGCGCAACTCCCGAAATTAAAGTACCGGATATCTGGCAAACTAAATTAGCTTCCGGCCTTGAGGTATTCGGAATTTCAAATTCCGAAGTGCCATTGGTGCAGTTCTCCCTTGAAATGGATGGTGGATTGCTCTTTGAAGACACTACAAAAACGGGAGTTTCTAACTTGTTGGCAAACCTGATGACCAAAGGTACAGCGAAGAGAACCCCTAAGGAGTTGGAGGAAGCTATAGAACTTTTAGGAGCTGAGATCTCTGTGAATGCCAGCGATGAAAAGATCGTGCTCCGCGGAAGTACACTTGCAAAGAACTATACAGAGACTATGGCCCTTGTAAAAGAGATCCTTCTTCAACCCCGTTGGGACAAAGAAGAGTTTGAGCTGGCCAAACAACAGGTGGTAAGCAGAATTCAGCAGGAGAAAGCCTCACCAAATAGCATTGCATCCAACGAGTTCAAAAAACTCCTTTACGGAAAAGACAACATTTTAGCCTACAATAACCTTGGGACCGAAGCCTCCCTTGAAAAGATCACTTTACAGGATCTAAAGGACTATTATAACAATTATCTCACTCCGCAGCTTACTTCTTTCTTAGTGGTAGGTGATATTTCAAAGGAAAAAGCAGTGGCACCTGTAAAAGAGATTGCCGCCAACTGGAAGGTCAAAAAGGTCAAACTACCGAAGCTTTCTATTCCGGCAGCGCCCAAAGAATCAAAAGTATTTTTCTATGATGTACCCGGAGCTAAACAATCGGTATTCATGTTCGGATACCCTGCACTGGCAGAAACCGATCCGGATTTCTATCCCGCGACCATTATGAACTACCGGCTTGGAGGTGGTGGTTTCGCTTCACAGTTAACCCAGGAGCTACGCGAAGGAAAAGGCTACACCTACGGAATTCGTTCATACTTTGCCGGCAGCACCAGACCCGGACCGTTTTTGATCTATAGCGGAGTTCGTTCCAATATCTCCTATGAAGCAGCAGATCTTGTGAAAGAAATTCTGGAGAAATATCCAGAATCTTTTAACGAGCAGGATCTGGAGGTTACCAAAGGTTTCATGATCAAAAGTAATGCGAGGAAATTCGAAACTATGTCTTCCAAACTGGAGATGCTAAGAAGCATTAGTGACTACGGCTGGAAAAAAGACTATGTCAAAAAACAGGAAGAAACAGTAAAAAATATTACTGTTCCTCAAATTCAGGCTTTAGCACGTAAATATGTAGATCCGGGCAAGATGTATTATCTAATTGTTGGGGATGCAGAAACTCAGCTTGAAAGAATTGGGCAATTAGGATTCGGAGCGCCCGTTCTTCTGAATCCGGAGGAATAGAGCAATTCTTCTTTAAAGAAAAAAGGCTGCCAAAAATTGCATTTTTGGCAGCCTTTTATTTTAGAGGTCTTCTGTTTTATTCGATCGTAAAGATCTTGATCTCCTTAAATGGAGAAAGGTCGAGTTGTTCCATTTTCTGGCGGTACCCTGGCCATTCTTCTTTATAGAAAGTATTCACCTCCTTCAGGGCTTCCTGAAGTTCATCTTCTGCCTGCTTTAACAGTTGTCGTTCTGTAGGAGATAAACCGGTCTGGCGACTACCTATATAGTAACCGGCAATGGAAAGTCTTGTTTCCACATTAGGCTCGGGATCAGCCAAAATCCCCTGTCTTTTATCCTCTTTCCCGATGAACAAAGCGATCTTCTCATCTAATTTTTGGATGATCTCCTTCGTGGTCTTGAGCTCTTCCTTGAATTTCTTCTCATCCTGCTCTTTCATACGGCTTTGATAATCTTCAGCTGCTTTTTTGCTATGCTTGAGTTGATCGAGCGCATTCACAGCTACTGCTCTCTTCTCTTCCAGCTCTTTTTGAGCGGCGTAGATCTCATTGATCGCTTCTTTCGAAACATCAAGCCGTGGATCACTCTCTACTTTAATTTTATCTTCTGAAGTAAGATCTTTATACTCCAGAACCACTTTATAAGTTCCCGGCTTAACGTTTACCCCGCCCGGTTCTGACTTTTCTTCGCGTATTTCACGAGACAATCTGCCTACTCCTTTTTCGTTCAGGTACCAGGTGAACGTATAGATCCCGGTGGAGTCAGGTGCTTTTTCCTTTAGAGTTCTTATCAACCTGTCACCATCATAGATCTTCAGGCTGATGGAATCTGAAGATTTTTCCTTTTCCATCTCTTCGGAAGCTGCCACCGAATCTTTTTCTTTTTCAGCTGCAGGTTTTGGAGCAGGCCTAAGGAAATATCGGACCTTTGCTCCTCTGTCCCGGTTCTCACCACTATACATAGCATCGGCTCCAAAGCGCGAACCTGTAGGTTGCTGATAGGCCGCAAGGTATGCAGTGGATGGGGTAGTCACCTGTATTACTGGACTGCCTTCCTGTTGCAGTTTTTTCTGAAGATCTTTATTTGCAGCAATGGTACGCAGAGGCCTAATGTCATCTAATATCCAGAATGAGCGGCCAAAAGTACCAATCACAAGATCTTTTTCCCTTGGATGAATAACCAGATCCTTTACCGGAACTGTTGGAAATCCATTGGTCCATTTATTCCAGTTCTTACCCGCATCGATAGATACATACAAACCATCATCAGTTCCAAGGAACATTAGATTCGGCTCTTCCGGATCTTCAATAACCGAAAGCGCATAACTCTGGGTATCCTCAGTGTCTACAATTCGCTCCCAGGATTTCCCATAGTTGGTAGTACGGAAAACATAAGGCTTGTAATCAAACCTTCGGTAGTTGTTTGCCACTAAAAGAGCTTCTCCTTTATTACGGGCAGATGCCTTTATCTGTGCGATCCAGCTACCTTCAGGGAGACCTTTCAGGTTTCGGGAGACATCGGTCCAGTCTTCTCCTCCATTTCGGGTATAGAATACTTTCCCGTCATCAGATCCGGTCCAGATCATTCCCTGCTCTACAGGGCTGGGTTCAATTACCAGGAGGGTCGTATGGTTTTCAGCTCCCGTGGCATCAATGGTCAAACCACCACTCTCATCCTGTTTTTGCTTTTCGGGATCATTGGTTGTGAGATCCGGAGAAATTACTTCCCAGCTAAGACCTTCATCTGTGGACTTATGAACAAACTGACTTCCGAAGTAAAGGGTATTATTGTCAAAAGGATCGATATGAATAGCTGCATTCCAGTTAAATCGCAGCTTCACGTCAGGATCGGGATGAGTTGGTCTCACAATAAAATTGTCTCCCGTTACCCAGTCATAGCGACTCACAAAGCCTTCCTGGCTCATACTCCAGCCTTTGTGGCTGTTGTCGGGATCTGGCACCACGTCAAAACCATCCCCAAAAGAGATCTCCTGCCAATAGGAATTTCGGATTCCCTGAGCTCTTAACACATAAGCAGGACCGCGCCAGCTACCATTGTCCTGCATTCCGCCGTAGACATTATATGGGAACTCATTATCTACCGCCACGTGATAGAATTGTCCTACCGGCAGATTTTCTACGAAACGCCAGGTCTTTCCGCCATCACGGGTAATATTAAGTCCGCCGTCATTTCCATCCATCATGAAATCTCCATTTTCAGGATGTATGTACCAGGCATGGTGATCTGGATGTACCCCATTATCTACTCCGTAAGCAGGCATTAACTCCTCAAAGCTCTTTCCGCCGTCTTCTGAAACATTGACATAGGTGAAAATTGTATAGACCCGATTTTTATTATCGGGAGCTACATAAATATCAGAATAGTAGAACGGGCGGTTCCCAATTTGGCCAGCATCATCATTGACCATTTTCCAGGAATCCCCTCCATCATCTGACCGGTAAAGGGCATTCTTTTTTGATTCCACATGAGCATAGACTCTTGAAGGATCACTTGGTGCAATGGCAAGACCAATTCGTCCTAACTCCCCTTCAGGCAAACCATCTTTGGAAGTCAGTTCCTTCCACGTGTCTCCTCCATCATAGGTCACGTAAAGACCTGAACCCGGGCCACCAGATTTAAAGAACCAGGGATCCCTCTTATGTTCCCACATGGAAGCAAAAAGTTTATTCGGATTTTTAGGATCCATCACGAGGTCGGCTGCCCCGGTGCGGTTATTTACAAAAAGTACTTTTTCCCATGTCTTTCCTCCATCCTGAGTTCTATAAACCCCTCTCTCGGGATGCTCTCCCCAGGGAGAACCTATAGCTGCTGCATAGACGGTATTGGGATCTGTTGGGTCTATGATCACTCTGTAAATGTGACGGGTCTTTTCCAGCCCCATATTCTTCCAGGTCTTACCGCCGTCAAGAGATTTGTAAATTCCGAAGCCACCATTTAGACTGTTTCGCGGATTCCCTTCCCCGGTACCAACCCACACTACTGAAGGATTTGATTGCTGAATAGCGACAGCTCCAATAGAAGCGGTTGGCTGATCCTCAAAAACAGGTTTCCAATCGACTCCTCCCGAAGTTGATTTCCACAGTCCTCCCGAAGCAGAACCCGCATAAATAATATAAGGATTGGAAGTAACAGCATCAATGGCTGTTATTCTACCACTCATTCCCGCCGGACCAATATTGCGGGGTTCCATGTTTTTCACCAAAGACATATCCAGCTTTTGAGCCGTCATGAATAGGGGAAATACGAAAAGTGCCAGAAAAAGTAATTTTTTCATATGAAGATATTTCGGTTAGAAGCCGTAAGTTAATAAAACGACTACGAAATTCTTATCCAAAAAATAAAACCCTGTGATCTCTCACAGGGTTTTTAGAAAATAGTTTAAAGAACTTCTATTTCTTATCTCTTCCCAGGCCTTTCTTTTTGCGGTGCTTAAGAACTTCCGCTTCCCTGAAGAAGATGATCTCTTCAGCAATATTTGTTACCAGATCACCAATTCTTTCCAGCTTTTTGATCACTGAAAAAAGCAACATTACCTGGTCAATAAGCATGGCATCTGCTTTTACCTCTTCCGAAATGATCGCAAAAGAATCCATATTGATCTGGTTAAGGATCTTGTCTTTTTTGAACACTTTTCGGGCGATTTTGGTATCTGCTTCTACATAAGCCTCAGTAATATCTTCGAGCATGGAAAGAGTAGTTTCAAACATCTCTTCCACCCTCATCTTTTTCATTAACCGCTCCTCTATAGGCGTATCAACGGTAATAATGTATTTAGAGATCCCGTATGCATGGTCCCCCACCCTTTCAAGGTCAAAATTGATCTTTCGGAGGGCAAGCACAAATCGCAGGTCTCCTGCTACAGGATTGTGAAGAGCTATAAAGCGTTCACAGTCCCTGTCTATCTTAAGGTCCATGGCATTCACCCTATTTTCGGTGTGCAGCACCTCTTCAGCAAGTTCGTTGTCATGGTTAAAGAACGCCTCACGGGCATTCTCGAGTTGCTTAATGCAAAGATTAAGCATTTCAAGGCCAGATTGATTTAATGCTTCTCTATGTTGGTCAAGACTTATCATGGTGTATGGTTTTATCCGAATCTACCGGTTATATAGTTTTCAGTTTGTTGTTTCTCAGGATTGGTAAACAGTTTTTTCGACTTGTCGTATTCGATCAACTCACCAAGGTAGAAGAAAGCAGTATAATCACTTACCCTCCCGGCCTGCTGCATGTTGTGCGTTACTATGACAATAGTATATTCATTCTTCAACTCATATATCAACTCTTCGATCTTGGCTGTAGACAGCGGATCAAGTGCTGAAGTAGGCTCATCCATAAGAAGTATAGAAGGCTCTACCGCCAAAGTACGTGCAATACACAAACGCTGCTGCTGCCCCCCAGAAAGAGCCAAAGCTGATTTGTTCAGATCGTCTTTTACCTCATCCCATAATGCTACCTGTTTCAAGGATCTCTCTACTTTTTCTTTTAAGTAGGTCTTGTCTTTAATACCCTGGATCTTTAAACCATAGGCAACATTTTCATAGATGGATTTTGGAAAAGGGTTCGGCTTCTGAAAGACCATTCCTACCCGCTTACGCAGTTCCTCTACATTGACCTTTTTCTTATAGATATTTTCTCCATCGATATTGATCTCACCTTCCATTCTAAAGCCGTCAACATAATCATTCATCCGGTTGAACAGGCGAAGAAAAGTAGACTTCCCACACCCCGAAGGCCCAATGAAGGCAGTTACTTTATTGGCCTTTATGTTCATGTCGATCCCTTTGATCGCCATAAAATCATCGTAAAACACTTTTACGTTTTTGGCCTGCAGCTTATGTTTTCTTTTAATAGACTTATCTATTACGCTTTCTTTATCTTTTTTACCCATTAAAGTAGGTTTATTTATTTGAATTTTTTCTGCCATTTATTTCTGAAGTAAACAGCTATTCCATTCATCACAAAGGTAATGAACAATAATATGATAATTGCCGCTGCCGCATTTACCTCAAATCCGGCTTGCGGTCTCGATATCCAGTTAAAGATCTGAATTGGCAGTACCGAGAACTCATCCATAGGACTGGAAGGTGCGAATGGCACATAGGCCAGTGCTCCAATCACAATAAGAGGAGCGGTCTCTCCCACAGCTCTGGAAAGTGCTAGGATCACTCCTGTCAATATTCCACCGAAAGATGCCGGTAATAATTGTCTGGACACAGTTTGCCACTTTGAAGCCCCAAGGGCAAAGGACGCATCGCGTACTGATTTTGGCACAGCCTTCAAAGCTTCCCGGGTAGAAACGATAACGATTGGGAGGATAAGCAGCGCCAGGGTAAAACTTCCGGCAAGCACACTCGCCCCCATTTGCAGGATCCTTACAAATACCTCCAGTCCTAAAAGTCCGTAAATAATGGAAGGAACCCCTGCAAGGTTCGAAATATTGATCTCCAAAAGTGAGGAAAGTTTACTCTGCTTGGCATATTCTTCCAGGTAAATAGCAGCCGCTATTCCCACTGGCAATGCTATTATAGTAGTTAACACCAGGATCCAGACACTTCCTAACAGGGCGGTCCAAATACCTGCTCTATCAGCTTTTCGCGATGGGAGGTTGGTTATAAATTCCCAATCTATACGCTGAACCCCATCAATAAAGATCGAACCTATGAAGATTGTCAACAGCACTAGGCCAAGTAAGGTGCACGCGATCCCCCAAACCTTAAAGACCTTATCCAGTATTCTATTCTTCTTAATATTATTCATACTTCTCTCTGAATTTTTTCCTGATCTGATAACTGATGGTATTCAACAGGAAGGTAAAAATGAAAAGTGTGATCCCCGCAGCGAAAATAGTTCGGTATTCCAATGAACCATGCTGCACATCTCCAAGGCTCACCTGCACGATATATGCTGTAATGGTCTCTACCGGTACGGTAGGGTCAAAGGTCAATCTTGGCTGCTGCCCTGCTGCGATCGCCACGATCATAGTCTCACCAATAGCCCTGGAAATAGCCAGGATTATCGAAACAATGATACCCGAAGAAGCTGCCGGCACGAGCACCCTGAACGAATTCTGAAGTTTTGTGGATCCCATTCCGTATGCCGCTTCCCGAAGAGAATTAGGTACAGCATGCAAAGCATCTTCACTAAGCGAAGAAATAAAAGGAATGATCATGATACCCATAACAAGTCCTGCAGAAAGAGAGTTGAAACCAGACAGGCCGGGAATAAAAGATTGCAGGAACGGGGTTACAACTGTTAAGGCAAAGAAACCGTAAACCACAGTTGGTACCGCGGCCAATAACTCCAGCGCCGGTTTAATTGTCCTTCTGAAACTCTTGGGTGCATACTCGCTTATATAGATACTAATTGAAAGACCAATTGGCACCGCAAACAAGATAGCGATCAGGGAGGTCAAAAGAGTACCTGAAAGTAGTGGAAGGATTCCGAAATGTTTATCGGTAAACAGCGGAGTCCATTCATCATCTGTCAGGAAATCAATAATGGAAACTTCACTAAAGAAGTTGACTGCTTCAATCGAAAGAACAAGAATAATTCCTGCGGTAACAGCGATCGTGATGAGTGCGCTGGTGAGCAGGGTTTTCTCGATTACAAGCTCTTTAATTTTTTTCTGCATATACCTAATGCATTAGACGGAAAAACCAGGACCCTTCGGGATCCTGGTAATATCCGCTGGGATAAAATTTAATTATTTCTGGTGCTTTTCAACAAAAGCCTGGAATTTTTCCTTTTGCTCCTTATATTCTTCAGAGGTCAATGGCACATAACCCACATCTTTTAATAAAGTTGGTGCTTCGTTCAGATAAAAGTTAATAAAATCTATCACTTTTGGATTATTCTGAACAGAAGAACTGTTCACGTAGACATACAAGGGACGGGAAAGAGGCGCGTAAGTTCCGCTGCTCACTGTCTCCATAGTTGGTTCTACACAACCTTCACCACCATCTACTGCAACTATATCAAGTTTGTCCTGATTTTCTTCAAAGTAAGCAAGTCCAAAGAAGCCAAGACCATATTTATCACCGGCTACTCCCTGTACCAATACGTTATCATCTTCACTGGCAGTATAGTCTCCACGGCTGCTTCCGCTTTCTCCTACGATTGCTTCAGTAAAGTAATCGAATGTTCCTGAGGCAACTCCAGGTCCAAAAAGGTGAATTTCTTCATTAGGCCATTCAGGTCTGATCTGGTTCCAACGGGTGACCTTACCCTGAGCTTCAGGAGACCACAACATTTTAAGCTCCTCAACTGTCATACAGTCTACCCAGTCATTTTCAGGATTGATAACAACTGCAAGCCCGTCGTAAGCTACCTCCAGTTCAACAAAATCAATGTTGTTCTGGCGAGCATCATTCATTTCGTCCTCTTTTATTGGTCTGGAAGCATTTGAAATGTCAGTTTCTCCCCTTCCGAATTTTTTAAATCCGCCACCTGTTCCTGAAACCCCTATAGTTACATTCACATCCGGATCTTCGGCACGAAACTCTTCGGCAATAGCTTCGGTTACAGGATAAACTGTACTGGAACCATCTATAGAAATAGATGAATTCTCTTTAGTATTTTCTTTTTTATTGTTTCCGCAAGACATTACAGATAATGCCACTGCAGTTACTAGAATTAGTTTTTTCATAATTTATCTATTATAGTTGGATTTCAAATTGCAATCTATACATCAAACCATCATCTAAATTAAGGTTCATATCTGTATAACTTAAATCTGTTTGGATTTTTAGCTTATGCTTAACAATATATTTGGAAAGCGCAAGCGTGTATTGGTTCTCAACAACCTGAGTAATTTCATCATCAAGATCTATACTGGTGTAGCGCCCCACGACCTGAAAATTATTTTTGAACAAATATCCAGCCTGTAGGTTAAGCCCTGTACCCACATTCACTTCAGCTCCTGTAAGGGTTCCGTTTGAATTTTTTGCAAAGGCATCACCTGCTGTTCGGTTTGCATACTCACCCATCACAGACCACCCCTGGTATTTGAACATAGCATCTAAAAAGAAGGTCGAAATATCGGTCTCATAGAATCCAAGATCATTAACCATATAAGAACCCTGGGATGAGCGTGTCTTTACAGCATCATTATTGAATGAATAACTGGCACCTACTGCAAGCTTCGGAGTTTCTTCACGAGCAAAATCTGCCCCTGAATAGTCATCAAAATCTCCAAATGGCAACACTTCTACGCGTCCCACATAGTGAAGGCCTCCAATATTTCCGGAAGTAATATTTCTTCCTTCTCCCTCGGTCAAAGAAACAGCTTCTTTTACCAGGAAATCCCCTCCAAGATCAAAGGAATGACGCAATTGTACTCCGGTTTCACGGTCAATGTTAAACCTGCTGTTCAATAAGGATCGGTCAACTGTTTCAAGGCTTCCGGAGGAGATTACCCTTTCCCTGTTTCCAGGTAATTTCGTCTGACCTACCCAAAGCTCGAAATTCTCATAGAAATTCCACATTACTACTGCATCCAGAATGTAACGCGGTGCGTCACTGGTAAAATCAGAAGCACCGGAAATATCACGGTTGGACAGACCCAGTTCCATTTTATATCTCAATTTTGGTGAATAGGCAAAGCCTTGAAATTTAAGCCGGGCTCTTCTCACTAACATATTGGTCTGGGCATCACTCCAGTTACCCACCTCAGGAATATCCCAGTCAGCAGTGAAAAGAGATTGCATGCGAATGTTAAAATTAGCACTGTAGGAACTATCTTTGGCAACAACATTCACGATGCCCTTACCAAATTTGCTTTCTGAAATGTCCTGGGCTTTTACAGAAGTAAAAGATACCAGCAAAACAAAAGCAATAATTAAGTTGTTTTTAATTTTCATAGTGTTCTTTGTTTTTGTCGCTGCAAATTAATGCCCTCTATGTTAAGTTAATGTTACCTGCAAATTAAAATTGGGTAAAAGAAAAAAGGCTGCACTCTCCTCAATGAACGTTAAGTGTGTCAAAAATGACATTTTTCGATCTCTTTGCTGTAAAGAAAAAATTACCAAATGATTAATTTATTCGGGAAACTCACAGATTTTAAGGAAAACTGAATATGCTGCACTTAAATTTTTCGCTAATTTGTTAGGATCAAAAAAGGGACTTTGAGTAAAACATTTTTTAAAAAATATTTCTCCTTCCTTATCAGCGGGATCATTATTGCAGCTTTAGTGATCCTTTATTTTACCTACCTTCCTTTTGAGAGCGGTGTAAAAGAAACATGGAACGTACTGTTAAGCGAAGATGAGCAGCGAATCCAGGATTATGTGGAACAATTCGGAATATGGGGTCCGCTGGCCATCATCACCTTTATTGTGCTTCAAATGTTCCTTATTGTATTCCCGTCGTGGCTTCCCATAATAGTGGCGGTGCTTGCTTACGGATTTTGGTGGGGCATTTTAATTAATCTCCTAGGAGCCGGAATTGCTTCCACGATAGGTTATCGAATCGGAAAACATCTAAAAGGAGTCTTTTTGAGTAAAAAGAAATTCGATAAAATGGATTTCTGGATCACCAACTACGGCTTTGGAACAGTGATCCTTTTCCGCGTTTCGCCTTTATTTTCCAATGACGCAATTAGTTTTATAGCCGGGATCCTTAATATGAACTTTAAAAAATTCATGTTTGCCACCTACTGCGGAATGGTGCCGTTGTCTATTGCCGTTGCCTATTTCTCTAAGGATGTGGACCGTCTTGAAAATGGTTTATATTGGATTGGTGGCGTAGGTACTCTCCTGTATCTGGTCTATATCTATTTTGATTATAAAAAACGAAAGAAAAATGACTGAAAAATTTCCAATTGAAGAAGTACGGGCTCATTTTCCCGCCTTGCAAATAAGTGATAAAGACCAGGTCTTTCCTATCTATTTTGATGGTCCCGGTGGCACCCAAATGACTCAGCCCTGCATTGACAGGATGCTGGAATACATCACCACCGGAATGGCTAACCTACACGGCACTTTCTCTACCAGTGAGAAAACAGACCGGCTTTTGGAAGAAGCAAAATGGGCCGTAGCCGATCTTCTCAACTGTTCGGCGGAAGAAGTAGCCTGCGGGCAGAACATGACCAGTCTGGCTTTCCAGGTATCCCAAAGCCTGCGGAAATATTTAGAGCAAGGAGATGAGATCATTGTTACTCAATTAGATCACCGCGCGAACGTGGATCCCTGGATACATTTGGCAAAAGAGACAGGTGCTACCGTGAAATTTATTCCGGTTGACAAGGAAAAGCTGGTTCTGAACACCGAAAAATTGGATAAACTTATCACCGAAAAGACCAAGCTGGTGGCAATAGGTATTTCTTCAAACCTTACGGGCACAGTCACCAATGTAAAACCCATTTTTGATCTTGCTAAAAAAGTAGGGGCGTTGACCATTGTGGATGCCGTACATGCCGTTCCTCACTTCTCAGTAGATTTTCAGGAGCTCGACTGCGATATTCTCTTCTGCTCTGCCTACAAATTTTTCGGGCCGCATTTAGGAATAGCAGTCATCAAAAAAGAGCTTTTTGAGGAGCTACCGGTTGCAAAGCTACAACCTGCACCCAATGAAATTCCTTATAAACTGGAGACCGGCACCCAAAATCACGAAGCAATTGCCGGATTGTGCGGGGCGATCCATTTCATTGAAAGCCTGGGAACGGGTGAGAGACGCCGGCACCGCCTAATCTCCGGAATGGAAGCCATTGAAGCTCACGAACAGGTGCTGGTTTCAAAACTGGAAAACTTTCTGAAGGAGATCCCCGAAGTAACTCTTTACCGGGCTTCAGAAAATGTAAAGAAGACCCCTACTTTTTCCTTCCGTATAAAAGGCATCCATTCCAGAGAGGCGACTGAATTCTTCGCTAAAAAGTACAATCTATGTATAGCTGACGGGCATTTTTATGCCTCTACAATGGCCGAAGTTTTTCCGGTCATGGAAAGTGGCGGCTGGATAAGAATAGGTTTTGCTCCCTACAATACCCTGGAGGAAATAGAGGTGTTCAAAAAAGCTCTAAAAGATCTTATTGCCATGAAATTATAAGCTTATGGTCGATACCATGATCCGTGTGGTGCGGTTTATTCTGAAGGGAATACTTTCCCTGCTCCTTGTGATGTTACTGTATTTTGTAGCTGCCCTTTTTGGCTCAATTATTCCGGTCAACACTTCGCAGCCTGAAGGGGGCGAGATCACCATTTACCTGCGAACCAATGGGACTCACACAGACCTGGTTTTTCCGGTGAGGAATGCGCAGCGGGATTGGAGCAGGATCATCGATCCTGAACTTAGCCTCTCAAAAAGGACAGATTTCCGCTATATTTCTTTTGGTTGGGGAGACCTGGAATTCTATAGAAAAACACCGGAATGGAATGATCTGCGATTCCCTGTGGCCTTTCAGGCGGTGTTCCTGCGTCATCCTTCCGCCCTGCATGTAGAGTATTTGGGACCGTTGCAGGTGGAACAGCCTTATCTACCTATCCAGATCACAATAGAGCAATACAACGAGCTCAGTCAATATGTGCTCGACAGCTTTAAAAGAAATGCTTCGGGAAAGCTTCAGCCGGTTCCCAACCTGCACTATAACCGTAATGATATCTTCTACCTTGCGGAGGGTTCTCTCAACTTCTTCTATACCTGCAATACCTGGGTCAATTCCGGTCTCAAAAAAGCCGGATTACGTGCCTGTCTCTGGACTCCTTTCGACGACGGGATCTTTTATCAATATTACTGATTTTATACTTTTTTTAGGAATTCTGCGCCCGCAGTTTCCTTATATTCAGGACAGTAGCATAACAGCTATGCTAACCATTTTTTCTAACCAAATTCCGTTTTTATGAAGACCATCGATAAGATCACCGAGAGGCTTGGAAAAGACGCCGATTCCTTACTCAACCATACCTGCAAAAAAATTCCCAAGGACCGTTTGACCATTCCGGGTCCAGATACTGTTGAGACTTTTGAGAGCAGCGACCGCAATCCGCAGGTTTTGAAAAGCCTGGCCCAGTTGTACAATCATGGAGCACTGGGAGGCACCGGATACCTCAGTATTTTACCCGTGGACCAGGGAATTGAGCACACGGCGGCTATCTCTTTCTACAAGAATCCTGATTATTTTGATCCGGAGAACATTGTAAAACTGGCAATAGAAGCAGGTTGCAACGGGGTGGCTTCCACCTTTGGAGTCCTTGCGAGGCATGCCCGAAAATATGCCCATAAGATCCCGTTCATTGTAAAGATCAATCATAATGAACTGCTTACCTATCCGAACAAATATGACCAGATCCCCTTCGGAAGCGTTCGGGAAGCATGGGATATGGGCGCAACTGCAATTGGGGCGACCATTTATTTCGGTTCCGAAGAGAGTACACGGCAGATCCAGGAGATCGCAGCGGCCTTTGAGGAAGCTCATCAGCTGGGAATGGCAACCATTCTTTGGTGTTACACCCGTAACTCAGCTTTCAAAAAAGATGGAAAAGATTATCATTCCGCAGCCGACCTCACCGGGCAGGCCAACCACATTGGAGTGACCATCAAGGCAGATATCATTAAACAAAAACTTCCGGAAACCAACTTCGGATTCAGGGATATTGGTTTCGGAAAATCCAGTGAAAACATGTACAACAGCCTCACTACAGACCATCCTATTGACCTTTGCCGGTTCCAGGTGGCAAACTGTTATATGGGTAAAATAGGCCTGATCAACTCCGGAGGAGGCTCCCAGGGAGATTCCGACTTTGAAGCGGCAGTGAAGACCGCCGTGATCAACAAACGCGCAGGTGGCTGCGGACTTATCATGGGAAGAAAGGCTTTTCAGCGACCAATGAAAGACGGGGTGGAGATCATTAATAGTGTGCAGGAAGTGTACCTGGATGAGAATATTACAGTGGCGTAAAAAACAAAAAACCTCACAGGTCCTTGATGTTTTAAGTATCTTAAAAAACTAACGGAGACAGTAAAATTGCATCTCCCCTACTAAAATTAAACCTCACAGGTTTTAAAAACCTGTGAGGTTTAATTTTAGTAGAGTGCCCGAGGCGGGAGTCGAACCCGCACGCCCTAATGGACACATGGTTCTGAGCCATGCCTGTCTACCAATTCCAGCACCCAGGCAGTAGAATCTTAAACTGTTCGTATCTTCAGTTCCTTTCTTGAAGGTTTCTCCACATTTGCATTTACAGGCTCTCCAAAAAGGTCAAAATCTGCTGCATCTGTGATCTTTACTTCATAGAAATCTCCCGTTTTGAGGTAGATCTTTGTAGCGTCTATCAACACTTCATTATCCACATCTGGAGAGTCAAATTCGGTACGACCAATATAATACTCTCCTTCTTTCCGGTCAATAACGACTTTAAATATTTTTCCGATCTTTTGCTGGTTCAGCTCCCATGAGATCTGTGATTGTATCTCCATGATCTCATTGGCTCTTTCCTGCTTCACCTCTTCCGGAACATCGTCCTCAAGATTATAAGCATGCGTGTTCTCTTCATGAGAATAGGTAAAACAGCCAAGGCGCTCAAACCTCATCTCCTTTACCCACTGCTTCAGCTCCTCAAAATGAGCTTCAGTCTCTCCAGGATAACCTACAATAAGAGTTGTTCTAATAGCCATTTCTGGCACCCTGCTTCTGAATTCCTTCAGCAGGTTGGTCGTTTTTTCGTGAGTGGTTCCGCGGCGCATAGATTTCAGAAGATCGTCGGAAATATGCTGCAATGGAATATCCAGGTAATTACAAACTTTCGGCTCCCGTTTCATCACCTCCAACACATCCATAGGGAATCCCGTAGGGAATGCATAGTGCAGGCGTATCCAGTCAATGCCGTCGACCTTCACCAGGTTCTCCAGCAACTCAGCCAGGTTTCGTTTTTTATATAGATCGAGTCCGTAGTAGGTAAGGTCCTGAGCGATAAGGATCAACTCTTTCACTCCCTGCGCGGCCAGGTTCTTGGCTTCCTTCACCAGGTTTTCAATAGGAGTGGAACGGTGCTTTCCGCGCATAAGCGGAATCGCACAAAAAGAACATGGACGATCACAACCTTCGGCGATCTTCAGGTATGCGTAATTCTTCGGAGTCGTAGTTAGGCGCTCCCCTACCAGTTCGTGCTTGTAATCAGCTTCAAGAGCCGCGAGCAATTCCGGAAGTTCGGTGGTTCCGAAGTACTGATCCACATTCGGGATCTCCTTTTGAAGATCGGGCTTGTAACGCTCGCTTAAACAGCCGGTCACAAATACCTTGTCCACCTCACCCTGCTCCTTCAGCTCTACATATTCCAAAATGGTATTTACCGACTGCTCTTTGGCGTTGTCAATAAATCCACAGGTATTTATCACCACAATATTGCCCTCCTGCTCGTGCACCACATCCTTGTTGTTGGCCTTCAACTGGCCCATCAATACTTCGGAATCATACACATTCTTGCTGCAGCCAAGGGTTACAACATTGATACGGTTCTTTTTTAACGACTTCGTCCTCATACACTTAAAATCTTCAGTCCCTTTGAATAGCGGGATCAATTTTCCCTCAAAAAGGGCTGCAAAGATACGATCTTATCTTCACAATAAAACAATTGGGAAAAGAGATTGAAAAATAGCCTTTTAGAGACCGCGTGTCATCTGGTGAAAGGCATCCTGCAACCGTACGGTGATCTTTCCTGCTTCGGAACTTTTATAGATCTCCTCGTCATCGTGCAAAACGGAAGTGACCGGTAATATCTGAGTGGTGGTTCCGGTGAGGAAGATCTCATCTGCTTCCGGAACCTCCTGAAGGCTTACAGCTTCTCCTACTACCGGAATTCCGAGTTCTTTGCACAACCCGATCACCACCTTCCGGGTAATTCCTGAAAGAATATGTGGTCCTTCGGGATGGGTATATGCTTTCTGATCTTTCACAAAGAAGATACTGCTGTGGGAGCCTTCGGTGATCTTTTCGTCCCGGAATAAAACATTCTCGAAATGCCCTTTTTCGATAGCTTCGGAATTGAGCATGGTATTCGCCATTAAAGAAATGGATTTTATGTCACAGCGCTGCCACCTGAAATCCGGCGCAAGCATGATGCTCGCCTCCATCTGCCGGAAACCTTTAAGTTGAACCGGAAATGCATACATTAAAAAAGTAGGACTTGTTTGCTGTGGAAAATGGTGCGTCCGCGGAGCTTTTCCGCGGGTGACCTGCAGGTAAACTGCACAATCGATGTTCGACAATCCTGCCCGGTCTAGAGCTTTAAAAATGAGGTTTTCAAGATCATTTGTCTCAAAACTTAGTTTGATTTCCCTTAAGCCATACCTCAGTCTGGCGAGGTGCTCCTGCAACTTGAAAGGCTTTCCCTCGTAAAAAGGCGTTACTTCATAAAGTCCATCCCCAAACATAAAGCCGCGGTCAAAAACAGAGACCATGGCCTCACCAGCAGGGTGCCAGCTGTCGTTTAAATAAACTTCGGAAGGATAATTTTTCATCTGTTAGAAATAAAAAAGCCTCCCATAATTTACGGAAGGCTTCTCATATTATTCAATTTACTTCAGAATTATTCCTGATTCACTTCTTTTTCAAGGGCATTCACCGCCGCTTGTATCTGCGGATCTCTTCCGTTAAGGAAATCCTTGTATGGAAGTGGTACCAGGATATCCGGCTGCAGCTCGAAGTTTTCGGTAGGTCTGCCTTCGGCACCAATAGTGGCGATCATTGGAATTCCGAAAACTATGGTAGGATCTATCTGTTGTTCCCACCAAACAGCTGTTCCGGTTCCAGCTACGGGCATACCAACCAGCTTTCCGAGGCCATTTTGCTTATAGATATACGGAAAGATGAACGCATCGCTATAGTTGCTTTCGCTCATCACCACAATGCTTGGTTTGGTCCAGCGCATTACCGGCTCTCCTCCTTTTACCACTTTGCCCTGCGGTGCAAATTTCAGGTATTCCTCACCGCTCAAAAATGTATTGAGGTCATCGTGCAGCCAGCCACCGCCGTTAAACCGGGTGTCAACTACCAGGGCCTTTTTACCAACATTCCTGCCCATCGCGTTCTCGAATACATCCCGGAAGCTGCTGTCGTTCATTCCGCGAACATGGACATAGCCCAGTTGACCGTTACTCAGGGAATCCACCTTGTGCTCCATCATCCGGGTCCATCTCTTATACATCAGCTCATTTTCTTCCCCGGTAGGGATCGGCTTGAGCTTTTCTTCAAAAGTTTTGTTCCCGCTTTTCACGCTTAACAAGATGTTTTTATCGATCAGGTTCAGCAGGTATTTGTTCCAGTTCTCATCTGCCGCGATCTGATGTCCGTTGATCGCTGTAATTATGTCTCCGGCTTTGATCTTATTGCCAGCCTTGTCCAGCGGACCTCCTGCAATAACTTCGGAAACCTTTATTCCTTCCCCTTTGTAGTTCTCATCGAACAACAATCCTAAAGAAGCAGTTCTGAGCCCATTGTTATCAGGTCGGTAGCGGCCACCTGTGTGCGAAGCATTCAGTTCACCCAGGAATTCACTCAACAACTGCTGGAAGTCATAGTTGTTGTTGATATGCGGAAGGAATTTTTCATATTCCTCCTTGTACATATCCCAATCTACTCCATGTAATTCAGGATCGTAGAATTTCTTCTGCACCTGGCGATAGATATGATTAAAAATGTATTGTCTTTCACCTTCTGCGTTTACCATCATGTCACCGGCAATTTCAACATTGCTCATGTCCCCGCTTTCAGCATCAACTTTTACAAGTCGGCCATTGTTGCTCAGGAAGAGAGTTTTTCCGTCTTTACTGATCTCAAGTCCGCTTGGGGAACCGCCGAGTTTGGTGAGGATCTTGGTATCACGGGTACGGGGCTCGGTCACCCAAAGGTCAAATCCTTTTTCAAAGGAAGACAGGTAGAATACCTTGCTCGCATCCTCGTTCAACACATAATCACTAATGCTGGAACTGTTGATGGTAAGCTTGATCTTGCGGTTTTCGAGATTCTCAAGATCCAGTTTGAGAGGTTTTTTGGCCTCATCTTCCTTTTTCTTTTTATTCTTCTTTTTCTCTTCCTCTTTTTCTTTTTTCTCCTGCTCCTCTTTCTCCTTTTTCTCCCTCTCGGTCAACAATTCGAATTCCTCCTTGCTCAGCACATATTCATCATAAGCTTCCTGGTCAAAAAAGACTCCGTAGATATCAGATTCCCAACGACCCTGTAGCGCCAGAGGTCTTCTTCCTTCTTTGGTACTTTCGTACGTCATCATTTTGCCGTCCATGGCCCACTTGGCGTTGGCTTCTCCAAAGCCACTGTTGACGGGATGGAAGATCTCTCCACTGCCGTGGGCCTTTACCAGTGCCGTATTGCTGCTGAAAAAGAAGCCTTTTTGGTCATCTACCAGTAACCAGTTACTGTCCGGACTCCAGGAATAACTCCAGTCGCCGTCGCTGTAGGAATAGTTGCGACCTTCTGGAAGAACGGTTGTTTTCTTTTTAGAATCGAGATCCATTACCATCAGGATGTTCCGCTCTTCTATAAAGGCCATTTTCTTCCCGTCAGGCGAGAATTTCGGCTGAAATTCTTCCGCTTCCGTAGCCACAATAGGCTCCGTTTTTAAGATCGTGGAAGCATAGAAGTATTCCTCATCGGGCCGTGCTAAAGTTACCTTGTACACGTTCCAACTGCCATCGCGCTCCCCGGAGAACAACAGGGTCTTTCCATCTTCGCTCCAGCTGATCATTCTTTCCTGCTCAGGTGTATCGGTCACTCTTTTGGTGCGGGAATCATCCACGCCCGTTACGAAAACTTCTCCGCGGTTGACGAAAGCGATCTCTTTGTTGTTCGGACTCACCGCAAACTCTGTAACCGTATTGATCTCTTTATTCTGAACCGGCTCATACCCGGCATCATCCATAACTTTGACCTCCAGTTTTTGTGGCTGTCCTTCTCCTTTCAGAGTATAGATATCCCCTTTCCAGGTAAAGGCAAGTTGATTGTCATCTGAAATACTGAGGTGCCTCACCGGAAAATCTGTAAAGCTGGTAAGCTGAGTTTCCTCTCCTCCTGTTGCGGAGATCTTATAGAGGTTCTGGGTCTTATCCCTTTCGTTCAGAAAATAAACCGAAGAAGCATCTGCGCTGAAGACCGGTTCACGGTTCTCTCCATCGAAGGTGCTGATCTGGTTATAAGTATTATTCGGAATATCATAGATCCAGATATCACGGGTCACTGCGGAAGTATGGTGTTTCCGCAGGTCATCTTCATATCCTTTGCGGTCTTCGAATACGATCTTAGAGCCGTCATTGCTGTAAGTCGCCTCCTGGGCTCCTGCCGCTGTAACCAACATGGGCCTTCCACCCTTTACCGGAACAGTATACAGGTTGAGAAATAAGCCGGCCATAGGGAAGCGTACGCTTTCTGCCGGGGCATTCCTGCCGCTTCCAAAAAGTACTTTTTGATCATCGGGGGTGAAATCATACGGATAATCATTCGCGCTGTTATAAGTCAACCGCACCGGAGTTCCGCCGGTAGCAGGCATGGTAAACACATCGAAATTTCCGTAGCGGTCACTCGCAAAGGCCAGGGTTTTCCCGTCGCTGCTCCAAACCGGGCGCATATCATAGGCATCCCCCGTAGTGATGGGAACTGCTACTCCCCCGGTGCTGGAAACCCGGTAGAGGTTTCCCATGTAACCAAAAATAATGGTCTGCCCATCAGGTGAAATGCTGGGATAACGCAGCCAATGTGCGGTTTCCTGCGCTCCCATGGAAACGGAAAAAAAGGCAATCAAGATTGCCAGGATAGATCTTTTCATGAATTATTGGTTTTGAACACTTAAATATAATAATTCACCAATAATTTTCAGAAAAGTATTACCAACTGATCAAATTCCGTCAACGAACTCTGAAAACACCTTTTTGTGGAGCTCCAGGTCCAGGTCTGGCGACACAGATACCCGGGCGATATAATCCTTATCACTTTCTTTGGTGGTTCCTTGGGTAGAGGTAGCGGGGATCGTCCAGTAACAGCCTTTTAGCTGCCCGTAGCTCACACAATATTTACTTTCATTAGGGATCCTGGTGATCATCATATCGATCAGCTTTTGGTTGAGGGCTCTTTTGTACAATTCCCGTTCTTCAGGAGTATTTCCTTTGGTAGGGAGATCCAGTGAAAAGACTGATGGGGTAAAACCCTGATGCGCCAGTTCTTCGGAAACAAAGTTGATCTTCGCCTCCGGGAGAGTTTCCTTTATGAAGTTGACAAATTCCCGTGTATTAAGGTAGGCATCCTTTATTCTTTGGTTCATGGAGGGCAGTTGCTCTGCCAGGATCTCTACCTGTAGATCTGTAGCCTCGTTGTCACAAAGCTTCAGATGTTTTTCGATCTTCTCCATCAGGGCCGCAGCTTTTTTATTGGCCACACAATAGCCGGCGGTACATTTTCCGCCACTCGGGAATTTCGATCCGCTTACGTATGAAATGGTCCTCACAGTGGAAAAAATTCCGTCCTCACTCAGGAACTGCACATTGGGACAAAAGGTTTGGTCTAAAATAAAGACCGGATCAATTGCCTCTTTTCCGTCTGAAGTCTTCCGTTTTGCGCTCAGTACCGCCCGCAACTTCTCCAGATCGGGCACTTCCACCCGCGGATTGGTAGGGATCTCGGCAATGATATAGGGAACGGCATCTGCCTTGGCCACCTGCTCAAGTACCGTGTCAATACTCTGCACCATATCATTATCTCTGTCAACCGACAGGTCCATGATCTCCACCTTGTCAATGCAGGCAGCTACCCTTCTAGCCTGGTCGTTAGTTCCCCCATAACAGTTGGGAGGCACAATGATCTTAATGTCCTTTCCGGGGTGTTTTTCCAGGGCATCATCAATAAGCCCCATCATAATAGCGTATTGCATGGAGAGGCCCGAAGAGCCCAGCAGGGCGGTTGTTTCTGCGTCGGTGATCTTCTTAATGGAATTCAGTACACTGGCCTTGTTTGCCTCCACATCTTTATTTGTATCAACTTCGGAAGGTTGGCCGGTCATTATTTTTAGGACAGTGTAACAATTTGCCGGGGTCATGGAGATGGTCTCTCTCCTTCTTACATGCTGAATCTCTTTGATGTATTCTTTACTCTTATTCCCATTTACCATAAGAATACTTCCAAGCTTACCATGAAGGCTGACGAAGAAGTCAATATTTGAAGGAAGCTGCAACTTTCCGAAGTCCTCTTCTTCTGAAACAAATACAACGCTGCCGTCGAATTGAGGTACCTCCTCAACTGAGGCTACCTGTTTCAGTTCAAAATCATACTGGTAAACACTTTTCAGGGTTTCGGGATCAAAGGAAGTCGGAAGCTCTCCTTTGTAGGCTATAAGTGTCTTCTTACCCTCAAAAAGGTTCGCGCGCAGCACCGCCATCACCGGGATGGTCTTTGAGGAAAAGCTGATCACCTGTTCCGGTTCCAGCTCATTGACCCGGGCAAGCGCCCATTCCAGGACTGAAGATAACGGATGGCCCAGCCTTATATAATCATAGGCAGTAGGCAAGGCAGCCAAAGCCGCAGGATCGGAATTATTTTCCCGATACAGCGCTTCGAACTGTTCCAGAAATTCTGTTTTCGCTAGTTCTTCCTTGTAAATATCCAACCGATGGGTGGTCAATTTCAACCAGTCTTCCGGCATGTTCTTCAGTACTTCTTCTATATATTTCAGCAGGTTATTTGCTTGCATGGCTCTTCTTTTAAAATGAGCGTGAATATAGATTTCTCAGGACTTTTTTAAAAATCTTTGAGGGGTTTTGTGAAAGCTTATTAGAAAACTCTACAAGGTCAAAACATTTGACCATTTTAAAAGAAATAGAATCAGAAAGGTTATTCCGGTACTGACAAATACTACCCCCTGCCAGTAAAAAAGTCTAGTTCCCCAATTTTCCCACCTCTTTTGGCCATATTCTTTTTTAAAAGGTCCGCTGGTGAACTTCCAAAAAAGAAAAGTGATCATTATAAAAAGTAATATTGCGGTAAAAAGTAGCCAGGTTTGTCCCATGGGTAGAGTTCTTATTAGTTGGTAATTATCGCTGATGTCCTCCGGTAACACAGATCGAGACTCTGGATATCATTGGTCAATATAGTTTTTTAAAGGTAGTCAAAAAGGTTATTTTTGACTCCTATCTTTTAACAGCAGCCGGAATTTTTCTGAATGGGAGGACAGGGCACTGAGCCATAGGAACAATAGACACAACAGTCACCCTCTTTTGGTCGCAGCACCGTTTTACAGTTCTCGCATTCGTAGAAGAATTGACAGGCCTCAGTAGGCATAGCTTCCACTTTTTGACGCCCACAGTTTGGACAGGTGAGCTCTGATTTTAATATAATTTCCATTACTGTAGATCGTTTATTCACTATTCGTGTTTTCCGGAATTGGAGGAGGAAAATGTCCCAGTTGTGTAAGTATTGCCATGTTATCCCAGGTGACCCAGGTTTCAGCAATTTTACCATCCTCTATTCTGTGCACGCCGGCAAAATCAAGTTCAGCAGTTTTACCAGAGGGAGGAAATGGTCCCATTTGCCCCGTTTGAGTTCCTGAATAGGTGGCCCAAAAAGCCACAAGATCGTCTTCGGCTATAAGCATTTTCACATCCAGCTTTTGATCTGGAATTGACTGGCGATCCATTCTAATAAATTCTTTAAAAGCATCCAGGGATTCGATTTTTAGATCAGGTGTAGCCTGGCAATGACGCTTATAATCCTGGGATATATAATTTCCCATTTCCTCAAAATTACCATTCCCAACAACCTCAAAGGCCTTTACTACAATTTCTTTGTTCTTTTGCTCCAGATCATCTTTTGAATCTGAACAACTTATAGTTCCTATAAGAAGGACAGTACACAAATAAAGAAGTTTCGTTTTCATGATCTTATATTTAAATGACCAACAATGCTTCCTAAAGTTAGTCAAAAATGCCATTTTAAGACAGATAACTAAATTTTGATCCTACCCCGCCGGTATGATAAACTCTATACATTCTTTTTTCCGGGGATCGATTTTTTCTACTACACAGTTTTCATGACAAAAGTCATTGTGTATCAGTATAATACTTATTTAATTAATAGCAATTCCTTCATAATCTAATCGAAATAAGTATGAAAAAGTTAATCGGCCTATTACATTTCCTGCTGGTAGCCTCTATTGGATTAATGTTTTATTCGTGTTCAGATGAGATCGAATACATCCCAATTGAAGAGGCGAATTTGCAGATGCAAGTCAATAATACCGGCGTTGACCTGAACCCAATAGAAACTTTGGGAAAAAATCTGTTTTTTGATAAGATCTCGAATCCGCAGTGGGTGTCCTGCGCTACCTGCCACGGCCCCTCTTATGGGTATTCCGGTCCAATTGCCGGAATTAATATGCATATGGCAGGGGTTTACCGGGGAGCAGATCCGCATCGCTTTGGTAATCGAAAACCGCCTACAGCCGCCTATGCAACCTTTAGCCCAATCTTCCATTATGATGAAGAGGAAGGCCTTTTCATTGGTGGCAATTTCTGGGATGGCAGAGCAACCGGTGAAATGTTGGGTAACCCTGCAGCCGATCAGGCTCTGGGCCCCTTCCTGAATCCTGTGGAACAGAACAATGCAGATATGGCAGAAGTACTTATGGCAATCGCAAAATCCAAATATGCCGAACTCTGGGAAGAAGTTTGGGGCGAACCTGTTGAATATGGTTCAAACTCTGAAATAATGGAAAATTACGGCCGGGTTGGTTTAGCGATCGCAGCCTTTGAAGCCTCTGCAGAAGTCAATTCGTTTTCTTCTAAATATGATTATTACCTGGCGGGCGAGGTGGAGTTAACTGAAGAAGAAACCCGGGGGATGGATTTGTTCAATGGCAAAGGCCAGTGTTTCTTATGCCATCCGAGTGATAAAGGTCCAAATGGAGAACCACCTTTATTCACTGACTTTTCCTATGACAACCTGGGGCTTCCTAAAAATCCTGATAATCCGTTCTACGACATGGTTGACGTTTATTTGGATGACGGCAGTCCTATAAATCCTGAAGGAGCAAATTGGATCGATAAAGGTTTAGGAGGCTTTTTAGAAAATCACGATAATGCAATGTGGAGTTCTATGGCCTCTGAAAATATGGGCAAACATAAAGTGCCCACTTTAAGGAATGTGGCAAAAAAACCCGGAAAGGGAAATGTGAAAGCTTACGGACACAATGGTTTTTTCACCTCATTGAAAGACGTGGTGCATTTCTACAATACACGTGACATTGAGTCCTGGCCTCCTCCAGAGGTCCCGGAAAATGTGAATAGTGATGAATTGGGTAACCTGGGACTTACAGATTCCGAAGAAGATGCTATAGTTGCCTTTATGAAAACCCTCTCAGATGGTTACAGAATGAAATAGATCATTCATGAATCATAAAATAAAGAGCCGGAACACGAATTCCGGCTCTTTATATTTTTAAGCTGCTATACCTTATTTAAAAGTCCATTTTAAAGAGGATCCAAAAATGCCATTTTTGGATCCTCTTTTCATGTACAAGCTTTTATTAGCAGGTCATGTAGGAATTAGTGAAATCATTTCCCTGTTTTAACTCACATACTTTTTTCATTCTTATTGAGTCGAACCGTACTGTAAACCAAACTGAAAATTGATATTAGAATTAACAACCCGGGAATACGTATAAACCAGTCTGAAGATTCGGGTGAAACAAATCGCCACGATAAAATAAAGATTATACCTATAACTAAGGTAATTATACTTGTAAGTTGTAATCGCTTCATATTTATTAAAAATTAAACACGGTTATTGTTTTTTTAAACTGATGCATAACCTCTTGCTTAAAGCAAATTACCTGGTTGTGCACCCGAATTTGTACGTTTAATCATTGATCTTAAAGGTAGTCAAAAAGGGCATTTTTGAGAGGTCTTTTGCAATTTGCGTGGTAACATTGTTGGCGGTTGGTTTTTTTTAAATCCAAAGAGTCATTTCAATATTTTGATCCACTATTAGTTTTCTTTTTTTTCTAATTTCCGCCTTAACAGGTAAGATGTAGGTATCCAGTTTTGTGTCAAACCAAATGGCAGTTTCCCATGTCAATTCTCCAACTTGAGCAAATGCTTTCATTCTTCCCCAACCTTCTTCCTGCCATTTTAAGTTTTCTCTGATTTCCTTTGATATTTTTTTGGGCAAGGAAATAAAATACCAACCTCCGGGGGAATTGTGTTTCCACAGTTTTGCTGAATATTCATATTTAATTTTTCCTTCCAATTTTCAATGGGATCCGGTTAAGATAATGACCGTCAACGGCCTGGTTTATCTGTTTTTATTTTATTTGATGATCGTTATATTTTTTTGAAATTAAAACCTAACCCGCAGCTTCAGCTTGATTAAGAATAATATTGATCCCTAATAAAATGGAATCGAAGATTAAAGAATTTTTATAAGAGATTATTGCAATAAAATCAAGAATTAGAAATGACAAAGTGAAGTTACCAATCAAGGTATTTTTATATTTCTCAATTTCATCCTGCATTGCAACTTTATAATCCCCAATTCCGGTCCTTTTCTCCAAAACCCTGCTTAATGACAGCCATTTTTTCTCAATAAAATTATTGATTGTTATTAAAATCGCGAGATATAGAAATATCAATAAAATCGACAGAAAAAATCTCTGGTAAAAAGAAGCTGCCTCAATCAAATAATTATAAACCAATAAGTTTAGAAGACTTAATAATGTGAAGTTTACTGTAGCTCCAGAGGGGAACTTAAAATAATGGATTAAATCCTTAGTCTTTGTGATCATTCAAAATATCCGGTATTATCAATTATAGATGTAAATCTAAATCGGAAATTTGAAATACAAAATATTTTCTTCCTTACCGGGTTAAGGTAAATTTTTGGCAACGTCAAGATCAAAGCAAGTTGCGGTTTATAGACTCAATTTTTCCGTCAAACATTGTTTTTTAATGGTAGTCAAAAATGGCATTTTTGGAAGGGCTGCTTTTTTGTGTTATCAGATGTTGGCAGCTTGTATTTTATCTATTTCCAACTTAGAATGAACAATCTGTAGTGACAATTGTATTTTCTCCTACTAATGGAGTTATTTGTTCAAGTTCTTCTGGAATATCATCAATACAAATTATTTTTGGAGATGGATACATCCATTCTAAATCCCTGTAAGGATCATCGTAGATAAAAGTTTCTAATAAAGAAGAATTTTTTAGAATAAGAGTGTCAATCATATTCTCTGAGATGTTCAACCATTTTAAATTCGAAAGACAGTGAAAATCAAAAACCTCTGGTTCCCCACCTTCTAAATACATCATATTAAGTTTTTCCAGAGATGTTATTTGGCAAAAATCTATCCTTAAAAAGCTATTTACAATATTTAGATTCGTGAGATTTGAGCAGCCATCTAAGTTTACTGTTATAAACATATTTCTTTCGCTATAATAGTCCATAGGCCTATTTTGTGATAAATCTACTTCAACTAATTTGGTTAATCCTGATAAATTGATTTCATCAAAGTATTCGGTTGCTAAGTACATTATTTTTAAATACTCTAGCTTTCTAAGCGCTGTAAAATCATAAATAAGGTTTTCCTCATTTAACGCCTCATCGTAGTATAATGAACCGCCTCTTCCTGAAATATTTAATGATTTTATATTTCCAAAATTTTCTATCCCTTTTAAATCAACAAATTTAGCAGGTACTCCATAATCAAAATCGAGAATTAATTTTTCTACGGAATTCGCTTCTTTCTTTTGGATCTTACCATCATTATTAAGATCTACATTGGTATCTGAGATTCCATCATCATTAGTGTCTACACAATTTGTATTAATTAAAGTGTTTCTGAAGTTTTCATCAGGTATCAAAATCTCACTTCCTTGTAAATTACCTTTTAAATCTAGAACTTCATTATTTTCTACTTCATTTTTACTGCAGGATTGATTAATTAATACAAGAAAAACAAAAACAAATTTTAATGAATTTTTCATAATTGGATGATTGTAGCAAATTGCTGATGGTTAGTATTTTAAATTAAAATATTACTAAATATCGAATTATACCGGTAATGATTGAAAAAATAGATGAAAGAATTGTTTTTCTCTGTAAGAGTTACTAATGATAGAAAAATAACTTTGAAAAGATTGCTGCCACCTGTCCAGTTTATCACCCGTTGGCGGAGTAAGGGAGGCGGTCCCGAGACTTCGGGAGTCGGTTTAGTATCGGTTTGTTGGTCAAATTAATTATTTTCTTTCTAACACTGCCGCTTATTGGCCATGAATTGTTATTAGCGGTAGTTTTTATACCTAAAATTACAATAAAACACTATTTTTGAAGGGAATAAAGACTATATTTGTAAAATATTTACAAATAACAATTTAATTCATAGGTTATGCTGCTGGAATTTAAAGTTAGGAATTTTAGATCTATAAAAGATTGGCAAAATTTTTCAATGCTTGCTGAAAGTAAAATTAAGGAGCATGAGAATAATGTTATAACACTGGATAATTACCATGTTTTAAGCACTAGTTTGATCTATGGGAGAAATGCTTCAGGTAAAAGTAATTTATTAAATGCTTTTAAAGCCTTACAATATTTAGTCTTTGAATCAGGTGATTTTAAATTGGATAAAAAAATTCCAGCCTTTGAACCATTTAAATTAGATTCTAGATATTCTAAAGATCCCACTGAATTTTATATCGATTTCATTGCAGATGACAATATTCGTTATATATATGAAATCGGCTTTAATAATACAGAAATTGAATATGAAATACTCAAATTTTATCCCAAAACCCAACCAGCAACATTATTTGAGAGAATTAAGAATAAGCCTATAAAGTATGGTGAATATTTAACTGGTAGAAAAAAGGATATTGAAGAGAAACTTTATAATAATCAACTCTTTTTATCTAAAGTAGGTGTGGAAAAACTTGAAGCCTTAACATCACCATATAAATTTTTCTCAAGAGGTTTATTCGTATCAAATTTTCATGATTCAAAATATGATGAATTACTAATTCAAATTTATACTAATAGAATAGCCAATGATAACCTTCCTTTTTTCAAAGAAAATATGAATATTTTGATGAAAGAAGCAGACACAGGAATTGAAAGAATTGAAGTAACAGAAGAAGATATTGACGTTGATCTTTTACCGAAAGAAATGTCTGATGAAAAAAAAGAAGAACTAGTAGAAAAATATAAACGTAAAATTCGTACAATTCACAAATTTTTCGACGGAGATAAGGAAGTTGGAACTGTTGATTTTAAATTGGATGAAGAATCTACAGGTACAATTAAACTTCTAGCTATGGGAGGATTAATATTAGAAGCCTTAGCAGATGGCCAGGTTTTAATCATTGATGAATTAGATAAAAGTTTACATCCTAAATTAACTAAAGTTCTCATTGAAATTTTCCATTCAAAGAAAACTAATCCTAAAAACGCACAATTAATTTTTGCAACTCATGATATTTCTTTGTTGAATAATGAACTTTTTAGGAGAGATCAAGTTTGGTTTGCAGAAAAGGAATATGAAGGCTGCAGCCATTATTATTCTATATCGGATATTCCTGGGGTTAGGGCAAATGCTCCTTTCGAGAAATATTATATGTCTGGTCGTTTAGGAGCTACTCCTGTTATCAATAAGAATGAATTAAATTTCCAATTTTAATGGCTAGGTATAGAAATTCAAAGAAGCAGAAGAAATTTGGAAAAAGAGGATTAATTTTATGTGAAGGCGAATCTGAAGAGAATTATTTTAAAGGTCTTATTACTCAAGATAAATACAAACGTAAGTTTCAAGCTATTGATGTTAACATTTTTAAACCTAAAGACCATTCTCCTGTAGGCTTAGTAAATGAGGCGAAAAGGTTAATAAAGAAAGCTAGAAGGGAAAACAACCCGTATGCTTTTATCTGGGTTGTCTTTGATAAAGATGGTCATGCAAGAATACCTGATGCTTTTGAAATCGCAAGAAATTCAAGGCCGAAAATTAATATTGCTTTTACGGCTCCCTGTTTTGAATTTTATATTCTTCTGCATTTTGAAAAAACTACAAAACCTTTTAGAAAATGTGATAATGTAATTTCTCATATTCAAAAAAAGTGGTTTCCGGATTATCAAAAAGCAACTAACATTTTTGATCAGCTTTTGTCGAAAAAGGAAGATGGTTTAGCAAGTAGTAAGTGGGCTCAAGAAAGAGCAGAAGTTGATATCCAAAATGGATCAAGGATTTATGATTTATCAGCTTATTCTAATATTCACGAATTGGTTGATTACCTCTATTCCTTAATATAAAATTATCGCTAACGTCCCGGCTCTCAAAAGTGGCCTGTAGGAAAGAATTCACTTTGAGTTGAAGGGGGTGTTTCTTATGGAATTAAATGTAGGGAAAAAGTTCTCAAAAAAGCCATTTTTGGATAGCCATTGTTTTATTTCGTCCAAATATCTATCAGAATATGATGGCTTATTTTCTAATTGAGAATTTATTTTTTTTATTCTTTCTATTGTTCCAAGTTGCCCCTTAATATAGTCAAGTACTTCTGATAAAGATCAACACTTGAATTAAAATCCTCAATCAATCTATTGAAAGGATTTTTCGTTATTTCGATCTGAATTTTAGTATTCTATTGGACAAAATAGACAAGGTGTTCCTAAAATATTATCTATTATTTGATTTATATTAATGGGATAGATTACTGATAATATAGTTTCATTAAAGGTTAAGAACATTAAAATATTTATTGTAAAAATTACAAGAGCCAAGCTAAGTGAGGAATTATTGCTACTTTCTATATTTTCCTTTTCTGAATTATAGTTTTCTTCAGTAACACTTCTTTTCTTAAACTGCCAATATATGCTTTTGATAACAGCCAAATCGATAAAGAAGAAAATCATTACATACCCAACGAAAAACGGTACAAATAGAAAACAAAGATGTAGTAATATTGAGAAGACCACGATCAAAATATTTCTATTCTCGTAAATAATCCGAAGCTCATTGGCAAAGTCTGGTAAGTTATATAAGATTAAACTTAAAAAGGATAGAAGGAAGAATATTATATATAAGTTGAATTTGATATTATTATTATTTTCCATATTTGAATTTGGGTTCTTCTAAAATAATTACAGCTAATGTATTTTACCACAAACTCCCCTCCTGTTTCCCCTTTTAATTCGCTGAATAACAACAGAAAAAGTTTGGCTTCAGTAAAGCTATTAAAATTTTGTTAAAGAAGATTCCGGAAAACCGTAAAGCTCAACAACAAGCGGCTTCAAAAATGCCATTTTTGGGAGGTAACCAGACTTTTATGGCCTCGAGCGGTCCCTAAGTTCTTCATCCAGCATATCAATAATGTTCTCTACCTTATCCTTAATGGTTTTGTATCTGTATACCGTAAACATTCGATTGTCCCGAATCCATTCAAGTTGTGAAATATATTCAGGATCTTCAATAAGAAAATCATAGTTTCTCGGCTCAGCATTTTTAAATAGGCTGAAATTTTTAAAATGCCGCGTGTAATACGGTTTTAGATGAAGGAGTAAATTCTGGCTGTCTATTTCTTCCAGGGCTGCTATGAATTTATAATCGTGGGCATACAGTTTAGAAAGTTTAGCTCTAATAGAATTATTGGTGACTAAATGCCGTCCTGTATCCTGCAAATTGTTATAGGCCGCATCATCTGTCAGGAAAATGGTGGTGCCAAGTACCTTCCCAAAATGGGGATCTAAGGTATCATTATAGGATCTTTTTGACTTCAAATGATCCAGGAGTAAGATGGCACTATCATAGCTTTGATTGTGAACATTTAGATTAATGAGAATATCTTCCATATCATTTTCAAGAGAAACCTTTAACTCTTTAAGCATTTCGGTTTCTCTATCATATATTTTCCGCTTCTCATTCCATTGGTTAAGGGCTAATGCGATCAGGATACCCGAGACTATAAGAAATAACTCCCCTAAAGAATATCTCCAATCTATCGTCTTAAATATCTTAGATAATCTTCCCATAAAAATTTCAATTCTCTATTCGTTAAAGCTATTAAAATTTTGTTAAAGAGGATTCCGGAAAACCGTAAAGCTCAAGAACAAGTGGCTTCAAAAATGTCATTTTTGAAAGGTATTGGATCTTTCTACAGGTCATTCACCATAGAACTATTAGAAAAAAATGTAGCTTTCCGGGACCTGATAACTCCAAATTCTAATCAGCCTTACAGAAGTTTTAACAAAGCTGTCCACCCTTTGCTGCGACTCAGTTTTCATTGATCATCATCCTATATTAAGCTGTTGAAAATAAGATAATTAACTCCACTTTAGGATTTGCTAATCAATAAACTGTTAAATTTATTGAAGATCAAATTACTGAAAATGGATACGCTCAAAAAACTCCTTGCCCCACTTATTCTCATTCTTATAACTGTGAATTCTTTTTCTCAGGCAGATGAGGTTACAGTTTCCAATACAGATGAGGGTATGCAGCTCCAGATCAACGGAAAACCCATAATGATCAATGGTATGAACTGGGATTATGTTCCCATTGGCAAAAATTTCTCTTACAGCCTTTGGGATCAGCCAGATGATATTATTAAGGCTGCACTGGATTCAGAAATGAGCCTCCTGCGCAATATGGGTGTAAATGCGATAAGGCAGTATGTGGGGATACAGCCCAAATGGATCACGTATATCTATGACAATTACGGTATCTACACCATGCTTAACCACTCCTTTGGGCGCTACGGACTTACTTTGAACGGGCAGTGGGTTCCAAATACTGATTACGCTGATCCCCGTACCCAAGAATTGTTACTTGAAGAAGTGACAGAAATGACTGAAAAATACAAGAACACCCGCGGTTTACTGTTGTTTTTGCTGGGGAATGAAAATAATTACGGATTATTCTGGGATGGTGCAGAAACCGAAGATATTCCTCTCGAAGATCGTAGATCTACCATCCGGGCTAAGGCGATGTACGAGTTATTTAACACTGCCGTTCTGGCCATGAAGGATATCGACAGCTCTCACCCAATTGCCATTTGTAATGGAGATGTTCTGTTTCTGGATATCATAGCCGAGGAATGTAAAGACATTGACATATTTGGCACGAACGTTTACCGCGGTGCCTCCTTCGGAAATATTTTTACTGAAGTAAAGGAAAAACTGGGTAAGCCTATTATGTTCACCGAGTTTGGCTCTGATGCTTTTAATGCTATTGAAAGGCAGGAAGACCAAAAAGCCCAGGCCTATTACCTGGTGGAAAACTGGAAAGAGATCTATGCCAATGCTGCCGGCCTGGGCAGAGCCGGAAACTCGATAGGTGGATTTACTTTTCAATTCAGTGATGGGTGGTGGAAATATGGACAAACCATTGACCTGTCCATTCACAACACGAATGCCTCCTGGATCAACGGGGGTTATACCTTTGACTATGAGGAAGGTGAAAATAATATGAATGAAGAGTGGTTTGGGATCTGCGCAAAAGGACCTACCAATGAGCGGGGTTTATATGATCTCTATCCTAGAGCGGCCTATTACGCTTTAAAACAGGCACACCAAATAGAGCCTTATGCCGAAGGTGCAACTGCAGAATATATTGAAATCGCTTTCAATAATATCGAAATAATGGAGGCGGTCTTAAGGGCGCGCGGGGATAAAGCAGCTTTGGGGGCCGAAAGCAGTAGTAAGATCCGGTTAAGCACGCTTCGGGCAGAATTCACTACCTTTTATACAGACGGAAGCCTGATCACTACTCCCGAAGATGCAGACCCTGATGCAAATACTTACCCTGACGAATTAGGATTTGATCATATGCAATCTTATTACGTAGGTGTAGAAGGAAATCCTGCAGCAAATATGAGAGCCGAGGTAACCTTCAACATTGTGGGTAATGTTGCCGAGAACCCGATTGATGAGATCTTCTATGAGAACAGAGCCCGTAAAAGAAGAGTGCTGACTCCTGAAGGGGAGCTGGATGTGACTGATGTTAACCGTGTGCAGGTATACAGTGCAGAATACGACTGGAATTCAAAGTATTTTGATCTGAATGGCTTTTACCGAACCGGTCATTATCACTGGGGGTACGAGGGAGATTTCTTCAACCTTTATCCTGAAGCTAATTACGGCCCTAACCTCGATATCTATAATGGGGAAATCCTGGGATTTGAAGTGGACGGGAAGCGTGCTTTTAAAAACTTTTCACTCGCTTTTGGCCCGCAATTGTGGTGGGGAGCAAATCCTGCAGTACTTCTGAAATACTACAAGACCTTTGAGAAGTTCGAGGTAGCCGCAATTTACCACGAAGATATTGATGATTACGGCACCGCCGTTAGTTCTATCGCCATTCCGCAGCCAAAGACCAGAAGGGTGACATTACAGGCAAAAACCGAACTTGGAAAATTCGGACTCGAGGCAGGCGCGATCTGGGCAGGTCAACCCTTGAATGGCAGAAGATTTCAAATAGTGACAGGTGACAACCCCGATAATTATGTGGTGTATACAGATGAAGTGAACACCATGGACAACTGGGGAGGAAAAGCAAAGATCACCTTTTCCAGCGGTCCTTTTAACTGGTATGCCCAGGGCGCAATTATGGGCCTCGTAGCCCGCGGAGGTTATGACAATACCCAGACCTTTACAGGCTGGAGATTAAAAGACACCGGGAGTGAAAATCAAACCAACATACTTACAGGCTTCACCTATCTCACAGGTGACTTTACCATTGCTCCTAATTTTTTATGGCAAAAACCTATTGTAGAAGCTATTCCTAACGATGCGCCTCCCCCGGCAAGGCTGCGTAACATTGAGGATGATCCGTTTGCCGTGCGCGACAACAGAGAAACTGTGGCGGGAGAACTTTTAGTCACCTATGATCCTACCCCGGCCACCTGGATGTATGCCTGGGATAGTGATGAGATGGAAGATGCAAAATTCGCTTTTAGCAGCGGGTTCGTATACCGTCATCTTCCTACCACTATGGATGCGGCCATCGGGTTTCTGAGTAACCGTACTTCCTTCGCTTTTCCAGGTTCGGTGCCTGCCCATGATCTTTGGGAGTCCAACACCCGCATCGTTTCCAAAATGTCTCCTAATCTTGGTTTGATTGCCAATATCTACTTCGGAAATGCCCAGGCCAGGGGTAGTGACCCCCGCTTAATTGAGCGCTTTGGAGGAGATATACGCGTCATCTACAACAAAGTGAAATTTATACACTCATTCAAAATAGACGATTGGGGGCCATACGATTATCACAGGGACTTTAATCTTACGTATCCGGTTCAGTTAGTGCTGGATATTTCCACAACTACCGGGAAACCCAATTGGTTCATTCTGCCAAACACCCGGGTTGGAATTCGTGGTACCTGGAGATCTCTCAACGAATATTCAAACCGGTACAGCCCAAACGAAACTGGCGAGTTCACTGAATCTCCTATAGTAAGTCCGGTAGGTTTTCCTGATGGAAATGAGTGGGAGATCAGGACCTATGTTCACATCAATATTGGTAAATAAGAAAGTACTATGAAGACCAGGACATTAATAAATTTTCTAAGCGTAACACTTCTAATGGCGGTTTTAATCGGATCCGTAAGCTGTGAACGACCTTATTCAGATGACATTGAATTTGCCAGGTACAGCGACAACGGAGATGTTTATATAGACGGCTTTAGTACTGGATTACAGTATTTTCCTTTTGCAGGCTCTAAACTTGATGCATTTTCGGTGGATACCGATGTAAAATATGAGGGATCATCATCCATGCGTTTTGATGTTCCAAATTTTGGAGATCCCGAAGGAGCTTATGCAGGAGCTATATTTCCCACTTCCACTCCCCGCGATCTTTCAGGCTATGATGCCCTTACCTTTTACGCCAAAGCGACAAAAGCAGCTACCATAAATGAAATAGGTTTTGGAAATGATTTCGGCGAAAATAAATATGTGGTAACTAAAAATAATTTGAGGATCACTACGAATTGGGTCAAATATATCATCCCAATTCCCGATCCCGACAAACTGATAGGAGAAAGAGGAATGTTCTGGTATGCTGAAGGTCCCGAAGACAATGACGGCTATACCTTTTGGGTAGATGAAATCAAATTCGAAAAACTAGGTACGGTCGCTCAACCAAGACCTGCGATCTTTAATGGTCAGGATATTGAGCAGTTGGCTTTTATCAATGTTGATATTCCCATTACCGGACTAACGCAAACTTTCAATCTTGCTTCGGGAGTCAATCAAACAGTGAATGCTGCTCCCTCCTATTATACCTTTATGTCTTCAAATACTGATGTCGCGGTCGTAAACGAACAGGGAATAATAAGTCCGGTGGGCATAGGTTCTGCTGAAATAACAGCCTTGCTCGGCGGGGTAAAAGCAGCAGGCTCTATGAATCTTATGGTGACCGGAAGTTTTGAACTTGCACCTACCCCAACACGTGATCCGGCTAATGTCATTTCAATCTACAGTGACGCCTACAATAATATCAATGTCGACTTTTACAACGGGTTTTTTGAACCTTTCCAGACCACCCTGGGCGGAGACAATATCAACGTCAATGGTAATAGAATAATTAATTATACCAACTTCAATTTTGTCGGAATACAGTTTGGCCTTGTCGATGTATCTGCTATGACCTCTTTGCATTTGGACATCCTAATACCCGAGGACATTAGCCTGACCGGAAATGACTATGTAGAGGTGGAGCTGCAGGATTATGGCGCTGATGCCTCCCCCGGCGGTGGTGATGACGCTGTTTCTCGTGTGCGGATTGAAAGCAGCCGGCTTTCCAGCGGGGAGTGGGCAAGTATTGACATTCCGCTTTCGAATTTTTCAAGCCTAAGCAGAAGAACAAATATGGGACTGCTGCTATTTGACAGCAGCGCCAATATCACAGAAATACTCGTGGACAATATTTATTTCTACAAAGAATAAAAAAAGATCGAAGCTCATGAATTGGCAACAGCAAATAATACCCCTTTGGCATATAAACCGGCTTACTGCCTTCAGCAAAGTTCTGATAGCGGCACTCGTACTTGGCGTAACAGCCTGCACAACCAGCGAAGAACAGACGGTCACGAACTTTTCAGATCTTGTTCTTGAAGACAACTTCGATATAGATGGAGCTCCAGATCCTTCCATCTGGAGTTACGACATAGGAACCGGGGAGGACGGATGGGGAAACAATGAACTGCAATACTACACCAGCAGGAATGAGAACGTAAGTGTGCAAAACGGCTATCTTCTTATCACTGCCAGAAAGGAAGCTTTTGAAGGTTCTCAATACACTTCAGCACGGCTGGTTACTAAAGGTAAATTTGAACAGACCTATGGTCGCTATGAGGCTCGTATAAAATTACCATACGGCCGGGGTATGTGGCCCGCATTCTGGCTTTTAGGAGCAGATACTCCCGGGGAGGTTTGGCCGGAAATAGGTGAAATTGACATTATGGAATATCGGGGACAAAATCCTACTGTTGTGTTGGGAAGTGTCCATGGTCCCGGTTATTCAGCCGGTAATTCAGTAACTAAAAGTTATACTCTAACCAACGAACGTTTTGATACGGACTTTCACATTTTTGGAATTGAATGGGGGCCGGAGTACATTAATTATTATGTAGATGATGTACTATATAATCAGGTCACTCCAAATGACGTACCGGGCGAGTGGGTTTTTAATGATCCTTTTTACATTATCCTGAACCTGGCCGTAGGAGGTGATTTCGTAGGACCACCTAACGAAGAAACCGTTTTTCCACAAACTATGTTAGTGGATTACGTGAGAATTTATGAAGGCAACTTTCCCAATAATTAATATTTATCACCATGAAGAAATTAGTAGAAATATCAAGGCTGTTATCATTCGTTATTCTGACTGCTTCGGCAGTGATATTTTTGGGATGTGAACAAGATGACGCAGATCTGCCCCAGGTGACTGCAGGTTTTACCTATACCCTAAATGAAGACACAGGGGCGGTTAGCTTTATCAACACTTCGGAAAATGCCACAAAATATGTCTGGGATTTTGGAGATGGTCGTACTACCACCGAGATTAATCCTATCAGGGCTTTCGCTTCAGGATCTCACACCGTAACATTAACGGCTTCCAACATAGCCGGCGCATCTGATGTTTTTGAAGATGTTATCATCATCGATATACCCTTACCCCTGAACTTACCTATTACTTTTGATGATCCAAATGTAAATTATGAAGCAGTCACCTTTGGAGGTACTTCTTTTAGTGTAGTTGAGAATCCCGGTGTGTCAGGCTCTAATGATGTAGTTTCACAGGTAGGTGAGATCACCAATGCCGGTGCAGAATTTGAAGGAATAAGTTTCGATGTGGGAATGCCGATTGACCTGACTTCAGAAAAAACCATCAGCATGAATTTCTGGTCAGAGACTGCAATTCCTGTTCTGTTAAAATTAGAAGATGGTACAGGAGCTGATATTGAAGTAAGCACAACTCATAGCGGAAGTGGATGGGAAATTTTGGAATTCGAATTCTCTTCTTCCAATAGCTATTCAAGATTAACCATTTTTGCAGACGGTCCCGGTACAACTGCCGGAACCTTTTACATCGATGATATTGAACAGACTGTAACTTCAGCACAATGTACACCTGAAACTGAACAGGATCTGACAGCTGAGGGATTCAATATGACCTTCCTGAATGATCCTGCGGAAATGATCCAGTCCTTTGATGCGCAATATAGCTACGTTGCTAATCCCGATTTCCAGAATGAGGTGAATGCTTCATGTTTCGTAGGAAAGATCGAAAGAAATGGCGGTGCCCTCTTTGCCAATAACCAGATAGTATTTGACAACCCACTCGATTTTAGTGATAGCCAGGGATTAAAACTCAAAGTATATTCTTCTGCCGTAACTTACGATGTTCTTGTAAAGTTAGAGAATTCGGCAGACGCGAATATTAATACCGAATTATCGAGAACTACTACAGTGGGGGCCAATGAGTGGGAAGAACTTACTTTCCCGTTTGCCGCCAGTGAGAGTGGAAAATATGACAAGATCGTTCTGTTCTTTGAACTGAATACCAATACTACAGAGACCTATTATATTGACGATTTCGCCCTTTATGGAGAAGGTAACAGCGGTAACGGTGGTGGCGGAGAGGAATTTGATTCCGGTTTGCTGGTAAACGGCGATTTTGAAGACGGGGCTGCACCCTGGACTATTGGAGTCGGGAATGATCCTGTACCCATAGTGACTGAGGGTGGCAATACTTATTACTCTGTAAATGTGACTGCCGCCGGTAATCCATTTGACGTTAATATGAGCCAAAAACTCGAGATCACCCAGGGAGCTACGTATATCCTTACCTTTGATGCGTGGTCTGATCGGGAGAGATCTATTATTGCCGGTATTGGATTAAGCGACGGAGATTTTTCAAATACTACCGAACAGGTATCCATTAATACTGAACGGCAAACTTACACTCTCTCACTTACCGCTGCTGAGTTTGGAGCCGCAAATGCCCGGGTATTATTTGATTCCGGAGCAGAAGTCGGCCTGGTGAACATCGATAATGTTTCCCTGAAATTAGATGCAGATGCAGGAGGTGGTGAATTTGACTCCGGATTGCTTGTAAATGGGGATTTTGAGGCAGGTGCAGCTCCCTGGACTATTGGAGTAGGAACCGATCCCGCCCCAATCGCTACGGAAGGGGATAACACGTATTATTCAGTAGATGTGACCGCAGCAGGAAATCCTTATGATGTCAATTTGAGCCAAAAGCTGGAGATCACTCAGGGATCCACCTATACCCTGACTTTTGATGCCTGGTCTGATCGTGAAAGATCGATCATTGCAGGTATCGGTTTGAGTGACGGAGATTTTTCAAGTACTGTCGAAGAAGTAACGATCGATACTCAAAGGAAAACCTATACGCTTACCCTTACCGCGGTCAATTTTGGAGCCAATAATGCGAGAGTTCTATTCGATTCAGGAGCACAGGTTGGTCTGGTAAATATTGACAATGTTTCGTTAACCCTGAATGACGGCGGCGGTGGATCAGGAGGTGATGGAAATTTCCTTACTAACGGAGATTTTGAGACAGGGGACGAAACCGGATGGTTGTTCTTTGACACCGAAACTACCAATGGCGGTACGGCCGGAATAAGTAACGCAGAAAATAATACCGCGGGAGGAACTTACTCTGCCCGCGTCCAAAGTGGAACGCAGAACAACCCGGGGATCAAGCAGGAACGTTTTGGAGTAGGAACTATTCAGCCTAATCAGCAACTTACGGTTCAATTCGATTCTAAAATTGAGTCGCTTGCAGATGGTGCCGTTGTAAATGTGCTGGCATTCTCCGAAAGTGCAACCGAAGGAAAGGCTGCAGTATTACATAATTTAGGGACTATTAACCCAACTGCCGGTGTCTGGAATACCAACACCTATAATTTCACCACGGCAGGTGATGTGACGGGTGGGGTTTCCATTTTATTTGAAGTAGTTTGTGGAGGCGCAGATACTTGCGAGGGAATTGTGTACTTTGACAATGTTTCTGTCGAAGTAACCAACTAAGCACTTTATCTCTCAACGATCTAATATATGGTCAGCTTCAAATCTATTTTGAAGCTGACTTTCTTTTAGCAGAGGAAACGAATTTGCCGGTAAAAATTCGAATCTAAATGTAGTCAAAAATGTCATTTTTGGACCTGTTTACAGTTGCTGGTGTATCCACACGACTAGCCGTGTTTCATAGATGCGGGTGAGAATGATCACTGCCGCGCCAATTCCCACAAACCACCACGAGTACTTTTCCTTTTTCACCTGTATCCCGGCAATGATCCCGATAATGAGAAACGGAAGCATTAACAGCAGGTTTGGCAGCAACCAGGCACCGCCAAAGATGATCACCGTCTTCATGACGATGAAAAAGATGCTGTAGATAAGAATGATCTTAGTGAGGATCACCAGGTTCCTGTGAGACATGCTACTGGTTATAATCGGTCGGCGCCTTGCGCTGGCGGTAATTATTTTCAAAGGCCGCTCCTATTTCAAGAAGTTTGGCTTCTTCGAAAGGACGGGCGATAAAAGTCACATTTTTGGGCTCTCCGGAATCCTCAAAACCGGCCGGCACAGTAAGCGCCGGATATTTGGCCACTGCCGCATAGGCCGCGTGGTAATTGTTGATAGAGAGCACCGCATCCAGGTTGTGTTCCTGCATGGGAACATCAAAGAACTTCCTTCCGTTCTCCTGCAGCGTAGCGGCGATCTTTTCCAGCTCTTCAGGCGAAGTAGTGTCCGCCACTATGCCTTCGAACAACTGCTGCCCGTAAGGAGCTCTTACTATACTGTCTTCTTCATTGAATTGCACAAAGTCCTGCACCTGTCGTTGCTTTACCTCTTTTCCAGCCTGTGTAGAAAGATAGGCCGGCAGGTCTTTTTTCATATCGGCATCCAAAAGGGTTCCAAAGTTGTCCAGAGGAATATCGGCTGCTTCAAACTCTACTACCACCGCACCCTGGGCTTTCAGGTTTTCTACCGCAGCATTGTACAGGGAATCCTGAAGCAGCGAGCGCATGACTCCAATTCGTTTCCCTTCTAAAGTGGCTTCCTGTAAGCCTTTTATGTAATTGTTCTGTTTCTCCACTGAAGCACTATCATCTGCATCCTTTCCGGTCATTGCTGCCAGTAAGATCGCGTTGTCGATCACCGTGCGGGTCATTGGCCCGGGCGTGTCAAGGGTAGATGAGATAGGAACAATTCCGGTGCGGCTCAACAAGCCTACCGTTGGTTTTAATCCCACTACCGAGTTCTTGGAGGCCGGCGAAAGTATGGATCCGGCGGTTTCGGTTCCTACCGCAGCTACAGCATAGTTCGCTGCCACAGCCACCCCGCTTCCGGAGCTGGAACCACCGGTCTCAAATTCTTTCCTTCCGTAGGGATTCAGCGTTTGTCCGCCCACAGCACTGTAGCCAAGAGGGCAGCCATCGCAAAAATAATAGGCCCATTCGCTCAGGTTCACTTTCCCCAGGATCAAAGCGTTCCGGTTCTGTAAACGCTCCACAATAAAAGCATTTTTGGAAGGCCTGTTCTCAGCAAGGGCGAAGGCCCCGGCTGTAGTCGGCATATTATTGGTGTTGATATTGTCTTTTAACAGCAAGGGCATTCCGTAAACAGAATGCAGAGGTGCCTTTTTGTTTGCTGCGTCCAGCTTTCTGGCCTGCTCCACCACTTCCGAATTTAAAGCGATCACAGCATTTAAAGAAAGATCGTTGTCACTCTCAAATTTCCTGATCCTGTAGATATAGAAAAGGGTAAGATCTGTATAACTGAGTTTACCATCCCTGATCTCCTGTTGTAACTGCGGAATGCTCTTCTCAAGCACCAACGGTTGCAGCTCTTGGTACCGGGCTTCCGAAAAAGTCGCCAGGTCCTTTTCAAAAGATTTCCAGAGGTCATTCTTGTCTTGGAACTTTGAATTGATAAGCTTGAAACGCATGCGCTCATTCTCATGCTTCGCCTGTTCTTCGAGTTCAGCTGTTTCGTCCTGAGGTTCCCACACCACTGCAGGTTCCTGCGTAATTACTTCTTCTTTTTCCTCTTTACAGGAGATAACAAGCAGGCACATCAAGAACAGGAGAAAAGCTTTCTTCATGGGAAATGGATCTTTAGTTGGTTGGTTATTTGAAAAAGGAATCTACGAACTCATATTTATTGAACACCTGCAGGTCTTCAATGCCCTCACCTACTCCAATGTATTTCACCGGAATCTGAAACTGGTCACTGATGCCTATCACCACTCCTCCTTTTGCCGTACCGTCAAGTTTGGTAACCGCCAGGGAAGTAACTTCAGTCGCTGCAGTGAACTGCTTAGCCTGTTCAAAAGCATTCTGTCCGGTAGATCCGTCCAACACGAGCAAGACCTCGTGTGGAGAATTCTCCACCACCTTCTGAGTCACTCTCTTTACTTTGGAAAGCTCATTCATTAGGTTCACCTTATTGTGCAAACGGCCCGCGGTATCAATGATCACCACATCGGCGCCCTGTTTAACGGCACTCTGCACACTGTCATAGGCTACAGAAGCAGGATCGCTTCCCATCTTTTGTTTCACGATAGGCACTCCAACCCGGTCTGCCCAAACCTGCAACTGGTCAATAGCAGCGGCTCGGAAAGTATCGGCCGCACCCAGCACCACTTTTTTACCTTCTTTCTTGAACTGGTAGGCCAGTTTACCAATGGTGGTGGTCTTTCCAACCCCATTGACTCCAACTACCATGATCACATACGGTTTCTTATCTGAAGGCACATAGAAATCTGTTGCCTCTCCGGAATTGGTTTCAGCCAGCAGGGCTGCGATCTCTTCCCTTAGTATCTGGTTCAACTCATCGGTTCCCAAATATTTGTCACGGGCTACACGGTCTTCAATCCGGTTGATGATCTTTACGGTCGTTCCCACGCCCACATCACTGCTCACCAGTACATCTTCCAGGTCATCAAGAACCTCATCATCTACTTTTGATTTTCCGGCAACTGCCTTCCCCAGCTTCGAGAAAAAATCGGTCTTCGATTTTTCGAGGCCTTTGTCTAGTGTCTCTTTTTTCTCCTTAGAGAAAATCTTCTTGAATAAACTCATTTATGAATGGATAATAACGTTCAGTTTCCAGGGCAGGACATCAGTCGTGACAGCCTTTATATTCTGAAAACTTCCAATACTGCAGGTAAATATACACAAAAAGAAAAAGCCGTCCAGATAGGTATCGGGACGGCTTAAAATATCTTTGAAATAACTTATTTTTTGTTCAAAAAGTCATTTACCATTTCTGGAGCCATGATTGCTTCCACAAAAGTATAGGCGCCGGTTTTAGGAGATTTAACCATTTTGATAGCTTTGGTTAACCTCTTTGATCCTGTTTGTAATGATGCTACTGATTTCTTTGCCATGACTTATTATTTTATTTCTTTATGAACCGTCATCTTCTTAAGAATAGGATTGAATTTCTTCAACTCCATTCTATCTGGCGTGTTCTTTTTGTTTTTCGTTGTGATGTATCTTGAAGTACCTGGTTGCCCAGATGCTTTATGCTCTGTACATTCTAATATAACCTGAACTCTGTTACCTTTCTTTGCCATTTTACTGCTTGTTAAATGTGAGGATTATTACTTGGTTAAAAATCCTTTTTCCCTTGCTTCTTTAATTACAGCGGAAATTCCCTTTTTGTTGATCGTTTTGATCGCAGAAGTAGACACTTTCAAAGTGACCCATTTGTCTTCTTCGGGAATGTAAAAACGTTTTTTAACCAAATTGGCGTCAAATTTACGTTTTGTTTTATTCATCGCGTGGGAAACATTGTTTCCTACCATTGCTTTCTTACCTGTAAGTTCACAAACTCTTGACATTGCTCTATACTTTAACTCGTTATTTCAAAACAGGCTGCAAATTAACGATTTTTTTACCTAATAGCCAATAGCTAATGGAAAATATTTTTTGAAGTTTTTCTGCGGAAGCTTTCTGCAGCAATACCTGCCGGAAATGGTGTTTTTGAGGCTTCTTTCTACGGAAGCTTTTCTGCCACTGAAAAATTTATTCTTTCAAATCGTGAGATTGCCACGCTTCGCTCGCAATGACAGGTTCAAAAATAGGTGTTTTGCGGCGGACTACTACTTTTTTTATCGTCTTTGCGAGGTTTACGAAGTAAGCCGAAGCAATCTCGCCTTGAGCAGAATCGACGCCCACGGTTTTTAGTTCTTCTGTTCTTTTTTGCATCGCCCAAAAAAGAACCAAAAAAGTCTAGGCTTACGAAAATGTTGCTAAAATTTTCATTTGGCGCCTAAATTTTAGGAACTCGCCAGAAGCTTTTTTCTTTTAACAAAATCCGTTTTGGCTCAAACAGCCTAAAATTTCACGGCACCTCATTTCAATTTTAACGCAAAATTTTCGATAGGCCACTCCAAACCGGTTCTAAAAGCCATAGCTGGCTTGCCTCTTCGGATGATTTACTCAAAGTGAGAGACAAAAATGAGGCTTTCACCTTTTCTCTCTGTTCTCTGTTCTTAGCTCTTGACTCTTGGCTCTCTGCTCTGTGTTCTCTTTTCTTTACTCTCCAACAAACTGTCCACTGTCCTCTAAGAAGTAATCTCCTCCAGGATCATTTCAAAAGCCTTATAAACCGACTTTTTCACTACCTGATCACGATGGTTTCCAAAAAGGAATTTTTTAGAGATCACTTTCTGCGGAGTGGCCATTGCAATATAGACCGTACCCACCTCAGCATCACTATCCCCTTTGGTCGGTCCGGCGTTGCCGGTGGTGGAAAGCGCATAATCAGTTTTAAATTGCTCCCGACAATTGCGGGCCATGGCTTCTGCGACCTCAGCACTCACCACGCTGTGTTTTTCGATCAACTCTTCCGGAACACTAAGAAGCTCCATCTTTGTCTGAGTAGCGTAAGTCACGATTCCTCCTTTGAAACAGGCAGATGCACCGGGATGCGTGGTAAATTCTGAAGCCAGCGCTCCTCCCGTACAGCTCTCGGCTACCGAGAGGAATTTCTTTTGTTCGGTAAGTATCTGACTTATCTGTACCGCTATTTTCTCATCCTCATCCTGCTCCTTAGAAATAATATCTCCTAAGAGCTCATACAGCTCTTCTACTTTGGCTTCAACAGAACCAATAAGCTCTTCCTCATTCTCCCCTTTTCCGGAGAGGCGCAGGCGTACTGTCCCCAATCCCGGTAAATAAGCGAACTTAATATGTTTTGGCAGCGTCTCCTCCCAGTCGGCAAGGCGTTCTGCGACCGCACTTTCACCCATACCTCTGGTAAGTAAAGTCTTGTGATAGATGAACGGCCGGTGGAACTTATCCCTTAAGCGCGGAATCACTTCCCGCTCCATCAACTGCTTCATTTCATATGGAACACCCGGCATAGAGATATAAACCTTCCCGTCCTTTTCCATCCACAGTCCCGGTGCGGTACCGTACTCATTGTGCAGCACCTCAGACTTCGAAGGCACCATCGCCTGTTCCCGATTTAGATCGGAGACCGGTTTGGCCTTGTACTTTGAAAAAAGTTCTTCAATATGAGAAAGCACCTCCTTATTCAGCTTTAGCTGATCTTCAAAATATTCGCAAAAGGTGTATTTGGTAACATCGTCTTTGGTAGGACCCAGGCCGCCGGTTAGCAGAATAATGTCGGCGTGTTCGGCAGCTTCCTTAAGTGCTGCCAGTATATGCTCTTTTTCATCCTGAATGGAAACGATCTGATAGACCGAAATTCCTATCATGTTCAGCTCTTTAGCTATGAAAGCGGAATTGGTATCAACGATCTGCCCAATAAGGATCTCGTCTCCTATAGTGATGATCTCGGCTGTCATTACAGCTCAAAGTCTTCTTTCAGTTCTTTCTCTGCAGTTTTGACGCGGTTGGTAATGATCTCTGCAGCTTCTTCCACTTCTTTCTTATCCTTTCCGGATTTTGACCATTCTTCAATGATCTTGATCTGGGGCATGAGGTCAAGCCCGAACATCTGGAGGTTAGGTTTCATTTTATGGGCATATTGGTAGGCCTGCCCGGCATTGCCTTCGGCAACTGCCTCATTCATGGCCACGAGGTCTGGCGGGATCTCTTCAATGAAGGTTTGTACCACTACTTTTAAGAAGTCCTGGTCACCTCCGGCCATTTCCTCTACGCTTTCTAAATTGTAAATACTCATTATTTTACCTTTATCGAAAAAATTTGCTCATCTTCTATAAACCCTGTGAGTTCATCGTTTATCGCTACGGGACCTACTCCAGCCGGCGTTCCTGTAAAGATAACATCCCCGATCTTCAGGGTGAAATATTCTGAAATATATTCAATTAATTCGTTAATTTTCCAAAGCATGTGAGAAGAATTTCCATTTTGCACCACTTCTCCATTCTTCTGAAGGCTAAAAGGAATGGCATCCACGCTCTCGAATTTCTTCTTGTCCAGCCACTTTTCCCCGATCACCGCAGCACCATCAAAAGCCTTGGCTTTTTCCCATGGCAATCCTTTCTCTTTTAACTTATTTTGGAGGTCGCGAGCCGTAAAATCAATTCCCAGGCCTATCTCATCATAATACTTATGCGCGAATTTCTTCTGAATATGCTTTCCAATGCGGTTGATCCTCACCAGCAATTCAACTTCGTAATGTACATCGTTAGAAAAAGCGGGAATAAAGAACGGCTGCTTCTTAAGTAAAATTGAGGTGTCAGGTTTCAGAAAAAGAACAGGATCTGACGGTCTTTCATTTTCGAGCTCGGCAATGTGTTCGGTATAATTGCGGCCCACACAGATTATTTTCATCGCGTTATTTAAGCTTGGTATTAAGTTTCCTGAGTTTTATGGCAGTCAGTACTTTTTTAGTGTACAAGGGAAAATCGGCATTTTGGAACCACCCAAAGTAACCCGGTTCCTGTTCCAGAATATCTTCCACACATTTGTTCTTGTGCTTTCCGAAGGAAAATACTTCCTGCCCTTTTTTATTATAGGAAATGAATCCGGCGAAATCTGCACAGTTCTTTCTAGCGCTGAATTCAGATAACCACTTTACATCGTTTTGAAGATCTTCCCCATAGCGATCAAGCTGAGATTTCAGTACCTCATAGGTGGCCTCGGTATCTGCCTCTGCCCGGTGTGCCCCATCGAGTTCCTTTCCGCAGTAAAAGCGGTAAGCTGCAGACAGCGTGCGCTGCTCCATCTTGTGAAAGATCGTTTGCACGTCTACCGCCAGCATGTTCTTCATATCGAAGTCAACCCCGGCCCGCAACATTTCTTCAGCCAGCAAGGGAATATCATACCGATTTGAATTGTAGCCCGCGATATCACACCCGCGTATCATTTCATAGATAGTGCCCGCAAGTTCTTTAAAAGTGGGCTCATTCGCCACTTTTTCATTGGTGATGTTATGAACGGCCACCACTTCTTTTGGGATAGTCATTTCAGGATTTACCAGCCAGGTGCGGCTTTCTTTATTGCCATTTGGATAGATCTTGAGGATCGAGATCTCTACGATCCTGTCTTTTGCCACATTCATTCCGGTGGCTTCAAGATCAAAAAAACAAATGGGCTTGGTGAGTTTCAACTCCATAACTTAAATTTCCGTTCCGGGTAAATATACTACATTTTAAAGGCTTCCGGAGGCCCAAAAAAGGCAAAGCCACAATCCTGCTTTATTGAGCAGATCATGGCTTTTACTTATAATTCATGATATCGTTTAGATATCCCTGTTCTTATCAAACTTCTCAAGATACTGAGCCACTCTTTGCACAAACTGACCTCCCAGCGCGCCATTCACCACCCTGTGGTCATAGCTGTGGGAAAGAAACATTTTGTGACGGATCCCGATGAAATCACCTTCGGGAGTCTCAATAACAGCCGGTACTTTACGAATGGCTCCCAGTGCCAGAATTCCTACCTGCGGCTGATTGATAATTGGAGTACCCATGATACTTCCAAAAGTACCCACGTTGGTAACGGTATAAGTACCTCCCTGGATATCGTCCGGCTTCAGTTTGTTCATTCGGGCACGGTTTGCAAGATCGTTCACTGCCTTTGCCATACCTACCAGGTTCAACTGGTCTGCATTCTTGATCACCGGAACAATTAGGTTACCGTCCGGAAGGGCCGCAGCCATACCAAGGTTGATATTCTTTCTCTTGATGATCTTATCCCCGTCCACAGAAATATTGATCATTGGGAAATCTTTGATCGCTTTGGCAACCGCCTCCATAAAAATAGGTGTAAAAGTGAGTTTTTCACCCTCTCTCTTTTCAAAGGCATCTTTGTGCTTTTTACGCCAGTTCCAGATATTGGTAACGTCAACTTCTATAAATGACTGTACATGAGCAGAGGTTTGAACGCTCTCCACCATATGGTGAGCGATCATTTTACCCATTCTGGACATTTCAATGATCTCATCTTCTCCGCTTACACTTACCGGTGTTTTGGAAGGCTGAGGCGCAGCCTGTGCTTTTTCCGGAGCTTTTGGTGCGGGCTGTGAAGGTTTTGAAGATCTGCTTTCAAGGTAGGCTAAAATGTCATTTTTGGTGACTCTTCCATCTTTCCCGCTTCCCTCCATTTGTTCTAGCTCTTCAAGGGAAATTCCTTCCTCCTTAGCGATATTCTTAACCAGCGGAGAATAAAAACGGTTGCTGTCTGAAAAATCCTGTACGCTGATGCTTTTTGCTTCCTCTACCCGCTTCTCTGCTTCTGCCACAGCTTCCTGCACATCTTCTGAAGGGATCTCTTCTTCCTGAGAAGCTTCTTCGGTAGCACCGCTTTCTCCTTCTGTTTCTATTATAGCAATGGTCTGCCCTACCTGCACTACATCATCTTCGTTAAAAAACTTTTCAACCAATACCCCATCAACTTCACTCGGCACTTCACTGTCTACTTTGTCTGTAGCGATCTCCAGAACAGCTTCATCGGCTTCAATGGTATCCCCCACTTCTTTAAGCCAATTAGTAATTGTTGCCTCAGCAACACTTTCTCCCATTTTAGGTAACTTAAGTTCAAATTTTGCCATATTCTTAAATCGAAGATGTTTTAAATTTAGTATGATGCGAAATTACTAAAAAATATGCTTTTTTAATAATAATTTTATATTCCGAAAAGATTTTCGCCGCCCCTGAAGTAAGGATCTTCAAAAAATTTTCCGAGTAAAATTACAACTTCAGGTCTTTAAAACGAAGTTTAATTTTTGCTTTTTCCCCTGACAAATATCAAGTACTCCAGATTTTACTGACTCTTCAGAGACTTTTCAAACGGGATCCTGTTAGTAATACTGCGCCCAAGTGTAACCTCATCTGCATATTCGAGTTCGTCACCCACCGCGATCCCGCGGGCAATGGTACTGGTCTTTACTTCCAGCCCCTCCAATTGTTTATAGATATAAAAGTTGGTGGTGTCTCCTTCCAAAGTACTGCTCAGCGCGAAAATTATCTCCTCTATTTTTCCCAGTTTCACCTTTTCAATAAGGGATTTTATGTTCAGCTGAGATGGACCCACGCCTTCCATCGGATTGATCTTTCCGCCGAGTACATGATAAAGTCCGCGATACTGGCTGGTGTTCTCAATAGCCATCACATCCCTGATATCTTCCACCACACAAACCACTTCGCTTTGCCTGCTCTTATTTGCACAGATTTCACAAAGATCGGTATCGCTGATGTTATGACAGTTCTTGCAAAATTTGACATCGGTCTTGAAGTCGAGTAAAGCTTTACTCAGCGCCACCGTTTGTGATTCCGGCTGCTTGAGCAAATGCAGCACCAGCCGTAAGGCTGTTCTTCTTCCTATCCCCGGAAGCTGTGACATTTCATTCACCGCTTCCTCCAATAATTTTGATGAAAATTCCATAAGTCAAAATTACAGCTTTTTGTGACAAGCGCCATAAAATTAAGGCACACGGCAACTAGTGCCTATTTCGGCTTTATTTGTATTTTGCTGCCGAAAAATTTACTACATGCAGCCCCTCTATATCCTTCTTTTGATTGCCAGCTATTTTATAGCGCTTATTGGAATTTCCTGGATCACCGGAACCAAAGCAGACAACGCTACATTTTTTAAAGCTAACCGGCAATCGCCATGGTATGTGGTTGCCTTCGGAATGATTGGAGCCTCCCTCAGCGGGGTCACCTTTATTTCAGTCCCCGGATGGGTGGAAGCCAGCCAGTTCAGTTATATGCAGGTAGTGCTGGGATATGTTGTAGGTTACGCGGTCATAGGGCTGGTATTACTGCCGCTGTATTACCGGATGAACCTTACCTCTATTTACAGTTACCTGGAAAGCCGGTTCGGATTTTACTCTTACAAAACGGGAGCTTCCTTTTTCCTGCTTTCGAGGGTTGTAGGTGCCAGTTTCAGGTTGTTCCTGGTAGCGAATGTACTGCAGATAATTCTTTTTGATCAACTGGGAATCCCCTTTTGGGCTACTGTGGTCATGACCATTCTCCTCATCTGGCTGTACACCTTTAGATCGGGGATCAAGACCATTGTATATACCGATACTTTGCAGACCCTTTGTATGTTGATCGCGGTTGGGGTAAGTATTTATTATGTTTCTACAGATCTTGGAATTCAAGGCGGAGACCTCATCTCTCATATTTCAAACAGTAGCCTCTCAAAAATGTTCTTTTTTGATGATTTTAAAAGTGCCGACTTTTTCTGGAAACAATTTATTTCAGGAGCATTCATTACCATTGTAATGACCGGGCTGGACCAGGATATGATGCAGAAGAACCTTACCTGCCGCAACCTTGGTGACGCTCAAAAGAACATGTTCTGGTTTACCGTGGTCCTTGTATTTGTGAACCTGTTGTTCCTAACCCTTGGAGTACTTTTAACCGAATACGCCCGTCAGAATGGAATTGACGCTTCTAAAGATGATCTTTTCCCGGTCATCGCCACACAGGGAACTATGGGAATGGGAATCGCAGTATTCTTTATTCTTGGATTGATCGCAGCGGCGTATAGTAGTGCAGACAGTGCATTGACAGCACTTACCACCTCCTTTAGTATCGACATTATGGATATTGAGAACAGGTATCCGGCAGAAAAACAGGAAAGCATCCGGAAGAAGATCCACATCGCGACATCAGTAGTGCTCATCCTGGTCATTATCAGTTTTAAATACGTGATAAAGGATGAGAGCGTGATAGCCAAACTATTTGTTTTTGCTGGCTACACGTACGGTCCTTTGCTCGGCTTATACAGTTTCGGACTCTTTACCAACTGGAAGGTGAAGGACAAACTTGTTCCGGTAGTGGCCATTGCCTCTCCAATACTAACTTATCTTATTAGTGTGAACAGTCTTGCCTGGTTCGGTTTTGAGTTCGGTTTCTTTGTCCTGATCCTGAACGGACTCCTGACCTTTCTTGGGTTAGTATTGTTGCGTAGAAAGTAAGATCAGGGTGCAGGCAACTTCCACTTCTATGTTGTTCTTCTGAAGTATTCTGTAAAACTCAGGATTTTCGGTACCCGGATTGAAGATCACCCTTTTTGGTTTGAGAGACAGGATATATTCATAATACTCATCCTGTCTGTGAGGCCCAATATAAAGAGTGACCGTGTGGATATCTTTAAAAGGCAATTTTTCGTTTTCAATTTTTACACCTGCTACCTCTCCCTTTCGTAGGCCCAGGCCCACTACGGGAATATTATTGGAAACCAACCGGTTAATAGCTATATAGGCATAGCGGGCAGGATTGGTGGTAGCTCCCAGTACTAAGGTTTTTTTACTCATAAAAATATTTTCTTCAGTTAGTGTAACAAAGCAACGGCTCTGCAGTCTTTAAGATAAGAAATATTTCCCGCATTGGGGCGCTTTAAAGTACATTGATGGTTAGTGTTAAAAGAGCTCCGGTGTAAGACCCACGTTTCAACGCGTGGGTCTTTTTTTTAAAAAAATGAAAATCTAAAACTTTTTTTAATAAACCGGAAATAGCGGTTTTTCCAGTCGCAGCCTGGGTTTAGGTGAACAGTTTTAAAGGAGGCGGAAATAAAATTGAAATTTACTGCAACAAAATGCTTTGATGGTCGTCTTTAATATAGAGAAGTCCATTTTTTGGGAAATCTTTGTTCTATGTAGTATGTTTTACCAAGTAATATCTATAACAGAATAATCATCAATAGTCAATCATCAATCAATCTTTAAACGAGCAACAATGAAAAAACTAATCTTTCTTTTATTATTAATGACAGCACCCATGTTTGGGAAAGATCCTGTTGACCCTGTAATCCTGGGTAAAGTCACAGGAATAGTCATGGACAAAGAATTTAACGAACCTATTCCCTACGCAACTATTTCAGTGAAAGACAGTGCAGGTGCTATTGTGGAAGGCACTGTAAGCGCCGTTGACGGTACTTTTACCCTTGAAAAATTACCTGCAGGAAATTATACTTTCCAGATCCAGTTCATGGGTTACCGCACTTTTACAGAAGAAGTAACTATTTCAGAAAAGAAAAAGGATTTTGAACTGGGCCAGATCTTCCTGGAAGCTGAGATAGCTCAACTGGACGATGTAGAGATTGTCGCAGAAAGATCTACCATTGAACAACGCATAGACCGTAAGGTGGTAAATGTGGGAAAAGACCTTACCACGGCAGGCGCCACTGCCAGTGAGATCATGAACAATATTCCAAGTTTGGCTGTTGATCAGGATGGAAATATTTCTATGCGTGGTAATGACAATGTAAGGATCCTTGTAGACGGGAAACCTACCAACATTCCTGCTGCCCAGCTTCTCAAGCAGATCCCAAGTACTTCTATAAAAAGTATTGAACTTATCACCAACCCTTCAGCTAAATATAATCCGGAAGGTATGAGTGGAATCATCAACATCATTCTCCACAAGAACTCCAATATTGGTTTCAACGGAAATTTAAACACCGGAGTAACTGTTGGCGAAAACACCCGCTATACAGGATCACTTGATATGAACTACAGAACCGGAAAGGTAAATTTCTTCGGAAATTTTGGAACTAACGGAGGAAAGCGGGAACAACTGGGAACAATCCAGAACTTCACCAACAACTACACTGAAAAACTGCGGTTTGTGAATGATGGCAAATCCTATCTCTTTAAGGTAGGAATGGATTTTTATCTTGACGACAAGAATACTTTTTCCTTTTACACCAACCAGAACTATTATATGGGAGAACCTGTGGGACAGGCAAAAATTATTTTTGACAACCCTGCAGCCGGAAATATTACACAGGATTTCTCTTTAGATGACGACAATACCACCCGCACCTACAATTTCGTTTACAACCACGATTTTAATTCAGAAGGTCATAAGTTGATCTTTGAGGCTGATTACAGTTCAACTGATGAGGACGAGATCGCCCGCTTTAAATATTCCGGTGCCGGTGCCGGTGAGTTGGATTCGTATCGCGATGATGTAAAAGAAGAGTTTACCAATACTACCATCAACCTGGACTACGAAAATCCATTATCAGAAACTGCAAAACTGGAACTGGGTGCCGAAGCAAGGTTGAGGCGTAGCTCCAATGATTATCGCACGACGAATGCAAGCCTTGATAATGCACTTTACGATTATGACAATAACATATACTCCTTCTACTCCACTTTTGGGCAGAGTTGGAACAAATGGTCATACCAATTAGGCGCACGACTAGAAAGATATGAGGTGGAAGCGATCCTGGATAATGAACTTATATATGAAACTGATTATTTCACCCTTTATCTTTCAGGTTTCCTATCCTACAAATTAGATGATATGAAGACGCTGCAGTTAAGTTATGGCAGACGCGTAGACCGCCCCGGCCTTAGCCAGGTAAACCCGGTGAGGGAGTTTTCCACTCCAAGAATAACCGGCGTGGGTAATCCAGAATTAGACCCGCAATTCACCAATTCCCTGGAGTTGAATTACACTCACAATTTTGAAAAAGGGAGCTTTACGGGAGGTGTGTTCTACCGATTGATCGAAGATGAAATAAGTCAGGTATTATTAATAGATCCCGAGGATCCATCCCGTTTGTTACTCACATATTTGAACTGGGATGATAACACTGCTTATGGGGTTGAATTGAGCGGCAGATACAGACTTTTTCCCTGGTGGAGCCTTAATCCCAGCTTTGAATTGTACAGTAGTACCGAAAAAGGGGTTGTAGGAGAAGAATACCTGGAAGTGGAAGCAACTGCCTACAGTCTAAGGCTGAGCCAAAGCTTTAATGTTACCAAGAAACTTACGTTCCAATTATTTGGAATGTATAGAAGCAGCACCGATATGTTACAGATCAGCCCCGAGGAATTTTACTTTGTAAACGCCGGAGCGCGATATAGCTTCCTGGAAGATAAGGCCACCTTAAGTCTTAACTTTAATGACATTTTTGACACCCAGGAATTTAAGTTTACAAGCGATATTCCTTATGATCAAAGGGGTCAATTCCAAGGAGATTCCCAGACAGTATACCTTGGCTTTTCCTACAGGTTTGGCGGCGGAAAGAACCGCGCACTTTCAAGGAAACAGCGTGACGACAACACCAATAACAGTAGTGGATTATTTTAAATTTGTTTGAATTAGCCAAAAAAAACCGCAACGTTTTAAGTTGCGGTTTTTTATTTCTTCAGAAATTAAATTTTTGAAGACCCTTTATTATTTGGCTTTTACCATTTTAAGATTGCACTTGCCCAGGTAAATCCACTACCAAAAGCTGCCAATACAACGGTATCTCCTTCTTTGACCTTTCCTTCTTCCCAGGCTTCGGTCAAAGCAATCGGAATAGACGCTGCTGTGGTATTTCCGTATTTTTGAATATTGTTATACACCTGATCATCACTCAGCTTAAATTTCTGCTGAATGAACTGGGAGATCCTCAAATTCGCCTGGTGCGGGATGAGCATATCTATATCCTTTACTTCAAGTCCGTTAGCCTTCAGCCCTTCCATGATCACTTCTGAAAAGCGAACCACGGCGTTCTTAAAGACGAACTGCCCGTTCATGTATGGATAATAAGGTATGTCATCTCCCTGCGGATTTTCGGCAATGATCTCGGGTACCCAGTGCAAGGTACTTGGGCCTTTTAGCGAGAGTTCCAATGCGTGTTTACCTTCAGAATGAAGGTGTGTAGAAAGAATTCCCTGCCCGTTGTGATCGCTTCGGGAAACAACCGCAGCTCCTGCCCCATCCCCAAAAATTACTGAAACCCCTCTTCCACGGGTTGAAAAATCGAGACCTCCACTATGGTTTTCACTACCTATTACCAGCACGTTTTTATACATCCCGGTCTTGATATACTGGTCGGCCACAGAAAGCGCATAGACAAATCCGCTACACTGGTTTCGTACATCCAGCGCGGGACAGGTATTGATATCTAGTAGATCCTGCACCTGCACTCCCCCGCCAGGGAAATAATAATCTGGACTTAAAGTGGCAAAAACGATAAGGTCAATATCATCTTTTGTGATCCCGGCGCGTTCTATCGCGATCTTTGCAGCCTTCACTCCCATTACCGCCGTGGAGTTACCATCTCCTTTTTTTATGTGCCGGCGTTCTTTAATACCCGTTCTCTCCTGTATCCACTCATCACTGGTGTCCATGATCTTTGCAAGATCGTCATTAGTCACCACGTTTTCTGGAACATAACTTCCTAAACCGGCTATTTTTGATTGATACATTTTAATAATAATTTAAATTCCTTTTATTTATTCTTCTTAAATTTAGTCAATTCCTAAAAATATGCCGCGCAATATATGAAAGATTAACTTTTTACTATTCCTTTTAAAACCCATAAAACATAATTTTTATGAAAAAACCATTCATCTACTTTTTACTGCTTGCTATGCCCTTCTCTCTGTGGGCACAAGAGAAATTAACTTATCAAAAACCCCCTAAAGAGATCCTGGACCTTGTCGATGTCACCCTCGCCCCCTCTACACTTGTAGACAGCAAAGGTGAAAATATGGTCTTCCTTTACCGGGATCCTTATAAGAGCATTGGCGAATTAAGTGAAGAAGAGCTCCGCCTGGGAGGCCTACGTATTAATCCGGCTACAAACATTGGAAGCAGGACCAATTATTATATGAATATTAAGGTAAAGCAGATCAACGGAAAAGAACCCCGGCAGGTTCAGGGACTTCCGGAAAATCCAAAACTTGCGTATTTCAACTGGTCGCCCGACGAGAGTAAAATGGCTTTCACACATACTGCTGACACAGGCGTGGAACTTTGGGTACTTGACCTGAAAACCGCACAGGCAAAAAAATTGACAGATGCCGTGGTCAATGCAAACATGGGTAATCCCGCCGACTGGTTTGAAGACGGAACTGCCTTGCTGGTAAAAATGCTTCCCGGAAACAGGGAAAAACTCATCAATACAAAAACAGCAGTACCAACCGGGCCTACGATTTCTACCAGCGATGGAGAAAAAGCTCAGAACCGGACCTATCAGGATCTTCTGCAAAATCCGAACGATGAGCACAATTTTGAACAACTGGCAAAAGCCAGCCTGCACAAAGTTTCATTGGACGGAAGTTCAGTAGAATGGAAAGATGCAGCCATGTATAGCGGCATCAGCTTTTCTCCTGACGGGAATTATGTGATGGTGACCACTGTAAAAAGGCCTTTTTCATACCTCGTACCATACTACCGCTTCCCTTCAGAAACGGTGATCTATGACAAAGCCGGAAACAAGGTGAATACTGTGCTTGAGGTTCCTTTGACCGAGGTCCTTCCGCAGGGATTCATGGCAGAGCGCGAGGGAAAAAGAGATATGCGCTGGCGAGATGATGAGCCCGCTACTTTGGTCTATGCCGTGGCTTTAGATAAAGGTGATCCTGAAGTGGAGGTGCCTTACAGGGATCAGGTATATATGCTGAAGGCTCCATTCCAGGGAGACGGAACTCCTATCTTGAAAACACGTAATCGTTTCTCCGGAATTCTTTGGGGAGACAAGAACACTGCAATTGCTTATGACTACTGGTGGAATAATCGAAACACCAAGACCTACGTTTTTGATCCTTCCAATCCTTCCAAAGAGCCAAAGATCCTGTTTGACAGGAATTACCAGGATAACTACAGCGACCCAGGAAATTTTGTTACTCACAAAAATAAATTTGGTTCAACCGTAATTTCTTTAAAAGGAAAGACGGCATACCTGATGGGGCCCGGCTATTCTGAAGAAGGGCAATTTCCTTTTGTTGACCAGATAAATCTTGAATCGGGAAATACAAAAAGGTTATATAGATCTACTTACACTGACAAAAAAGAGACCCTGGTGGAAGCTTTGGACATAAAAGACGGAAAGATCCTGGTGCAACTTGAATCTCCTGTTGAATATCCCAATTATTACATCCGGAATATCTTTCAGGATAAACTCACCCAGATAACCGATTTTGAAAACCCATTCAAAGCTTTACAGGGAGTTCATAAAGAGGTGATCACTTACAAAAGAGACGACGGACTGGAATTGAACGCCACCCTTTATCTTCCGGAAGGATATGACAAAGAGAATCCGGAGAAGGCTCCCATGATCATGTGGGCGTATCCGCGGGAATTCAAGGATAAACAGAGTGCATCTCAAAACACCTCCAATCCAAATGAATTTACCTATCCGTATTATGGTTCTCCAATTTACTGGGTGACCCGGGGATATGTGGTCCTCGATGATACTTCTTTCCCAATTGTTGGGGAAGGTGAGGTGGAGCCGAATGACAGTTTCCGAAATCAATTGGTGGCAAATGCGAAAGCTGCGATCGATGCTGTTGACAGCCTCGGCTATATTGACCGGGATCGCGTGGCCGTAGGCGGGCATAGCTATGGTGCCTTTATGGTGGCAAACCTGCTTTCACATTCCGATCTTTTTGCCGCCGGAATTGCCCGAAGCGGTGCTTACAACCGAACCCTCACTCCTTTTGGTTTCCAAAGTGAGGAACGTAATTACTGGGAAGCTCCTGAGATCTATTATACCATGTCTCCTTTTATGCATGCAGATAAGATGGACGAACCTTTGTTATTGATCCATGGGGAAGCCGATAATAATTCAGGAACCTATCCCATGCAAAGTGAACGATATTTCAATGCTTTAAAAGGACTGGGAGCTACTGCAAGGTTGGTGATGCTACCAAAGGAAAGCCATGGGTACCGTGCAAAAGAATCTGTGTTACACGTGCTTTGGGAGCAGGATCAATGGCTGGAAAAGTATGTGAAGAACAAAGAAAAAGAAGAAGAAATGGTAAACAGTATTGAGGATGCAACTCCCGAGCTGAAGAACTAAACTTTTCCTCTAGAAATAAAAAAAGCCGGATCTTGAGATCCGGCTTTTCTTTTCTCTCAAAAATGGGTTTTTCTACAGGAATTTTTGATAGTCATTGATCTTTACTGTGGCTTTCAGATCATTCAACAGACTATACAAGCCCATAAAAGTGCGGCTGATATACAGAAAATGTTCACTTCCGCGATTGGTATTGAACTTTCTAAGCTCTCCATCTTTGCTGTATCTTTCACTCAAGCGCGCGATCTTCTCGAGAAACGTATTATCAGAAAAATCGAATTCTTCCGAATTCAGCGGTTCGGTAAACAAGCTAAGCATCTGGAAGTACATTTCAGAAAAATATTTTCGCTCCTTGGGAGTGTCTTCAGCTTTTAAGATCTCCAGCTCATGTAAACGCTCATTAAGTATTTTTGGATCTTTGAAATTCTCATCACGAGTAAGTTCAAAATACGGCTGGTAAAAATCTTCAGGTATTCTTTTAATGCACCCAAAGTCTATAGCTATCAATGTTCCTTCTTTGCTTACCAGAAAATTTCCGGGGTGTGGATCGGCGTGAACGGCTTTGAGGCCATGCATCTGGTACATATAAAAATCCCAAAGGGTTTGACCAATTTGGTTGGCCAGTTCCCGGTCTTCATTCCGTTTTGCAAATTCACTCAGGTGCTCTCCGTGCATCCAGTCCATGGTTATGACCTTTTCACTGGAGAGTTCCTCGTAATACTTCGGAAAGACAAGGTTTGGCAAATGTTGACAGGCTTCTGAGATCTCTTTGCTCTGCTGCACCTCCAGAAGGTAATCGGTCTCTTCCAATAATTTCCCTTCTACTTCTTTGAAGTACTTTTCAGAATCCTTTCCCTGCAGGTTGAACATTCGGGTGGCAATAGGTTTTACCATAGCCAGGTCTGAGCTAATACTATCTGCAACTCCCGGATATTGAATCTTTACGGCCAGTTCTTTTCCGTCTTTGGTAGCTTTATGCACCTGCCCGATGCTCGCTGCATTGACAGAATTCAAAGAAAAACTGTCGTAGATCTCTTCCGGATATTTACCGTGATATTTTTTAAAAGTACGTTTTACGAGGGGTGCCGAAAGCGGGGGAACACTGAATTGCGCCAGGCTGAATTTCTCTACGTAAGCTCCCGGTAAAAGGCTCTTTTCCATAGAAAGCATCTGGGCCACTTTTAGCGCGCTTCCCTTCAGGCTTTTTAGTCCGTCATAAATATCGTCTGCGTTATTTTGATCTAACTCCTCCCGGGTAAGGTCAGCGTTCAATGCCTTTTTGCCGTAGTATTTGAGGTAATTTCCGCCGATCTTGATCCCGGTTTGCACCATCTTACTCGTTCGACCGATCTTACCTGTGGGTATTTTATCTATTGTTTTCATAAAATTATATAATAAGAACCCGCAGAACAGTTTGTAGGGGTAACTGGCTGCGGGACTAAAAACGAGCGGACTATGCCATTTTTTCTTTCCATAAGAACTTACCAAAGTCCAGGACTCGTTCTAAGGGGGTATTGTCAAATATTTCGAAGACCGTGTTAACCGATTTTTCAATGGCAACATCGGTGCTTTCAAATCGGGGTGAATTGTCATCCATCCAGAACTTAAGCAGGAACAGCATTTGGATCCAGGCTCCTTCAGCAAAGATCATTTCAGACTGCTTTAGAAGTTTCACCTGTTTACTTTCATTGGCGTCCCTGATCAGGTCGCGGGCAAAACCTTTGACCTGCTTACGTAAACCTTTGAGTTGTTCCATATTCTTAAGAGGTGCTTTGTGCCTTTTTAAAGCAAAAAGTACATAGCTCCTATTCACACTCAACAACTCAAAAAAGGTAAAATAAAAGGTGAGCATTTTCTCCCTGTTGCTATAGGCTTCATATTCCTTGCTTTTTTGGAGCATGTTCATAGTATGCTCAAAAAACAGTTCCCAGATCCCCTTTTCAAGTGCACTAAAACTTCCAAAGAACTGGTAGAAATCTTCTTCCTTTAGATCATGATCTTTACAAAATCTGTAAACTGTACCGGGAAATTCCTCCCGTTCTAATACCTGGTCCATGTAAAGACTTATTAGATCATCTTTAGTTAGCTTTTTTTCCTTCTTTTCTTTAGTCTTTTTTACAGTTGCCATGTCAATCAATTTGTTGTCTTCACAAAGTTACATTTTTGTTTAAATATTTCTGTAATAATTTAAACAAAACTATGTTAAACTTTTTTGCTTCCTTCTTTAGACGGAAAAATAAGCCAAAAATTACGGGCTTATGTCAGTTTGTCAGCGGAACCGTCTTGGTATTTTTTTTGCCCTTTGGAGGCTGAAGAATAATATAAACGTTTACCAAAAACACTTTAATATATGGCAACCGGAAACATTAATGTATCTGTTGAGAATATCTTTCCTCTTATAAAGAAGTTTCTCTACAGTGATCATGAGATCTTTCTTCGGGAATTGATCTCGAACGCGACTGACGCGACTCTTAAATTAAAACATCTTACCAGTATTGGTGAAGCAACCGTTGAATATGGTGATCCTAAGATCGAGGTAAAGATCGACAATGAGAAAAAGCAGCTTCATATCATTGACCACGGAATTGGGATGACCAAAGAAGAGGTTGAAAAATACATCAACCAGGTGGCTTTTTCAGGAGCAGAAGAGTTCCTGGAAAAATATAAAGATTCCGCAAAAGACAGCGGGATCATTGGTCATTTTGGTCTTGGTTTCTACTCTGCCTTTATGGTAGCCAATAAAGTGGAGATCCTTACTAAATCTTATAAAGACGAGCCTGCAGCTCATTGGGTGTGTGAAGGTACTACAGAATTCACTCTTGAAGAAGCAGACAAAAAAGAACACGGTACAGAGATCATTCTTCATATTAATGACTCTGACAAAGAATTTTTAGAAGAGAATAGAATTGAACAGCTGTTGGTGAAATACAACAAGTTCATGCCTATCCCTATCAAATTCGGAACAAAAGAAGAAACCCTTCCGTTACCTGAGGATGCACCTGAAGATGCCAAGCCTGAAACCAAAGAAGTTGATAACATCATCAACAACACCAATCCGGCCTGGACAAAACAACCTACAGATCTTGAAGACAAAGATTATAAGGAATTTTACAGGGAACTTTATCCAATGCAATTCGAGGAGCCTCTGTTCCATATCCACCTGAATGTTGATTATCCATTCAACCTTACCGGGATCCTTTATTTCCCTAAGATGACAAAGGATATGAATATTCAGAAGGACAAGATCCAGCTGTATCAAAACCAGGTCTTTGTCACTGACAATGTGGAAGGCATCGTTCCGGAATTCCTTACCATGCTGAGAGGGGTAATTGACTCTCCGGATATTCCGTTGAACGTTTCCCGTTCATATCTACAGGCAGATGGTGCTGTTAAAAAGATCTCCAGTTACATCACCCGGAAGGTAGCAGACAAACTGAAGTCACTTTTCAACAACAACCGTGAAGACTTCGAGAAGAAATGGAATGATATCAAGATCGTAATTGAATACGGAATGCTTTCCGAAGAGAAATTCTTTGAAAAATCACAGGCCTTCGCCCTTTATCCAACTGTTGACGGTAAATATTTCACTTTTGAGGAGTTTGAAGAGAAGATCAAAGATAACCAGACTGACAAGGATGGTAATAAGGTGATCCTTTATGCTTCCAATGAAGATGAGCAGCACAGTTATATTGAGGCAGCCAAAGAAAAAGGTTATAAAGTATTGCTTCTGGATTCACCGATTGTTTCTCACTTGCTTCAGAAAATGGAAATGGAGAAAGAGAAGATCTCTTTCGTTCGTGTAGATGCTGATCACATTGACAACCTGATCAAGAAGGATGAAGAGAAGCTCTCCAAACTTTCAGATGAAGAAAAAGAAAAGCTGAAAGCTGATTTTGAGAGAGTGGTACCAAATGAAAAGTACACCATTCAACTTGAAGCAATGGACAGCAATGCAGCGCCGCTTATTATCACTCAGCCTGAATTCATGCGAAGAATGAAGGAGATGCAACAGACCGGTGGCGGTATGTTTGGAATGGGTAATATGCCGGAGATGTACAACCTGGTGGTAAACATAAACCACCCGCTGATCTCTGATATTCTCAACACCAAAACAGAGAAGAAACAGGACAGATTGATCAAACAATCCCTTGACCTTGCAAGGCTTTCTCAGAACCTCTTAAAAGGGGAAGAATTGACGGCCTTTATCAAGCGAAGCTTTGAAATGGTAAAGTAAGATCTCTTTTGATCTAAAATATAAAACCGCTTCACCAGGGTGAAGCGGTTTTTTTATTGTCTTCAAAAATGTCTTTTTTGGATCCTTTTAATTTGTAGTTGTCTTTTCAGTTTTTCTCCAGTTACGCCACAGGTTGCAGCATATTTCTGAAGATAGTACTAAAGAACTGCGGAATGTCGTATGGTTTATTGATGATATCATTCATTCCTGCACTTAGGATCTCTTCTCGCATTTCACCCACCTCAACCGCGGTAAGCGCAATAATAGGAATATTGGTATTGAACTTTCTCACTTCCCGGGTGGCTTCCATTCCGTTCATCCCCGGCATATTGACGTCCATTAACACAAGATCGATCGTTTCATTCCTGATGATCTCGAGGGCTTCTTCTCCGCTACCTGCCACGCGACATTCAAAGTCTCTTTTTAGAAGGATACGTTCAGTCACCACCTGGTTAATCCGGTTATCATCTACTATCAAAATTCTTTTGACAACTTTTTCAGCCATAGTTTCCGGTTGACCTTCACTAACCTCAACCACCCGGTCTTCGCCAATATCAAATGTGATCACGAAACTGAATACGGCTCCTTTTCCTTCTTCACTTTCCAATTCGATCTTCGAACCGAACAGGTCAAGTAACTTTTTAACGATAGGTAATCCCAGTCCGGTGCCCTGATAGGTTTGGTTCTGAGATTTAAGTTGTGAGAATTCCTCGAAAATATCTTCCTGTTTATCTTTTGGAATACCGGACCCTGTATCTCCCACCTCGAAATAGATGCGGCACTTATTTTCCTGACAGGATCTTCTCTCTGCTTTTACCCAAACCTGGCCATTCTCGGTGAATTTTACGGCGTTCCCGACAAGGTTCATCATGATCTGGGAAAGTCTCATGGAATCACCTATAAGCGTCTGTGGGATCTCGTCATCTATCTGTAACTGGATCTCGTTACTGTTAAGATTCCCGGTGGTTTCAAAGGATTTTACAATTCCCTGGAACAACTCCTGAATATTGAAGCCACTGTTTTCAAGATGCACCAGATTGGATTCCATCTTGTTCATTTGCAATACATCATTGATCAGGGCCAACAGGTAATCTGCCGAGAATTTCAGGGACTTGAGATCTTCCCGCTGTTTTTCATTCTTATTGTCTTCTAAAAGAAGGGAAGTTAGTCCCACTACCCCATAGAGCGGAGTTCGCAGTTCATGACTAACAGTTGAGAAAAATCGGGTCTTTAGCAATGACAACCGCTCTGCTTCTTCTTTAGCGGCAATAAGTTCTTTGTTCTTTTGCTCCTGCTCTGCGATTAGCTCTTTTCTCACCCGGTTATTCCTGTACAAAAGAACAAGGAATACAAACATGACGATCAGGGAGATCACCATGATAATAGTGATCTGCTGTGTTTTAGCTATTACTTCATCCTTGTAGAGCTGCTCCCGCTGGGCAGTTGCCAGATCTCTTTTATATTCTTCGGTCTGGAACCTTCCGTAGACAGCTTCCCGCTGCAGGTTCTTCTCTTTCTGAAATATTTTCTCCCTGTACTTCTGATGTTTTTCCAGCGCGAGGTAAGCCTCATCAAAATTACCGCTCTTAAAAAGCATTTTTGCATACTCTTTATATGCAAAGGAAACCTGCACCAGGAGATTGTTCTTTTGTGCGACTTCAAGAGCTATCTCGAAATGATCTCGGGCTTCTTCGTATTCTCCACGCCCTGTATGATACATTCCGAAAAGTGTGAGCAAGTTGCTTTCACTTTCTTTATCATCCTGTGCTTTATTCAATTTCCAGGCCTCTTTCAGGTATGGCAGGGCTTTTTCACTTTTGCCATTCTCGAGGTAGGTCCAGGCGATATTGATGATCGGGATAAGGGCTTCTTCCGGCACTTCAAGTTTTGATACGAGCTCAAGAGCTTTTTCATAACTGTCCAGGCCTTCCTCTATGGTCTCCTTGTCAACGGTAAGCACATTACCCAGATTGTTGTAGGCATACCAAAGAAGGGTGTCATTTTCGCTCTTTTTAGCGAACTCCAGAGCCTTCAGGTAATTTTCTTTTGCACGAAGGGTATCTTCAAGGACCTCATATGTAGTTCCCAAGCCGTTATACCCCACATGTAAATTGTAGTAATCCTCTTTAGGAGAGGCAAGTTCTATAAGCTTCCATGAATATTCCAGGGAAGCATTGAAATCGTAACTATCGTAAGCTTCGTTGGCAGCCTTTGCAATAGTCTCGATACTGTCTTTATATGTCTTCGGAGGCTGTTGTGAGTACAGTTGAAGACAAAAGAGAAGACCAATAACAGTGAAAAAGTAGTTCTTCCTCAAATTAACGCGGTTAGATTAGATGGCTGCAGGGCTTCGCAAATTATTAATTTCTAAACTATTATACAACAATAAAATTAGAAGTATTAAGAAAAACGGCAATTATTTAAACAAAATCAGGTGAGACCGTATTGGGCATGAAAAAAGCCCAAAAAATTAAACTTTTTTGGGCTTCTAAAATTGTTTAAAAAGGGTATTTATCCGAAGATCTCATTCAGCACTTTAGCCAGGCGAATTCCGCCTTTCTGCAATTGATCATGAACAACCGGAAACCAGTTGTACATATACTCATAACCGAGTTTTTCTCCTATTTCGGCAGAATCGTACACTTTTGTGCTTAATTCTTTTGATTCATACATCCAGTCCAATATTGATCCTGACGCGATCTCTTTCATTTCCTTTTTGGAAAGTTCATCAGCACTTTCGGCCAGTTCTGTATAGCTCATCTGGAAATCATTGATCATTTCACTGTCCCACACTCTGTGTAGGTTGGAGCCCTGTCCAAACCACCGTACCTGAATATCGTTTCCACCTTTATCTTCCCCTCTGCCCGCATGAAGTGGCTGGTGAAGATCTCCCATAAAATGGATCAACATTTTGAGATAAAAGGATTTTTCTTCTTTCGACGCGTTCTTGTCCTTAAGGACAGAAATGCTTTTTTGGATACCCATCACAAGATCTCCAGAAGGATTCGCTTTTTCTTCGGAATACTCCGTTTGCCCCTGTTCCAGGTTTACATAATGCCACGGACTGTATTTGCGGTACTGTGGATCACTTTTGATATCGTCGCCATAAGTAGAAACAAAGGCCAGGCTTTGGCCGTTAAGCAGTTCCCTGATCTTTTGTTTTGCTTTTGGAGAGAGATATTGTTCAGCTACTTCACCGGTAGCCCTGTGACCTGTTCTGCCCCAATCTCCTTCAGAAGCAAAAGTAAAAGTGGAGATCAAAACGGCAGCAACCAAAATAATGTATTTCATAGGATTGTATTGTTTAATTGGTGCAAAGATAAAAAAAGCACCCAGCTATTCGGGAAGTTTCAAAAACCCTGCCTTTTTATTTCCGAAGAAAGGACAAAAAGAAATTTGTAACTTTAAAAGAAAACCTGGGCTATGAAGATCTTTCAGGAAAAGCAATTTTTGAATCGCTGGTGGTTGCTCATGTTCATCCTGGCTATAATTGTTATCGTGGTTGGTACAGCCTATTACGCCACCCGCAATGCCGAAGAAGATACCGCCCTCTGGGTTTCAATAATTAGCCTCGCAATTACTTTACCCATTGTAATAGGGCTGTTATATTTGCGGCTGGAGACCCGAATCGATGAAGAAGGGATCTCCACCTATTTTAAACCTTTTAATTTTACCCGAAAACACTATTCCTGGAAGGAGATCGAAAAATGTTATGTGCGAGATTATGATCCGAAACAGGAATTTGGCGGCTGGGGCCTTAGGGGACTCGGCAGCAATTATAAATCTTATAATATCTACGGAAACAAAGGCATACAAATTGAGACCCGCAATAATGAAAAGTTCCTGCTGGGCACACAACGTCCCAAGGCAGCACACGAAATAATAAAACTATATTTTCACAAGACCGCCCATGAAATTTAACTGCTTATTACTGTTTTCCCTAATCTTTACGGGCTCAATGCTCGCACAGGCCGATAATCCCATTTCACAAGATCTACAGATAAATGAAAATGTATCCGGAACTCTGGTCAACCCTGTCGGTAATGATTCTTCACCACTGGTGATCCTCATCCAGGGATCTGGCCCTACAGACCGCAACGGGAATCAGCCTTTCATGAAAAATGATTCTTTCAAGAAGCTTTCCGCAGCGCTAGCCGAAAATGGCATTGCCACTTTCAGGTATGACAAACGCATCCTTAACCGCAAGAACAAAGAAGCTGATATTCGATTTGATGATTTCGTAGAAGATGCAAGCGCGGCTTTGAGCTATTTTCAAAACTCCGGAAATTTCAAAAGGATCATTGTACTTGGGCACAGTCAGGGTTCTCTGGTAGGAATGCTGGCCGCTAAAAATTCTGCTGATGCTTTTATTTCTGTAGCCGGAGCAGCGCAACCTATTGATTCCATTATTACTCAACAGATCGCCACCCAGGCGCCGGGCCTTACAGAAAATGTGCAGCAAACCTTCAGGGAGATGAGGGAGAATGGCAGCAGCAGTAATTATGAACCCGTGCTCGAGGCGGTATTCAGGCCATCGGTACAACCATTCCTGCTCTCCTGGATGAAATACGACCCGATGGAGGAAATAGCCAAACTTGAGATCCCTGTTCTGATCATCAACGGCAGCAATGATCTGCAGGTTTCTGAAGAGGAAGCAGTAGCCCTGCAAAAGGCAAAGCCTTCCGCAGAAATGGTGATATTGAAAGACATGAATCATATCTTCCGAAAAATTGAAGGAGACGCCCTGGAAAATAACAAATCTTATAATGAACCGGGACTTCCACTTCATCCTGACCTGGTGCCAACACTCGTTGAATTCATCAAGCAGCTGTAATGGAATATAAGATCGTTTTTTCTGACATTGACGGCACCCTGCTGAACAAGGAAAGAGAACTGTCACCGCTCACCCTGGAAGTTATTCAGAAGCTCCAAAAAGAGATTCCGGTGGTGCTCATTTCCTCAAGGATGCCTGCCGCAATGCGCCACTTGCAGGAGCAGCTCCACATTGGGCACCAACCGCTTATCTGTTATAACGGCGGACTTATCATAGCTGATGACGAAATTATAAGTTCAACCGAGATCCCTCTACCTATCCTACAGGAAATAGAACTTGCTAACCGGCAAGTAGACTGTCACGTTAGCCTGTACCATTCCGATGACTGGTATGCTCCTGAGTATGATCAATGGGCGCAACGTGAAGAGAACAACACGAAGGTGACACCTACAGTGCTCTCAAACAGAGAGGTGCTGGAAAAGTGGAAAAAGGAAAGCAAAGGTGCCCATAAGGTGATGTGCATGGGTGAGGCTGAGAAGATCGACCGGATCTCTGATCATCTTTTTCACAACTTCGGAAAGCAACTGCACCTGTACAGATCGAAAGATACTTACCTGGAAGTTGCCAATAAAGAGGTTTCCAAGCTCACAGCGATTAAAATACTATTAGACCGGCATTTTCACCTTAGTCTGAAGGAAGCTGTGGCATTTGGTGACAATTATAATGACTATGAAATGCTTAAGGCTGTAGGGATGGGCGTGGCTGTAGGGAATGCAAAACCGGAGATCCTTGAGATCGCGCGGGAAGTTACCCACCACGGAAAGGAAGACGGAGTGGCAAAAAGTATTCGGAAGTTATTTGGAATGGGTTAAACCTCTTCATTTTTCCACTTTTTTGGATAACGGAAAAATTGTATTTTGCCGGCCTTACTAGAAAACTATGGAAACTCCCCCGATTTTTACCAATGATGCCATTGTCCTTGGAATTTTGATGCTGGCTCTTGGCTTTGTATTTCTCACTTCATCTAAAAAGACCGGTTTTTGGTATAAATTCTATAAAGTAGTTCCCGCACTACTTATGTGTTACCTCATCCCGGCCATTTTAAATTCTTTGAATATAATCTCAGATGAGACCTCGCAATTATATTTTATAGCGAGCCGGTACCTGTTACCCGCCTCCCTGGTGCTCATGACTCTGAGTATTGACCTTAAGGCGATATTTAACCTTGGGCCCAAAGCTTTGATCATGTTCTTTACAGGGACCATCGGAATTATTATTGGTGGTCCTCTGGCCATTTTACTCATTTCTTTCTTTTCGCCTGAAACGGTTGGAGGGGTGGGACCCGATGCTGTTTGGCGCGGACTATCAACGCTTGCTGGAAGCTGGATTGGTGGAGGTGCCAACCAGGCTGCCATGCTGGAGATCTTTGAATACAACCCTGATCTTTACGGCGGAATGGTACTTGTAGACATTGTTGTAGCAAACCTCTGGATGGCTGTACTTCTAATGGGAATTGGAAAAAGTGAGCGCATAGATAAATGGTTGCGTGCAGATAATTCTGCCATTACCGAATTAAAACACAGAGTTACTGCTTATGCTGAAAGCGTCACCCGTAATCCTTCCCTTGCAGACCTTATGATCATGCTGGCCATCGCGTTTGGTGCTGTTGGTCTGGCTCATTGGGGAGCTGATGGCATCTCTCAATTCCTCACCTCGAACTACGATGCTTTTAACGACAACAAATCTGCTTTATCTTCCTTTGCTTCCTCCTTCTTCTGGATGATCACTATTGCCACTGCAGTGGGTATTATTCTGTCTTTCACAAGAGCAAAAGAATATGAAGGTGCCGGAGCGAGTAAAATAGGGAGTGTATTCATCTATTTCCTGGTGGCAACCATTGGAATGAAAATGGACCTTACCATGGTCTTTGACAATCCGGGATTGATCGCTATCGGTTTAGTCTGGATGGCAATTCACGCCGGCTTATTGATCCTGGTCGCTAAACTGGTAAAAGCACCTTATTTCTTCCTGGCTGTGGGAAGCCAGGCTAATGTAGGAGGAGCGGCTTCAGCGCCAGTAGTGGCAGCAGCCTTTCACCCTTCACTAGCCACCGTGGGAGTCTTACTGGCCGTGTTTGGTTATGTGGTGGGAACTTATGGTGCTATTTTAAGTACTATTCTCATGCAAATGGCTTCCGCAGGATAGCAAAAAAGGATTTTTTTTCTAATCTTTGCGCGCATTTTATTTACAGCTACATGAAAAAATTTGGATTATTATTAGTGGTTCTTTTGCTATTGGCAGCCTGCTCGCAGGAAGAGAAGAATCTGAGTATTGACGGGAGAGTACAGGGCCTTAAAAAAGGAACTTTATACCTGCAGAAAATTGAAGATACTTCCCTTGTAACCCTTGACTCTGTAATTGTGGACGGAGAAGAGACATTCAACTTCGAAACCTTTATTGACGGGCCACAGATCCTGTATCTGTATCTTAACAAAAAAGACAATGACGAATTTGATGACCGGTTCCTTTTCTTTGCTGAACCCGGGGAAATGGTTGTAAATACTACTCTAAAGAATTTTGAGACAGATGCTGTGGTAGAAGGTTCCGAAAATCAAAAGAAACTGGTTGAGTACCGCAAGATGATGCAGAACATCAACGACCGCAACCTGGAACTGATCCAAAAGAACTTAATGGCACAAAAAGACAAGAACGAAGCTTTGATCGACTCTACTGCCCGTGCATATGATGATCTTCTAAAAAGAAGATATTTATACACGGTTAATTACGCCATGAACAATAAGGATTATGAAGTAGCACCATATCTGGCAATTTCTGAGATCTTTGATGCTAACATCAAATATCTTGACACTATTTACACCTCTTTAAGCCCACAGGTAAAAGAGTCGAAATATGGAAAGAGCTTGAGAGACTACCTTCAGGAAAGAAAAGCTGAAGAGAATTCGGCTGCGGCCAATTAAAAATAATATGACCATAACTAAGAATCCCGCCATTGGCGGGATTCTTTATTTGTGCCTATTCAGGTTTTGAAAGTTTGGATCAAAAGATCAATTTTTAAAGCTGTGTGGAATAACTCCCTTTTGATACTGGAAGATCGAAGGAAACGAAGAAGAATTTAAAGAGCTGCAGGAAGAGAATTCGGAAGTATTGGGGTTAAAGGCTGATATCAGAACCTAAAGAAAGACCTCACAGGTTTTTAAAAACCTGTGAGGTCTACCCTTCTACTTAAAAAAAGCTCCTTCATTTCTGAAGGGGCTTTTGAGCCGATGGAGAGACTTACCTCGACTAGCGCCTTGACCGGCGCTGCTCGGCACAGGCTTCTCGTCCCTCAGAATAAGGCATAAAAAAACCTCTCAAAATGAGAGGTTTTAACTTAGAGCCGATGGAGGGACTCGAACCCACGACCTGCTGATTACAAATCAGCTGCTCTAGCCAGCTGAGCTACATCGGCAAAAATGCCTTTTTAAAGGGCGTTTATCTTTTCTACTAAAGCTCTTGCTTTTGCTTCAAGCTCCTGCTGAATGTTTCTGAAGTGTTGCTTCTTGTTCTCAACATTCTTCTCATTCATCTTCCCGATCATTTCATCAAAACCTTCAATGGCCTCATCAACGATCTTGTCAGACTTTGCAGGATCTTCATTAGGATTGGCGATCTGGTGCAGGTAAGCTGCCTCAATTATATCTCCAAATACGTAATTGATGTCTCTCTTTAATGTTCTTCTGTTCGCCATCTCTTCAAATAATTTTGCGCAGCGAATTTACACTATTTATGAATTCAAAAAATATTTTTTTTGAATTTTTTTAGTCGCCTTTGTAGGTGACATAGTTGCGCGGAGTTTCATACAGGGTTACCTCGAGATCAAGATGATCGGCCAGTTCGTGGCGGAGTTTTCTCCAAATGATCACCGAAATATTTTCGGCAGTAGGATTAAGTTCTTTGAACTCAGGAACCTCCAGGTTCAGATTCTTATGATCAAAAGGAACTTCTATTTTTTCATAAATAAGTTCTTTCAGGTCTTTCAGGTCCATCACAAATCCTGTTTCCTCATTTATCTCACCGGTCACCGATACGATCAGCTCATAATTGTGCCCGTGATAATTGGGATTGCTGCACTTGCCGAATACCTTTTCATTCTGCCGGTCATCCCACTCCTTCCGGTACAGACGATGTGCGGCATTAAAATGTGCTTTTCTGCTAACGGTTACTTTCATTGCTGAATGTGTTTATAATACTTGTCAAAAATGATCTTGAACCATTCGGTGTATATCTCCGGATTTTGAGCCATGTCTTTCCGGAGCTCTTCGAGAGATACCCATTTATAATCGTTCGCCTCTTCAGGATTCAAGTGAGGTTCTCCGTTATAGTGACCTACAAGGATATGGTCGAATTCATGTTCGGTAAGGCCGTTATCAAAAGGTGCTTTATAGATGAAGGAAATGGTATCCTTTAGCTCTGTAGTAAAACCCATTTCCTCCTGGAGCCTTCGTTTTCCTGCCTCAATATTAGTCTCCCCTTCCCGCTGATGACTGCAACAGGTATTGGTCCAGAGTCCGGGAGAGTGGTATTTATCCAGGGCCCGCTGCTGGATCATTAATTCATTGTTATCGTTAAAAACAAAGACCGAAAAAGCCCGGTGCAACAGTGCTTTCTCATGAGCTTCCATTTTGGGCATTAAGCCTATTTGCTCGTCCTTTTCGTTTACCAGTATTACCTGTTCTTCTTTCATAACGCTTTTTAGAACTTCAAATGTACAAAATCAAAACAGGAGATACCTAGTCATGAAATGAGAAAAGGAGCACTGCACACAGCATTGAATTCACGATCAAATAATTATCTTTGCAGCCTTAAATTGCGATATGAAGTTTTCAGACGAGATCAAGAGAAGAAGAACATTCGGGATCATTTCCCACCCAGATGCCGGTAAAACCACCCTTACCGAAAAGCTGCTGCTTTTTGGGGGTGCCATTCAGGAAGCCGGGGCGGTAAAATCCAACAAGATCAAAAAAGGCGCTACCAGTGACTTTATGGAAATTGAGCGGCAAAGGGGGATCTCAGTCGCAACTTCTGTACTTGCATTTGAATATAAGGACATCAAGATCAACATCCTGGATACGCCGGGTCACAAGGATTTTGCTGAAGACACTTTTAGAACCCTTACTGCTGTAGATAGTGTGATCGTAGTGATCGACGTTGCAAAAGGGGTCGAGGAACAAACCGAAAAACTGGTGGAAGTTTGCCGGATGCGGAATATCCCAATGATCGTGTTCGTGAATAAATTAGACCGGGAAGGAAAAGATGCTTTTGAACTGCTGGATGAGATCGAACAAAAACTAAATTTGACCGTGACCCCGCTGAGTTTTCCTATCGGAATGGGATATGACTTTAAAGGGATCTACAACATCTGGGAACAGAATGTCAACCTCTTCACCGGTGATCCGCGAAAGGATATCGAAGAGACCGTTGAGATCTCTGATCTGGCTTCTTCGGAACTTGATAAATTAATTGGAGAAAAAGCTGCCAGCACCTTACGTGATGAACTGGAATTGGTTCACGGAGTCTATCCTGATTTTGACAAGGAGGAATACCTTGCCGGTAGTCAGCAGCCAGTGTTCTTTGGTTCGGCATTGAACAACTTTGGAGTACGTGAACTACTGGATTGCTTTATCACCATCGCTCCCACTCCCCGTCCTAAAGACAGTGACACCCGAAAAGTGTTACCTGATGAGAAAGATTTTACCGGCTTCGTATTCAAGATTCATGCAAACATGGATCCCAAACACCGGGACCGTCTCGCTTTCGTGAAGATCGTTTCCGGAAAATTCGAAAGGAACACCCCATACCTCCATGTTCGACATAATAAGAAACTTAAATTTTCCAGTCCGAACGCGTTCTTTGCTGAAAAGAAGGAGATCGTGGATGTATCCTATCCCGGCGACATTGTAGGACTTCACGATACCGGTAACTTTAAGATCGGCGACACACTTACTGAAGGTGAGGAACTACAATACAAAGGAATTCCGAGTTTCTCTCCGGAACATTTCCGTTATATCAACAATGCCGATCCTATGAAATCCAAGCAGCTGGAAAAAGGAATTGACCAGTTGATGGATGAAGGGGTAGCACAGCTCTTTACCCTGGAAATGAACGGCCGGAAGGTAATTGGCACCGTAGGCGCCCTGCAGTTTGAAGTGATTCAATACCGTTTGGAGCATGAGTACGGAGCAAAGTGTACTTATGAGAACCTCAACGTGCACAAGGCCTGTTGGGTAGAACCGGAAGATCCAAAAAGTGAAGAATTCAAGGATTTTAAAAGGGTAAAATCAAAATACCTGGCGAAAGATAAACGGGGACAACTGGTATTTTTAGCTGATTCTGCTTTTTCCCTTCAAATGGCGCAGCAAAAATATCAATCTTTAAAATTCCATTTTACTTCGGAATTCTAAAAAAACGAGAGGCTTCAAAAATGACATTTTTGAAGCCTCTTAATTAAATCTCCTTTTAAAAGAGATTCTTCACTCTTCTGCGCTCCGTTCAGAATGACATGCCGCTGCCATTCCGATCCCGAGACTTCGGGAGAGGAATCTCTTAGGGAATAAGATTCTTCACTCCGTAATACTCCGTTCAGAATGACAGAAGGGTGTCATTCCGACGAAGGAGGAATCTCCAAGAATAAGAAGTTCCAAAAATGTCATTTTAAAGAGGTAATCTATTCCAGTTTGTAAACTCTTACCCAGTCTATAAATACCGCTGCCGGAAATTGTGCTTCAGGTACAATAGGACCTCCATAGGTATAATCAGACCCTCCTACTCCGGCACTTAAGATCATGAACATCTTATGCTCAAAGGGGTGCCACTCTTCGAAGTGATTGGAATATTCAGAAACTCCTACTCTTTTACCGTCAATAGTACGAACTGACATGTCATCCTCTCCGTCTTCCGTAAAAGCTCCACCGTCTTTAAAATAATGAATGTGATAAACATTATCATCTACAAAGAATTCCATCCTATCGTGGTACCAATCAATGCCATAGGTGTGAAAACTGGCACTTCCGGCGTACGGTGCATTTGAGGGAGGCGGAAAATTTCCGTAGCCGGGCTCGGCAGGATTCGGTACTTGCTGATCCTGGTAGTTATAGTAGGCTCCTAAATGTCCGTGATTCCAGTCCTTGTATTCATTATTCTCCCAGAACCACGCGTAATGTACCGTGCCTAAATTGTTATAGGGAATTGACCCCACGTATTCCATGATATCGATCTCCCCTCCCTGAGGCCACATTAAATGACTTTCACCTGCAGGCTTTTCGGCAGGCATCATCCAGAAGGCAAATCCCTGTCCCTGATATCTCACTCCTTTAGGCATCACCCGGGCAACAATTCGATAACCGGGACCCCACGAACTTTTACCGGAAGTGTTGATCCTGCCACTGGTGTAATTTCGGTCAATATAATTTTCTTTTCTGGTGGTGATCACCAGGCAACCGCCGTCTGCTCCCGCAATTCCGTTTTCGAAACTCACATTCTCTGACCGTGAAGTGGCTCGGTCCAGCTGGCCAGTTCCCCAGTCGCCATTTATTCCTGTCCCGGATTCATAATTCCATTTGGTAAGATCCAACTGGCCCTGGTTAAATTCATCATGCCAAACAAGGTCTCCCACCTCACCCGGACTACCAGGCTCCTCCGGCAGCTCGATTTCAAAGGCAATCATTACCATTTTTTTACCAGCTGTGAGCATGGGTGTGTCCAATCCATTGCTCCCATTGTATTCAAAGACCTTTAATTTTCCGGTGTCTGAATGGATTATAGCCCATAATGTCTCTTCATCACTTAGTTCAGTGCCGGTCAAAAGTTGAACCGATAAATCATGAGAATATCCTTTTTGGAGAAATAACGGAACCGATATCATCTCTTCCAAATTGGGAGCACTATTCCCGTTATCGCGGTAAAGTAGAAGCCAACCGCCCCTGCTCATAGTCGTGCTTTTTACTCTAAGGGTATTATTTGAAGGACTTTGGTTTTCGACAAAAACACTTCCTGAAAAATCTGAGGTATTTGTTCCGTTTTCCTCATCTGTACTACATCCCAGGATGGTTAAAAAAAGGAAGGGTAAAAAAGAGAGGGATCTTTTATTTATAGACATTTCCTAAAGTATTAGAAACCTGAATAAAATTAATACAAGCCTCTCTACTTCAGGAATAAATCCTGCTGATATAAATCATGAAAAACTAAATAATCAGGAGTCTTTACTGGAATCGAAGCTTTTACTTCCGAAGAGGATCTCAAAAAACAGCTTAAAATCGGAAATGAGGCTCCAAAAAGGGTATTTGAAGGTAGCGGGTTTATTCTTTTCAAAAAAAGCATGTCCTACCCAGGCAAAGCCATAGCCCACAAGAGGCAAAAGGACCCATTCCCAGCCCCAGCCGTTGAAAATCGCCAGTGTCAGGAGCACAAATACAAGAAAAGTTCCGGTAAAATGCAGAATGCGACTGGTCCTGTTCTGATGTTCCGAAAGATAGAATTGGTAGAATTCCCTGTAAGTTTTTATTCGCTCAGCCATTTCTGAAAATTTTAATTAAAATAGGATTTTTTCCTCACAAGGAACATCTCCGAAAAATAAAACAGCAGGCAATTTCCACTACCTGCTGTAAAATATTCCGAAAAGGAAAACTTAATTGATGTTGTCCACTACTTCCAATGCGGTAAGAATATTCATTTTTCGGTACTCCCCGATCCTCGGATCAAAAAGCTCCTGCTCCAGGTATTCAACCTCAACCTCTTTATTTTTTAGCTCCTTAAAAGAATTCTGCAGATCGAAACCTGAACTGACAAAAGTGAACCAATAAAATTTCTGGGTCTTTCCCTCTGCGTTCTTGATCTCAAACGAAATAAAATTATCTGTAGAAATAGATTGAACCTTTCCACTCTCCCACAAGCTCTCGTATTCCTCCTCGGTGTCAGCAGCGGCCATAAGAATATCGGGGCAGACAAATGCCATTTTTGATCCTATGAGAACTCCCAACTTTTCCCCCGCTTCCCCGGCAAGATTGGTCATGTCTAATTCATAATCCGCAATTAAACGGTCTTTGTATTCCCTAGCACTCTCAAAAAGACATACTCCCAATTCGGTTGTAGTGATCTCTTTGCTCTCTTTTTCAAAGGCCTCTTTCTTTTGCTGAATACAGTCACAGGATTTCTCGGCGATGATTTCTAAATAATCTTCCTGGGCAGTGGTTAGGAAAAAGCTGAAAAAAGCTAAGATCGTAAAGTAATGGTTGGTTTTCATAATTTAGTTTTGGTAGAAGTAATCGATCAGATCGACCGTTTGATTTAAAACTGTGAATATAATGTTAAAATACCACAAAGTTTACGGTTTTCCATAATTACCGAATAAGGAGGTGTTGATTTGCCGGTTATTCTTTTTGTAGATATCTTTTTACCAACTCTGTTAGATCCTCTCCGTGCACATTTTTAGCGATGACTCGTCCTTTGTCGTCAAGAATGAAATTTGCGGGAATGGTCCTTATGCGAATCCTTTTCAAAAATGCAGCGTCATCTCCCTGCAAGTCCGAAGCTTGCAGCCATTTAGTGGCCCCGTCACGCTCTGCAGCTTTTCTCCAGGTCGCCTCATCGCTTTCCAGACCATATGCGATGATCTGTAAACCGCGATCGTGATATTCTTCCCAAAGAGGCCCCAAGACTTCCCGGTTTTCCTTTCGGCAGGGAGCACACCAGGAAGCCCACAGGTCAATGATGGTGAGCTTATCTCCAAGCTGCTCTTGCAGCGAGAGGGTATCTTTATTCAGCATGGGAAGTTCAAAATCGGGAAAAAAATCCCCTTCCAGAACGGGCAAATTACCGCGATCACTCATCTGGCAGAGTTGCTGAACCCATCGATGATCTGGTTGATCTTTTTTCCATTTATCACACTGGTTTACCAGAAATTCCGGAACCCGTTCATAATTAATTCCCGGACTTACCCATCTCAAAGCCACCAAAGCCGGCAAGAAATATTCTGTGTTATTTGCAAATTTCATCAGCTCGGTTTGATATTGGAGAATAGCGTGTTCCTTTTCCAACAACTGGCTACCGTCTTTTACCTGCCATTGCTTTCCGGCTAAATAGTTTTCATAGGCAGCCTGCCGAATATCCCTGAGTTCTAATAAAGCATAATTAACTTCGGAAGGATCTTCAATTGAAAACGTTTTTTGAAATTGATCTACACCGGCAGTAACCTGCAAAGGCTTTGCCTTCCAAACAACAGGCATATAATTGGAATTGGTGGGGTCATCATTATTCAAATAATTTGCAGCCTTTCCGGGTTGTTTTACAGCTATTTCCAATAAAACCGGTTCTGTAATTGCCGGAAGGTTATGGAATTCAAAGTAACCATCTTCATCTGCAACTGCCGAATCTATAACTTTTCCGAAGTAAGAAGCAGCGACTTCCTGTAAGGAATTTGGTTGGATCAGGTAAAGCTTAACACCTTCGTCATTTACGCCTACTAACTTACCGGAAATATCTGCCGGAGAATTACATGCCATAATACTGAAGCATATAATTAATAGAAAAAATGACTTTTTTAAGGAACTAATTTTCATTGTTCTTTTTTACAGGATATATAGATGAAATCTAAATTCTGTCAGGAAAGTTAGAAATTATTCCATCGAATTTCAGCTTTTTTGCCTGTGCAATATCAGCCGGCTCGTTAACGGTCCAGACAAGGGCTTTTATACCTGCTTTTTTAATATCCTGCACCTGCTCTGTCGTAACCGACCCGAATTGTGCTGCTACGTATTCGGCATTTGATGACTGGAGGTTTTTAGCAAGTTCATCTGAAAAATTTTTGAAGATAAGACAGATTTGAACCTCCGGCCTTTTTTTCTTCAGATCAACTAATTGTTGGTGAAAAAAAGATTCAAAAATGACATTTTCAAGAGGTATTTGTCCGCTGAGTTCTCTCAAAAAATCTTCAGCAGAATTGTCATTTTTGAGCTCAAATAAACCAGTAATATTATTACCTCTGAAGAGTTTGCAAATTTCAGAGAGTTCGGGTATAGGTTCCCCGTTCTTTAAGCGCACCCCGTCGCGGAGTTGTGCTGAGGTAAAAGAATCGATCCTGCCGGTCGCATTGGTACAGCGGTCAAGCTTTTGATCATGAAAGACTGCGAACTTACCGTCAGCCGTTCGCTGCAGATCCAGCTCAATAACTGAAACGCCTAATTCGATGGCTTTTCTAAAAGCAGCCATTGAATTTTCAAATTCATAGCCGGAGGCGCCTCGATGTGCTATTTTCATAAAAGAAGATATTTTAAAAGCAGCAACTCTAATTTACGGCTGAATCAGAAAAATTTCGAAGTAAGAACTTCTTATATTCCGCTATGCTTCTCGTGAATTATTTTAATACTCGCTTATTAGCTGCTCAATGTCTTCACCTGTCACTTCAGACATTATGTCTAAAACTTTTTCTACGGAAATGTTCTCCTCCCTTTCTATTTTTTCCAATACCTGAATAAGCCCATCTTCATTCTCTTGGAACAGGTCCTTGAAAAGCTTAAAAGACCTGCCGTATTGACCAACCTCATTGAAATAAATGAATTTGTCACCATACAGCTTTCCTTTATCAACTCTTTCAATAGGGCCATTCCCTCTCCAATCCAACAAATTTCCTTTTCCAGCAAATTCTGCAGCAGATGATAGCCGATCCTTCACAAAATATTCTTTTGCTGCCTCAGGTGCTACTATTCTACAAAATCTAAAAGCCAGATAATCTGATAATCCATCTCTAAACCACCTGTATTTATAGCCTCCTAAATTGTAACCGTGAATCAGAGTTCCCTCTACGATCTCGTGAGAAAATGTATGTCCAATTTTATTGGTTAACCGTGCATTATTAATACTATCAGTCTCGTATAGAGCCATTGTCTAGGGAATTTTCCTGTCTTTACCTATAGTAATTGTGTTTTTCGAATTAAGATCTGTAAGAAAAAGATTTTCTCTTTGTATGTTATTTTTTTTGAACCCATTAATAAGAAGACTATCAAGTTTCTTAAAAAGAATTAAGGCGTTTTCACCCTCAGCTTTCAGAGACTTCTTGTAAAAAACCGTGTAGCCAAACTCACTTATGGAATCTGCTGATGATTTATCCAAAACTTCCAAATTAACGATGTTTCGGACAGGATCTTCTCCAAAAATTTCTTCGTTGACGTATGAAGCCCGGGTAACCAACGGAAATTGGTGAGGTCTAAGGCTGTTAAGCTCCAGTATTTTTGGACCGTCTTTGGTTATTCTGTAAAGTATTCTAAGTCCTTCTGCCCCAGATTTCTCGAAGTACTTAGTGCCTTTTAATTCAACCAGAGAGTCCCCCAAATCTTTAGCATAATCAATTTCTACTTTGGATATTTTTTCTGAATAGCTGAAATTCAAATAGGAATACAATAGTGTAAAAGAGGTATTTACATCACTGTCAGAAAAATGAAAATCATTGGATAAAAACGGCTGAATTTGATCGTAACTTCGATTATTATTGGCCTTTTTGAGGGTTTCTGCAATTGTTCTTTCCAATTGATCTGGTTCCCTTCTGTTACAGCTAGTGAGTACCAGAACGATTGAAAAGAATAGTAAGAGTTTTTTCATTTAAAAATTCAGGGTTGGCTACAAATAAATCGTTCTTGGTCTGATACTACTTCAATTTCTGTACAGAAAAAGTATGTTATAAGAGTGCAAAAGGATTTTTAGTTGTAGCAAGTTAGTAGTCGCTCCTGTCAATTCGTTACAAAAAAAGGAGTTCCTATTTTAAAGTTGGTCTACGATAGGAAAACAAAAAACCCAAAGCCTAAGCTTCGGGTTTATAAATCTTCTAAAAATGTCTTTTTTGATAGGGATTAAATCTTCGTCTTCGAGGTCTGCGCTTCTTACCGAGCAGCAGGTAAAGTATCATTCCAATTAAAGGTGCAAAAAGCACCAGCAGGAACCACAATAATTTTTCAGAACCTCTGAATCTGGAGGTCAAAATATCGATCAGGCAAAAGACCCAGGATCCAAAGATTAGAGCAAGGATCAGGATAAAAAATAGTCCCGTAAGGTCTTGAAAAGAGAACAAAAAAGGCAGGTAAATCCTATACATCCACTATGCCTGTCCGGTTGGTCCGAAGTTCAAAGGGATTGGTGGCTGCTCGTAATCTTTAATTTCTCCATGCGCTTTTTCAAAGCGATTCACGTTCTCTGCCAATGCCTTAAGCAGTCTTTTAGCGTGCTGCGGAGTAAGTATAATGCGGCTTTTAACTTTGCTTTTTGGAGTTCCGGGCATGATACTCACGAAATCCACCACAAATTCTGAAACCGAATGGTTGATGATCGCCAGGTTAGAATAGGTACCTTCGGCAACCTTTTCATCGAGTTCTATATTGATCTTTCCTTTTTTAGGTTTTTTCTCTTCGCTCATGGTATTGATTTGTTTTAGATAAAAGTACGAAAAAGAGCTTGCATTGAAAGTACCTTTTTGAGAGGCTGCTTTACAAAATACAAGGCATAAAAAAAGGCCGCTTTCGCGGCCTTTTCTCTAGTTATAATTTACTTCCTGCTTTTTCTCAAGCATTTCATCAAATTCTTCTTTTGAACCTACAATGATATTGTCGTAGTCTCTCATACCGGTACCGGCAGGGATCCTGTGTCCAACAATAACATTTTCCTTAAGTCCTTCAAGAGTATCTACCTTACCGCTTACAGCAGCCTCGTTCAATACTTTTGTGGTTTCCTGGAAGGAAGCCGCAGAAATGAATGACTTGGTCTGAAGTGACGCTCTTGTAATACCCTGAAGAATTGGAGTTGCCGTTGCAGGGGTTACATCCCTTGCAGTGGCCAGGTTCTTATCTTCTCTTCTCAAAATAGAGTTCTCGTCTCTAAGCTGACGTGGAGAAATGATCTGTCCCGGTTTCAGGTTCTCAGAATCACCGGCATCAACAACCACCTTCATTCCGAAGATCTCATCGTTTTGCTCAACGAAATCATCTTTGTGAACCAACTGGTTCTCAAGGAAGATCGTATCACCCGGATCAACAATTCTTACTTTACGCATCATTTGTCTTACCACTACTTCAAAGTGCTTATCATTGATCTTCACCCCTTGTAGTCGGTACACTTCCTGAACTTCATTCACAAGATACTGTTGTACTGCACTTGGTCCTTTGATAGCTAAAATATCCTCAGGAGTTACAGAACCATCAGACAATGGCATTCCCGCACGTACATAATCGTTTTCCTGAACAAGGATCTGGTTAGAAAGCTTCACAAGATACTTCTTAACTTCTCCCAGCTTAGATTCAACGATGATCTCACGGTTACCACGTTTGATCTTTCCGAAGGAAACAACACCATCAATCTCACTTACTACAGCAGGGTTCGATGGGTTACGTGCTTCGAACAGCTCGGTTACCCGTGGAAGACCTCCTGTAATATCCCCAGATTTGGAAGACTTACGTGGGATCTTCACAAGGATCTTACCTACTTTGATCTTCTCCTCATTATCCACCATAAGGTGAGCTCCAACAGGAAGGTTGTAAGAACGAATTACTTCATCCTTCTTACCTAAGATCTGAAGGGTTGGGATCAATTTCTTGTTCCTTGATTCAGAAATTACTTTTTCCTGGAATCCGGTTTGCTCATCGATCTCAACCTGATAAGTAACACCCTGTTCGATATTCTCGTACTTGATCTTACCGGCGAATTCTGAAATGATCACCCCGTTATATGGATCCCACTGACAAATAACCTCGTCTTTTTGAACTTTGTCGCCATTCTTGATAAAGATCTGTGAACCGTAAGGAATGTTGTTGGTACTCAACACAATTCCTGACTTTGGATCTTTGATCTTCAACTCTGAAGTCCTTGATATTACGATCTCAGCCTCTCCACCATCAGGAGCTTCTCCTTTAACGGTCTTAAGATCTTCGATCTCAGCAATTCCATTGAACTTAGCGATCAATTTATTTTCTTCTGAAATGTTTCCTGCAATACCACCCACGTGGAAGGTACGAAGGGTAAGCTGTGTACCCGGCTCACCAATAGACTGAGCGGCTACCACACCAACGGCTTCACCACGCTGAACCGTTTTACCGGTAGCAAGGTTACGTCCGTAACATTTCACACAAATACCTTTCTTGGCCTCACAAGTAAGAGCAGAACGTACTTCTACACTTTCGATCGGCGCGCTGGTAATTTTCTTAACTATTTCTTCAGTGATCTCGTCTCCTGATGATACCAGCAATTCATTGGTGATAGGGTCATACACATTATGTAATGCCGTTCTACCAAGGATACGCTCTCCTAAAGATTCAACGATCTCTTCGTTTTTCTTCAATGGAGAAACATCGACACCTCTCAAAGTACCACAATCTTCTTCGTTGATGATCACGTCCTGAGACACATCCACCAAACGACGGGTTAGGTAACCTGCATCGGCAGTCTTAAGAGCGGTATCGGCAAGACCTTTACGTGCACCGTGAGTAGAGATAAAGTATTCAAGAATCGAAAGACCTTCCTTAAAGTTAGAAAGGATCGGGTTCTCAATAATCTCACCACCACCAGAGTTAGACTTCTTAGGCTTGGCCATCAATCCACGCATACCGGTCAACTGACGGATCTGCTCTTTAGATCCCCTCGCACCAGAGTCAAGCATCATGTACACCGAGTTAAATCCTTGCTGATCCTCACGGATACGCTTCATGGCCAATTCCGTTAAGCCGGCGTTCGTAGAGGTCCAGATATCAATAACCTGGTTGTAACGTTCGTTGTTGGTAATAAGACCCATGTTATAGTTGGCCATAATACCTTCAACCTGCTCATTTGCTTCATCGATCATTCCTTGTTTTTCTTCAGGGATGATAATATCACCTAAACTGAAGGAAAGACCACCTCTAAAGGCGAATCCATATCCAAGGTTTTTGATCTGGTCAAGGAACTCTGCAGTTTCAGGAACGCTGGTGATCTTAAGAATGTTTCCAATAATATCTCTAAGAGATTTTTTGGTCAACACCTCGTTGATGAAACCAGCTTTTTCAGGAACTGTCTGGTTGAACAATACTCTACCAACGGTAGTTTCAATGATCTGGTAAACAAGTAAACCGGCCTCATTGAAATCTTTCGCGCGAATCTTGATGATCGCGTTAAGATCAACTTTCTTCTGGTTGTAAGCGATTACTACCTCTTCATCAGAATAGAAAGTAAGGCCTTCTCCTTTTACAGGCACTTCAGGAGTAGATTTTCTAGGCTTGGTCATATAATAAAGACCAAGAACCATATCCTGAGAAGGTACTGTTACCGGAGATCCGTTAGCAGGGTTCAAAATGTTGTGAGAAGCCAACATTAGAAGCTGGGCTTCCAAAATTGCTTCAGGCCCAAGTGGTAAGTGAACCGCCATCTGGTCACCGTCAAAGTCGGCGTTGAATGCGGTACAAACCAATGGGTGTAACTGTATCGCTTTACCTTCAATAAGTTTAGGCTGGAAAGCCTGAATACCCAATCGGTGAAGCGTAGGAGCACGGTTTAGTAATACAGGGTGTCCTTTCAATACATTTTCAAGGATATCCCATACTACCGGCTCTTTCTTATCTATAATCTTTTTAGCAGATTTTACGGTCTTAACAATACCTCTTTCGATCAGTTTTCTGATCACGAAAGGCTTGTAAAGCTCTGCTGCCATGTTCTTTGGAAGACCACATTCGTATAATTTCAACTCAGGTCCAACAACAATAACCGAACGCGCAGAATAATCTACCCTCTTACCAAGTAAGTTTTGACGGAAACGTCCCTGCTTACCTTTAAGTGAGTCAGAAAGTGATTTTAACGGTCTGTTAGAATCGGTTTTTACTGCTGAAGATTTTCTGGTGTTATCGAATAACGAATCCACAGATTCCTGAAGCATACGTTTTTCGTTACGTAAGATCACTTCAGGAGCTTTGATCTCCATTAATCTTTTCAGACGGTTATTACGAATAATTACACGACGGTAAAGATCGTTCAAATCTGAAGTCGCGAAACGACCTCCATCAAGCGGCACCAATGGACGTAATTCCGGCGGAATAATTGGAATTACTTTCATGATCATCCACTCAGGACGGTTCTCGCGGTTCTTGTTTGCGTCACGAAGCGCTTCAACAACCTGAAGTCTCTTAAGAGCCTCCGTCTTACGTTGCTTAGAAGTTTCGTTGTTCGCTTTATGTCTCAATTCATAAGAAAGTGCATCAAGGTCTATTCTTTGCAGAATTTCAATAAGACACTCGGCACCCATCTTAGCGATGAATTTATTTGGATCGCTGTCATCAAGGTATTGGTTTTCCTGCGGAATAGAATCCAGAATGTTCAGGTATTCTTCTTCGGTAAGGAAGTCCATTTTTTTCAAAGGCGCTCCTTCTTCATTTTTGGCAATACCCGGCTGAATTACCACGTATCTCTCGTAGTAAATGATCATATCCAATTTCTTGGATGGCAGACCAAGCAGGTATCCAATCTTGTTAGGCAAAGAACGGAAGTACCAGATATGTGCTACAGGAACCACCAGGTTGATGTGCCCCACACGATCTCTACGTACTTTCTTTTCAGTCACCTCTACACCACACCTATCGCAAACGATGCCTTTGTAACGGATTCTCTTATATTTTCCACAGGCACATTCGTAATCCTTTACAGGACCAAAGATACGCTCACAGAAAAGACCATCCCTCTCAGGTTTATGCGTACGATAATTGATAGTTTCCGGCTTCAGTACTTCCCCACGAGATTCCGCCAAAATGGACTCCGGAGAAGCTAAACCTATAGAGATTTGGTTAAACCTCTGTACTGTATTCTTATCATTATTTCTAGCCATAATAAATGGTGCTATCTAATTATTGTAAAATTTGCGGTGCGTGGCGCGCGGTCACGCACCGCAAAAGCTTTATTCTTCTAATCTAATATCTAATCCCAGACCTTTCAGTTCGTGCATAAGTACGTTGAAAGATTCAGGTAGTCCTGGCTCTGGCATTGGCTCACCTTTTACGATGGCTTCATAAGTCTTAGCTCTTCCTATTACATCATCAGACTTCACAGTTAAGATCTCACGCAGGGTAGCTGAAGCACCATAGGCTTCAAGTGCCCATACCTCCATCTCACCAAAACGCTGACCACCAAATTGTGCTTTACCTCCAAGAGGCTGCTGGGTGATGAGTGAGTATGGTCCGATAGAACGCGCGTGCATCTTATCATCGATCATGTGACCTAACTTAAGCATGTAGATCACACCAACAGTTGCAGGTTGGTCAAAACGGTCTCCGGTTCCACCATCATAAAGATAAGTGTGACCAAAGCGCGGAATTCCGGCTTCATCTGTTAGTTCGTTGATCTGGTCTATAGTAGCACCGTCGAAAATTGGAGTAGCATATTTTCTACCTAATTTTTGTCCGGCCCATCCAAGAACAGTTTCATAGATCTGCCCAATGTTCATACGTGAAGGTACCCCAAGTGGGTTCAACACGATATCAACAGGGGTTCCATCTTCAAGGAATGGCATATCTTCCTGACGTACGATACGGGCAACAATACCTTTGTTACCGTGACGTCCTGCCATTTTATCCCCTACTTTCAGTTTACGTTTCTTGGCGATATAGATCTTAGCAAGTTTCAGAATTCCTGAAGGTAGTTCGTCTCCCACAGAAATAGTGAACTTCTCTCTTCTAAGGTTACCCTGGATATCATTCTCCTTGATACGGTAGTTATGCAGAAGATCTGCAACCAACCTGTTAAGGTGATCATCTGTTGTCCAGGTTCCCTGGGTAAGGTGCGTATAATCATCTACCGCGTTCAACATCTTCTGAGTGTACTTCTTACCTTTTGGAAGGATCTCTTCTCCAAGGTCGTTCATTACTCCCTGAGCTGTTTTACCACCGATAAGGGCGAAAAGTTTGTCTACCAATTCAGATTTTAGAATCGCGAATTTAGCTTCGTACTTCTTCTCTAATGCCGCAACATCTTCCTTATCCTGTGCTCTCTTACGCTTATCTTTAATTGCACGGGCGAACAATTTCTTGTCAATAACCACCCCGCTCAATGAAGGAGAAGCTTTTAAAGAAGCATCTTTTACATCACCGGCTTTATCACCGAAGATCGCTCTTAGAAGTTTTTCTTCCGGAGTAGGATCGCTTTCTCCTTTTGGAGTAATCTTTCCAATTAAGATATCACCCGGCTTCACTTCAGCACCCACACGGATCATTCCGTTCTCATCAAGGTCTTTTGTAGCCTCTTCAGAAACGTTAGGAATGTCGTTGGTCAATTCTTCATTACCAAGTTTGGTATCTCTCACCTCAAGTGAGTACTCATCAATGTGGATAGAAGTAAAGATATCATCTCTAACCACTTTTTCAGAGATCACGATCGCATCCTCAAAGTTGTAACCTTTCCAAGGCATGAAGGCAACCTTCATGTTGCGACCCAAAGCAAGTTCCCCTGCTTCGGTTGCGTATCCCTGACAAAGAACCTGACCTTTCGTTACCCTGTCTCCTACTCTTACGATAGGCTTCAGGTTAATAGAGGTTCCCTGGTTTGTTTTTCTGAACTTCACAAGTTCGTAGGTCTTCGAATCTGAATCGAAGCTTACCATACGTTCTTCTTCTGTCCTGTCATACTTGATAGTGATCTTTTCTGCATCAACATATTCTACAGTTCCTTCTCCTTCAGCATTGATCAATACTCGAGAATCTGTAGCTACCTGTCTTTCCAGTCCGGTTCCAACGATTGGAGAGTCTACTCTCAATAGAGGTACGGCCTGGCGCATCATGTTTGATCCCATCAAGGCACGGTTCGCATCATCATGCTCCAAAAATGGAATTAATGAAGCAGAAATAGATGCTACCTGGTTCGGTGCAACGTCAATGTAGTGAACAGATTTTGGCTCAACTACCGGGAAGTCACCTTCCTCACGTGCAATAATTCTTTCAGGCTCGATAGTACCGTCATCAGAAATTGGAATGTTCGCCTGAGCGATCATTTTCTCCTCTTCTTCTTCAGCACTTAGGTAACGAGGCTGATCTTTAATATTAACTTTTCCGTCAACAACTTCGCGGTAAGGAGTCTCTATGAATCCCATTCCGTTCACTTTAGCATAAACAGAAAGTGAGGAGATCAAACCAATGTTTGGTCCTTCAGGAGTTTCAATAGGACATAGCCTTCCGTAGTGAGTATAGTGAACGTCACGCACCTCGAAACCAGCACGCTCACGGGAAAGACCACCTGGCCCAAGAGCCGAAAGTCTACGTTTATGAGTGATCTCTGCTAACGGGTTCGTTTGGTCCATGAACTGAGACAACTGGTTCGTTCCGAAAAATGAGTTAATCACAGAAGATAATGTCTTCGCATTGATCAAATCAATTGGGGTAAACACCTCGTTGTCGCGTACGTTCATACGCTCACGAATAGTTCTTGCCATACGGGCAAGTCCTACACCAAATTGTTGAGACAATTGCTCTCCAACAGTTCTAACACGACGGTTAGACAAGTGATCGATATCATCGATCTCTGCCTTAGAGTTGATAAGCTCAATAAGATACTTAACAATAGTGATGATATCTTCGCGGGTAAGCACCTGCTTATCCATAGCGATATCAAGACCTAATTTTTTGTTCATTCTGTAACGACCTACCTCACCAAGATTGTAACGTTGGTCTGAGAAGAACAATTTATCAATAATACCACGCGCAGTTTCTTCATCTGGCGGCTCGGCATTACGTAGCTGACGGTAAATATGTTCAACCGCCTCTTTTTCAGAGTTGGTTGGATCTTTTTGTAATGTATTGTGGATAATCGCGTAATCTCCTGTTTGATTATCCTCTTTGTGTAGCAGAATGGTCTTTGAACCGGTTTCTACTATCTCTTCAATATGCTCTTTTTCAAGAACGGTATCACGATCAAGAACGATCTCATTACGCTCAATTGAAACTACCTCTCCTGTATCCTCATCTACGAAATCTTCATACCAGGTATTCAATACACGTGCGGCCAGTTTACGGCCAAGGACTTTTTTAAGTCCGCTTTTGGAAACTTTCACCTCTTCAGCAAGGTCAAAAATCTCAAGAATATCTTTGTCACGCTCAAATCCGATAGCACGGAAAAGAGTTGTAACAGGTAATTTTTTCTTTCTATCGATATATGCGTACATCACGCTATTGATATCGGTAGCAAATTCTATCCATGATCCTTTAAAAGGAATAACACGGGCAGAATATAATTTGGTTCCGTTGGCGTGGAACGATTGTCCAAAGAACACTCCCGGAGACCTGTGTAACTGAGATACAACTACACGCTCTGCACCGTTAATACAAAATGTCCCACTAGGGGTCATATAAGGGATGGTCCCTAAATACACGTCCTGCACGATGGTTTCAAAATCTTCATGCTCTGGGTCTGTACAATAAAGCTTTAACCGGGCTTTAAGCGGTACACTATAAGTCAAACCACGTTCGATACACTCCTGGATGGAGTATCTTGGCGGGTCCACAAAATAGTCTAGAAATTCTAGTACGAATTGATTACGGGTGTCCGTAATTGGAAAGTTTTCCATGAAGGTATTATAAAGACCTTCATTTCCCCTTTCTTCTGATTTCGTTTCCAGCTGGAAGAAATCCTGGAACGACTTAATTTGGATATCCAAAAAGTCGGGATAATCAGGTCTGTTCTTCACAGATGAGAAATTCAATCTTTCAGTTTGCGTTGCTAACATCAATGGACGGAATTATGTTATTATAAAAAAATGGGTGCGAAATAAACGGGAAACGTTCATATACGCAAAAGGGTTTAGACCTCAGGGAACCTAATCCCCGGGTCTAAACCTATATAAGATTGTTGGCTTAGCTTACTTAAGCTCAACCTCAGCTCCTGCTTCTTCTAACTGTGCTTTTAATGCTTCAGCTTCATCTTTAGAAACACCTTCTTTAACAGGTTTTGGAGCTCCATCTACCAATTCTTTAGCATCTTTCAAGCCAAGACCGGTAAGTTCTTTAACTAATTTTACAACTGCAAGTTTTGATCCACCTGGAGCTTTAAGAATTACGTCGAATTCAGTTTGCTCTTCAGCAGCCTCTTCACCACCAGCGGCAGCACCACCAGCAACAGCTACAGCTGCAGCAGCAGGCTCAATACCATACTCTTCTTTTAAAATATCAGCTAACTCATTAACTTCTTTTACTGTCAAGTTAACCAATTGTTCTGCGAAATCTTTTAAATCTGCCATTTTCTATCGTTTTTAAAATGTTCTTTAATTTATAATTGTTAAAAAGTGCGTACTTGATTATCCTTCTTTTTCAGAAAGGGTTTTAAGAATTCCGGCTAATTTACCGCCACCAGACTTAAGTGCTGAAACAACATTCTTAGCAGGTGATTGAAGCAATCCGATGATATCTCCAATAACTTCTTCTTTAGATTTGATGTTAACCAGGGTTTCCAGTTTATCATCACCTAAGAAGATAGCCTCTTCAATAAACGCGCCTTTAAGTACAGGCTTATCAGATTTTTTTCTGAATTCTTTAATTACTTTGGCCGGTGCATTTCCGGTTTCAGAGAACATGATCGAAGTGTTTCCTTTCAATACTGAAGGAAGCTCTCCAAAATCCTTATCTGAACTTTCCATGGCTTTAGCCAATAAAGTGTTCTTAACTACCGCAAGCTTTACGTTTGCTTTAAAACAAGCTCTACGTAGGTTTGATGTATTCAGAGCATTAAGTCCTGAAATATCTGCTAGGTAAATAGTGCTATTATCAGCTAACTGGGCAGTTAAATCTTCAATTACTCTTGATTTTTCTTCTCTTGTCATAATCCAATAATATTATTGCTCAGTAAACCTTTTAGTATCTATCTCAACACTCGGACTCATTGTGCTTGACATGTAGATACTTTTGATATACACACCTTTAGCAGCCTGAGGCTTCAATTTTACCAGGGTAGTTAATAATTCTCTTGCGTTACCTGCAAGTTTCTCAGCCTCGAAAGAAGCTTTACCGATACCTGCATGAACAATACCAGTCTTATCAACTTTGAAGTCAATCTTACCGGCTTTAACATCTGAAACAGCTTTTGCAACATCCATAGTTACTGTACCGGTCTTTGGGTTTGGCATAAGCCCTCTTGGTCCAAGGATTCTTCCCAGGGGTCCAAGTTTACCCATAACACTCGGCATAGTGATGATCACATCAACATCTGTCCAGCCTCCCTTGATCTTTTCAAGGTACTCGTCTAATCCAACGTAATCTGCTCCTGCTGCTTTCGCTTCTTCTTCCTTATCTGGAGTCACAAGAGCCAATACTTTAACGTCTTTACCGGTTCCGTGAGGAAGGGTAACTACGCCACGTACCATTTGATTTGCCTTACGTGGATCTACGTTCAAACGAACTGCCAGGTCCACAGAAGGGTCAAAGTTTACGTTGGTAATCTCTTTTATTAAAGCTGAAGCTTCTGCAACCGAATAGGTCTTACCTTTTTCCAGTTTAGATTGTGCTTCCTTTTGCTTTTTAGTCAATCTTGCCATTTTTAATTTCTTTTTGGATTAAAAAGGTGCTTGTCCTTTTACAGTAATTCCCATAGATCTTGCTGTTCCTGCCACCATCTTCATTGCAGACTCAATTGTAAATGCATTTAGATCCTGCATTTTATCTTCAGCAATGGCTCTTACCTGATCCCAAGAAACACTAGCTACTTTCTTACGGTTTGGTTCACCAGACCCTTTTTTAGCCTTCGCAGCTTCCAATATCTGTACTGCAGCCGGAGGGGTTTTGATCACAAAGTCAAATGATTTGTCTTTGTATACAGTGATAACAACAGGTAATACTTTACCTTGTTTATCCTGGGTTCTGGCATTAAACTGCTTACAGAACTCCATGATATTCACCCCGGCAGCACCTAAAGCTGGTCCAACTGGTGGTGAAGGGTTAGCAGCACCTCCGCGAACTTGTAACTTAACAACCTTACTTACTTCTTTTGCCATTTTTCTAAATTTAAGTTGATAGTTTTATTAGTGGAAGCAGACTAAAACTATCGAAAATATGTGTGTGTAACAGTTATTATACTTTTTCTACCTGCATGTAGCTCAATTCCAATGGTGTTTTTCTTCCGAAGATCTTCACCATTACTTCAAGCTTACGCTTTTCTTCATTGATTTTTTCAACCGTTCCATTGAACCCGTTGAAAGGACCGTCAATAACCTTAATAGTTTCCCCAATGGTAAATGGTATAGCAACATTGTCTGCTTTTACAGAAAGCTCGTCTACTTTACCTAACATTCGGTTCACTTCAGATTTTCTGAGCGGCACAGGATCTCCTCCTTTTGTCTCTCCTAAAAATCCGATAACACCATTTATAGATTTGATGATGTGGGTAACTTCCCCACCTATATTGGCAAGAATCATCACGTAACCCGGAAAGTAAACTCTTTCTTTGTTCACCTTCTTACCGTTACGGATTTGAATTACTTTTTCAGTTGGAACAAGAACCTGATCAATAAAATCTTCCAGTCCTTCATGAGCGATCTCCCGCTCAATATATTCCTTCACTTTATTTTCTTGTCCGCTTACGGCACGAACTACATACCATTTTTTATCTTTCACCTCTGCCATAGCAATACAATTTATGATTTAAGCCACTCAAAATATTGCTCGATCACCGAACTAAACACAGTATCAACACCCCAGATCGCTAAGGCAAAAAGAACCGAGAAAACAACCACCACAATAGTAAGACGTTGTGCCTCTGGCCAGGTTGGCCAGGTAACATGGTTCTTTAACTCATTATATGATTCTGTAATGTAATTTGCTATTCCTGCCATGGTATAAAATTTAACTCACTAAAGCTTTTGCTTAGTGCAGGCATCCTGAGAATCATTACTGCCTAAAAATTGATCAATATTATTTGAAAAAGCGGTTTTTACAACCAATTCCTAAAGCACGGGTTGAGAGACTCGAACTCCCGACACCTGGTTTTGGAGACCAGTGCTCTACCAACTGAGCTAAACCCGTAAATATAAGTCAAGGTATTCACCGGAATGAATACCTCAACTTTTATATTTATAACTATTTACTAGTCTAGGATCTCAGTTACCTGACCAGCACCTACAGTTCTACCACCTTCACGGATAGCGAAACGTAGACCAACGTTCATTGCGATTGGCTGGATAAGATCTACAGTAATAGTAAGGTTATCACCTGGCATTACCATTTCAACACCTTCTGGTAGGTTAATTGTACCAGTTACGTCAGTTGTACGTACGTAGAACTGTGGACGGTAGTTGTTGTGGAATGGAGTGTGACGTCCACCTTCTTCTTTTTTAAGGATATAAACCTCAGCTTTAAATTTAGCGTGTGGAGTTACAGATCCTGGCTTAGTAATTACCATACCTCTAGAGATCTGAGTTTTCTCAATACCTCTAAGAAGAAGACCTACGTTATCTCCAGCTTCACCTCTATCAAGGATCTTACGGAACATCTCAACTCCAGTAACAGTAGAAGTAAGTTTCCCAGCTCCCATACCAATGATCTCTACAGGATCTCCAGTGTTAGCAACACCAGTCTCGATACGACCAGTAGCAACAGTACCACGACCAGTAATAGAGAATACGTCTTCGATAGGCATCAAGAATGGCTTATCAACATCACGCTGTGGCAATTCGATCCAGCTATCAACAGCTTCCATAAGCTCTAAAACAGTGTCAACCCACTTTTGCTCGCCGTTAAGCGCCCCAAGAGCAGAACCTGAAATTACAGGACCGTTATCACCATCATATTCGTAGAAAGAAAGAAGATCTCTAACTTCCATTTCAACTAGCTCAAGCAGCTCCTCATCGTCAACCATGTCAACTTTGTTCAAGAATACTACGATTCTTGGAATACCTACCTGACGTCCTAGAAGGATGTGCTCACGAGTTTGTGGCATTGGACCATCTGTAGCCGCAACCACAAGAATAGCACCGTCCATTTGAGCAGCACCAGTAACCATGTTCTTTACGTAATCCGCGTGACCTGGACAGTCAACGTGAGCGTAGTGACGGTTAGCTGTAGAATACTCTACGTGTGAAGAGTTGATAGTAATACCTCTTTCTTTTTCTTCCGGAGCGTTATCAATTTGATCAAAAGACTTAGCTTCTGAATAACCAGCATCAGCCATTACCTTAGTAATAGCAGCTGTTAAAGTTGTTTTTCCGTGATCTACGTGTCCAATTGTACCTATGTTAAGGTGCGGTTTGGAACGATCATAAGTTTCCTTTGCCATAATTAATACTTATTTAATCTTAGTTATATATTAGTGTTCAATTTTATACAAAATCTAGAGCCAACGACGGGAATTGAACCCGTGACCTCTTCCTTACCAAGGAAACGCTCTACCCCTGAGCTACGTCGGCAAAAAAGCATATCTCCAAGAAGTTGAACTTTATGGAGACAAAATCTAGCGGGTTTATTCACTAAACTTCACAAGACAAGATCTGCGTTTTCACGAGATCTGTCTTTGAGCGGGAGACCGGGTTCGAACCGGCGACATTCAGCTTGGAAGGCTGACGCTCTACCAACTGAGCTACTCCCGCATTAATTGAAGCATAAAATACTTCTGTTGGATGTATGGATTATTTTCCTTCAGAAAATGATCCTGTAAGGATGAACCCTTACTAAAGCCTTTTCATTCGATCGCTTAAGAAAGTAAAATTTCTAAGCAATCTCTTGAAAATTCTTGGTGGGGAGAGCAGGATTCGAACCTGCGAAGTTAAAAAACAACAGATTTACAGTCTGTCCTCGTTGGCCGCTTGAGTATCTCCCCAATTTTTACCTTTTCCAATATTTCACAGAACCATCACTTCGGATTGGCTTGTTTTTTGAAGCCGCAAATTAATAGAAAATAAAACTATCTTCCAAAGCTTTTTATTCAAAATTTTAAGAACTCTAAAAGAAGCTTTTTTAAACATTATCAGATCAAATTCTTAGCCTGATAAAAACTTCCTTTTTTCAAAATTTCAGAGCCGATGGAGGGACTCGAACCCACGACCTGCTGATTACAAATCAGCTGCTCTAGCCAGCTGAGCTACATCGGCCTTTCACAACCTTTTTCACAAAAAAAGTCCGCTATTTCTAACGGACTGCAAATGTATTAATTTTATTCAGTTCTCAAAACATTTCTTAAAAATATTTTAAGCTACCTGAGCATTAAATTTTTGTTTTCGTTTTTGTAGCTGGCGCACCAGGGAACTAACGCATTCATCCACACCTACTTCAAACCGCCTACCCTTCTTTTTGCAGATGATCTCGTCTCCCGGAATACTCAATAGAATTTCGGAAATCTTGTTTTCCTTTTCACTGGTGTTTTGAACCTTTAGATACACATCGGCATAGATCACATTGTCATAATAATTCTCCAGCTTGTCCAATTTTCGCTGAATGAAATCTACCAGTTTTTGATCTGCATGGAAGTTTACGGATTGTACGTTGACTTTCATAAAATTTGAGGTTTAGTTAAACAATTAACGAGATCCCTTCTTCCTGTTCCGCGGGTGTGCCTTCAGGTGAACTTTATTCAACTCAGCCATACTGTTATGGGTGTAAACCTGGGTAGCAGCGAGACTGGAATGTCCTAAAAGTTCTTTTACAGCATTTAAATGAGCACCCTGGTTCAGTAAGTGAGTAGCAAAAGAATGCCGCAGGATGTGCGGGCTTTGTTTTAACTTACTCGAGATACCTCTAAAATAATTATTAATTGTTCTATAGACAAGCGAATCGTAGGTTTTAACACCCTTCTTCGTGAGGAATAAAAAGCCTTGAGAATCGGCATTTTCCACCTCTTTACGCTCCGGCAAATAAGCCTCGACAGAAGTTTTAACAAGAGGTAGCAAAGGAATGTAGCGCTCTTTATTCCCCTTTCCGGTAACCTTCAGAAGAGAGTTACCAAGATCGATATCCTTAAGGCGGATATTAATAAGTTCACTGCGCCGTATTCCGGTTGAATAGAATAACTCCACCATTAATTTATTCCGAAGAGCTTCAAAACCTTCCCCTGCTTCTGCGTATAAGGCACGGGTAACTTCATCTTCAGAAAATGGCACCTGCAGCTTTCGTGAAACCTTGAGAGCCCGGTGTTTTGCAAGAGGGGAAATTTCCAACTCCCGTGTCTTCTGAAGAAATCTGTAAAAGGCCTTAAGCGAAGATATTTTCCGGTTGATGCTGTTATTGGAAAGCCCGCTTTCCACCAGTGTCACTATCCATGACCTTATGTGCCGGTATTCCACCCGCCGAAGATCTTCTTCTCCGAATTCCATTTTTAAGAACTCAGTAAAAGAACCCAGGTCATTTTGGTAAGCAGTAATAGTATGAGAAGAGTAATTCTTCTCAAGTTCGAGATATTCAAAAAACCGGGTTTGGAGCATAAAAAAACTGTTGACAGACAAAGTTAGAAACTTTTATCTATCAACAGTTAATATTATATACCTAAGAACCAGGCTTAGGAATTGATTCTAGATCTCTTCCTGATCTCTTAAGTGCTGGATGTATTCAGCTTTTTGGATTTGAGCCCTACGTTCTACTGACGGTTTAGTAAAATGCTGACGATCTCTCAACTGACGCATTGTCCCTGTACGATCAAATTTACGTTTGAAACGCTTCAGCGCTCTATCAATATTTTCTCCGTCTTTAACTGGTATAATTAACATAGTGTCACCTCCTTTCTTTAGAAATTGTTTTCGAGCTGCAAAGATAATCCTTAATTACAATCTCACAATATAATTTTAAAAAAGTTCCAAAAATTAAAGTACCAAACTCCAAATCTAATAACATGGAACCTGGAACATGTAACACTTAATTACTTCGCCGCCGGCTTGTACTCCTTTTTATCGATCACCATCTTGGCAATGATCTCTCTCAAGATCTCAGAGGTTCCTCCACCAATAGGACCCAGCCTGCTGTCCCTTGACAACCTCGCAAGCGGATAATCTTCCATATAACCATACCCACCCAGGAACTGAAGACAGTCATAAATAACCTGGTCAGCTATTTTTGTGGAAAGAAGTTTTGACATACTGGCTTCTTTCACCACATATACTCCCCTTTCCATTCTTTCGGCAATGGAGTAATTAAATTCTTTAGCCATTTCCACTTCACTGGCCATATCGGCAATGCGGTGACGTAGCGCCTGGAATTTATCTATCGTGCTGCCAAAAGCTTCCCTTTCGCTCATATATTTTAAGGTATAATCCAGTGCAAATTCTGCTCTTGCATGCGCATTGATTCCCATTATCAGCCTTTCAAAAGCAAAATGCTGCATGATGTAAGGGAATCCTTTTCCTTCTTCACCCATAAGATGCGCAGCAGGAACTTCTACATTATCAAAAGCGATCTCTGCAGTATCTGAAGCTCTCCAGCCCAGCTTATCGAGTTTAGTCGCTGAAATACCCGGCGTGTCACGATCGACAATAAAAATACTCATCCCTTTGCCCTTAAGCTCAGGATTGGTCTTTGCTGCCACCACCAGGTAATCGGAATAAACCCCGTTTGTTATAAAAGTTTTCGAACCGTTAAGGATGTATTTATCACCTTTTTTAACGGCAGTAGTTCTCATCCCGGCCACATCAGATCCTCCTGAAGGTTCAGAGATACAAAGACAACCTATAAGATCTCCAGAAATACTTCCTGCGAGGTATTTTTCTTTAATAGCTTCATCTCCTTCTTTTGCAACGTGCGTCATCGCAAGGTAAGCATGCGCCCACATAGCCGCCGCAAAACCTCCCGAATTGATCTTCTGTAGTTCTTCCAGAAAGATCACCGTATAGAAAACATCAAGGTTCAGTCCACCGTATTGCTCAGGATAATTAAGACCGAAATACCCCATGTCTCCGAATTTCTTCCAGATAAAACGCTCTATGGTTCCGGTTTTTTCCCATTTCTCAATGTGAGGCACAACTTCCTTTTGCAAAAACTCCTGAAAGCTTTTCCGGAAAAGTTCATGTTCTTCTGTAAAATATCTGCTATTCATAAATGTTTCGTCTGGATTAATTTTTTTAATCTGAATTTTTCGGGGGATAAGGAATGAATAGTTCCTTAGTCGATCGCCAAATATAATTTAATTCTGTCTAATTTTTCAACCGGAAATCCCTTAATCTGGCGCAGCTCCTCGAAGGAAGTAATGGAATCCCTGTTTTTCCGAAAAGAAATTACCTCTCTGGCAAGTTCGTAATTGAAATACGGCAGTTCTGAAAGCTCGATCACTGTTGCCGTATTAATATTCAGCCTGGGAAGACTGTTCTTTACGTCAAACCGCTCTTCTACCCTCCCAATCACCTCCGGGGAAAGTCCGTATACATCATGCACCTGGATCATTCCTCTAAAACCTCCAAGGCTTTGGCGGTAATTGATAATCCGGGCTGATAGTTTTTCTCCAATTCCGTTGATCTTCCTTAGATCTTCGGAAGTAGCAGAATTAATGTCATTTTTGGATACTACTGAAAAATGCCCTTTTTGAGTATTATTCTTTTTCGGTGAAACCGAAGCAAATTCCGGAAACTTGAAGTAGGGTGAGATCTTTTTCAGCAAAGAATCAGAAACTCCTGTTACCTGCCTGAATTCTTCCGCAGAATTAACCCAAAGTTCCTTTTCTCGATAGGAATGCAGCCTGTCTATTTCTTCTACAGACATTCCCAGGAGATAACCTTTATAATCTGAAATGAAATTGGGGTTAAAAGGCTGAAAAGAAATAGAATCCTTTTTTACAGCTATCTGTTTAAGCGAGTCGATTTGATGCTGAAGCTTCTCCACCACCTGCTGCTCTTTCGCGTTGACAGGTTCTTCGGAAGCAAAAGGATCAAGGAACCACAACAATTGTAACACAACTATAATGAACACCAAAAGAAAAATCCCATTTCGCTGACTTCGATTGAAAGCAAAATGGGATTTAAAATTATTCATTTTTGAAAGTTTAAGAAGCCTTTCTCACTTTCTCTTTTTCAGGTTTATGGAAAAGCTGACCAGATTTCAATTTACGAAGATATTCGTTCAGGTCGTTTTTCACTTCTCCAGACATTATATATAACCCAATAATATTAGGGAATGACATCGCAAGGATCATCATATCTGAAAAGTCAAGTACAGCTCCTAAACTTACTGAGGCTCCAACTACTACAAACACCAGGAAAAAGGATTTGTAAACAAGCTCAGTTCTTCTGCTCTTTCCAAAAAGGTAAGTCCAGGCTCTCATTCCATAGTATGACCAGGAGATCATTGTAGAGAATGCAAACAGGAATACTGCCGTTGCGAGTACATAAGGGAACCAGGAGATCACACTTCCAAAAGCGCTTGAAGTAAGTTCAACTCCTCCAACACCTTCTACTTCGTGCATACCTGTAAAGATCAATACTAAAGCGGTAAGCGTACAAACTACGACTGTATCAATAAATGGCTCTAACAGAGAAACAAATCCTTCAGAAGGAGGGTTGTTCGTCTTGGCCGCACTGTGTGCAATAGCCGCGGAACCAACACCCGCTTCGTTGGAGAAAGCTGCACGTTGGAAACCAACGATCAGAACACCTATGACTCCACCTTTTAGTGCGCTCGGACTAAAAGCTCCATCCCAGATAGCTGAGAATGCAGGTCCAATATTTTCAATATTCACAAAGATCACTGTCAAAGCTCCCAGCACGTATACTGCGGCCATGATAGGTACGATCTTTTCAGTAACTTTTGCAATACTGCTGATCCCTCCAATAATTACGATACCCACGATTACAGCAACGATAAGACCAAAAATGAATCCGTTACCTTCAAGGATAGGGAACTGCCCGGCCAGGATCACAAAAGACTGGTTGGCCTGGAACATGTTACCACCTCCAAAAGAAGCTCCAATAGCAAGAATAGCGAAGAATACGGCAAGGAATTTTCCAAGTCCGTTCATATTCCTTCTTTCAAGCCCGTAACGCAAATAGTTCATAGGACCACCAAAAACACGGCCTTCGCTGTTGATGAAACGATATTTTACACCAAGGGTACATTCTACAAATTTTGAGGACATTCCAAGAAGTCCTGCAATGATCATCCAGAAAGTAGCTCCGGCTCCACCCAGTGAAACTGCTACAGCCACCCCGGCAATGTTACCCAAACCTACAGTTCCTGAAACCGCAGTAGCAAGAGCCTGAAAGTGGGTTACCTGTCCCGGTGCATTAGGATCGTCATATTTTCCTCGAGCTAACTGAAGTGAATGTTTGAAGCCTCTAATATTGATAAAGCCCATTCTAAGGGTGAAGAATAATGCTCCAAAAACAAGCCACACCACAATGAACGGAATATCTTTGGTTTGAGGATCACCGTTAGGGTGAACCAGGGCAATTGGCTCATCATACTGAATAGCTGCCAGGTATTGAGCTCCCTGCTCGATAACGTGTTCTTTATTTTCAGAGTTGTAAATAACTCCTCCTTCTTTTACAAGATATTTTAAGGTACCGGAAGCATTAGCATAAGCAGTGGCATCAACCCCGTCTTTAGACACAATAGCTAGAGGATCACCTTTCTGAACTCTTGTTCCTTCCGGCTGCAACCATTCCTTCAGCACAAATTTTGCGTCAACGGTGGCAGTCCAACGTGGTGCAGGCACTCGTTTTTGATCTGCATAAACAACAGGATCATAAATTCCAATTGCAGAGAAAGGATCCCAGAAAAGGACACTCCCCATGCTTTCCACTATAGGAGCAAAGGTGCCGTTAAAATGTTCGGTAATGGCCTTTGCTGGTACCGTAAATTCCTCCTGTACTTTATTTCCTGCAGCATCGGTCACAGTCACGGTGTAAGGCACACCTTCCACGAGATTTTCAGAACGCGGAGAGTCCAAAGGGGTTTGCTGACTCGACCATTTGTACTGGTATGGCGGAGTTCCTCCTTCAACCTGCAGCTCGATAAAACCGTTATTGATAACCTTGGAAGGATTTCCAATTTCAGCTTTTACCTGCAGCTCCTGGGCCACCATGGTTAAAATTGAAAAAGAAAACAGAAATGAAAGCAAGTACTTTCTCATAAGATCTATTTAAAATTTAAATTTAGGATTGTTTTTTACGGCGAAGCAAGATGCTAAAAAAATTAACGTTTTCAAATTTTCATGAGTTAAATTGCAAAGAAAACGTTAACCGAAGCCTTTATGTGACAGGTTTCGGACAATTTCTTTAATTGCTACAGATCAAAAACGGAAGTCCTTTTCGCGTAGATCATATCTTTGAACTTCAGCAAAAAGGCAAGGGTCAGGTAGATGGCAAAACCAATCCCGAAGGTAGCGAAGGAGAGATAAATAAAGAATAGCCGCACGTTTTTCGCGCGCATACCCAGCTTATCGGCAAACCTCGATGACACGTAAAAGCCATGTCGTTCAAAGTAGCTGCGTATTTGATACATTCGGTCTTGCATAGTGCGAAGATACTAAACTTGCTGCTGATTTTTCAATAAATTCACCCCCAGCGCACAGTGCAGGCAGCGTTTTTGATCGCAGTATTCTTTCTTGAGTTGCAGTAAAGCCTGAGAACGCAACGCATTTTCTGCGGATCCTGGCCTGAGCATATTATACTTCTTGATCACTGAATTATCTTCAGCCTTTAAACTTTGCATGATTTCCAGAAGCCTGTCTTCAATATCTTTCCCAAGGCTCCTGAAGTATGTGAACTGAAGCGGCACCAGAGTGTTGATCACCAGCAGGTCCAAAAAAGCGGAAGTGGGCTGCTTTTTTCTTTGCGAATGAGCTTTTTCAAAGGTGTAATGGCTTCGCCAGAAATCTGAAGGTCCCGAGGAAAACAGATTTTTAAGATCAGTGGAATTTTCAGCTTTGATTACCTGCTGAAAAAGTGAACTTTTTGAATGGTATACGGATGCCAGTTGAGCCAACCGCAGTTCCGGAAAGTTGTCCGGACGTAATCGAAAATGCCGAACAGGGATTATACCTTCTCTTTTCAGATCAAATTTCTTCCTCAGATATTCATATTCCTTCTTCAACTCCAAAAAATAGGGTTCCTGCACCTCTTTTTCCAGCATTCCTGCCTGACCGAAAAAAAGCGCCTCGAGCTTCTGTCTCTGCACTCCACACTTTCGCACTACCTGAAATGGAATTGAAGCTGCAATACTAAAGAAAGCCTCTCCATTAATGTTGAGCCCAAAATTTTTGAATAGAAGCTGATAAAGCACCTCTTCCCAATCGCCGGCGGCCTTTTCAAGAAGAGTTTGAATGAAGCGGGATTTTTCTTCAAGCCGCTCAAAGAACAACCTCTCCAACCAATTGTCCAGAATAAAATCATCAAAAGTGGAAAAATCGGGCTCGCAGTTGATCCAGCGCAAGTTCCCTTCTATTAAATGACGATAACCGGCCAAAGCAGATTCCGGGACCAAATTCTTAAGCTCCAGTACAGGGACGACAGAATTATCTCTTCGGAAGATCTCTGCGTCGTGTTCCCACACCACATGAAGAATTACATTGTCATAGGCAGGATCGGTTTCATGCCCATGGAGATACCAATCTGAAGCTCTCAGGTGTATCTCCACATTTCCTGCCCATTCCTGCTCCCCTATCAGTAAGCGGGAGTTGAAAAAATCAGGTCCTGAAAGGTGGTTATGATTACCCGGTGAGATCACCTGTACAGGGATTCCTTTTGAACTCAAAAGTTCAGAATGCTTCCATTTCTGGAATTCCCATAAGTAGTGTAAGTAATCTTCCTGCATCAGATAAATATAGATAATTAACCCACATCTAACTGATTACCAGTAAACTAAAAACGCCCGCTTTTAGTTAAATTTCTGAAGAGACTTTTGCCAGTATTTCATCTAAAAATTCCTCTACCCAGAGACTATACATTTCCCCACTTGGGTGAAGTCCGTCGTTGGCTACTAAAGAAGGCTCGTCTTTTGCCCTTTTTGAGATGGGAGTGATGTTGTAAAAATCCACACCATATTCTAAAGCAACTTTTTGAAAAACAGCATTAAATTCTTCGATCTCCTTTGCAATCTCTTCAGACTTTGAAGCCCCAAATGGCGTAGCACCATAATCTGGAATACTCACTGCAAACACGCCGGCCTTCCCCGGAAATGAAAGTGCCAGTGCCCGGTCAAAGATCACTCTGAGCTCCTGCTCATATTCTTCTATTGATCTTCCCTGATATTGATTATTCACTCCAATGAGAATCGAGACAAGGTCATACCGCACGCCGTTTTCCAGTTGCTCATCCATTCCTGCCAAGAGATCTGCTGTAGTCCATCCGGTTTTGGCTATGATCTTTGGGTCTCTTATTCTCACTCCTTTTTTCTGAAGGCTATCAACCAGCTGCATCGGCCAGCGCTCCTCCTCTGCTACACTTTCGCCTATTGTATAGGAATCTCCCAGAGCGAGGTAGGTCATTGGTTCTTCATAAACTACCGGATCCGGTACCTCTTTTTCCGAAGAATTATTACAGGAAATCAGGCTCAGGATCAGGACGGCTAAACAGGTAAATTTTCTCATGCTGTGGTTTTAAGCTTCCGAAAATACAGACTTGAACCGAAATAAAAAAGCCCTCCGCAAGAACGAAAGGCTTCAAAAATGTCATTTTTGGAGGGTATTATTCGATATATCCCATTTTTCGCATCCAGTCATCGTTGAACATTTTTCCAACGTAACGGCTTCCGTGGTCATGAAAAAGGATTACCACCACATCATCTTTAGTGAACTTATCCTTTAGCTGCAGTAAACCTTTCATCGCTGCACCGGCACTATTCCCAAGGAACATACCTTCCTCTTTGGCCAGTCTCTGGGTATAAATAGCCGCATCTTTATCGGTCACTTTTGTAAAGCCGTCAATAATGCTGAAATCCACATTCTTCGGAAGTATATCTTCCCCGATCCCTTCAGTCACGTAAGGATAGATCTCTTTCTCGTCAAAAATGCCGGTTTCATGATATTTTTTGAAAACTGAACCATAGGTATCAATTCCCCACACCTTAATATCCGGATTTTGCTCTTTCAAATATTTTCCCACTCCCGAAATAGTTCCTCCGGTACCTACTCCCACCACAAAATGCGTCACCTTACCATCGGTCTGTTTCCAGATCTCCGGTCCTGTGCTTTCGTAATGTGCTTTTGTATTGGAAAGGTTGTCATATTGATTTACGTACCATGAATTCGGAGTTTCTTCAGCTAATCTTTTGGAGGTAGAATAATAGGAGCGCGGATCTTCAGGTGCCACATCTGTTGGGCAAACCACCACTTCACTGCCAACGGCGCGTAAAATGTCAATTTTTTCCTTTGATTGTTTATCGGCCATCACGCACACCATGCGGTAACCTTTAACGATGGCAGCAAGAGCAAGGCCCATTCCTGTATTTCCGGACGTACCTTCGATAATTGTTCCACCCGGCTTCAAAAGTCCGGCAGCTTCAGCATCTTCGATCATCTTCACCGCCATGCGGTCTTTCACCGAGTTTCCCGGATTAAAGGTTTCATATTTTGCAAGTACCAGGGCATCAATCTCCTCAGCAAGTTTATTGATCTTAACAAGCGGAGTGTTTCCGATAGTTCCCAGTATATTTTCAGCGTATTCCATATCAAAAAATTTCGGCTGCAAAGGTAACAAAAAAAGCAGCTTATAAAAGGCTTCAAAAGGAGTGCCGAAAATGGCATTTTTGAGAGGTGATTCCTACAGAACCTAGTCGAATTTCATCGCCTTCACCGGAGAGATACGGGTGATAATGTAAGACGGCAGCAGCAGCATGAGCATACACAGGATCAGAGTTCCAATGTTTACTCCCAGAATATATTCCCAGCCTATGTAAACAGGGGCTTCGGTCACATAGTAAGTTTCCGGGTTTAACGGGATCAGTTTAAAGTATTTTTGGGCGTACAGCATTCCAAGGCCAATGAGATTACCCCAGAACAAGCCTAACAGGATCAAATATCCGGCATTATACAGGAAGATCTTGCGCACGCTCCAGTCATTACTTCCCAATGCTTTAAGGATCCCTATCATTTGGGTGCGTTCCAGAATGAGCACCAGCAAAGCAGTGATCATATTGATTCCCGCCACCAGGATCATGATTCCAATGATTAGCGCGATATTAAAATCGAAGAGCGATAACCACTCAAAAATGGAATAATACTTCTGCTTTATTGTCCGCGTATCCAGGAAAGAACCCGTGTTTTCATAGATCTCCTGCCCTTTCTCATCCAGGTCGTCAAAGTCTGCTAAAAAAACTTCAAAATTCCCGATCTCATCCTCATTCCACCTGTTCATTCGTTGAATATGCCGGATGTCCCCCAGCATATACAATTCGTCAAATTCCTGAAATCCTGAATTGTAGATCCCTTTCACTGTAAACCCTCGCACCCACGGACTTTTCATACTGTCTTCGCGAAGGAAATAAGTTACCACCTTGTCCCCTACTTTAAAGCCTAATCGGTTAGCGATGTACTGAGAGATCAGTACTTCCTCAGAAACTCCATCAGAATAATCGGGAAGCTCCCCCGCCACAAGAAAATCTTCAAAATTGCTCCATTTAAAGTCGGCACCCACTCCTTTCAGAATAATACCCTCAAAATCGGTCGCTGTGCGAATGACGCCGCCTTTATAGGCTGTGGCCTGCACGTGCTCCACCCCTTCTACCGAAGTGAATTCAGGATAGAAATCCTGATCTTTGGAAACCGGAGTAAGTGAGATCTTGGAGTTGTTGTTGTCGTAATTGGAAATAGTAATATGACCGGTAAAAGCAGACATCTTCTCACGGATCTTCTTCTGGAGTCCGAGTCCGGTCGCAAAAGACACCAGCATCATGATCACCCCAATGGAAATGGCCGCAATGGCTATTTTTATTATTGGGGCCGAAATGCTACTTTTGTGCTGCTTCGCACTAATAAGGCGTTTGGCTATAAAAAATTCCAGATTCAAGAGTAGCTTATGACTTTTAGATTCCTCAAAAGTACATTTTTATTCCTACTTATTTTGGCTGCCGCCTGCGGAAACATTTCCTCACAGAAAAACGGAACTGCTACTAAAAAAACTTCGGAAGAGAAGTACACCCAAAATCTAAGTTTAGGCGCCGAAAGGACTGAAGCCTACCTGCCATTATTAAAAGGTAAAAAAGTGGGTGTTGTGGGCAATCAAACCAGCATTATTACTACCGAAAAAAGCCCGGTCCATCTGGTGGATTCCCTACTGAAATTGGGTGTGGATATAAGAAAAGTTTTTGCTCCCGAACACGGATTCCGTGGAACTGCCGATGCGGGGGAAGTGGTGAAGGACGGAAAAGACGCTAAAACAGGATTGCCCATCATCTCACTTTACGGAGACAACAAAAAACCAACTCCCGAGCAACTAAAGGATCTCGATATTCTCATTTTTGACATTCAGGATGTGGGAGCCCGTTTCTACACCTATATCTCCACACTGCACTACCTGATGGAAGCAGCAGCTGAAAACAATATTCCGGTAATTGTATTCGATCGACCCAATCCCAACGGACATTATATTGACGGCCCCATTTTGGAACCCGAACACCAGAGCTTTGTGGGAATGCACCAGGTGCCGGTGGTTCATGGAATGACCATTGGCGAATATGCTAGAATGATCAATGGCCAAAAATGGTTGAAAAATGGTTTGAAGGCTGACCTGCAGGTCATAGAAATGGAGAACTACAATCATGATCTTAAGTATGAACTTCCTGTAAATCCATCACCTAATTTGCCGAATGCGACGGCCATCAACCTCTACCCCAGCCTTTGTTTCTTTGAAGGAAGCAATGTAAACGCCGGCCGTGGAACTGATAAACAATTCCAGATCTTTGGTTCTCCCTTCCTTCCCAAGGAAAAATATGATTACAGCTATGTACCTGAGCCTAATGAAGGAGCAAAGTATCCGAAACATCAGGGAAAAACCTGTTACGGAAAAGACCTTTCAAAAAGTCCATTTTTGAGTAGTATTAATTTAAAGTGGCTTATAGATGCCTACCACAATACTTCTCAAAAAGAGGAATTTTTCAATTCTTTCTTCACCAAACTTGCCGGAACCACAAAACTTCAGGAGCAGATAGAAAGCGGCATGACAGCAGAAGAGATTCGCATGACCTGGAAATCAGGACTGGAAGAATTTGCAAAGGTTAGGGAGAAGTATTTGTTCTACGAGTAAAAGTTTAAAGTTCCACGTTGCACGTTCCATCTTGCAGGCGCCCTTTTTCTGGTTAAGTCTTCCAATTATTCTCGACATATTTGATGAAGTTGTAAATCTTCGCACTAAGATTACTGAATTCTTCTTTTAGATATAGATGATCTTTAACCAGTTCCGGATAGAGGACTGTTAACTTTTTGAAATGATTTTTTGTCTCATCACAACTGGAGTGGGCATAGACTAGAAATTTAATAAAATCTGCTTTGTATCTTTTTCTACCGTAACCTTCCACGATGTTAGAATTGATTCCGTCACAAGATCTTCTTATTTGGCTGCCAAGCTCATAAAGCTCATGTTTTGGTAAGGTATGGCTAAGGCGATGGGTGGTATAAAAAAGATCCATTGATTTTTGAAAGATCTCAAGTTGATTGTAAGAATCGGCCATAGCTTTAAAGATTAGTAACTCAATTTACTTTTTCCACTTCTTTAATGCAATTCTTTTATTAAGCAACTTGAAACGTGCAACATGCAACGTGCAACCGTCAGCTGGCAACTTGCAACAAAGCGACTACTGAGGTAGCCGCTTCTTCATCTCCTCCACAATCTTAAACGCCGCCGGACAGATCGCCACGTTCTTCATGGTAAGATTCGAGATCTTGTGAAAATCTTTCCGGTTAGTGTGTGGGAATTCGCTGCAGGCCTTTGGTCGTACGTCGTAGATTATACAGTAATTAGCGGCGTCAAGAAATGTGCAGGGCACTTGTTGCAGCACATAATCATTATCTTCATCGATCCTGAGGTATTGATCAATGAACTGCTGCGGTTTTAACCGCAAGTGTTTTGAGATGCGCTCAATGTCTTTATTCGTAAAAAGCGGACCTGTAGTTTTACAGCAATTGGCACATTTGAGGCAATCGGTTCTTTCAAATTCCTCGTCATGCAGCTGCTGCATTTCGCGATCCAAATTTTTTGGCGGCTTCTTTTTAAGTTTTTGGAAAAACTTCTTGTTCTCCTTATGCTTATCTTTGGCCCTTTGCGGGAGCCCATCAATCTCTTCCTGCATTCGGCAAAGATATAAAGAACAACCGCGTGAACAACGAAAAAAACAATCCCGATATCTTCGGAAAAGCCATTAAAGCATATTATGAATCTCATGATTCTGAAGAAATTGTAGTGCATTCTCCCGACTTTGATGATGATGTAATTCCGGTAGAATATCTCTTCCGAAGCTATCAAGAAATGCCTCCGATCGAGAAAAAAGCTTTACAACTTTGCCGCGGAAGGGTGTTAGACGTTGGTTGTGGTGCGGGTAGTCATGCACTATACCTTCAGAATGAGAAAGGATTGGAGGTATTGGCTATTGATACTTCAGAAGGAGCCATAGAAGTCTGCAAAAAGCGTGGTGTAAAGGATGCCAAAAATATCTCTTTTGAAGATCTTTCCGAAGAAAAATTCGATACGATCCTGTTGCTCATGAACGGAACAGGCATCGTGGGAAAAATGCGGAAACTGGATAGTTTTTTCACAAAACTGAAGAAATTACTGAATGCTGGTGGCCAGGTTTTGATAGATTCTTCAGATCTTATTTACCTTTTTGAAGCTGATGAAGATGGTGGGATTTGGGTAGATGCAGCTGCAGGATATTACGGCGAACTCAGCTACAGCCTGAGTTACAAGGGAGAGACTTCAGAAGTTTTTGATTGGTTGTATCTTGATTTTGATTCATTATCTTTAGCTGCATCAAAGAATAATTTTGTTTGCGAACGCGTTAAAAAAGGAGAACATTACGATTATCTTGCAAAGTTGAGCCTCAAATAACTGTGAAACCTATGTCTAACCTGCTAAGGAAATTTCCTGTAGTTTTTGTTGTCCTGTTCATCCTCGCGGGTTGTGCTAAGGATGAGATCCCCCCGAACGAGAAACCTTTAGGAACCTCCTCGCAGGATTTCCTCACAGATGATCGCTACACTTCCATGACTTTGGAGATCGTCTATGTGGAAGGTTTTGCACCTACGGCAGCTGCGCTCACCGAACTTGAAAATTTCTTGAACACTTACCTGTACAAACCTGACGGAATAAGGATCGTGACCAATTCCATTCCCTCACCAGGGGTAGGCGATTACAGCCTGCAGGAGGTCAAGCAGGTAGAAAGCACGTACCGGTCTGTTTTTTCTTCCGGAACAAATCTCGGAGTCTTTATCTTTTTCGCCGATAATTATTCTGCCAATGACGCGGCTTCTGCCGGAAATGGCGGAATTGATAAAAGAAGCCTCGGAACTGCCTATCGAAACACTTCTATTGTTATCTACGAAAGATCTGTCCTGGAAACAGGCGGCAATCGCAGTACGATCGAACATACCACCCTGCGGCATGAATTCGGACATTTGTTCGGTCTTGTAAACAATGGAACACCGGCACAATCGGCTCATGAGTATAAGGATCCAAATAATTCTTCAGAAAAGGGGCACTGTAATGTGTCCGGGTGTTTAATGTCCCCCACTCTGGACTTCAGCAAAGGAACTATGCAACTGGGTTCAAAATGTCATGAAGACCTCATCGCCAACGGCGGAAAATAAAAAGCCTGCTCCAAAGAACAGGCTCAAAAATGTCATTTTTGAAGCTTCTCTAGTAGACTTTCTTTCCACCCAAATAAGTAGCTTCCACTTTCGTCTTCGGAATCTCATTTTCCGGAACCTCCATAATATTTCTGTCTAAAATGACAAAATCGGCAAACTTTCCTGGTTCAATACTTCCTTTTTCATCTTCTTCAAAGTTGCTGAACGCTGCCCAAATCGTCATTCCCTTTAAGGTGTTCTCCCTGGAAAGCGCCTGCTCGATCATGTAACCGCCTTCGGGGTAATCATCCAGATCTTTACGGGTCACCGCCGCGTAAAAAGTAAGGAACGGACTCACCTTCTCTACCGGAAAATCAGTTCCCAAAGCAATAATTCCGGCCTGGTCCAACAGTTGATGATACGCGTAGGCTCCTTTTTCCCTTTCTTCACCCAGGCGGTCTTTTGCCCAATACATGTCACTGGTAGCATGCGTAGGCTGCACCGACGGAATGATATTCTTACTGAAATAATGAAAATCCTCCGGATCGATCACCTGAGAATGCTCCACTTTCCAGCGTCTGTCTTCAGAATCTCCAAGTAAAGAATCATAGGTCTTCAAAACAATATAATTTGCTGAATCTCCAATGGCATGGGTGTTCATCTGGTATTCACTGGCCGCAATACGGGCAGCAATCTTTTTGAAATCTTCTACTGATGACAACAAGGCCCCGTAGTGATCGTGCTTATCAGAATATGGCTGCTTTAACGCTGCTCCGCGGGAACCCAGTGCGCCGTCAGCATAAAATTTGACTGACCGCACATTCAGCTTATGAGTTTTAATGAACTTCCGGCCCAAATAGTAATCAAGATTTGCCGGAGTATTGCTTATCATTGCGTAGATGCGGATGTCCAACGCTCCGGATTGCTGCAGACTATCGATCAACTCAATAGTTTTGCGATCAAGCCCCGCATCGTTCACTGTGGTGAGTCCGTAGCTAAAGGCTTCTTTTTGTGCATCTAAAAGCGCCCTTATCTCAGCTTCTTTGGAAGCTGAAGGAATAGCATTTTCCACAAGTGCCATAGGATTATCAACCAGGATCCCTGTAAGTTTCCCATCTTTCACTTCTATCTCTCCCCCTTCCGCAGGAGTTTCTGTTGTAATTCCTGCCGCATCCAGGGCCGCCTGATTGGCAAGAAGAGCGTGGCCATCTATACGGGTTATGGCGACAGGCGTATCAGGGAAAAGCAGGTCAAGTGTATCTTTCACCGGAAATTCCTTTACATCCCAATCGTTTTGATCCCATCCACGGCCTACAATAAAATCGGTGTTCTTTTCCTTTTGAAACTCGGTGATCTTTTGTACCACTTCGGAAAAACTCTTAGTACCGGTAAGATCCACTCTTTGCATTTGCATTCCCAATCCGTAGAAATGGGCATGGGCATCAATAAGGCCCGGAACAATGGCTTTGCCTTCGGCATCAATAGTTTCCTTTGAGCGGTATTTCTTCTGAAGTTCTTCGCCAGTTCCTACCTCTAAAATTTTTCCATCGCGCACTGCGAAAGCTTCGGCTGTAGAAAAATCTTCATCTACTGTATAGACCTTGCCGTTCAATACCAGGAGATCTACCTCTTCCTGTTCCTGGCAGGAAACGATCAGTAGACCAAAAAAGATAAGCAGAATTGTTTTTTGCATGTTTTGAAAGATTAAAAGGTAAAAATAAAAAAAGCGCCCATGGTTTGAGCGCTTTTTCATTTTATATTAATTCAGCTTTACTACCAGGTAGTAAGAGCGTCAATAATAGCATTTCTAATATCCGGATTCGCTCCGGCAGCAAGTGCGATAGAAACAAATAAACCTATCATTGCAGCAGAGAAATCCCTGAAGATCATCTTACCAGCTTTCTTGCGGTGCTTACGTCCTTTCTTAGTTCGTGCCAAACTAATGGCAATCTCTCTACCTCCAATTACCCCAAGGAATACCCAGGTGGTACTCATAGGTACTGTACTGATAAATAACTTATAAATTAGCAGGATCACATAGGTAGTATCTACTAATGTTGCCGCTCTAACATCAGAGATCCTCGCTTTTTCACTTACCACCTCCTGGATCTTATCACCACGCAAATAGAACAACAATCCAAGACCTGCAAAAATAGTAACGGCAAAAATCCCAAATTGTACTGCGTCCAGTTGACGAGGCAGGAATACCGCAATGTTAGCACCATCTTGCATCACCCAAACACCCCAGAGGGTTCCACTCACGATCCATTGGATAACATTCCAGCTATTATTGAATTTCCTGCTTTTAAAATACTTCTTGATCATATTATAGGAGAAGTACCAAACAAGGAAGGAAAGTACAAATGCCATAATGTATCCTGTCCAACTCTTCCACACCACCGATGTAATACCGGAAGTATCTGCACTAAACACACTTAAAATAAGGAAGGTAGTAGATACCGGCATCTTCATCCTGGTAAGGATCAGCAATACCAGCGGCGCTATGATCTGAAAGAAACTGAAAGTTTCCGGGTGCGGGTATTTCGTGGTTCCATCAGGTTTTAACAATCGCTGATAGGTCACATCCCCATCAAAATAAAACCAGCTGAAGGCAACTGTAATTAGAAAGATACCTCCTATGAACAGCCACAATTTCCACCAACTTCGAGATTTGTTACTTTCAATAAAGGTTCCCAACGACTGAATACTATCATTGGCTACTGTAGCATACGCAGCAAAGAAAAATCCAAGCCACATTCCCGCCTGCCCCTGGCCAGCCAGCATCCCTGCTAAAGCAAGACCTATTATAACGATGGCCAGGAAAGTTTTTTCCTTGACCATGAAATCAAGCACGTTCAAATAAGGCCTATTCCTTTTAGTACGGGTAAATTTTGTTTTTGCCATTTAACTCAAAAGATTCTGATCTCTCCTTAGGAAAAGATCGTTTTACAGGATTTATATTTCAGGATGCAATAATAGCTTCTTCTATTCAAAACTAATTCGAATCCAATGTTATCTAATTGTTAAGAATGTTTTAACATTTCTGCTGCAGCTGTAAAATTCTAAAATACAATATTTTAAATCAAAAAATAAGGCCGGTCAAATGACCGGCCTTTTTAATATTTATACACCATTGGGTTACCTACCCCAATCAAATTTATAAGTAGCTCCGGCCATCAGCTGAAGGCCCAAAACAGGATAATCTTTCCATTTTTCATAGTTTTCCCCCAGCAGGTTATTCCCTTTAGCAAAAATTGAGAGGCGATCATTAAAGCGGTATCCCAAATTGGCATTCATGTCGAAGTAACCGTCAAGAGTAACAGGTTCAAAGTCGATCGGAGTTCCGTTTTGACCATACTCAAGATCCTTTCGCTCTCCCACCAAAAAGAAATTAGCTCCTGCAAACCAGTTTTTGGTTATTTGATAATCTGCCAGAAGATTGGCTTTAAAGTCCGGAAGGTTCCAAGCCTCCTGCTGCTGATCTGTATCGTAAATAAAATATTCACCGTTTACACGCAGGTTAAAATTGCTACTCACATCAAAATTCAACTCCCCGAAAGCCGAAATTGTTTTCACCTGGTCGTACACCACCGAAAATGAATTCCCATAGGTGTAAGGCTGGTTATTCGCATCAAGTATAGGGTGATTGGAAAGGAACAATGGTTTTACATCTTCTGCCATATAACCTCCGCGGATGTTGTATCCTACACTGTTAGAAAGTTTCCCCTTTGCTCCCACATAGGCGTTGTATTGCTGATCTGTAGGCCTGATGGTTAAGGTTGGCGAAAGGAATGGATTTTCCGATGCAAAATTATAGTAGGTGTTCTGCTTTAAATCTCCTTCCAAACCTGCATAGGCGATGAAATATTCGCCGGCCATACGGTAACTTGCGGTAACCTGCGGATAAACATAGATCCCACCATCACTCGCTTCGGTATCCAGACTATAATAAACGGCGGCTCCCAGGTTCAGGGTGAGATCATCGCGTAAGATCACCAGACCTGATTGCAGTCCCACATTTAAGAAACTGTAGTTGATCCCTTCATCAAAAAGGTATTCCCTGTCAAAAGAACCATTCACAAAATCCAGAACTAAATTGGTATTGAATATTTCTCCTCCTATTGGCAACTCAAGAGTCGGTTTAAAAGTGAAATGATGTTCTGCGGATTCGAAATCGTCCCTAAAATAGCGATATCTCGCCTTGGCCCGGTTGAAAAAAGAGTCATCCAGGTTTACTTCCCCGCCAATATAGGCACTCAGATAATTATGCTGAGGATCAAATTCCGGCCAGGTATCACCGTCCGCAGGTGTTGGCACACCGTACCAGTTGTACAATTGGTGTTCGGCTCCAAAATCCATATTCCAGATAAGATCACGACCCCGGGAAGAGTAATTCAGATTGAGTTCTGTGTCGTAATAGTTATCATCCAGAACAACATTTTCTATACCTCCCTGTGCCGAGTTATGAGTTAGAAATATTCCGAAGTTATCTGTACGGTTTATCTCCAGATTACTATAGAATTCGGCGAGCACACTTTTATAGCTTCCAAAGCCAAGAGTTATATAATTGTCGTATAATTTTGGCGGCCGCTCTCGCTCCACAGTGGTCGCGCGCCCTTTTGCCGGAGTAAAGGTCGAAGCTACGGGTACTGAAAAAATGGAATATTGGACCGTCTTTTTCTCCAGGTTCACCGAATCTGTGATCGAAGGTTTCTCTTTGATCTTAAAGGCATCATGCACGCTGGGGGTATATGAACTAACCACCACTATAGAATCACTTTTGATCTCCTGAGAATACAGGAAACCGGTGGCTAAGAAAAATATAATAAAGACACTGTTCCTTAATGAGTTGATTTTCATGGGAAGGCTTGGTTTTTTTTATGAAAATTAATTGTTGGTTTCTACAGAAGCGTTGGTCTTGGCTTCTTCTGCCTTGATACGGGCCAGTTCCTTTTTGGCTTCCTGCACCACATCCGGGTACTGCGTGAAATTCTTTATCACGTTGTCCAGAATATAAGTGGCCTGGTAGGCATCGTTCAGCTTATAGAAGTTTTTACCCATCAGTAAAAGTCCTTTGGCGCCATATAATTTATAGCCTGAATATTCCTTCGCCAGCTTTTGCACCGCATCATTCGAAGCCTGGTAGTTTCCAGCCTTGTGTTTGAAATAGGCATCATAGTATAAAGCCTCTGCCGCAAGCTCACCGGTTGCCGATTTCTGAACTTCAGCATAGGCTCTCTGCGCTTTTGCCTCATTTCCTGTCTTCATAGCAGAACGGGCTATGATCACCTGCGCATCATTTCTGGCCGACTTCTCCGCTTCCGGGTTAGCCAGTACTTTTTCAGCATAACTCACCGCCAGGTCGTAATTCCCGGCTTCCAGGTATGATTTCATCAAGTTAGACTGGGCAAAAATGACATTTTGGGAATAGGTTGCTTCCTGCTCAAGTCGCTTGAGTACCGGAATAGCTTCGGAATAATTTCTGTTCTCAAGGAAGATCTCCGATAATCTCACCAGCGCCTGCTCTGTATATTCATTGCTGGTGGTCTTGCTGATCACATATTTGTAATTAGGGATACTCTTTTGTTTATTCCCTTCTCTGTAATACAATTGCGCGAGGTAGAAATTTGCCTGTAGGTCATGAAGCCCGTTCGGGAATTTGTTCAGGTAATTCTCGAGGGAAGTAATGGCTTTTTGGGTATTGTTCTCTCTGTATTGCTTTTCTGCAGACTCAAAAGTGGTATTATCAAGGTCGGCATCGGTAACTTCCACAAAATCGAGATCTTTCACCCAATTTGCGTATTCATCGGTACGACCAAGATCGATGTACACCAGCCTGGCTGTTTTCACCGCCTGCACTGCTTCGGGAGAATCAGGATGATCGGTTACCACTTTCCGAAGTTTCTCCAGCGCCTGACTTCCCTGATCATTGTTGTAAAAGATCAAACCTTGCTTCAGAAGCGCCTTCGGAACTAATGAACTTCCCGGAACTTCACGGATCAGCCTGTTATAGGCTTCCATTCCTTCGGAAGTTCGGTTCATGGCAATAAGAGTATTACCCAGCTCATAAGCCGCATCATCCCTGTACGAGGACCGTGGATATTGGTTTTGGAAACTTCTTAACTCGTCAACTTTAGTTTGATTTCTTCCAACGAAACCATAACTGATCGCTTTTTGAAAGGAAGCATAATCATTTTCTGAACCTCTCAATGCGATAGCCGAATTGTAAGCTTCCATAGCCGGCCAGTAACTGCTGTTCACAAAATAACTGTCTCCCAATCTCACATAAGCGTCATTGCGACGGGAATTATCATGATCTGCATTGGCAGCATATTTCTTAAAATAATCTATGGCGCGGCCATATTCGCGCTGCTTAAAATAAGCATAGCCAATATTATAATCCAGGTTTTCTCTTTCGGAAGCATCTTTTGCACCGCTCATACCTGCAAATTCTCTGTACCCGACAAGAGCCTCACGGAACCTGTTGAGATTGAAATCACTTTCAGCTTTCCAGAAAGTCGCTAAAGCAGTAAATCTTGGATCCCTGCGCTCGCTAAGAGATTTGTCAAAATATTCAATGGCTTCCCTGTAATTTCCTTCGTTGTACAGTTCAAGTCCGCGGTAGAAAGCCACCTGTTGGTACACCACGTTGTTCTGGAAATTTCGGTTACCCTGTAATAGGCGCATTGCCTCCTCATAATTTCTGGAGGTGATCAATGAGTTGATAAGCAGTTCATTGATCTCCTCTTTTGCAGCAGAATTTGGGTATTTCTCAAGATAATTGATCAACACCTGCGGCACACTGGCGTAGTTGTTTCCAATCTCGTAACTCAGCTTTGCATAATTAAGTGCAGCATCGGCCTGAATTTCTTTATTGAACTCCATCTCGCTCGCATTTTTGAAGGCGTTAAGTGCCTGCTGCTTTTTGTCGGTCTTTAGGTAAGACTGGGCAAGGTGGTAATAGGCATTCTGTGCCACGGCGTTACTGCCGTCGATGATCTTATTGAACTCAGAAATGGCTTTTTCGAAATCTCCTTGCTGAAAGTAAGCGTAGCCTAACTGGTAATAATCGGTGTTATTCCATTTTCCGCGTTGTCCTTTATATTCGGTCAGATAAGGAATTGCTTTTTCATATTCCCCAAGATTGAAATAACTCTCTCCAATAATCTTATTCAATTCTGAACGGTCTTTGCGATCTGCTCGTGGCAGTTGCTGCAAAGCAAGTTCAATTGCCTTCTGAAAATTCCCCTGCTTGAAGTTCATATCAGCCTGGAAATAGGAAAGATCTTCACTGTAACGCTCCTCTCCCCTAACTTCCTCAAAAAGCTCGTTCGCCTGTTGGTAATCATCACCTTCGTAGGCCATGAAACCCAGGTAGTATTTCGCCTGACTTCCATATTTCTTAGAGTCCTTTACCTTGTTCAGGTAATTTTTGGCCTCCTCAAATTGATTGGCTTTGAAATAGGCATAGCCATTATTGAAATAAAAACGCTCTTTCTCAGACCGGGTAAGGTTTCCCTGGTCTACGGTATCATACCACTTTCTCGCCAGCGAATATTTCCCCGTGTTGAAGTAATAATCAGCCACATCCAAAAAAGCGGCGTTGGTCTTTGTACTGGTAGGATATCGTTGTACAAAATCTTCCATCAATTCATCGGCGCCCGGCTGATTCAGCCGTATAGCCGCATTAGCGATATAATAAGCGCAGTTTGCCTTGATCCTTTCATCGGTCACTTCATCCTGTACTTCATCAAACAGGGTTTGAGCAGCCAGGTACTGTTGATTGTTATAAAGTTCAAGCGCCCGGTTGTAGTCGGCCAGTTCATTCGATTGAATGGCAGTTTGTTGGGCAAAAAGTGGAAAAGAAAGGTAAATGAAGGCAACAAAAAGATAGGTTTTGATATGGTTCATTCGAGGGTTTGGTTTTGTTGATGACTCAAAGATATAAGAAACTCTTTGCTTATAACGCCCATCCCGGCAGATAAATTATATGCTTCAGCAAAATGAAATGAACAATTCTTTGCTGAAAAATAGAATTAAGAAATACAACACTTCCCTTCTTTTTTGCGTTCTCTTTCTTACTTTTACCTCACAAAAAGCAAGTTTTCATGGCAAACACGGTGTTGTACCTCAAAGACGCCTCAATCTATCAGCGCGAGACTCTCATTCTTTCTGAAGTCAATATAGAAATACAAGAAGGTGAATTCGTATACCTGATTGGAAAAACGGGTACCGGAAAAAGTAGTTTTATGAAAACTCTTTACGGAGACCTGCCGCTTACCGAAGGGGAAGGACAAATTGTAGATTACGACCTGCGCACCTTAAAGGAAAAAGACATTCCATTTTTGCGCCGCAAGCTCGGAGTGGTTTTCCAGGATTTTAAACTGCTGAACGATCGCAATGTAAATGAGAACCTGTTGTTCGTATTGAAAGCTACGGGCTGGAAAGATCGGGCAGCCATGGATTCCAAGATCCAGGAAGTTCTTAAAAAAGTAGGAATGGAGACTAAAGGTTTTAAAAATCCATTCCAGCTTTCGGGAGGAGAGCAACAGCGTATCGCTATTGCGCGCGCGCTGCTGAATGACCCCGAACTGATCCTTGCCGATGAGCCTACGGGGAACCTGGATCCACAGACTTCTGTGGAGATCATGGAAGTGCTGCAACAGATCAGTAAGAACGGAAAGACCATTTTAATGGCCACTCACGATTACGCTTTACTGCTGAAATACCCTTCTAAAACCCTTAAGTGCGACGGACAAAAAGTATTTGAGGTGGTTCAGAAAACAGTTTAATAGATTCAGAATTTAAAATTCAAAAAGATTCCTCTCCCGAAGTCTCGGGATCGGAATGACAATAGAACCACTTGTCATTCTGAACGAAGCTCAGCGAAGTGAAGAATCTCTCGTTATGAGATTCCTCCCCCGAAGTCTCTGGATCGGAATGACAAAAAAATAAACCCTCCAAAAATGGCATTTTTGGAGGGTTTATTTTTTTACTTCAACCTTCTTACTTCTAACCTCTAACTTCAATCATGGTTTTACATCATCAGCGGGAACGTGTTCCTTTTTATTGATGAAAAGGTAGTACACGTTCACCATTACAATAGCCACGTTGGTGATGATCACCGGCCATGAGTCCAGAAGAATTCCGTAGGCGACAAAGAAAAGACAGCCAACAGAGTTTACATATCTCAGGGTAATGATATTTCGCATTAAAAATGAAAGCAGGACAAAGAAAGAGGCCAGGTAGCCAATCCATTCTGTAAGTGATATTCCTAAAAATTCCATATCGTATCTCGTATAAATTAAAAAGCTGTCAAAGGTAAGACTTTGACAGCTTTTAGAGATCAGGATCTAATATTAGATCGTTTTATTTCTTTTACGCTCATTCTCGGTAAGATAGATCTTCCGAAGGCGTAAAAAGTGCGGAGTCACCTCCACATATTCATCTTTCTGTATGTATTCCAAAGCTTCTTCTAAAGAGAATTTGATCGCAGGAACGATCTTGGCCTTGTCATCAGCTCCCGAAGAACGCACGTTAGAAAGTTTTTTGGTCTTGGTAATGTTCACCACCATATCATCCTGGCGGGAGTTCTCACCAATCACCTGCCCTTCGTAAATATCCTCTCCCGGATCAACAAAGAACTTACCTCTATCCTGAAGTTTGTCGATAGAATAAGGAATAGCTTTTCCTTTTTCCATAGAAACCAAAGAACCGTTTTGACGCTCCGGAATTCCACCTTTCAACGGCTGATACTCTTTATAACGGTGAGCCATGATAGCTTCTCCGGCAGTTGCAGTCAACAACTGGTTACGAAGACCAATAATTCCGCGGGAAGGGATCTGGAACTGGATGGTCATCCTTTCTCCTTTTCCTTCCATGCTCAGCATTTCACCTTTACGCATGGTCACCATTTCAACGGCTTTTCCTGAAACATCTTCCGGAAGGTCAATAGTAAGCTCTTCAATAGGCTCACATTTCACTCCGTCAATTTCCTTTATAATTACCTGTGGCTGTCCAATCTGTAGCTCGTAGCCTTCACGACGCATGGTTTCAATAAGAACAGATAAGTGAAGTACCCCACGCCCGTAGACCATGAATTTATCGGCACTATCAGTTTCTTCAACTCTTAGAGCAAGGTTCTTCTCAAGCTCTTTCATCAGGCGTTCCTTGATGTGTCTTGAGGTCACGAACTTTCCATCTTTTCCGAAGAAAGGAGAATCGTTGATCGTGAACAACATGCTCATGGTTGGCTCATCAATTGCGATGGTCTTCAACCCTTCAGGATTTTCGATATCGGCAACAGTATCACCAATTTCAAATCCTTCAAGTCCAACAATAGCACAAATATCACCTGCCTGTACCTCATCAATTTTTCTACGGCCTAAACCTTCAAAAGTGTGAAGTTCTTTGATCTTTGTTTTTTTAATGGTTCCGTCACGTTTTACAAGAGAAACCTGCATTCCTTCTTTTAAAGTCCCACGTTGAAGACGCCCGATGGCGATTCGCCCGGTAAAGGAAGAAAAGTCAAGGGAAGTGATCAACATTTGAGAAGTTCCCTCTTCAATCTTAGGAGAAGGGATATGTTCGATAACCATATCCAGCAAAGGCTCGATATTTTCGGTTTGATTTCTCCAGTCGTCACTCATCCAGTTATTCTTGGCTGAACCATACACGGTTGGGAAATCTAACTGCCACTCTTCAGCTCCCAGTTCAAACATCAGGTCGAATACCTTTTCATGAACTTCCTCGGGAGTACAGTTTTCCTTATCAACTTTGTTAACCACCACACAAGGCTTCAATCCAAGATCGATAGCTTTTTGCAATACAAAACGTGTCTGCGGCATGGGTCCTTCAAAGGCATCAACCAGAAGTAATACTCCGTCGGCCATGTTTAGCACCCTTTCTACTTCTCCTCCAAAGTCGGCGTGACCAGGAGTATCAATAATATTAATTTTAGTGTCCTTATATACTACGGAAACGTTCTTGGAAGTGATGGTAATTCCTCTTTCACGCTCCAGATCGTTGTTGTCCAGAATAAGATCTCCGGTATTTTCGTTTTCCCTGAAAAGTTGACAATGGTACATGATTTTATCTACCAATGTGGTCTTTCCGTGGTCAACGTGTGCGATGATCGCAATGTTTTTAATAGCTGTCATATAAACGCCTGATTTTTAAGGCTGCAAAGGTACGTTTATTTTTTCCGAAAAAAACAGCTCCCACAGCAATTCTTTCTAAAATTGATGAGCAGCTAATCGATTGATAATTATGTAATTACATATCTATAAAAAGGGAAATTTTTCATTATTCATTTTAAAAGAGTTAAATCACTAACATAAAAGGCATGAAAAGCTGATTTTCCTCATATTTTATGATTTTGAAATTCCTATTATCACCTAATATCCTTATCTTTAAGTCATTATAATCGCGATTAACACCTCCCCAGTAAAAACAGAAAGCTTATGAAAAAGAAGGACAAAATAGGACTTAAGGTGCGAATGATATTTTTAATGGGATTGTTTTTTCTCAGTTTTGGAAGTATCACAACAGCACAGATTGATGGGAAAGTGACACTTGATTTTCCAGGATACGACCAGGATCTTGAAACTGCTAAAGCTACTGTAAAAGCTTATGAAACCGGAAATTGGGAGATGCTTAAGAAGAATGTTACCGCAGATGCCCGGTTCTACAATCTGGGCAGTTATGACAGCCTGAATGTTGAGCAAACCATAAATTACTGGAAAAAAGGCCGTGAAACTGCCATTCCCGTTCTCAACGAAGACGGTGTTTGGTTGGGCGTGCAGGTACCTGAAGGACCCAGAGAAGGTGAATGGATCCTGCATTGGGGCCGTAACACCCTTCACTATCCTAACGGGGATACAATTAGTTTTCCTTATCACGTAGCCATGCACTTTAGACAGGATAAGGTGTCACAGGTATTTTTTTATTATGACAATCACCTCATAATTAGAGCACTTGGATATGACATTCAACCTCCTTTAAAAGAAGAGGAAGAAGGTGGTATGGAGTATCTAATAGATCAATAAGCGCATAGACTAAAAATTTGAGTGAGATTTCTTTAATCAACTAAAAAGGTATCTTTGTACTCAAATTTTTTTAATTTATGAAACTGAACAAAATTCCACAGTTACAGCACACTGATTCAGATAATTTCTTCCTGCTCGCTGGTCCCTGCGCCATTGAAGGTGAAGACATGGCCCTGCGAATAGCTGAAACTATAGTTGGTATTACCGATAAGTTACAGATCCCCTACATATTCAAAGGTTCCTTCAAGAAAGCGAACCGTAGTCGTATAGATAGTTTTACAGGTATTGGAGACGAAAAGGCCTTGAAGATCCTTCGGAAGGTTTCTGAAACTTTTAAGATACCTACGGTGACTGACATTCATGAAGTGAGTGACGCTGCCATGGCTGCAGAATATGTGGACGTTCTTCAGATACCTGCATTCCTGGTTAGGCAGACAGACCTGGTGGTAGCTGCCGCCGAAACCGGAAAAGTGGTTAACCTGAAAAAAGGGCAATTTATGAGCCCTGAAAGTATGAAACACGCAGTCACAAAAGTAACCGACTGTAATAATGAACAGGTGATGGTCACAGACCGCGGTACCATGTTCGGGTATCAGGATATGATAGTAGATTTTCGAGGTATTCCTACCATGCGTCAATTTGCGCCAACAGTGCTTGATGTGACACATTCCCTTCAGCAGCCAAATCAGAGCAGCGGAGTGACGGGAGGAAGACCGGATATGATCGAAACAATTGCACGCGCCGGTATCGCTACAGGTGCAGACGGGATCTTCATTGAAACTCATTTTGATCCTGCAAACGCAAAAAGTGACGGAGCCAACATGCTGGATATTCAATATCTTGAGCTACTGCTCTCGAACTTAACAACAATCAGGAAGACGATCAATTCTTTCTAACTGTTCGATCTAATTTCTTACAGGCCTCACATGTTTCTAAATCTTGTGAGGCTTTTTAGGTTATTCTCGGCGCTTGGCAGTAATTCTTTAGTCGAGCGCTAATTCCTACAATTGTTAAAAAATTCCTATTTTAACGGCTCAACTAAAATAACCTATCTCAAATATGAAAAAACCAACAACTTTTCTACTTTCCCTTTTTTCTCTGACTCTTCTGGTCGCTTGCCAGGAAGATAAAGAGGGAGATGCAGGTTTGCAGATGAACCGCTTGCACCTCTCAGCCACAAAGCCTCAACCGGGACAGGAACTCCGGCTTAGATATGAAAAACCAGGAGAAGCTGCTGAAATGCCCGAAGCTACTGTAGACTATTTAGTAAACAAATCATTTTACCCTGAAGATATAGAGCTCAAAGATTCTGCTGACTATTGGGTAGGCCGTATCCAAATTCCGGATTCAGCAATGGCCATGGCATTTAATTTCATGGTGGATCTTAAATATGAGAATAACAACAAAAAGGGTTACGTGGTACCTCTCTTTTCAAAAGATGGCGAGAAGTTGGCCGGTAGTGAAGCGGCAACAGGAGCCTACCATATTATGAACGGGATGAGATATGACCTGGAAGTAGAACGAGACTCAGCAGTGGCAAGGATAGGTCGTGATCTGGAGGCATATCCTGATCTTAAAGAGGAGTATGATGATTTTTATCCCAGTATGATGAGGAGGATCGATGAAGAGGCCGCGACTGCTTATATTGACCAAAGATTGGCTGTTTATAAAAGCAAGGAGTCCCTTACCGATAAAGAATACACCAAGCTTTCTATGCTCTACACCTTTAAGAAAGATCAGGCCAAAGCTGATTCCATTCTGGCCGTCGCTTCGGAAAAATATCCTGAAGGAGAACTGGCAGAAAGAACTTTCTATTTCAAATTGCGCGGAGCTAAGAACCCTGAAGAAAAACAGCAGCTATTTGATGAATACTCCGAGAAATTCGGAAAAGATGGCCGCTTCTACAGTACCTTCGCCAAAATTGTGGCTGCAGATCTTGCAAAAAAAGATGAGTATGATAAGATCATGGAACTTACAGAAACCATGGATAAAAAGGAAGCTGCAAGCTACTTAAATTCGGTAGCCTGGGGATTAGCTGAAAAAGGTGAAAATCTTGAAAAAGCGGAAGAGCTCTCAGCAAGATCACTAAAAATTCTTCAGCAACTTGATAAAACCGATAAGCCTGATTACCTCTCAAAAAAGCAATTTGAGAGAAGTATTTCCTCTAATCTTGAATCCTATTATGATACCTACGGGTTGATCCACTACAAAATGGGCAACCTTGAAAAAGCGGTGGAAGCACAGGAAAAAGCAGTTAGCCAACACAGCAGTGCAGAAGTGAACACCCGCTATGTTCAGTTTCTCACTGAAGCAGAAAAGTTTGAAACAGCCCGCGAAAAGGCAGAAGGCTTCATTAGAAATAATCGTGGAACTGCGGAAATCAAAGACTATCTAAAAAAGGCATTTTCAGCAACCAATAATTCTGACCTTTCTTTTGAAGATCACCTGTCCTCACTTGAATCGCAAGCCGATGAGCAACTGAAACAGGACCTACAGGAGGAAATGATAAATGAGCCTGCACCTGCCTTTACTATGAAAGATCTTGACGGCAAGGAAGTCTCTCTGGCTTCTTTAAAAGGACAAACAGTCATCCTGGATTTCTGGGCCACCTGGTGCGGACCCTGTAAAATGTCATTTCCGGGTATGAAGATCGCGGTAGAAAAGTATAGCAGTAATCCTAATGTACAGTTTTACTTTGTAGACACCTTTGAGAACGGCCCTAACCGCGAAAAAGATGTGGCTGACTTCATTCAAAAAAATAATTATCCTTTTGAGGTTCTAATAGATCCGGTTAAAGAAGGCAACGGCTATGAAACCGCCGATGCATACGGAATCCAGGGAATTCCGAACAAAGTGATCATAGGTCCGGAAGGCAACATCAGGTTCAAAATGATGGGCTATGATGGCAACAATGAGAAAATGGTCAAAGAGCTGGGCATGATCATAGATATGCTTGCTGAAGAAAATAATTCTGTTGCAGCAGCAGAATAATAGTAAACCTCACAGGTTTTAAAAACCTGTGAGGTTTGTTCAAACAAAAAACCCACTGTCTTTCAACAGTGGGTTTTTTAATATAAGAGAGTAAAAAATTATCCGCATTTTGAATAGCCACAACTCTTACACACAAGACATCCTTCAGAGAAAATGATCCCTTCTGGATCGCCACATTCGCCACATTCTTTGTCGGCAGCAGGGGTACCGTCAGCAACAAACTGTTTAAGAGCTCTAACAACCCCGGCTTTCCAGGTGTTGATGTTCTCATCCATTAGGTTCAGGTTGTTGATAAGGTCAACTACATATGGAATAGGCATTCCGTGACGAAGAACTCCGGAAATTAATTTCGCGTAGTTCCAGTATTCCTCGTTAAAGGATCTTGAAAGTCCTTCAATAGTCACTTTGTACCCATGTTTATCACAGAACTGGAAATCATAACGTGATTTACCGTCTTCATCCCGATTCTTTATCACATAGCCTTTCTCAACCCAGCTTGGCAGGTTAAATACATCTTCCATTTTTCCGGTAAAGATCTCGTATGGACGATCATGTAAGAGACCTACAACCGCAAGCCATTTTTCATTGTCGTTGTTGAAACGAACGATCTTCGCTCCGAGTTTTTTAGGACGCTTAGGGGCAAAAGTTTCAGCAAAAACAGAATCGTTGTCCTTCTTATCTTTTTTATCATCTGAAGAAACAAGGATACCGCTGCGCGAACCGTCGCGATAAACGGTGATTCCCTTTAATCCCTTTTTCCACGAATCCACATAGATATCACTAACTTTCTCGAGGCTTACGTCGGTCGCAAGGTTAATTGTGGAACTGATGGAATGTGTAGTATATTTTTGTACCAGGGCCTGCATTTCAACCCTTTTTTGCCAGTCAATTTCTGAAGCAGTCGCACCAGCATAAGCACTTTCATTAATATCTTCTTTTCCAGTAGCATTCATCCACGTCTTTACCTTCGGATGGTACACAGTAAATTCTTCGAAAGCATCTCCCGTATCATCCACAAATGCCACTTTTGCATTCTTTTCTGATGGATTTACTTTTCTTCTTCTCTTATAAGACAGCATGAAAACAGGCTCAATTCCGGAGGAGGTTTGTGCCAGCATACTTAAAGTTCCTGTTGGAGCTACGGTACTGATAGAAATATTTCTACGGCCAAACTTCATCATTCTGTTGTAGATCTCAGGAAACTCCCTTTTCATCATCTGCACAAAATCGGACTTTTCTTCGATAGCAGGATCAAAGACCTTGAATGGTTCTCTGGTGATCGCCATATCAATACTACTGTCAAATTCACCTTTGAATTTGGTTTGCATGATCTGGTCAACCACTTCAAGTGCTTCATCAGTGTCAAATTTTACACCAAGGGCAGCCACAGCATCAGCAAGAGCTGTAAACCCAAGACCTGTTCTTCTTCCGTTCTTTCCGTTCTCGGCTAGAAGTTTCCAGGTGTCGATCTCATTCTTTTTGATGAAATCTGGCTCCTCGTCATTTTCGATCTTGGCCAGAATACGCTCTACCGCTTCCAGTTCAAGGTCAACCAGGTCATCCATCAACCTTTGAGTCTCATAAATAACCTTATAGAACTTCTCATGATTGAAAGAAGCATTTTCAGTAAATGGATCATCCACAAAACTGTAAAGATTCACTGCGATCAAACGACAGGAATCCCCTCCCTGCATCGCGATCTCTGAACATGGGTTCGTGGAGCTGTTCTTGAAACCGGGGTAGAAAGAAGAAGTGGAATAGGTATGTTGTTTATCCCAGAAAATAAGTCCGGGTTCAGCAGTATTATGAGCACACTTGATAATAGTATCCCACAACTTTTTAGCGCTTACTTTTCTGGTATATTTTGGATTGGGACTGTCAATAGGCCAACGCAGCGTAAAATCTGTATCCTCGGTCACCGCCTTCATGAACTCGTCAGAAAGTCGCAGGGAAATATTGGCACCTGTTACCTTTTTGAGGTCCTGTTTAATAGTTATGAAATCTTCCACGTCTGGGTGGGCAACATCAATGGTCAACATTAAAGCACCTCTACGGCCGTTTTGAGCTACTTCACGTGTGGTATTAGAGAAACGTTCCATAAAAGAAACTGCTCCGGTAGTTGTACCCGCAGCATTGGAAACCATTGCATTCTTAGGTCGCAGTCCGGAAAGGTCTACTCCTACCCCGCAACGTCTTTTGAACAACTGCACCAGTTGTTGATCAGTGTAAAGAATTCCGCCATAAGAATCATACACCGGTGGCACCACTACACAATTGGAAAGAGAGGCGATCATTTGGTCATTACCCAATGCCGCCATTACACTTCCTTGCGGGATGCTGTATTTAAAATCTTTAAAAAGTTGAAAAATTCGCTCTTCTGTGAGCGCCTCCCTTTTCTTACCGTATTCAGAAAGATTTTCACTGCCCGCGGCCCTGTCAGCATACTTGGCCTCCATTCTGGCAAACTGCTTTGCCATTCTGCGGTGCATATCATCTGGGGTTTGTTCTAAAAAGTTGCCGTCTTTGTCTTTTACAGCATATTTATTGATCCACGTAGTGGCAGCAAGCTCGTCATTTTTAAAATATTTCAACGAGGCTTTTAGTACTTCATCGTACGTATAAGTCTGGGTGCTAAATAATTCTTCAACCATGGCCGTTTGTTTTTGTTTATTCACGAAAGAGAAGTAAAGTTATTTTAAAAATCGACTTTTCATATGGACACATATGGTTTCTTATTAACCATTCTCTGTTGAAAAATAATTCCAATTTTTCTTCAAAAATTGCCATTCTCATTCAGCCCTTGCTACTGCTGATTTGGTCGTATTTTTCTTCAAAAAATTTCGATTGGAAAATATTAACATCTTCATAAATTTTTTTCTAAACTCTTGTTAAGTCCCTGTGGCTTAAGTCGTTTTTACTGTAACTTCAAGAGCTAACTACTAAAAAAACCAAAAAATTATGGAAAATGATTTTCAAGAATTTGGCGATCGAATTGTCGGATTTTTACCAGATCTTTTAGGGGCACTTTTGGTGCTCTTCATTGGCTGGCTCATAGCCCGTGGTGTGAAAGCACTGGTGGTAAAAATGCTACGGAAAACATCATGGGATGAACGCATTTTTGGGTCAGATGATATAAAGGACACCAATGTATTTGTAGGTAATATTTTTTATTACCTCATTATGATCATTGTACTACTCATTGTTCTGGAGATCCTGGGCATTAGCGAAGTATTGACACCCCTGGAAAACATGATGAACGAATTCCTGATGTTCATTCCTAATCTTATAGGTGCTGCCCTCATCGCTTTTATAGGTTATGTTCTGGCAAAATTCGTCGCCAACCTAATTCGTATAGGTGGCGGCATTTTAGACAAATGGGTCGACAAAACCGGGTTTAAAGACACAGATAAATTGGTGGACATCATCAGAAAGATCGTCTTCATCGTTATCTTTATTCCGTTCCTCATCCAGGCTTTTAATACCTTGCAGTTAGAAGCCATTTCAGAACCCGCAAATGACATTCTTTACGGCTTTACTGAGATCATAGGTGAAATAGTGATCGCAGCAGTCATTCTGTTGGTCTTCATCTGGGGTGGAAAATTCCTGGCTAATTTCCTGGAAGATCTTTTCAGAAGTTTGGGACTCGATCGTACTGCGGAAAAGATCCAGATCCACAATATGATCGGTGCAGGACAATCCCTGTCTAAACTGGTAGCGAACCTTATCTATTTCTTCCTGGTGTTCTTCGGAATTATTACGGCTGTTGAAATATTAGGACTTTCCCGATTAACCGAGATCTTAAATGACATTTTGGAAGTGACCGGACAGATTATCTTCGGATTGATCATCCTGGCCATCGGAAATTACATCTCGCTGTTGATCTACAACACGATGACCCGTTCCAAAAAGAACAATTTCATCGCCAGCGTGGTACGCTGGGCATCCCTGGCGCTTTTTATTGCCATCGCGCTTAGAACCATGGGAATTGCAAATGAGATCGTGGAACTTGCCTTCGGACTTATTCTTGGAGCCATCGCGGTAGCCGTTGCTTTAAGCTACGGACTCGGTGGACGCGAAGCAGCTGGAGAACATTTCCGGGATATTGTCAGTAAATTCCGTGAGGACGCTGCAGAATACAAAAGCCCTTCCACCGGAAGGTCTGATCTTCCAAAAGGACCGGAAAATCCACCCATTCCTCCAAGGGAAAAAGGCAGGGATGATAAAGACCATCCAAATCCTCCAATGTAGAGGAATAGAACCTTAAATTAAAGCCAGTCAAAAATGACATTTTTGACTGGCTTTTTTATTTTCCGTCAACGTAATCCTGCAGGTATTGGAAGCGCGGAGTAAGTTTTTTGTCTTTGGTCATTCGGGCGCGCTCCAGGATACCATCCTTATCTCCGTTAAAAAAAGCGGGCAATACGTGTTCCAGGAACATCTCTCCAAAACCTTCACTGGCATCTTTTGGTAACTCACACGGCAGGTTATCAACTGCCATTACCGTAATCGCTGAATCTTCCTTGAAATCGACTTCGCTCAAAGTCTCCGGACTAAAGCCATAAAAAGGTTCGGCTATGGTAGAAGGGCGGATAGTACTGGCAATGGGACCTGCAATATCACAGGAAATATCAGCTACAAAGCGTATTTTAAAGGCAGGTGATTGTACATCTTCAGCCGTAAAAAAGACCGGGGCTCCCTGGCCGTAAAAATGACCGGCTATAAAAAAATCACTGGCTTTGGCAAACCGCAAAAAATCTGACTCATATTTTTCTGGGTGCTTATAGAAATCCTGGTTAGAACCTTCGGCCCCATCCTTTCTCTTATTATAGTCCATGACATCAATATGACAATAGACCGGGGCATTGAAGCTTTCCTCTAGGTATTCGTCTACTCCAACCTGCTTAATTTTCAGGTGGTCCAAAATTTCTTTAGCGCCATAAGCTACTTTTCCGCTTCCGGTAAGTACGATCTTAATCGGTGGCAGAGAGATCTTATCGAGTTCTGCCAGCATGGCATTGAGGTCTGGCAGATCTTCAGCCTTCGGAAGTTCAAAAATGCCTTTTTTGAGACCTATAGCCCGCAACCCGTTATAAGCACCCACGAGTCCGGCATATCTTCCAAAGCCAATTAGGCGATGACCTACTTCATTCACAATGACCTCATGGTCGTAGAGTTCAATATTCTTATTCAGGATCTCCCGTAAAAGGTCCCGGTTATAGGGCTGTTCCTTTATTGTATGGGAAAAGAAAAAGTATTTTTTATTAGGAATAAGCGCCGGAATGGGCACTTCTTTTACTCCCAGCATCACATCACAATCACTAACATCTTCCACCACCTCAAAACCGGCCTCACGATAACGATCATCGGAAAAAATGCGAAGCTCTGAACTTTCTATTTTAAAACTTGCCTCGGGAAATTTTTGGACGGCTTCCTTTAATTTTTCCGGGGAGAAAACAACTCTTCTGTCCGGCGGGGTTTTCCGCTCTTTGATCAGGGCAAATTTTATCATATTTTGGTATAGGTTTTGAATAATTAATGACGAGTCTCAAAGATAGGAATTTAATACTATCTTTGTTTGCGCGTTAGGGATAGCAGCGGTTAGCTCCCGATGGTAATCGGGACTAAAAGCGAATAGCCCGCCCTTTGAGATCCTGAGCCTGGCGAAGGAACGAAAAAGGGAACGCCCAAAAAGCTGGCATGAAAAATGCACTTTTTGACATAAGTTCTTTACATAATGGGGTCGACTTGGTTTTGACAGCGAGTCTAATTGAGTTGTAAGCACGTCGAGCGCTGGGAAATAGCTCGTAAATCTCATTTTTCACACTTTTTTAAACGGCGAGAATAACTACGCCTTGGCTGCATAATCCGAATCACAGTAGGAATGCTTAGTCCCTGCAAGGCAGGGAGCCAAGATGTCTCGTGGAAGCCTTGATTTACGGCGTCCACAACAGAGGCACCGGTAAAGTAAATATAGTGACCGCAGGGCCTTGATGCGGTTGCGAAACTTAAGCGAGGATACGTGTAAAGTTGGTGGTTTTCGACCGGCTTTGCATCGACAACCAAACGAAGACTAAGCGTGTAGAAAGCAGCTGAGTTGCTTGTTTGGACGAGGGTTCGAACCCCTCCGACTCCACAATCAAACGCAGCCATGCTGCGGATCAAAACAGAAAACCTGCCAAGCCTTTTCGCTTGAGCAGGTTTTTTCGTTTTTGGACGCCTGGCCCCGCAGGGACAGTTAAGCATGGCTGACATTTGCAGTATGGGATTCACTAGGGGAAGGCGCAGCCAACCCCTCCGACTCCACAATCAAGCGCAGCCATGCTGCGGATCAAAACAGAAAACCTGCCAAGCCTTTTCGCTTGAGCAGGTTTTTTCGTTTTTGGACGCCTGGCCCCGCAGGGACAGTCAAGCATGGCTGACATTTGCAGTATGGGAATCATTAGGGGAAGGCGCAGCCAACCCCTCCGACTCCACCTACGCCCTCCGAAGTCCTGTTTTTCAGGACGAAGGGGGGCTTTTTATTTGAATACGTTCTACAAAAATGAATTCATATCATTAATCTTCGGATAGCTTCGGTGGACGAAGGTCCACCCCTTCTCAAAGAGTAAAATAAATTTAATATGGTTCTCCCTTTTGCAGTTTATGTCCTTAAATGCTCTAATGGCCAATATTATACAGGATATATTGAAAATATCACTGAACGGATAAGGAGAAATTTAGGAGCTGGGAGAGGTATCATATGGATATCGGACAAAGTAGATAAGAATTCTTATAAATATCGCTTCCTCCAAAATTTGTTTTATTTATCTGAAAATCACTATATTGAATAAAAATTTTCCCTACGTTTTCAATCCAACACTGTATGGAGGCTACAAGCTGGGAAAATTCAAAAAATTGGTGCAAGTTCAGAAAACTTATAAATGAAGGAGTTCTTTCTTTGAATGACCTTGCAACTATACTTCCCGGTGCATTACATATTAACAGTCGGCAAGATTTCTCATTTCGCTACCTATCGAAGAATGGATGCAACCTTATAGGGTACACTAAGGATCAATTGCGGGAAGAAGGGAGTCAATTACTACACAGGCATCAAAGCTCTTTTACAAGGGAAATCACACATCCTAAAGTGTCCAGAGAATTGAATAGCCAGGATTCCGAAAAAGTAATTCTATATTACCAAGACTGGAAAAGACCGGGGAAAACACCATTCTTTTTCCTTACAACTACAAGGGTGTGGAATGAAGAGGAATTTATCTCAATCAGCTTTTTCCCGGGAGAAGTTGATCATATAACTCAAAGAATTAATCAGCTATTTGGGATCAATAAAGTATTCACTCAATATTTTGAAGCGTATAATAAACTTACCAGGAGGGAAAAGGAAATCCTGGAGTTATTAGGTAAAGATTTCACCCGGTGTGAAATCGCTTCTCAGCTTTTTGTAGCAGAAGCTACTATTAAGAAGCATTGTGAGAATATTTACAAAAAACTCGGTACACATAAAAGAACAGAACTCGAGAAGATTGCTGTTGCTTTTGTCTCATTAGTAAATTAGGCCATATGGCGTATGGTACATTCTAACTGTTCTACCTAAATTAGAAACTTTCTCGACCCTACAGAATCTTTCCCCTATCTCTATCGGGATTCCCCAGACCCGACGGTTCTACTTTTTTTTAAAATTTTCAAATGTCAGGGTCATGAAAAAATTTACTGTCTTCTCAATTATTTTTCTTTTTTCTTCATCTTTTTTATTAGGGCAAACAGCGACCGACTGTGTAGCTCCCATGGATCTGAACACCTGGCAGCAGGAAGGTGACCCGTATTATGGAAACTGGAGTGTCTCAGCTGATGGAAAATCCTTAACACAATCCACTAATGGTTCACCTACCTTCTTTGTTACCCCAGATGAATATATTAATACTACAGTCGAAGGAGAGTTCGGGGTCCAAACCAGCGGTGATGATGATTTTATAGGTTTTGTTTTGGGTTATAAATCTCCCAACAATTCTACTGCTGATAATGCTTATGACTTCATATTATTCGATTGGAAGCAACTCAATCAAAACTATGAATGCTATGCATCAAGCGGAATGCGGTTGCGCAGAATTTCCGGAGTCCCGACCACTCAAACTGGTGCATTTTGGTGTTCTTCAGACCCCATAACTACTGTTTTGGCAACCAATAACTCTATGGGAGGTTGGCAGGATTATAGATATTATAGGTTTAAGGCTGAATACACTGAAACCAATATAAAAATATGGATTGATAATGTTCTTGTCTTTGACGTAAATGGACAATTTTCGAGTGGAAAATTCGGATTTTATAATTACTCCCAGGCCAATTCAGTTTACAGGAATTTTGCCATACCCTTTAAAACTTTTATTGAAAAAACAGACAGTGATTGTCCAAATACTCCAAATGGTTCTGCAGAAGCCATTCCTTCAACCACAGATCTCGGTCCATATACTTACCAATGGAGCAATGGAGCTTCTACAAAAATAGCCACAGATCTAATTCCTGGTACTTACACAGTTGATATATATGCAGCCAACGGCTGTCATTCCAGCGAATCGGTTACTATTGAGTCTCCTCCAGACACTACAACTCCTCAAGCTGTGACCAAAGATATCACAGTAGAGTTAGACGAATTTGGAAATGCTACTATCACGCCAGCCGATGTTGATGATGGATCTAATGATAACTGCGGAATTGAAACTATGACTCTTTCCAAAACTAATTTTACTTCAGCAGATCTTGGTTCCAACACAGTTTCCTTAACGGTTACAGATTTTGATGGAAACACAGATTCACAGACTGCTACGGTAACAGTAGTGATTATTGATACCACCTCCTTCATCACCACCTGGAAAACAGACAATCTAGGCACTTCCTGTAATTCCTGTATTACTATACCAACAACAGGGACAGGCTATGATTATGATGTGGATTGGGATAACGATGGGATTTTTGATCAGTTTGGAATAAATGGTAATGTCGCACACGACTTTGGAACTCCTGGAACTTACACTATTCGAATAAGGGGAGACTTTCCTCAGATCTATTTCAATAACTCTAGCGACAAAGAAAAAATTCTTTCAGTGGATCAATGGGGGGATATTTCCTGGAATTCTATGGCGCACGCATTTCATGGCTGTAAATATCTTACAATTCCTGCTGAAGACGCTCCTAATTTATCTACCGTTACCAATACGTCATATATGTTTGCTGACGCCGAAAATTTTAATCAGAATATTAATCATTGGGATGTGAACAATGTCACGAATATGCAATGGATGTTTGCTCGTGCAAGCAACTTTAATCAGGACATTGGAGATTGGGATGTTAGTATGGTAACTGATATGTCAGCTATGTTTTATGCAACTTCGTTTAACCAAGACATTGGTAATTGGAATGTTAGTCAAGTCACAAATATGGACGCTATGTTTTCAGGTGCAAATTCATTTAACCAGGACATTGGAAATTGGGATGTAAGCCAGGTTACTAATATGCGTGTTATGTTCGGAAGTGCAACTGCATTTAACCAGGATATAAGTATTTGGGATGTTGGTCAAGTCATCAATATGTCCAATATGTTTAAATATGCAAGTTCTTTTAATCAGGATATAAGAAGTTGGGACGTTAGCCAGGTTACTGACATGTCCGAAATGTTCTGGGGAACTTCTTTTAACCAGGATATAGGAAATTGGATGGTTAGTCAAGTTACAAATATGTCCGCTATGTTTTTTGGAGCTACACTTTCAACCGATAATTACGATAGTCTATTACTTGGCTGGAGCAGCCAAAATCTACAACCTAATGTTAATTTTCACGGTGGGAATAGCCAATACTGTGAAGGCGCTGCAGCCAGACAGCAGATGATCGACAATTTTGGCTGGAGCATTACCGATGCCGGTCCAGCTGGGAACCTGTTAACCTTCAACCAAGAACCATTGCCCGATATAATCCAATCCTCCGCAGTTACCAGTCTACCGGCCCCAACAGCCACAAATTGTGTAGGTGAAACGGTTACAGGCACCACCACAACTACATTTCCCATAACCGCACCGGGAGAGACCATTGTGATCTGGACATATGAAGTGCCAGATGGGACTACAATGGAGCAACAACAAAAAGTAATTATTGAAGAAGATACCACCTCCTTCATCACCACCTGGAAGACCGACAATCCCGGTTCTTCCTGTGATTCCTGTATTACTATTCCCACAACGGGAACTGGTTACAATTATGATGTGGATTGGAATGATGATGGCATTTTTGATGAAACTGGCATAACAGGAAATATTACACACGACTTTGGAACTCCTGGGACTTACACTATTCGGATCAGGGGAGATTTTCCCAGGATTTTCTTCAATTACACAGGAGATAAAGAAAAAATTCTTTCAGTAGATCAATGGGGGGCAATTGTATGGAGTAGCATGGATAGATCATTTTCTGGTTGTCTTAATCTTGTTATAAATGCTGGAGATGTTCCAGATTTGTCTATCGTTGCCTCTACGGCCAATATGTTTTCGCAAGCATCTGCTTTTAACCAAGATATTGGTAATTGGGATGTTAGCCAAGTAATAGATATGACTGGCATGTTTAGGGGTGCCACCTCTTTTAATCAGGATATAGGTGGTTGGGATGTTGGCAATGTATCAAATATGAGAACAATGTTTGCAGGAGCAACTGATTTCAACCAAGAGATTGGCGATTGGGATGTCAGTAGTGTAACAAATATGACAGCGATGTTCTCCAGTGCCTCTTCCTTTAACCAAGACATAGGAAGCTGGAATGTTAGCCAGGTAACCAGTATGTCATTTATGTTCTATGAAGCCCCAGCGTTCAATCAAGATTTAGGAAGCTGGAATGTTAGCCAAGTAAATAATATGTCATACATGTTTAGTTCTTTTTACGGATCTGACTTTAACCAAAATATTGGAAACTGGGATGTAAGTCAGGTGACAAATATGGAGGACATGTTTCGCAATACAACTGCTTTTAATCAAGATCTCGGAAGTTGGGATGTCAGCAATGTAACCAATATGTCTGGCATGTTCCATAGGGCCCATGCCTTTAACCAGGACATTGGGAATTGGAATGTTAGTAAGGTTACAAATATGTCACAAATGTTTCAAGGGGCACCTGCCTTTAACCAAAACATCGAAAATTGGGATGTTAGCCAAGTTACGACTATGAGATTAATGTTTGTCGCCACTCCCTTTAATCAGGACATTGGAAATTGGGATGTCAGCCAAGTAACAGATATGGCTGGAATGTTTTTATATGTCACTCTTTCTATAGAAAACTATGACAAACTTTTAATCGGCTGGAGTAGCCAGAATTTACAGCCTAATGTAATTTTTGAAGGTGGAGATAGTCAATACTGTGAAGGTGCTGCAGCCAGACAGCAAATGATAGACAATTTTGGCTGGACAATTACTGATGCCGGCCCAGCCGGCAATTTATTCACTTTGGACCAGCAATCACTACCCAATATTAATGAATCCTGTGAAGTTTTATCCCTTACCGCACCAACGGCTACAGATTGTTCTGGACAAATTATTACCGCCACTACTACAACAGAATTTCCCATAACCCAACAAGGGGAAACAATAGTCACCTGGGTTTTTGATGATGGTATTGGAAATACTGTAGAGCAGCAGCAAACAGTAATAATTGAAGATCTGGCACCGCCCACTATTACTTGTGAAGCTATAATTGTAGAAACCGATGAAGGACAATGCGAAGCAAATGTTGTTATTCCGTCTCCAGCGGTAAGTGATAATTGCAATTTAAGTTCTACTGCCCTCGATTTCGATGGTCTAAACGACTATGTGGAAATTCAAAACTTTCCTTTTTTACAAGATTTTACTATAGAAGCCTGGGTAAACCCTGTTTATATCCCCAACGAAGGTTATCGATCTATTGTTAGTAAGGGTGCTGTGTTTGATGCGAATACCAATTTTGATTTTGGAATCAGAAGAAACTATAGAAATGGGAATTATTTCGTTTATCTCTACTTCCAGGGTGGAGCTACTCTTAACGGTATTGCCTTAGAAATTGATAATACTGCAAATACCTGGACTCACCTTGCAGGAAGTTTTGATAGTACAACTAAAACGCTCAGACTTTACCAGGACGGAAGGCTTTTGGGTTCGAATGTTTCTACTACGACACCTACAGACGGAGGTCACAATCTGCGTATTGGGCATCCTGCAACAATCGATGGACAAGATGAACCTTATACTGGAAAAATAGATGAAGTACGAATTTGGAATTACGCATTAACAGACGAGGAAGTACTAAGTGCTCACAATAAGGTACTGGCTGGTTCTGAACCTGGTCTTCAGGCCTATTATAATTTTGAGGACGGGCCGGGTAGTAATACACTCACCGATCAATCAAATAATCAAAAAAACGGCAGCCTTGTCAACATGGACCCTTCAACAGATTGGATAACGAGTGGTGCTGAAATATCAACCATTAGCCTTACGAATAATATTACAAATACCGCAGACGCCTCTGGGATCTATCCAGTGGGTGACACTGAAATAATTTGGACAGCTATTGATGCTAATGGGAATGAATCTACCTGCACCCAAACTATTACTGTAGAGGACAATGAATCTCCCCTGACTCATGTTCAAGATGTTTATTTGGAGCTGGATGAAAATGGACAAGCTACACTTACAGCTGATCAGGTGAATGATAACAGCACAGACAATTGTGGTATACAAACTATTTCTATTGACAAAAACAGTTTCACTTGTGATGACATTTCCTCAAATGGTGAATCTACATATTCGGTAAGTTTTAACGGACTCTCAGATTACATTCAAATTGGGAATAATAACAACTTAAATGTCAGTTCTCAAATTACCCTTCAGGCATGGATTTTTCCGACCGGAATAGGTCAACATCAGGAAAGTCAAACCCATGGTGGAATAATTATAAACAAAGAAGGTGAATATGAAATGGCAAGATTTCCAGATGGTCAATTGAAATATGCCCTTGGTGAAACAAATGCAATTTGGCAATGGATAGATACCGGAGTTTTTCTACCACTGAACGAATGGTCCCACGTTTCCTTAACTTATGATGGCGCAGTAGTAAATATTTATAAAAACGGTAGTCTACAAAATTCCATTAATAGAACTGGACCTATTGGGGATTCCGAAACTTTTCAAGACGATTTACGAATTGGAGGACGCCAGGGTTATATTCAATATTTTCACGGTAATCTTGCAGAGGTATCAGTTTGGAATGTCGCCCTGGATAATGTTACGATTAGCAATAATTATACCCAGCAATTGGAAGGTAGTGAAGCTGGATTAATTGGCTATTGGCCTATGGATGAAGGTTCCGGAGGGCAGGTTATTGACAACTCTCCTAATAATAACAATGGAACCTTAATGAATCAGGCTACCTGGAGTCAAGATTCACCTATATCCGGTAATAGTGCTAATCAGGTTCAACTAAGTGTAACTGATATACACGGTAATACTTCCACTACAATAGCTAATGTCATTGTTGAAGATAAACTTCCACCTACAGTTATTACTCAAGATAAAACTGTACAACTGGATGCCAACGGAATAGCTTCCATAGTTCCTGCAGACATTGATAATGGTTCTACTGATAATTGCGGTATTGATACTTACGGCCTGGACATCACCTCCTTTGACTGTAGTGATGTGGGTACTCCTGTGACGGTGACGCTAACTGTGACTGATGTCAATGGTCAAAAAGCTTCAGCCCCGGCCACTGTGACCGTTCAGGATATCACTCCGCCTTCAGCAACCACCAAAAACATCACTGTGCAGCTCGATGCCACCGGTAATATCTCAATAGCAGAAGATGCTGTGGACGATGGTTCCTCTGATGCCTGTGGCGGACTTACTTTTGACACAGATATTACCGACTTCACCTGTAATGACGTAGGGGAAAATCCAGTAATACTAACCGTGACTGATGCTAATGGACAAACAGCGTCAGCCCCGGCGACTGTGACCGTTCAGGATATTACTCCGCCTTCAGTGACTACCAAAAACATCACTGTACAGCTCGATGCCACCGGTAATATCTCAATAGCAGAAGATGCTGTGGACGATGGTTCCTCTGATGCCTGTGGCGGACTTACTTTTGATACCGATATTACCGCCTTCACCTGTAATGATGTGGGAGAAAATCCAGTAATACTAACCGTGACTGATGCTAATGGACAAACAGCGTCAGCTCCGGCGACTGTGACCGTTCAGGATATCACTCCGCCTTCAGTGACTACCAAAAACATTACTGTACAGCTCGATTCCACCGGTAATGTCTCAATAGCAGAAGATGCTGTGGACGATGGTTCCTCTGACGCCTGCGGTGGACTTACTTTTGACACAGATATTACCGACTTCACCTGTAATGACGTAGGGGAAAATCCAGTAATACTAACCGTGACTGATGCTAATGGACAAACAGCGTCAGCCCCGGCGACTGTGACCGTTCAGGATATTACTCCGCCTTCAGTGACTACCAAAAACATCACTGTACAGCTCGATGCCACCGGTAATATCTCAATAGCAGAAGATGCTGTGGACGATGGTTCCTCTGATGCTTGCGGTGGACTTACTTTTGACACAGATATTACCGACTTCACCTGTAATGACGTAGGGGAAAATCCAGTAATACTAACCGTGACTGATGCTAATGGACAAACAGCGTCAGCCCCGGCGACTGTGACCGTTCAGGATATTACTCCGCCTTCAGTGACTACCAAAAACATCACTGTACAGCTCGATTCCACCGGTAATATCTCAATAGCAGAAGATGCTGTGGACGATGGTTCCTCTGATGCTTGCGGTGGACTTACTTTTGACACAGATATTACCGACTTCACCTGTAATGACGTAGGGGAAAATCCAGTAATACTAACCGTGACTGATGCTAATGGACAAACAGCTTCAGCCCCGGCGACTGTGACCGTTCAGGATATCACTCCGCCTTCAGTGACTACCAAAAACATTACTGTACAGCTCGATTCCACCGGTAATGTCTCAATAGCAGAAGATGCTGTGGACGATGGTTCCTCTGACGCCTGCGGTGGACTTACTTTTGACACAGATATTACCGACTTCACCTGTAATGACGTAGGGGAAAATCCAGTAATACTAACCGTGACTGATGCTAATGGACAAACAGCGTCAGCCCCGGCGACTGTAACGGTTCAGGATGAGATTGCTCCAGACATCACCTGTATTTCCGACCAGGAACGTTATGTTGATCCATATCAAACTTATTACACAGTTCAGGGCACTGAATTTGACGCTACCGCTACCGATGCCTGTGGAATTGCTTCTTTCTCCTACTCTGGTGGTTTGACCACAACCTCTGGAACCAGCATGAATGGAGTTCAATTAGATATAGGTGTCAATTCTATGACTTGGACGGCCAAAGATGTAAATAATAATTCATCTCAGTGTTCAACTACGGTCACAATTAAGAAGAGACCAACTACTCTTACCTATACGGGTGATCTCCAAGAACAATATTCAGATAATGTTAGCCTCTCAGCTACATTGACAGACGATGTTTCGGGTACAGGTGTCAAAGAAAAGACGGTTAAATTCACTATTGGTTCGCAATCCACTACAGCGCAAACCGATGCAAACGGATTGGCTTCTACCAGCCTGAAATTAAATCAAGACCCAGCCAATACCTACACCGTTGAAACTGAATTCCTGGAAGATGACAGTTACTTAGGCAGCAGTGACTCTGATGCCTTCGATATCACCCCGGAAAATGCAATGGTGGCCTATACAGGTCAGTCTTTACAGGCTACCCCAACTGCAAGAGATTCCGAAGCATGGGTAGTATTAAGTGCCAATATTCAAGATATCACTGCGAATCCGGCTTATACCTTATATGATGCCTTTGAGGGAGATATAAGGAATGCGAAAGTCAAATTTGTAATAGTCGAAACTGGTGAGCAATTCGGTTGGCTGCAAGTGACCGATCTGGTTGACCCTTCTGATTCCAAGACTGGAACAGTCAGCTACGAATGGCTGGCTCAGATAAGCGGAAATAATTCTTCTGAATCCTTTACTGTAAGAGTATTAGTAGACAACGGATATTATGTTGCGGAAGATGAAACCGTCGTGACAGTATATATTCCTACCGGAGACTTTATTACCGGAGGTGGTTATCTAATACCTGATGCTTCAGCTGGTGAATATGCTTCTAATCAGGGGTTGAAAACTAACTTTGGTTTTAATGTGAAGTACAACAAGAAAGGTAACAAGCTTCAAGGACATATGAATGTTATCTTTAGGCGATTGGAAGCTGATGGTAAAATTCATAAATATCAGATTAAAAGCAATGCTGTACAGTCTTTAGGGGTAGATGTTTCAGATCCAGATGCTCAGGTGGCCACATTTACTACCAAATCCAATCTCACCGATATTACCGATCCATTGAATCCGGTTTCTCTTGGTGGTAACCTGATCCTGAAAGTTGATATGACCGACAGGGGCGAGCCGGGTACCGATGATTCAATTTCATTTACCCTGACCGATGGAAACACAGGCGCTCTGCTATACTCGAGCAACTGGACGGGCATTGCAAGTGAAGAAAGTAAGCTTGCAGGAGGAAACCTTGTAGCACATAGTGGGTTTACTTTGGCAAGTACCACCGAAAATGCGGAAACCTTGAGTCTCGCGACCGACTCCACTATGGGCTTTGATTTTATAGTTTCACCTAATCCATCCACAGATTATTTCACAGTATTTATAAATACTGACAATCAGAAAGATCAAGTTCAGTTATATGTGCACGATTACAACGGCAGTCTTGTCTACAAAACTTCAGGAAAGCCAAATGAGGAATACACTTTTGGCCAAAGCTTTCAGGCTGGAACTTACATTGTGAGAGTTGAACAAGCTGGAGAGGTTAAGCAAAAAATTGTGATCAGGGATAACTAATTAACCAGATTGCTCCATCAGTAATATTAAAAGAGTCACCTTTAAGGGGGCTCTTTTATTTCCGATAATAAATATAATTCCTATTCTGGTTGAATTCGACAAAAGTCTGCCTGTTCTGAGGTTCTTCCAGAGCAGCTTGAATTTGAACAAGGTTCTTACTTATCTCTTTCTTAGATTGCAATAATGGTTTATTACAATCGACTCCATTCTCCTCATAAAGGAGGTATTTCTCGCTGTCATTAAGAGTATCCAAGATAAAGGAGAAGTCCACTTCACTAAAGACAAATTACCCGTCGAACTTATCCATATTTCTCTTTTTCTTAATAAAAAGAAAGCGTGTGATTTCGAGCGGTACCTCAAAAAAGGCTCAGGAGCAGCTTTTAGAAATAAGAGGCTACTATAATAAACCCACCCAAAGCGTTTTTATGCAATATGGAATGACTTTCTAATTAAAACAAAAACTTCCATAAAATAAAAATCCCCGCCAACTTTTGTGGACAGGGATTTTTTTGGCTGAAAACTGAGCCTATTCTCCTAAAAACTCTTCCTTAGTTTTTATTGTAATCGAGCCTTTCTCATCCTTCTCCAATACTTTATTCACTTTTGAAGCATATTTTTTCTCAATCTTTTTAAGGTCATCCCAGGCGGCCTGAAGCTGTTTTTCATATTCATCAGCATTAGTGTAGTGCACCGGGGCCGGTTTATCAAAACTTCTCGCAACCTGATTGTAAAGTTCACTCAGTTTCTCTCTTAGCTCATCTTCTGCTTCCTGTACATACCTGTCGCCGGTGGTTACCACGAGCCTCGATTTGAGTTCAGTCAATTCCGCAGACATCTTTTTAGCGTCTTTTGAATCAGAGTCTTCAAGTTCCTTTACATAGGAATCAATGCGGTGACCAAGATAGGCGAGATCTTCTACCGCATCAAAAAGGCGAAATGTGAGCTTTCGGTTCTCTTCCCGTTCTGCGGCAGTAATATCTGAGGCAGGATCATTCTTCACCGTGATCATGTGCTCATAAGATTCTTTCCCTTTGGTAATAACTACTTTGTAATCCCCGGCTAACACCCTTGGGGCTATAACAAAAGATGGCACCTTACCAACGGCCACTTTGGGAGTCTTCTGCAGGTAATCCCAGGTCACAATATTCAGCCCTTTTGATTTTCCCGGGGATGGACTGGCTACAACATTGCCTTTGGAATCGTAAATGTCCATAGACATCTTCCCGAAGGTGTGCCTTTTCTTAAGGTAATACATAAGCTTCACCTGGGAATCCGGATTCGCGCCAACAAATTGTGTTTCACTACTGGCGCCCCCAAAATTTCTTTCCTCTTCAATGATCCCTGCGGAAGTATCAAAAAAATGAAGATCCTTTTGCAGTACCTCATCGTTTATTTGCCGAAGTGGAGAGATATCATCTATAATGATCACACCACGTCCATGAGTAGCCAAAACGAGATCTGAAGTTTTCTTGTGCAATTCAATAAATGGAATCGCCACCGGCGGAAGGTTGTTCGTAAAATGTGCCCAGTGCCCTCCCCCATCGATACTAATATATAATCCTGCTTCGGTACCCAAAAAGAGCAAATTTTCCTTCTCATAATCCTCCTGAATGTTCCTGGCATAACCTTCGATCTCGTCTGTAGTAATAGACTTCCAGGAAGCACCAAAATCTGAAGTCTTGTACACATAAGGCGTCATGTCGCCCACGGCATGTCTGTCAAAAACAGCATAAGCGGTACCTGGATCATGTACACTGGCTTCTATATGATAGACCCAACTGTTTACCGGCAGATCAGGAAGGTTCTTTACAAGATTCTTCCAGCTCTTGCCCCCGTCCCGGGTAAGGTGGAGGTTTCCGTCATCGGTTCCAACCCAAATGAGGTTTTCATCTAAAGGAGATTCAGCAATACTGAAGATTGTGGTGTGCGTCTCGGCTCCTGACTTATCAATAGAAAGTCCGCCGGATTCCTTCTTCTGCTTTGAGGGATCATTTGTGGTAAGGTCTGGAGAAATTTTTGTCCAGGTATCCCCCATATCTTCAGATCTGTGCAAAAACTGGCTTCCCATATAAAACCTGTCCGGCTGATGATTACTTACTGCCATGGGAGCATTCCAATTAAAACGCAATTCTTCATTTCCTTCAGGCAGCGGCGCAATGACCTTGGCCTGTTTCTTATCCACATCATACCTCCACACAGGGTTCGCACCCTGGGCTTCAGAATAAATGATATTTTTTGTCGGATGCTTTAAAACGCGAAATCCGTCACCGCCTCCTATAGGTTCCCAATCTCTCGCCTCAATTCCGCCGGGAGATGAAGAAGGCCCAAACCAGGAGCCATTATCCTGCAGTCCCCCATACACATTGTAAGGCTCTGCATCGTCAACAGAAATGTGGTAGAACTGCGAAAGGGGCATATTTTCCACTATTTCAAAGTGCACTCCCCCATCCCAGCTGCGATAAACACCACCGTCTGTTCCCGTATACATGCGGTCGCTGTTATTAATATCAAATGATATATCATGAATGTCGGCGTGTTGAGCACCAAGATCCTTAAAAGTTTTTCCGCCATCGTGAGAGATAGAGCCTCTTAATCCACCCTTTACCACTACTTCCGGATTTTTAGGATCTACTACCAGCCTGGCAAAATAAAATGGCCGAACGGTTAGACCAAAATCACTGTTCAAATGTTTCCAGCTGGCTCCGGCGTCATCACTCCTGTAAAGACCATTTGTTTCAGCTTTTTCGGTCTCAACGGCGGCATAAAGGATTTCAGGTGCAGAAGGAGCAATAGCTACTGCTATCCTTCCGAGTTTTCCTGAAGGCAACCCTTTTTGGATTTTGTTCCAGGTTTCTCCGGCATCAGTACTTTTATAAAGTCCGCTGCTCTCTCCTCCGGAATTAAAGCCCCAGGGAGTTCTTCTGAAATTCCACATAGAGGCATATAGGATTTTAGGATTGGATGGATCCATAATGAGATCAGCTACTCCGGTGGTTTGATCGGTATAAAGAACCTTTTTCCAGGTTTCCCCGCCGTCGCTACTTTTAAAGATCCCCCGTTCTTCACTGTCACCCCAGAGAGCACCCATCACTCCAACGAACATCTCCTTTGAATTTTCAGGATTGATCACAATACTGCTGATCCTTTCGGAGTTTTCAAAGCCTTTTTTCTTCCAGGTGGTTCCCCCGTCAACCGACTTATAAAGTCCGTCACCCAGGCTTACCGAATTTCGGGTCCAGATCTCCCCTGTACCAACCCAAACAGTCTTGTCAGGATCTGTGGGATCAATGGTCACCACGCCAATAGATTGTGCATGTTCGTCAAAAATGGGTGAAAACGTTGCTCCTCCATTTGTTGTTTTCCAAACTCCACCTCCGGCAGTACCGGCATAGAGAATACGGTCATTGACAGGATGCGCCTCAAGATCAATGATGCGCCCGCTCATTAAAGCAGGACCAATATGTCGTGCTTTTAGATCTCCAAAAAGCTCTTTTCCAGACAGATTTTTTTCCTGAGATAGTCCCAGGGAAACGACTGTAAAGGCCAGTAAAAAAGTAAAGATGTTTTTTTTCATCAGGTGTGGTTTTTACGCAAAAAAGGAAAACCACTCTAAGTAGCTATCCCTAATTGTATGGCTAGAGCTTCCTATTGCTCCTTAAAGGTGAATAGTGAATCGTCAATCTCCGGATTAAGAACAATTTCTTTGATCTCTATAGGCTGTCCTCCCTGATTTAAAGCGAACGGAAAATAGAGGCCGCCCACTTCCTGGTAATCACTCATTCCCACGGTTACTAACTGACCGGATTCCTGAGTACTTTCCAATATGATTGGAACAAAATTTTCCTTTTCAAAATAGTAATAACCAATGTTTGGAACTTCCTTCCCATTCTGCATCACAGGCTCCTGAACGATTTTAACTTTAAAGGTTTCTGTTCCTTCTTTTGTTTCGGTACCTACCAACTCCACTTCATACCCATTCTTTTCTGCATTCACCAGGGCAGAGGGAAAATCATTCTTGTTCAATGCCATGTTCTGAGTTTGTTCTGCATTACTTTTTTCAGGTTTCATGGTTATGAAGTTGGTGGTCCAAAGAGTGGTACCGTCATATGCCATCTGAGTGATTTCCTGACCCTGAAGATTCACTACCACAGCCATTTTACCGTCTTTAGTGTTATAAATGGTCACCGGAATTTCCATACCTCCCTGTGTTACGGAAGCAAGCATTTTAGTAGCTTCAAGCTCTTTCCAGGCTTCTTCTCCTCCTGTATTTTCAACATAATTGGCAATGATCTCCTCTGCAGTTTGTGCTGTCATGGGAGCCACGACCAACAACAAGAGGGCTACGAATAATGATTTAATAATTTTCATAAAATGTTCTTTAGGTTAATGTTTTAATTAAATATAAGTAAGATTTTTCTACAGAATGTTACAGATATATGGACTTTTATAAAAATCATTCATCTCCTGGTAACTGCCTGATGTATTATTAGGAGGTTTTTCAATTTCTTCTATATTTACACCGAAGTAACTCAATCATCTCAACGTGAAAAACTTAGTCCCCCTTAAAATGCTGGTATTGCCGGCCCTTTTTCTTTTCATCTTTCTGTTCAGTTCCTGTGCTGCCCATAAACGCTCTCACATTATTGCTGATGAGGAATTCGTACTGGAACTCAAGAGACCATCTACCCGTGGAGGAGCGATTGACATAGCTCTTCAGGGATTATTCTTAGGAGCGAATTATCTCGCTGAAAAATCTTCTGAAGCTTTGACCAGCAGTTATTCTCAGGATCTTTCAATTAAAGACTACTACAACACAGATCTTGGAAAGGTAGAGAAGACTTATTCAGAGATCCACATAAAGAAGTATTCCAAACCCACTTCACAGGAAAAGAACCAGGAGTTGGAACAAACCATCAGAACAGAGGTCTCTTCAGTTCCAAAGTCCAGAGGGAGTCAACAGGCGTTTTTGGCCATGGATGAGATCATTCGGCCGGTGAAGGAAGACCTGTTGAACTTCCATGCGGTGATCGAACTGATCAGCGATGAAGAAAACCCCGGGATAACAAGGTTGAGCTTTAATGAGCTGCGGGTCTTCTTTTCAAAGACCAAGGTTTTTTCAGATGAAGATCTCAACGCAAGGGTATCTATCCTCATCAAAGGCCAATGGCGAGGAGAAGACGGCACCCCAATCACCGATACTTTGATCGAGCAGGAATACGATTTTAAAGACCTTAAATACGGGCCGGAGAACCAGATACAGACTCCTATACTTTCTCCCTGGTACTATGATATTCCTATCTATCCTGATGTCAATGGAAATGAATCTTATGGAGTAGTGCAAATTAGTGTCCAACTCGAGGAATATGAAGGCAACAGGAGCAAGTATATCAACCAGCTGCCAAGCATACTCTCAAAGAACAAGAATTCCATCATCAAAAGTGGGTCTTCCACTATTAAAAAGATAGTAGAATAAATCACGCTTTTCCTTTAATGTGGCCTGAAGCTGATCAAAAACCCTTCCTTCAATATGAACTTTTTAACCACCCTCAGAAACTTTGTTTTTGTCCTGATCATCTTCATATGTGCAATAACGAAAGCACAGGAAAAAAAGGCCAACATTCATCTCCGGGATTATCATTCCACCAGGATCACAGATGTGGTTTCTTCCACGAAGTATCCTTATTTCTTTACGGCCGATGAATCTGGGAAAATATTAGCCTATGACTCAAAAACAAAGAGAGTAATAAAAACCATAAGACCTGCTACTGGTATTCCGGTCAAGTCTCTAAGGCTGGCCAATATGGATGAAGTATTGACCGTTAATCAAAAGGTTCCATATGGTGATGGCAGCCTCGATTCTATAGTAAATATTCGGTTATATGACCAAAAAGTACTGCAGGAGTTCCAGGGAGATTTTGAGTTTATCGGCAATCAGGAGGACGTAATTATAACGCAGGGAACTAATCCGGATAAGTCATTGATTATTATTGACCTGTATGATAGGAATTACCAAAAGGTCAATACTTATTATATGACGGGACCTGTTTCCCGGGCGGCTTATGATTCGATCAGCAAAACCATGGCAATGGTTGAAGGCAGAAGGGCCTGGACAAAAATTGCCCTTCAGGTAGGAAATGATTACAAGAATACGGTCGAGATCAAAGTTCCCGAAAGGCTGGAGATCCGAGACCTTTTCTTTGATGAAAGGAAACTTTTTGCCATCACGACCGATGGAGAAAGAAACACTATTGAGCTCTATGATCTATCAGTTCCTGATAAATTCACCAAACCCATTCACCTTATCGAAAATTACCCTACCAATATTATAGAGGTAGAGCGTTATTTTCAAAATACCTCACTTAAAATTGTCATTACGCCGGAAGACATGGGGCAAATTCAGCCGCTGATCCTTGAAAAGAAGGGTTTGAATTTCACAGAAATCACCCCTAAAACAGACGGTGGTGCCGTTCGATCGGTATATCTTCCACAAACTAATGAACTCCTGTTTTTTGAGAGGTACAATGAAAACTTTGCAAGTGCTTTAAGATTTTCAGTCTATGACAACGACAAGCAAAAGATAAAGTCAGTTGTGCCAAAAGACACGAGGCCTTTTTATTCAGGAATATTCCTGCCAGACAATAACTGGTTAATAGTTGGAAAAGAAGGAAGTTCAGGTTCTTTTGACAATCAGGTGAAATTCTATGACAGCGGTACTTTCAATAATCGTTTTGGGAATTTAGGTTACAATGATTATTTGGAGGTTACCCATAGAGTAAGTGATATGTCTTATATCTCAGGACATATCAATAAAGACACAGGCTTAAAGGCATTCTACGGCTATGAGAAAAAATCGGAATACGAGAACAGTTATGGATTTTTCGTTTATGACTTTCTAAATGACAAGGTGAGACCATTGAGCAATATAGAAGTTGATCAACGTACAATTATTGACTTTAACGGAATTACTGATAATCTTTTACTTAGTAAAGAGGAATATAACAATACCGGGTATACAGACCCACAGGAATTTATCATTCTTAATGGAACCAAAATCACTCCATTAAACGGCAAATATAAATTCGGTAAGTTTTCCAAAAATGGGAAATACCTGCTCCTGATTACTGAGGAGAATAAGGTTTTGATAAAAGATGTTCAGAAGGAGAAAACTATTTTTTCAGAAGATCTACAGGACGGCAAATACAAGATCTTTGCTGATGAGGAAAATGACTTTTTGGTCACCAATTCCTACTTCCAGTTAAGCGAAAATTCCTGCAACCAGGCCTCTATCGCCTATACTATTTCAGATTCAGGTAAGGTGCAGGCAAACGTTTATGACTGCTTGAATATTGTTGATGCCGCGAGCAAAGGTGAGGTTACTGTTTTAGTCGTTAAGGACCTGGGGCTGGTGATAGGTGAGGAAGTTTATCAATTCCCATTTTCTGAATTTCCTGAAAAAGTCTCTTTAAACGAGGATGGCAGTAATCTCATGGTAAGTTTTACGAATGGCAAGATAAAGGTGTTTAAAACTGAAGGTCTGGAAATGGTCCTCGAAATGATACATCCAAATCAGGAGGATCATGTTTTTGTCAACCGCGATAATTTTTACTTCAGTAATACAGATCCTGAAGATTATATCGTCGCTACTTCTGAAGGAAAGCTTGTCCCGATCAAATCTCTTGAAAAAGAATATTTTGATCCTGCAAAAGTCTTACAATCATTAGGAGAGCCGAATTCCGAATATCTGAACCTTCTTAATAAAGCATTGAGCCTTCGACAAGATAATTTGTATGCCGGTACAGATATTGATCTTCAAAAAGAGAAACCGCTCAAAACCTCCCCTTCCACAAAAAGCGATCTCTATGTACTTTCCGTGGGAGTTTCCAACTATAAAGAGAGCGAGTACAATCTAACTTTTGCAGATAAAGATGCCCTGGATATGGCAAGGATCTACGGGAGACTTTCCGAAGAAGAGTTGAAAAACTACAGGACAAAATTCTTTGGGCACCGGTTTACCCTAAAAGACGAAAATGGAGGCGATGTAGGAAGCATAAATAAATATTATGATTATTTCTCATTATATGATCTATATCCTTTAAGCAGAGATGGCAGGTACTGGTTGGAAAAATCTGATGATAATTTCTTTATATGGAATTTTAAAGATGGTACCACCCTGCCAATTGAACTGCCCGATGATGTGAGCATGGATATTCTCAGTTCGGACAAAATGATCTATCCGGGAACTGAAAACAACGGATTTATAATAGAATCTGATAACAACGGATTTTATAAATACGGGTTTTCTTCTGGAAAATTCAGCCCCCTAAATTTACCTGAATCTCTAAAAGAAAAAATTACCAGTGATAATTTGACATTTTTGGAAGGTGAAGCCTGGGTTCATTTCTCAAATGAATTTGAAGAAGACCATTATGAAATAATCCTTACCAAAGGAAATAACAGGAATGATAAGTCAATACAGATATCATTTAACGCTGATGTCTACAAAACCAGGTTGGCTGAAAAGGAAATTGTGGACACTTCTTATGTATCAAGTGCAAAATTTGAAGCGATTTCGGCAAATGGGGAGCACTTACTATATACTGACGTACCAAAGCAATTGTTCTACAAAAATTTAGGACAACCTGAGCAATTACCGCAAAAGCTCGACCTTCCGAAACTCGAGTCATTGGATAAGTTTTCAATATCTAATGATGGAAAAACAATTAGAATACAACGGACCACAGATGATACTTATCAGAAGCAGATCTTGAGTTATAGCTTGAATGGAGAACTGTTGCAGGTAAGAGACCTGGGAGAAGATGTCAAAGGCGTATTGATCCATGATGATGAATTACTGTTGGTCCGCATGGAGGAGCCCCTGGTTCAGGAAGAATTCTTGAATAATGACGAGTTGATCGAAACTCATCAACCGGCTTCTTTTGAAAATGTTTTTGTCCACCACCTGGTCAATGAGGAAGCTAGTGCTGCTTCAATTGAACAGGCTATTCTAAATGCATTCAAAAAAGCCAAGCCGCAGGATCAGATTGTTCTATTTATTGCAGGGCACGGAGTTTTGGATAAAACTGCGAACTATTATTTTGCTCCTCATGATATGGATTTCAAGGAGGTCTCCAGGAATGGCCTGGCCTTCAACAGGATCATCGAAACCCTGAACCAATCCCAGGCGAACAATAAATTACTCCTTATGGATACCTGCCATTCCGGGAACACCCTGGATCTGGACGCTGGCGCAACAGTAAGTACTGAAACTGTTGCGGGACAACGTGGTTCAAAAGCCAGAAATACGCAGTCCACACCACAGTTCAAACTTTCCGATGTGGTCTCAGATGTCTTTGATGACTTTTTGTCCAAAAGTGGAGTTACGGTAGTTTCAGCCTCTTCGGGAGTTGATGTGGCCTATGAAAATAAAAGTTTGGGGAATGGAGCTTTTACAAGTGCCTATATTAACCTTCTAAAAGAAAAGTGGTTGGCTGGAGGCATAGTATTAAGCGAAGATAAACTTAAACATTCAGTCGATCTGACTAAAGAAGATATCTCTGAACTTTTAAAGCAGGTCATGTTGCTCACCAACGGAAAACAGGTTCCTGATCTGCGGGAGATCAACACTGATTCCACCTTGAAAATGTGGTAAAACCCCATTTTCTCAAAGTGATCGTTTAGCAAAACCTTATTCCACCATTACAAAGGCTGCCCATTTTTCGGGGTGGTCTTTGTACTTTTTCTGCATGATGCGCTGGGTTTCAAAAAAGGCTTTTCTGAAGTTTCTTTTTTCGAAATACTTCTCATAGAACTGCTGCATGAATTCAGCCGTTTCGAGGTCAGGAACCTGCCAAAGACTCATTATTATAGTGTCTACTCCGGCCATTTTAAAGGCCCGTTGGAGACCGAAGACGCCTTCGCTGCCTTCAATATCCCCAAGGCCGGTCTCACACGCGCTGAGTACTACCAGGGCAGTACCACTGAGGTCCAGGTTAGAGATCTCCAAAGCTGTGAGGATTCCATCTTCTAGTGAGGCGGGAGTGTCTTTTCCGGTCCAGGCGAAATTTGCTCCCGAGAAAATAAGTCCCGAGCGCAGCAGGGGGTTCTCGGCCTCCCTGAAATATTTAGACCGGTCAGTGGCCACTGTATCTCTGCTTCTCTGCTGATCTTCAAAAAAGAATCCGTGAGTGGCAATATGAAGGACAGCTGGACTAGTACCACTGAGCTGTTTAAAATTCTCCTCGGAAGCTTCCTTTCCTGAAAGCTTACTAAATTGCTTCTTTTCCTTCCGAAGGATCTTGGCAATATTTTCAATTTCTGCCCTGGTTCCCGGAAGGTAATTCCAGGATTCTCCCCTGCTCTTGTTCGCCTTTACCTCGAGATCGATACCCTTTCCATAATCTATTCCGCCAATCAGCAAGAATGCTGTACGCGATTCCTTTTCCTCATCGGGTTCAGCCAGGACAGCAGTACTGCTTAGTTGGACCAGCTCATATTTCGTGCTTAAAGATTCATTTTTACCATCCTGAAGTGCGGCAAAAGAGACCTGGTGCAATAGTCCGTCAGGAGCAAAATAGATTCTTGATGCATCCCCAAGATATGGCTCTAATGGTGCCCAGATAAGATTAAAGAGTTCGCCCAACCCAGATGGCTTGAATGATCTGGCTACAGCCCCCCTTAAAGAATAAAGTTCTTCCGGGGATTTTTGATGCATCAGGTCTTTTAGTTTTCGGCTTTCAAATAAGCTGATGAACCGGGGAGCAGCATCTCTTGTTATCAAATAGGCTCCATAGAAGATGCTGTCTGTCCATTGTTTCGAATCGTGAAACTGGTAATAGGTGAATTCAATAGCCACCTCATCACTCTTCAGGTTCTCCTGGATGTTTTTCCAGCTTTTGTTAAGGGAAAGATTTTTTTGAGATTTAAGATTATAATACCTAGACAATTGGGATTCCTGTTCCCCCAACTGCTGTTCAACCTGTTTCCGGAAATCACCATCCTCGCCCAAAATTTCCAATTCGGTAATTTTTTCCTTTAATCGATTGTACTCAAAAAGGACATTTTTGACGCCAGTATCATTAGAAGTAGCTAAGTCTTCGAGGATACTCCTGGAAGAATTAAGCAAGAGACCTTTCTGCACCAATGTGTTATTGAGATTCATTTCAACCAATTCCTGACTTTGCTGATAACGGTAGCCGAAAGATTGCTGCAATTCGAATTTATATAGCACCTCATCCAGCAGCGCTCTTTTTTCTGAATAACTTCTGAAGCTGAAGCCGGTCTCCAGGTCGCGGAGTGTCTCAGAATTTGCTTTTCTCACCAGCTCCAAAGCATCCTCATTCCTACCCATTTCCTGTAGCAATAAAGCCTTGCTCTCTGAATAATTCTTAAGATACTTTTCATTGTAGACCGGTGCCATTTCAATAGCCTGATCTAAAAAGATTATCGCTTCCTGAAAGTCTTGAAGTTTTCTATAGGATTCAGACAAGAGAAAAAGATTGTAGCTGTCTTGACCCTGTGCTGAAGTCAGCGAAGCCTTTAAAGGTTCTATTGCTTTTGAATACTGGTCATCATAAAAGTATGCCTGCCCCAGGTAAAACTGGCAAAGCAGGTATAAATTTTCGTTCTCTTCCCGGTCGAACAGCTGCAAAGCCTCCTGCAAAATGGGAATGGCATCGTCATATTTATCAAAGTAGATGTGGGTGGCTGCCACTTTACTTAAGCTATAGGCATAAGAAAAACCTGCGGTGCCGTAAACTTCGCCCGTTAACTGCAGCGCCTCCTGGTGGGCGGCAATAGCAGCCTCATACTTTCCCGCTGCCTCGTAGCTTTTTACAAGGTCATGCAAAGCAGAAATATACTCATAGCTCGTTTTTCCCTCCAGGTGTTGTGTCCTTTCTAACCGCTTCAGATGAACTTCAATTGCCTTGTCAAAATCCTTTGATCCGTAGTACAGCCCCGAAAGTTGATTTTCTTTATAAGTGATCATCCCGTCATCCGGAAGGGAATTTTGCAGACACTTTTCCAGGTATACAATAGATTTATTAAGATTTCCCAGCTCCCCAAAAATGACCGACATGGAATAAAGAAGATCATCATAATCTGAAGACTTCTGCATTGAAGACTCCAGGGTTTCAAGCTCTTCCAGGTATTGCGCTGTAGCTTCATAATTTTGGAGGTATTGAGAAATGGAAGCCAGGTTGATCAGGATGTTTCCATATTCGATACTTTCTTTCCCTAACAGCCGTTTCACTAATTCCCGGTTCTGGAGATTACTATCCAGGGCTTTTTCATAGCTGCCAGTTAAATAGTAAGCAACCGATAGATCTCTAAGAAGCAGATAATACTCTTTTGAGAACGTCTCATTCTGCTGAAGAAAGATTTTCTGACTCTCTTCGAAGTAATTGATAGAACGAAAATGATCTCCGGCGAAAAAGATCTTTTTTCCCAGTTCAAAAGCCACATCCCGAATTTCCTTTGAACCGGGTTGAAACACACTCTTTGCCCTGATATAACTTTTTTCGAACCTGGAGAGGACTTCTTTAGCAGGCAGAGAATCTTCCTGAGCTTTTAGCTCCAAAAAGCCTGCCCTCCAATTTTCAACAGCCGATTGTTGTGAAAAGGAAAATTTGAAGGTTAAAACACAGAGTAACAGTATAACTCTCCTGAAATGAGCAATATTCATACCTGCTAAAAAGATCAAATTAGAAACTAAACTTACTGCACCATTATAAAGGCAGCCCATTTTTCCGGTCTCCCGGCATATTTTGAGGACATTTCTCGTTGTGCCTCCTGAAAAGCCTTGCGGGCAGTTATACCGTCTATCCATTTAAAATAAAAAGACTCCATAAATTCGGCAGTCTCAACATCTGGAACCTCCCACAGACTCATGATCAAACTTTCAACTCCTGCCATTTTAAAATAGATTTTGCAAGTTGTTCTTTAATGCCTATCCATTCTTTGAAAATTTGAGGACTGTTAGAATCTTTATTTTTCAGAATTTCCTCCCTCAGTTCAACAGTACTCTTGAGTAACAAACCTTTTAGTGCTAAAAGATTATTGAAAGAGGCACTATTCATTTCTTCAGAAGAAGAAAACCTCGAGAGCTTCTTCAAAACGTTTCAACCCATTAAGGGCTATGGCCTTCTCACTTAATGCATAAACATAAGCAGGATCTCGGGTGCCGTGATAGGTCTTGATATTTTCAATGGCACTTTCCGCCAACTTCAAAGAACAAGAATTCGATCATCAAAAGTGGGTCTTCCACTATTAAAAAGATTACTGGGGAATAAAAATCAGTTTAATTCCCAGTTCCATTCAACATTTTCACTTCTGGTGGTGGGTTTCTGTTGCCCGTCTGTTAAGCGAATTACGCTGTTATATATGTAATTCTGTAATTCAGAGACCAGTATGATCCCATCCTGGTCGTTATACTTGGACCCAAGCTCTTCCATTCCCTTAATGAACGAATACGTAAAAACACCATTATTCCAGCGCTCACTTTCATAGGCGAACTCCCTTCCACCGGCAGCAGAGATCACAAAAGCCCCGTTACCTTCCTCGGTATCCCTAAAAAGCGATTTCATTAATTGAAAACTAGTTTGCAAACCACTTGAATTTTTAGACTTGACCACTTTACTTCCTTTTGCTACATATTGCTTAACGTTCTCGTTGTCAAGATCAACTAATTCCAATTCTTCTTCCGAATCAATCTCCCCACTATTACAGGCGTCTATCAGAATTAATTTTCTCCTGGCCGGGATATCAGATAGTAATTCTTCGATTTCCTGATAAGAAAAGCCGTTCTCTTTCGGGTTTTCAAAATCGATATTATGAGTTGCGAAATAAAAATTGGAATTTTCATCTACGAGCCCGTGTCCAGAAAATGACAAAATCACGATATCATCAATATCAGTATTTTTAATCTTTTCCTTTAAAATTTTAATATTGGCTGAATTGACATTTTCATTTAAAAGCGTATCGATAGTAACTCTATCTGTAAATTTCTCACTTAGATATTCAGAAATACTCCTAATGTCCACATCGGCATATTTGAGATTCATAGTTTCATCTTTATATTTTGAGACCCCAATACCGAAATAATGAATTTTAGTATCCGGCTCAGCTTCTCTTATGACTTTAAATGAAATTGGATCGCTCGCAACCCCTTTAACATTAACCGCTTTAATTTTAATTTGATTCAGGCCAGCATTTAAAATCAATGTCTCTTGTATCTCCAATTTTTGACCCTTAATCTTCTTTTCCATAATAGGGATTCCGTTTATGAAAATTTTGAATTTTTCAAGATCATTTTCAACATCCTCAAATTCCAGATTTAATTTTATGGTACCGGTGCTAGACACCCTCGGTAATTCTAATTTATTTTGAAGCGTAATTCTGGGTTTATTTTCGGAAAAGATGCTGATGTTTTTCTCATTGACCCCTGTCCTGCTAAGACGTTTCAAATAAGCTTTATTATATGCTCCAATTAAATCGTTATCTGCGTAGCCTAGCTTGTCTAAAACTTTATCTGGCCTATTTAATAGAATTTCATAATTGGAGAGCGGGTATGTTTTCAAATCTTTAACAAAATGAAAATTATTAATAATGGAAGTTGAAGCCATAAATTCACCATCAGAAGTAATGGAGGCCAGTTCCGAATTATTACCCACATCGAAGACAAAAGTTCGAAGATCAACTTCCTGAGAAGCCAGATTTATAAGCACTATTTCGTTATCCCATAAAAGAGCAAATAGTTGATCCCCTTTACGAATGAGCTTTCTAATATCTCCTACATCGATAGTTTTTACAGGAGATTTGGAATCTTTGTTCCAAAAAAATAGTAGACCTCCATAATCTGCAATAAAATAATTTCTTTCCTTATCCTCAAAAAAATGATTTGGTGCACCAAATGTTTTCAATCTTTGATTAATAGTGGGTATTTCTCCATTTAGTTGTCCTAACTCAATAGCATTATCTTCTACATCCCACTTATAAAATACAAATTGATCATTCTCTAATTTAGTAACAACCTCGTAATTTTCAATTTTTTTATAAAACCTCTTTTCTGTTATATTAAAAACATGATTCGCAAGTTCATCCTCTTTATTTGAATCAAAACTCAAATCATGATGGAACAGATATAAATCATTATCAAAGAACTTTACTTTACCAGGAATTATATATTCTGCTTCATAAGGCATTTTCACTTCAATTACATTGCTCTTAATAATATCTATTACAAACAGTTTTTTCGGCTCAAACTTTTTTCCAACAACAGCGTACTTTCCATCTTTGGAAACCTTTATAAAATCTAACTGATCTTCAGTATAAATTTTTTCGCTCACCCAGATTTCTTTAAAATCATCGAGCGTTTTAATTCGAAATTTTACGAAGTCAAAATAATCTTCAGCGTAAAGAATTCGATCTCCCTCAAGTAGAGTACCAACCAAGAGTTCGTAAGAACTTTTATCCTTGATAATATTCTTTATTGAACCTACACTTAAATCCTGAAGATTGATCAGTGAAAAATCATCAATAAGAAGATTTGAATTAGCAATAGATATATCTCCTATGCGCTTTAGTTTAGGCATTGTATTCCATTGAAATATGCCATTTTCGTTTGGATAGAATGAATAAAGACTGTTTTTTGATGTATACACAAATTGCTCATTAAAATACTTTAAAGAGGTACCCATCTCCACATCTAGTTTATATTCTTGTATATTTCTTTCTGTTATATTATCAATCTCCTGAATTTGGGTCTTTGATATATTTCCATATTCATCTATAACATCATATAATACAAGAGACCTGTTATCATTATAAACCACATCCTTGATCTTTTCCTGGAGCTTTAGACTGGAGACCGGATGTATAACTTCATTTTCAATGGATAAAACAGAGTATTTCCTTTTACCTTGATAGAGAAGAATTTTTTTTGCGGAGAAGGGAAATGCATTTTCTGTTTCGGACGGAAGATCTAATTTTACGAGTCGATTTTCCTGTAAATTGTATTTCCAAACATTTTCCAGGCTCGTTTCTTTAGTTCTGGATTCTGTATATTCTATGTCGTATGTAGCCACCAGGATTTCTTCTCCATCATTTGCTAATAATTTGAAAGTTGGAGAAGTAGTCTCTTCACTAATAATTTCATCTACCGAATTTTGCAAACTGAGGTCTTCCATATTCACAGTCCATATACCATCTCGCTTTAAAACCTTAAATCCGTTTGGGCCTGAAGGAATGATCAAAGAAGAATATGGAGTAAAATCAGTATCTGATTTTGAAACCTCCTTTTTAATTAGTTTACCCGTATTAAGGTTGAGTTTTCCAATAACAAATGAATGTGTGTTGTTAAATTGATTTAAAAATAATAGTAAATAGTTTCCATCATTACTAATAGTACTACTAATTACATTTTCGAGTTTTTTATTAATTAATCTTCGTTTATCTGCAACATCCCATATTTCAAAAGAATTATCACCATAGGTAAGCAAACGGCTGTTACCTTTAGTAATTTGAAAATTGTCAAAATTAAATTGATTAGTCTGTAAAACTGGTTTTGAAGGATTAAAAATTTCCAGAGTATCTGCACTCCAGGCAACCATATTATTTATAGTATTATTTTTAATGGAATATCTTATAATACCATTTTTGAACTCATCTTTATTCTCTTTATCAAGAGAACCCGAGCCAACGATTAAAAGCTCGTCTGGGCTCAATTTGTAAAAATTTCTAATTCTGAGAAAAGGAAAATCATAATTACTTATTACTAGTCGAGTCTTGCCACTATCATAAGAATTAAAAGTAATATCGCCATTATAGATTTTCCAGAAACCTGAGTTATCCAAAATATCAGGAATAACTACATATTCTGAAATTTTAGGATGTTCCTGAAGTGTTTTTGAATCAAAAATGCGGTGGAAATTTGTGGTTAAAAATTTGTCATATCTCGGTGCAAGTTTATTAGGATCACCTATAAAAGGATCTGGCAATTCCGTTCCAGAGATTGCCAGAAAAGCACCGGATTTTGATATCGACATTCTATCAACTATACCTTCAGATACAAAAGACTTTTCGTTTAATTTCTCCAATTCAGGCAGTCCTCTTGTTTCTATTCTATAATGATTTCCTGCTTCGTTCACTGAGTCTATAAAAAGTACCGCAATTCTTTTCTCTGATATCGCTTTTAAAGCTCTTATTTGTCCATTTGTAATTACTGAATCTCCCGAGATTTCATTGAAAACCATGCTTTTGTCTGAAGTAGAACGAGAATTAAACAGCCCCGCCCATTCCTCTTTTTTCTGTTCATCCAGAAGTTCGCCTTCAATACTCATATCACCATTTTTATGCAGTCGCAACATATTGCCACTGAGCAGTTTCTTACTAAGTTCATTATAGCCGGAAATTGAAATAGCACTATTCATATAATCCTGATAATAATTGCCATTGAAGGTATTTAAAACTCTTTTCTTCTCTAATGAATAGATAAATTTTTCATCCTGTAAATATTCGAATTTTTCCGATCTGGAAGGAGATTCAGATTTTTTAAAAAAGGTGGAGATAAGCAGTTCTTTTCCTTCATTCTGAAATTTGATATCATAAATCTCTACATTTTTTTCTTTCTTCAAAAAATTGATCTCCTGCAATATTTGTAAATCGGATGTGCTAATAATATGGATCTCCCTTTTCGTAGCTACAGCTATTTTAGTTTTATCACCGTTAATCGTAGAGACATAAATGTGCTCATCTATTTCCAGAAAATCTTCCTGACTGAAGCCAATCTCTGATATCGAAATTATAAATAACAGTAATAGTATTTTCAGTTTCATAATTCCTAAAATTTTATTCAGTTTTCATTTTTGAGGTAATTTTTAACAACGCCTCACACTATTACCAGGAATGAAAGGTTATAATTATTCCACTAATGTAGAGTAGGTTATATTCTACCCTTATCGAAATGCAGCCGCTTGTACTCTTCTATAAAATTTAAGATAGCATGAGCATAACACTAATAAAGCTTTGACAATTATTATCGTGTTAACTCACAATTTGTTAACTCTTTCCAATGATTATAAAAGGTGACCAGTATTTAGGATGGGAAAATTTGCCATTTTCGAAGCCAATTAAATACATCTTTGCCTCGTGAAGGGCATCCATATATTCCTTTCCGGCATTTAATTCGGTATAAAATTTCTCCATCAAAATCTTTGTGGATTCATCATTGACCTCCCACAAGGAAGCAATAAGATATTTTACTCCGGCATTGGCAAAAGCCTGAGCCAAGCTTGTAGTTTCCAAACCTTCTTTCCCAATTCCGGTTTCACAGGCCGAAAGTACCACCAGATTGGTGTCTTCTAGATTCATTTCATAGATCTGGGAAAGACTTAATTTATTGTCATTGAATAGTAACCAGCTGTCTTTGATGGTATTTTCATCTACAAAACCGTGTGTAGCAAGGTGTAGTATACCTTTTTTTGAAGTGGATTTTTTGAATTTATCAAGCTTGGCTTTGCTACCTACCAAAAGATCATATTTTCCCTGATAAATATGGGAGATATTCTCAACTTCTTCCCGGGCAAAGGGTAAAGAGCTATCGGGATCACCCACAAGCAGTATTTCACTTTCTCCCGATTCCCGGAATCCATCAAATAACTGGTACATATAAAGTGAAGACAGATAGGTGAAATTATAATCGTTTAATGCATAGAATTCCTTTTCCTCACCATTGTTCAGCGCCTCAAAAGGAATATAGTTTAAAACACCTTCTGCCATGATTTGAATATTATTTTTGAACGGTTTAAGTTCATTCTCGATCGGCTCCAGAAGGTAATTATAAAGCTGGGTCAAAGTTTTAGACAGTTCTTCCTCATTATTTTCTCCAGTTTCTTCAACCATACTTTCACCTACTGCACCACGTATTCTATTTTTATTACTTAGCAGGTCTGAAGTATATAAAGCCAGATCAAACAGATAATCTTTCGTTACATCGATTTCCTTTAAAATTAACTGGTCTTTACTGATTAGTTGAATTAACAGCTTGTTTTGAAGCGGAATGTACTGCACCACGCATTCATCTTCCCTCAGTTTTTTTCTTATTCCGGCTATCTCCAGCGGCGGTACCTTCAAAGCCTGGTAGATAACAGGATTTTTTTCTTTTAAGGTGAGCAATAACCTGGAGTGCTTGTCGCTCATTCTCTTAATTTCAGAATCTATCGAATCTACATTCACTGTTCTGTAACTGGAGGAAGTCACTTTAAGGTCTTTGTCAAAACTCTTTTTTAAAGATTTTAATCTATCTATCTCATGATTGATTTCATCGGCCTCATTGATGACCTTCTTTGTCTCATTTTCGGAAGTCAATGAGTTCAAAACAACTTCCCTGTCATTCTTTAATTTTTTCTTGTTATAATATTCAAGATACTGCTCGCTGCCGTAATCCATCAGCAGCAAATCGTTGGGATCGAGGTTATCGGAATCAATGATCACCAGACCTAAGTCTGTCGAAATCTGTAAGCGATTTAAATGGTCTACCGCCAATGCCTTCACTTTAGTGCCGCCATATCTACCGAACTCCTGAAATTGTGGTAATATTTGATTTAACCTGTCCGGATAAAACCATTCTTCGTCTTTAAACCCCACAATTCCTTCCCCGGTACCAAAAAGCAAAATATCACCAAATTTGACACCCTCCGTTCCTAAAAACAGGTTCCTGTGAGCATCCAAAATATTGCGATAGCTGTCTGACATTCCTGAAATGAGTCTCAAACCTCCCGGCCCATGCATGGCAAATCCAGAAGTAGTTCCAACAATAGCCGAATAATCGCTCAGGGGTGTATAGGAAGTTACAAACCAAGGCATATAATCTGGGGTAGCATCTTCATCATCAAATAATTCAAATTTATCATCTTGTTCATTGTATACTAGTAATCCCCCGTCGAGATTCATGCCTTTGTAGTTATTCCATGGCTCCTCATCATTAATGACCCATATTTTCCCATCATAGGTTTCTATAAGGTTGAAAATATTTAAAGTTTTAACCGGAAATTCATCCGGATTCTTAACAAATGAAAACTCCTTGAGAACGGGAGTTGCATCAGGATTATACCTGAAAACACTAACTGCCGTACACAACCATATCGTACCCTCTTTCGCTTTATGAATAGATTTGATTCTCTGGTTATCCTGTGTTATCCAGTCTCCCGTCTGGACGGGGGTGATTTCAAAAAGAAGTTCGCTATGAAAGTCACCCAATTCAGGATCATACAAACATTTATAGACGTTCATATAATCAGCAAGCAAGATGCTTCCATTCCCCAAGTCTTGAAAATCACTGATAGACGTACCCCAGCCATCAGTAGTTATAGTTCCTTCTATATAGCCACTATAATCTGAAAATTCTAAACTTCCTTCACTGAGTGTTAGGGTAAGGTCATAATGCTCCAGCGTCTTGATTTTTTCCGGAGACGATTCGTAATAAGTATAATTCCCTTTTGTATACTCATAGATCTTCTCATCTGATAAAATTCCAAAACCATTTTCATCTGAGTAATAAATGGGCTGAATATCTTCCAGATCCGACCTTCCTTTAATGTCCAGTAATTCGAAATGCGAGTCTTTATAAATATTGATAAAACCATCGGTAATCACGGCGACGGCCTTTTCCGTCTCATTTATCGGCACTTCGAAAAGTCCTATTATCTCTTTATTTACGTGGATATCATCCAAGATTTCACTTGTAGCAACCAGATTTAATTCGCCAATTGGTTCGCTGGATGAAAAATTCAGAAAAAGGTTTTTAGAAAATAGGTCATCATTATCGAGGACAAACAGTTCCATTCCAGATGAAATTAGAAAATCCTGTATTGCCTTGCCGGAATAAAGGATTTGATTGTCTAACACCTTCCCAAGATGATCTACCTTGAACAACTCGACTTTGCCCGCGGTTTGGATGAAAAAATAATCTGCATAATTTGACATTTCACTACCATAATCTTCAAATGCAACATGAGAAGAATTAATTTTTGAAATAGGAATTAATTTAATGATTTCTTCACTGGTCTTAACAGTATTCAAATAGACAGGTTCCTGCGGGTTCTCGAGATCGAGAATATTTATTTTATCATTAGAATACAAAAACAGTAGCGAACCACTGGCTGATATCCCGGCAACCTTGTCTCCTACATAGTTCAAAGAATCTGTTTTAATTTCCTTTACCGTTTCATAATTATTATCCAGAATAAACGTCCCGGTATTTGCATTGAAAACAATGGCATTAGTAACTTCAACCATATCTTTAAATTGAAGTTTACTTTGCATCTTAATACTTTCCGGCTCATTAGTAAGCCTTGATTTTAAAGGATCGTAACTCAAGGTTTTCCAGTATCCATTTTCTTTTACCAGTAAGCGATCCTGGGCACTCAATAACATATCACCGTTCGTCCTTTTTAAAAGCGAATGTATATTGCTCGCCTTTAAATCCTCATCAATTTTGTCCAAACTGGTATTATGCCAAAATGCATCTAGGTTCAAATCAGATTTCGCCAGCCATTTTGCACTTTCCAGGAGAACCACCGGATCTTCATTTATTTTTTTCTGTAAGGCTTCTATTCTTTTCCTGTAGGAATTAAGGCTTTTTTGAGCATCCTTCTCCGCTTCCAGATATTCCCGAATGTCCATCCATTGCTGCCAGTAATCCAGCGCTACTCCTCTTTTGCGAATTGTTTTAAGCACCTGGTAATAGATATCGAAAGCTTCCACAAACTGTTCCTTTACAGGCAGTGGATATTCAGTAAAAGAAAGATCATAGAAAATATCATCGGCTTTATTAAGAATTTCAGTAGCAAAGCCAGAATCCTGATTTAGATTGGTCTTTAAATATCTTAAATACTGAAGCATTTCTTCAGCTTGGTTTACTCCAAATCCCTCATATGGAGTTTGATTATAAGCAACTTCATACTGAGAGGCTAATTTTTGATGTTCGGGATCTTCCAGATGAATATTTTCAAGTTTATCCGTTCTTGTGTAAGTAGAAAGCATATTAATATCGGCCACCAGATTATACTGTAATTCTGCAGGATTTCCCATACCACTGGTGTATGTGCTATCTACCTCCTTTTGTTCATCGTAAAAAACGCGCAGCGTATCCTGATTATTCAGGATTACTTCATTCATCTTTTCCGCCTCGTTATATCCGAGTTTATAGTTTCTCTTCAGTTTCCCAAGTTGCAGATCATAAGTTATGATCTGATCCTTTTCATTATACTGAAGATTCATTTTCTCGTGTGCCGAAGTTTCTATTCGGTCTATTTTGCCATTTTCAGTATACCCGTATTTAATCCAGATTTTCCCTTTTTGTTTTAAAACCGGTCTTCCAAGCAAAGGATCATCCTTCTGAATAAATTCTTCCCCATTTTTAAAATAAACCTTTATCGTGTTTTCATCTTCATCATATTCAAAGGTGGAATAAAGATTATCGAAAACATCTTTCCTGGTTTGATCATACCAATCGATATAACGGGAAGAGGTTCCCAGATTATAAGAATTTTTAAAGTTGTTAATTCTAGGTAGCGGATTGCCGAAATTTTTCAGGGCAATGAAATACGAACTAGACTGGCAATCCTTATCCGGATAAAGGCTTTTACATTTATTATAAGCCCAGATAGCATTTATACTACTGCCGCCATAGGTTACATTTCTAAGGATATAATACCTTAGACCTTCATAATTTTTGACATTCTTTTCCAGGGCTTTTCGATATTCTTTAAAACCTCCCGGGGCCCGAAAATTTATAATGGCATGTTCAATATTTGCGGTTGTAGGGTAAACCTCGATAGCCTGTTGAATGGCATTTTGCGCCAGTTCCGTTTCCTTTGCCGCCCTGTACAGATAAGCTCTTGTTTTTAAAATTTCGAACAGGTCTCCGGAAAGCTTCTGGTAACGCTCATTTAATTTCAGCATTTTATCCATTCGCTCCGGCTTTACGGTATATTTCTGAACATAGCTTCGGTACTCCCAGTTTAGCAAGTCAAGGTAGAATATTGAATCCAGCCTGGAATTGGCCGCACTTAGCTGTTCTTCATGAAAATTTAAGAGCAAATCTCCTCGATTCGAATTTTTGCTCAATTTCATATCGACGAGCCGTGCATTTACCAGCCCGGCTTCATTTTTAAAGGAGGCGATAAAATTATTCCAGTTTTCCTGTGCATCTCCTATATTTAAAATTTCCTGTTTTAACAGGTAACTATCAGGAAATTGTTTTTCCAGATTTTCAAGTGCTGCATCTACATCTTTATTATTGCCTTCTAGAGCTTCTTTGTATCTGGCAAGGGTATAAGAGTCTACCGGATTAAGTTCAAAACTTCTAAGCAGCACTTTTTCCGCTTCAGAAAATTTTTCATTTTTTAAGAGAACATATCCAAGATTATCTAAAGTCCAGTTAGAGTTTGGAAATCTGCTTTCCTTTATAAGCTGCACCTCTTCTGCGATTTCATATTGACCTGAATTCTCAAAGAAATCAAAAATCTCGTATAGAGTGGATTGATTATGCATTTCCAGATCACCGGTTAAACCTCTATAATGTTCGAGCATTTCATCTACCGCTTCAGTTTCCTTTAAAGATTCCAGCCAAAGCTCATAATATTCCAAATTTCGACGTCTTTCTGAAGATGGAATTTGTTTAAGCAATCTATAAACTTCTGTAAACCGGTCATCTGAGGCTTCGATTTCAGCAAGCAAAAAAAGGGCCTGAGGGCAAGGTGTTTTTTCTATTTGTGACTTTAAAATAGAACTGGCTTTGGTTTTATTTCCCGCTTCAAAGTAAGTTTTTGCTCTCCAGTAGTTCAGTTTATCTTCACCTGAAGCTTTGGAATAATGATGCTCAACGAAATCTCTAACAGCATCTTCGTTAAAATCACCCGAAAGTTCATATTGAAGTGCTATAACATTAATACCTGAAAAACCTTCAAAATAAAAGGGATTAACAGCGTACGCCTTTTCATAGTTTAGCAAGGCTTCTTTCTTTCTTTTAAGAGTTTCAAGTAAAATAGCCTTTCGTCTTAATGCTTCCGGATCTTTTGGATTTTTTTCAAGATACCTATTTACATTCTCAAGGTTTTGAACGGTGCTCCAGTTTTTCAGGTTTAATTCGGGAATATTATTGAGATTGAACTCAGCATACGCCTGTAACTCTGGGAAATCATCATAAAAATTCTCTTTCAAAATGTTTTTCCACAATTCATATCGCTGGCCGTAATCAAAGACATAATCGAGCATCCACAATGCCCTGTACTGAACTCCATGATTGCTCAACCAGGTCTTAAATATTTGTACGGTTTCGTCATAAGAAATTTTACTGGTGGCAGACATGATTTTATAATAAGCCTGCACAGGCAAGTCATCTTTAAACTCAAAATCCCGGTAAGCATCATAAATCTTTAAATATCTTTCGGCTTTATCATGAGCTTCAATCTGTGAACAAAATGAAAGAATCTTCTGCTGTTTATCACCTAACTTACTGCTGAAGTTTCCATCTATATTTTCATTATAAAAATGAGCTATACTATAGGTAAACGCATTAGACTTACCCCCGGAAATATCCTGAAGCAACAGATCTTCCAGAACTGTGTATTCTTGCTTCTGAAAAGCTTTCACCATTTTATTGAAAGTAGGCTCCTCAAAATATTTGGTTTGAGCTGTGACGTTATAAATACCAATAATAAAACATAAAAAATATAGAGTCCTTTTCATCATGATTATTGCAAAAATTATTTTCCTAAACTCTAATCCTGCCTTTTCTAACTTTTTTCAAGTATTTCCCTAGCTGTTTATGACCGGCCTTACGGGCTACTTTATCAGGATAATGGCGCTTGTTATTCCTTACATCAGCTTTTACGCCGTTCTCGAGCAAAATTTTGGCCATATCCATATTACCGCGTTCGGCGCTCAAGTGAAGTAAAGTATTCCCATCCTTGTCCTGAACATTTTTGTTAGCCCCATAGGCGATCAGCAATCTAACGGCTTCAAGATTAGCCCATCTTACACTTTGCTGTAAAACACTTTCCTCCTGATCCATTCCGGCATCGGGATACAGGCCTGATTCCAGTACTACCTTCAGAGATGGTATATGGTCTCTATAAACCGATCCTTCTATAAGCCTTCTTGCCTGATGGTCGGACAGTTCTTCAGCTTTGAATTCAAGGATCTTTTTTAAGGCATAGGTGTTTTCAAAAATTATAGCTTTTTCCTCCAACGGTTCCCGACCATTTAAGTACGTATCACTAAAGACCCAGGAATAATTATCCCAATCATTAAACCTTTCTACCAAATGGTTCTCAACTGCATATTCAAGATTTTCGTAAACAGCGGTCACTAAAAGTTCACCGGGCATAGAAGTTATCTTGTGTGCCTGGCAACCTGCTGTCCCTTCAACATTTTCCCAGGTGACTGTTTTTATACAATCACATTCTTCATCGTATTTATAATCACCCCTATATCCTTCATTAGTATACTCTACTGCACCCCGTACAAGTATACCTTCAATAAACCCATTTTGATCAAAGACCGGGCCTCCGGAATTTCCAGGAAAAGAATCAATATTGCTTTTAAACCAAGAATTGGGTTCATTATCAGTCACAATAGCATTAGTTGAAAACTTTAAAGGTAAACCGGTCGGGGCTCCCAATGTATTTATAGCAGTGCCATTTGCTACTGTTCCACTTGTGCGGAACCTGTAAGGCCTCCTGTCCGATTGCCTGTCCAGTCTAAGAACTGAATAATCAACATCTCCTTCCTCCTCTTGAAATTCAGCTCCTAAAACTTCTGTGACCTCAAAAACATTTTCAGGTTCTACTACTATATAGCGATTGAAGCCGTCATAGTACATCTCACTGGTATAATCGAAAAGCCAGACATATTCCTGTGCTTCTTCTAGTGTAGTTACGCAATGGCCGGCAGTCACAAGAATATCCGGTGCTATTAAAAATCCGGTACAGTTGGCTATTGTGGGCTGATCAAGAAACTTAACATTCTCGTGAAACTTTGAGGTTTCAAACTGCAGCTGTAGTCTTTCCATCAGATCATAGCCATAGATCCTGTTTTCTCTTATAGCTTTTTTGGAGACCATAACCGCAGTAGCTCGTACAAAATCTTCATAACCTTCGGCATCCTTCACTTCCTTCCGGTCGTCCTTCCCGAATACACCTCTTGGGGTGCTCCCGGGTGCTCCAAAGGGATATTCCTTTGGAAACTGAATGTCATCTTGGGAGTAGGAGTAAATTGTGAAAAAGCAAATACTGAGAAAGAGTAATTTTTGTTTCATAATCATTATTTTAATTAGGTACTACAGGTAGTAAGAAATCACCTCTTGGTTCGTGACTTCCAAATTTCTTCAGAACAGTCTCTGTGGCGTTACCTTGAAGATATGTGAATATTTTTCCAGGAGAAATAAATTCATTTTCCTCTTCAAAAGCTTTAATCAACTTTTTTGCAAATGGAGAATGGTCTAAAGAATTATTCCAATAATCCGGCACTTCATATTTTCCTGAAGCAAGGTAAATGCGGGAGTTGTATTGATTCTTCTCAACTATAAAATGTTTTATACCCTTATCAAAAGTAGCCTTGGAATAATTCTCGACTGGTAGATCACCCCCATTTAGCTCAAAGCTTCCACCATAACAGACATCGAAGATCGTTAGAACCTGTTTATTAGGAAATCCATCTAGAAGCCTATTTATTGTAGCCATTGGTAAATAGGTATCCAAGGTGGGATCTTCTTCAAGACCTTTACTATCTTGAAAAACAAGAAATCCATCCGAGTAATCTGAGTGATAGTAACCGTGGCCAGCAAAGAATACAATCAATTTATCATTCTCGGCAAGTTGTTTCTTAATCTTTATCAAATGTAACAGAACCTCATTCCTACCTTGATCAATTAAATATAAAGTGTTCGCGCCATATTTTTTTTCGAGTATTTCTCCGATTGTTCGGACGTCATTTACCGGGTTTTGGAGATTCTCCCAACCTATAGATTTTTTATAATTGTTGGTTCCAATTAACACAGCTTGAACAATTGGAATATTACGTTTCGAATTTGCGTTTGCGTCATGTTTAACATCAATCTGATTTGACACTGCCCCTCTTGAGTAACTTTCCGAAAATTTTAAAGCCAATAAATCCCTGTAATCACTTTCAAAATAAACTGCGCAATATTTCTCATTAAAATAATCGTGTTGAATTTCTTGTCTATTAAGATCTAATTCAAACTTCAGTGGAGTTTTAAAAATATATAGAAGGTTTTCGTTCTTAAGGAGGTAGGATGAAAGAAATCCTCCATACCCATTCTCCAGTTTTCCTTCCTGCCCCAAGCCCTTGGTTGTAATAATGATTCTGTTCCTATCCGAATTAGAGGCTAGAATGGAATTTTGCTCAAAAAGATTATAAATGAGAGAATTGGAAAATCCTTTGCCATTCCCTGCTTCAGATATGATCAACTGTTTTTTTGCAGAGATTTGGTTTATTAAATAAGACAAATCTTTAATAGGTAAAGAGGAGTCTCCATACGTATAAAGCTGCACCTCACCTTCATGGGCAGAACTCATTCCTGCAAAAAAGAAAACGAATATATCATTAGGTTTGGAGTTGCGTGCTATTAGTTTTAATGTGTCGCGTATGTTTTTAGAAGTAGCTTCTGCATCGACTAATAAATAAGAGTAAATTTTGTTCAGTTTATATTCGTTTTCAATTTTTATAAAATTTCGAAGCAACCTAGAACTACCAGAGCTTTCATAGGACTGATTAAACTTTAACTTATTTGCATCTCTTTTAATTAAATCGAGGATTTTTCTTGCATCATTAACTGATCCAACCAGGTTGTGGAAATTCTCATGATTTTCGTAATTGTTGATTCCTATGGAAATCATATGAAGATTTGGAGTTGAAGCTCTTCCTAAGGAATTAACTTTATAATGCTCCTTTGAAATCGACCCATGAGATAAAGACACACAGAAGAGGGCTGATATAAAGGTGAAAACTATTTTATTCATCATTAGAAATAATTTCATAGATCATTTCGGTACTGTAGCCATCCACCTTTCCAGCAACTTTAGATGAAGATTGGCCTCTGGACTGCGTATAGGTCTGGCCCAAAAACTGCTCTAAAGGGTTAGGATTACCAGCCCGCTGCCCGGCTCCCCTGGTGGAAATAGTAGACTGAAAGTTGATCGGGTTTGGGGAAGCAAAGCCTTTTATCATTAGCTTCTCATAGGGTGGAGCAAACGAAAAGATACAATCTCTGAACAGCATGGTCTGCCCCGGTTGGATCTGCCTCTCATTGTCATTTAAATTACAGTTACCATTTGGAAGAAAAGGGTTTATTTCTCCCTTACTGTTAATCTCGATAAGACTGAAGTAGACTGGTTGGTTTCCTTTGTTGGTCACCTCCAAAACCACGTGGTCCACATCTGGACGTACCGTAAAGGTTCCGGAATCATTCCTGTAGGCATCAGGTGAAAGGGTATCTCCGTAAGTTTCTGTCACCACATCATATTCAACAGGCAATAATCTGAAACTGAATTCATAATCTTCATTGTCCATATTCAGGCTTTTCAGGTAATTGCCCTGAGCGTATTTGAACAGTTGCTCCTTCAGGTCTTCCATCCCTGCTGCGCCTCTGTTGCGGTCACCTTCTGCAAATTCCACAAGACCATTGGTAGCATTCAACGTATAACTGGAGTTTTCTTCAGAAATATAAACGTCTGAGTTTTCAGCGTCTTTAACGAGGGTTCCAAGATTGTTTTCCTTCAGGAACTTTTCAATTTCGTTAACTACTCCCCTGTCTGCTATCTTGCTGTCCACAAAAACATTCACTCCTATATCTCCATAAGATTTTTCGCTCACAAATACCCAATAATCTTTTTCATTGGAACTTTCTAAAGGTTTATCCAACTGTATATTCGCCTCGTTAAATTTGGAAAGCAGTACCGTTCCCGAAGTGAGGATCTCCCCTTCTTTTACTTTTGTAGTCCCTGCAGGCAATATGTTTACAGTAGTACCTTCAAAAATACCGTGGAGTTTTCCTGCCTGGATCTTAAGCACATCCCTTCTGGGCATTTTTACCACCGGGTAATATGATTGTTGTTTTACATATTCCCCTTTGAAAAGTTTATAATCCTGGTCTCCTTCAATGGTGGGAGTTTGCCGGGGAGAGATCGTGTTCATCACAGCGGCAATTTTTGAATACAACTGTCGGTAAGTAAAATCAGATCCCAGTTCATTCATAGCTTTGGAAAAGGAATAGCTGAGGGAACCTTTTCCTTCGTACTCATAATTGAGCTCATTGGCCGAAGCTCCCGAAATCAGCACAAAGGGTGCTGCATTCTCATTTATCTTCACCTGCTCAAACATGTCACTTCCTTTACTGGTCTCTCCGGAAGGTTTTTCCCAATTGTCAGGGACAAATGCCTGACGGCTTCCTCTCGCCTTTCCTCCCCTGGTAGAAGAACCTGAATGGCAACTGTCCAACAGCATAAGCAACTGCCCGTCTTTTCCCAGTTTATTTCTAAAATTAGCGAGAATGTTACCTATCTCGTCGTCCCGAATGTGATTTTCTCCTTTATAGTTGTAGGTGTATTTCACCCAGGCATCATAAGGTACTATGGCTTCGTCCAGCCCGTCTATCTCTTCGGAATTATCGTCAAAGATCTGTTGACCATGGCCAGAATAATGAATGACCACGATATCTCCCGCCGAGATCCGGTTCTTTAGATCATTTAAAGTAGAAAGTATGTTTTGTTTGGTGGCCTCGGCATCCTTAAGGACCAATATGTTGTCTTCCATAAATCCCTGACTTTGCAGACTGGATTTGATCAAAGGCACATCATTGACAGAACTAATTGGTGCCCAGCCGGTCTTTGCAGGATAATCTCCCACGGCAATGATCACAGCATACTTTTCTGCAAACGCAAGGCTCGTAATGGAACAGAAAAAAAGGACTAAAAATAATTTTTTCATTTTCTTAAATTTTGACATAGGTTCATTTCTCTGTGGGATCACCACAGATTTATAATTTTGATATAGAGTTAGTTAATGTTGAAAATGCTAAAAGACACCCCGAAATAGTACCCGATGTCGTACACCGTTTTGGTGAAGCCGTCGAGAGAGTTCAGGGAAGTAGAATCTCCTGCTTCGAGTCCGTTGGTCAACCTGTCTACAGGACCGTAAGCCACTCCTCCGGAAAGGGAAAGCCTGCTGTCATTTCCGAGAAATAACGATGGACCTAAAAGAAAGTTCACTCCCTTCACATCATCAGAAATTGGAATGGAAAGTCCAAAACTTCCGCCGAGATTAAAATTTTCTGAAATGATCGGGTAAAAATTGATCATGGTGCTCAGGTTTGGAATAAAGTAGTCATTGGTATTGGAAGCAATCTGCCCATCTTCGGTAATAAAATAATCTTCAGAAGTAGATTCAAAATTATTCATGGTAAGAGCTACTCCGGTATTTATCTTAAAGCCTCCTCTTGAAAGGATCTTGATATTTCGGCTTTTTAACACGGCGTTGTTTCCGGCATCGGAGTCTTGAGCAAAATCACTTTCTTTAAAGGTCAATTCAATGTTAGATTTATCAGAATCCAGGTAATAATCATAAGTTCTGGAAAACACAGATCCTTCCAAAGCCGTATAGAGCGACTGGATCTTGTTAAGTGAGGCTACCGACTCTACTGTGGAATTCTGTACCGATTGTATTAGGTTATCCAGTTCAGTATAGGATGTGTTTCTAAGCACCAACTCTCCGCGGGAGGCTACACCTTCATTGGAGGTCCTGTCAAGGTCGGCCTTGAGCATTTTCACATCAGTAATTATTTCATTGGTGCCGGTGACCAGGACCTTTTCAAGGTTAGCGAGGTAATTATAGAAATTCTCATCTGGATTTGGCAGCCTTACATCCTGTTGTTGTGCAGCCACTTGTTTTAGATTAGCCTCAATCTCCTCCTTGGTAAGGTTGGGATTCTTTAAATTAGACATTAAAGTACTCTTAAGGGCACTAACATTTGTAGCAATATCATTGAGATCCTGAAATTTACTGGACAAACCTGCGCCCCTGGATTGTGCTCCTCTGGAAAATAAGGTGTCACTCACCGGCAGGTTACCAAGATTCAACTTAAGATTGTCTTGAGACATGGAGCCAATTCCTCCCAGCAAGGTCCCAAAATTAAATCCACTGCCACCTGATTTATGGATCTCTTCTTCCGAAACGTCTGTTTCTAACTTAACGGCAAAAGGATTGACGTTCACCACCTGGAGCTCAACCTGGCTGTTCTTTTTGAATTTTGGTTTCTCTAAAGTGTCCTTAATTTTGTTATTCCTATCCAAAGAGAAATACTGGATATTTTCTGTTTGGTAGTCATACAACACCTTGTATCTTTCTTGTGCATTGACTGATAAAATGAGTAAAAATAAGGGGAGCAGAAGTAGAATTTTCTTCATAGAATAACAATGATTTTGGTGTTAAAAATATCAAAAAATATTAAACTTCAAGGGTTTATGTAAAAATTAAAGAGAATTCCTACTTTTATACCTCAGATTTATAATTGGTCATTATTAGAGTTAAGACATGAAAAAAATAACCCTGATTTTAGCAGTTCTGTTCACAATTTGCTGGTTCCCAATGACAGCTCAGAAAGCCATGGATCTGGCTTCGGAATGTCTGTCCCAAAAATCAGACTTTAAGCAGGGAATACTAATTCCTGAAGAAGGACCGGTGGAACTTCAGCTTAGGAACAATGGAATAGTTGACGAGCTACTTCTCAAAAATCCCGAGGGTTTTGATCTTAAAAACTGGATCACCTTCAATCACTCTTTTAAAAATGAGGATACCTTAGTACTCAAAAATGACAAAATTGAAGAGCGTTTCTGCCTCAAGTTTCAATATTCTAAACCAAAAAGTCGTGGGGCAGCCCTTCCGGAGAAAGGTTATGTAAAATTCCCGGTCTTTTTTGCTACAGATCGTAACTACAACCGGGGTAAAGAAATAGAGGAAACTTTTGGCACCCGTCGCGGAGATCTCCATTATGGTTTATGTGAAGTGAGCATTCCCAATACGCACACTCCTGGGGAGATCGAAGAACCTTCCCTATGGAAACTGGAATTCGAGGAAGACCCAAAGGAGCACATAATGATCCATTCAGCAAAATTGCTTTCAAAGGATAGTTTTATTAAAAGGTTGAATTCCGAAATAGCCGATTCCGATAAAAGTGCCTCTTTTTTATTTATCCACGGGTATAACGTTTCTTTTTCTGAAGCGGCCAAAAGAACAGCCCAGATCTCCTATGATCTATTATTTGACGGTGTACCTGTATTTTACAGCTGGCCGTCCAAAGCCAGCTTGAGCGGCTACACCAATGACGAGGCCAACATCAGCTGGGCACAGGCCAACATAAAGACTTTTTTGGAAGACTACCTCACAAAATCAACCGCTGATGAGATCTACCTCATCGCTCACAGCATGGGTAACCGCGGACTAACCGGCGCACTGTTAGAGTTACTGAAGGAACAACCTCACCTAAAAACCAGGATAAAAGAAGTGATCCTGGCCGCTCCCGATATTGACGCTGACGTATTCAAGCGGGATATCGCCCCAAAAATGGCAGAATTGACTCAAAATCCGGTGACGCTGTATGTTTCTGAGGATGATGTGGCGCTTAAAGCTTCAAAGCTGGCTCATGGGTACCCGCGAGCAGGAGACGTTAGCGACGGCCTGGTGTTGATAGAGGGAATCGAGACTGTGGATGCCAGCGGAATTGATACCAGTTTCCTGGGACACTCCTATTTCGCAGAAAGTCATTCTATTATTTCAGATATTTTTGACCTCATCAAGACCGGAAGAAGGGCTGAAAAAAGGAAGATCCTGAAAAAGATCCTGGAGACCAATCCCGATTACTGGAAAGTAAAAACAGAATAGCAACAATCTACCGGTAACTCCCTAACCACACACTGCCATATTTTGTATAATAGTATTTGCTGCCGTCTTCATTTTCTGTTGCACGGTAATGGCCCTTGATCCTTCGGTCTACATGATTTTTATTACGGCGGAATTCCCGAAGAGAGTTGAATTCATAGGGTGTACCAACATCATCATGTGTAACCACTTCGTCGTGCACGGCACGTTCCCACTTCAATTCTTCCATTCTTTCTTTCAACGAACCATAATTATCAACAGGAAATTTTTTTTCAGTTTCGGATTTATAAAAACTGTCTTTGTAAAAATCAATAAAATCACCAGTTGCACAAACTACCTGAGACTTCGTAAGAAAAGGTTCAAACAACCAGATCTTAAGGTAATAAGGTTCATCAAAATTCTTGAGTTGCTCATGCCAACTTTCATGAATGTTCAAAAGAGCACGCAGGATCTTTTGACGGGTCTTTCCGAAAGGTTCAGAATAAGAAATATCCAGCACCGGATAATTGGAGTAGGGACTCAAAGCGGCCCTGGCGTATTCCCGCTGGCGGTATCTTAAATTATCCAGGTCCAAATGCAAATTCTGCTGCTCCCACTGTTCAATTTGCTTCCAGAGCTTTTTATGGCCTCTCACTTTTTTAACTCTCATATTAAGTAAACTTCCTTTTCTGTTCGAAAATAAAAGAATTTCTGAGAACGGAAATTCTTTCCCCTTTTTAACCTCTACGGTTTATGTGTCCATCAATATACCATGAAGGCGGTAGACAAAACCCCTCTATATAGGTATTTCCCAAACGGCTTTTGAAACGGAACTTTGTAACGTAAGATTTATCTATTTCTATTAAGCTAAAATTAATGACCATGGATACAATGAATATGATCTTTGAGAACTACGGCGGTAAAAGAATAACCCAGATATTTAAAACTTACTGGATGGCTCTACTAATCCTGAAACAGGTAATGTTTTCCCTCTTCCCTGCCTCACCAACTATGGAACCTTCACCAGTCAACTCAATAGAGAAAATACAGGAAGATGCGGCCATTAAGACTCAAGAAAATAACCTGACTGAATTTGATTTTATTAAGCTCATCATAACCCTCACACAGCTCAAGTCAGATGAATTAACAGAAGCTGGCTGCGCCCCTCAAGTTCAACCATAAAAAATGTTTAAATGAAAAATTATAGCTTTCAGGAAGTACTCCTGGCGGAAAATTCAGATTTCATCCTGAGTTCTAACCCCGCAGCAACCATTCTTTATCAGGAACATCTAAAAAAGCATTCTTGGAGCAGGTTCGAACTGAAAGAAATTTTACATGCTCTTTCTTCCCACCGCTTCAAAGTTTACATAATAAAGGTTAACCACGGTAGTCTTTTACCACCTGATGACCTTGCCTGGGTGGAAAGGCTTAACCTCAAAAGATTGCTCAAAGCAGGAATTTCTCACGTTGCCTATGTCTCACCTCAAAATGTATTTACCAGTCTTGAACTGGAAAAGGAGGTACAACCGGGTAAGATCTTTAGAATAAGGATCTTCAAAAAGATGACCGATGCTGTGCAATGGCTGGAAATAACTTTGCATGAAGAGCTAACATACCGGGACTAAATCGCTTTTTTTCAACAGTAATACAACCGAGATCCAAACCAGAAAAATACCTTATACACGGCTGAATGCCAGATAAATACAAGGGTGAAAAGAGGAGGGATTTATTTTTAACGAGGAGATTTTTGTCTGAGTTTTTGAACTATTTTTAGTGCTTTACTGGCTAAAATAATTGAATAAGGAACTTTCTATCTAATCCATCAATGTCTGGTCACTTACAAAAAACATCCGCGGCTATTACAGAACCCATCTTTGGCCGAAATAGAGAACTAAAATTACTTTCTGAAGGCCTACTTAATGCCGGCACTTCAGGAACATCGTTGTTCATCTTTAAAGGGCCTGCCGGAGTTGGTAAGACCACTTTGATTAAGAAGGCTTTGGAAAGTTATCCTCATGACAAGTGTTTTAAGCTATATGGGAAATTTGAGAATCACCGGGAAAATGCTCCTTATTCAGCTTTTAAACAGGCTTTTTCTTCCTGGGCCCAGCAGATCCTTTTATTATCTGATGAGGAATTCGATTCTGTAAAAGAAAGTGCCACCTCTGCCCTGCAGACGAATATTACAGCCGTCACGGGGGTCTTCGATGAACTGGAAGTGTTCTTTAGCCGGAAGAATCTGGTAAGGGATCATTATGCATTTCCCCATCAGCTCAAAGCACGGTTCTACTATTTTCTCAAGAAGTTCCTAAGGAGCATTACCGGGTTGGGTTATCACCTGCTGATTTTTCTGGATGACCTACAATGGTGTGACAAGGCGTCCCTTCTTTTGCTGGAAGAGCTGATAAAAAGCAATGATATCCCCGGACTTATTTTTATCGCAGCCTCAAGAGAAGCAGAAGAAAATTCTGCGATAAATGACCCCTTATCTACAATTTTTAAAAATAAGAGAAACGTTACTTTCATACCTCTAAAGCCACTGTCACGAAATTCGGTGGGAGCCATGGTTCCATCTCAATGGAGGCTGTCAAAACAAAACCTCGAAGATTTTCAAAACTATCTATGGCTTGAGAGTGCGGGAAATCCTTTTCGGATCAATGAGATCTTAAAGATCATCCAAAAAGAAGGCCTGGCAAAGATAAGACCTGAGGACCCTGCATTTTGGGAACACCTGCCAAGACTGGGAAGCGCAGAAGATTCAGTTAGCTTTATTCAGGAACAACTCCGTAGTCTTCCTTTTCACCAATTACAGGTAATTGCTACTGCCTCCTGTTTAGGTTACTCATTTAATATTGATCTGCTAAAAGAGATCCTTACCCAACCTGAAAAAGAGATAGTATACCATCTAAGAGACCTCGTTAAAATGGATCTTTTGATAAGGAAAAGAAATATATTCCTCTTCTCACACGATACGATCTTTTCAGCTGCCAACTCCCTGCTTTCAAATGCGGAGAAATCTGATGTTCATCAAAGAACTGGACATTACTTGCTTCAGAAGCTTAATACCTACGAAAACCAGGATTTTTTTCGAGCCGTAAATCACCTCAACAAAGCCTATGAACTTACAAGTTTCAAAAATGAGAATTTGGAAGAAAATATTCTCCTAAACATACATGCGGCAAGGCTGGCAATAAACAACACGGCTTTTGAAGTGGCACATAATTATTATGTTGCTGCTGATAAACTATCTGCCGGAAAAATATCCTTTATAAAAGTATCTGACCCCAAACTCGTTTCTATATTCAAGACAGAGCAGATGGATCATGATACTGTGCAATTTTTGATTCATTTTGGATATGCAGAGACTTCCTTTTTGCTCCTTAAATTTGAAGCCGCCCTTGAATCTATTGGGCAGGCATTGAAGATGAACTGTACGAGACATCAGCGGCTGCAGGCGACTCTAATTAAAATGATGATCTGCTCTGCTCTGATCCACCAAAAAAACATACCACATATTCTTAATGACGGATTTGAAAGTCTGGAAAGGACCCTCGCCGAATATGGTATTGTTATTCCGTCAGATCATGATTCAATAAAAAAAGAATCTGCAGTAGACTGCAGTATCCTGAGCAGGAAAGCGGCAGAACTTGATATGAAAGTCCGGTTTTCCGAGATGATCAATCCAGATCAGGAATATCAGGACCTGATGAACCTTGTAGCTACCTCCATGACATTTGTTTACTATATGGATCCTCACAAGAGTTTGTTCATGGTCTCAAAAACCCTGCTACTTACCCTTGAAAAAGGTTTCGCTCCGGTAACTCCTGTACTCTTTTCAGCGAGTTTCTTTACAGCATTTTTTAGTGAGGAGAATCGGTCGCTGGCCCACTTTCTTGGAAAAGTTTCTCTTAAGATGATAGAAAATGATCCTTTTAAGAGGTTTTCTTATATGGTTCATTATGTTGCGATCCTTAACTTTTATACCTGGGAACATCATTACCGCGATTGTGTAGTTAAATTAAAAGAAGGAGCTCAACAGGCTACCGAAGCAGGAGATTCTCATTATGCTGCCTTTTGCCATACAATTGTTCGTGTCCTTGATTCTTATCGTGGAAAAAATTTACAGGAACATCTCGAATATTCTGAAAGGAATGAAAAGGACCATCACGTATTCTTTATAAGCGGAACAGATAATTCCCTTTCACAATACCTGACAGGACAAATCCCCGGGTTCGAAACCGGAGATTTTATATTTCCGGAAGAGATCCTTGTTGAGTCTGAACACAACCTTACCTGCCGTTATAACCATCTACTGGCTCTCGAAAAATTAAATTATATCGGCAACTTTATAGAGGCCGCAGTTTTAGCAGGAGAAAGCTGTGACCGGTTGGAGTATGTGGGTAAAGGTTTTCAGATCGAGGTTGAACATTTCTTTTTCTATTCTCTAAGCTTGCTTCAGTCGGCATATCATCACCCCGTGGAATTTTCAGAAGCCATGGACAAAGTAGCGCCAAAACTGGAGGAACTTGAAAGACTGGCAGGTTTTAGATCAGGTAATTTTCTTCATAAGGTTTACCTGGTAAAAGCTGAAATCGCAAAATGCAAAGGAGATTTTGAGCAGGCAACCTTACTGTATGACCTTGCGATAGAAGAAGCCCGTGATAAGGAATTTGTACATCACGCCGCAATTGCGGCCGAACGGGCTTTTGAGTATTATCGGGATAAAAAAAGAAATGGCCAGGCCATACATTACCTTAAAAAGAGCCTTAAATTATACACCGCCTGGGGAGCTACAGCAAAAGTAGAACAGCTCAAGAAGCTTTATAAATCCGTGATCCCAGAAAAAATCCCGTCCTCCTCTTCTCCTCATTCCCACCATCCTTTTGAAGTCATTCGGGAAGTTTTGGAGCAAACAATTCCGGGAAACCAGATCTCTCTGACAGATCTTTCCAAAAAACTTGTTTCTCTTATTTTGAAAGAGGGTAATGCAGGTAAAGCTGCAATTCTCTTTTCCCTGCAAAATAGCTGGAAAGTACTAGCTCTTGCACCCAATGGAGAAGATCTCGTCAACAAGCCTCTCCATGAACTGAGGGCAAACCTTCCGGTAAGTATCCTTAATTACGGTATAAAAAAAGGTGAAAAAATCATCCTTCAGGATTTCTCTAAAGAATCGCTTTTTGTTGCAGATCCCTATCTTCAGAAGGAAATACCTGGAAACATATGCATCTTTCCGGTTAGGGAAAGTGGAGAAACCATCGGCCTTATTTACCTCGAGGATTGTCCTATTTTGACTGAAACTGAAAGGGACCTTTTCTTACTAACAATAGAGCTCATTTCCACCACTTTCGCTAATGCAGTTTACCATCACAATAACGACCTTCTCAACAAAGAACTTAAACTACAAGAGAAGAACAGGATCGAAGCAGTAATTGAGTCGCAGGAAAAGGAAAGACAACGGATAGCACGGGACCTGCACGATAGCCTTGGGCAGATCCTTGCCTTAAGCAGGATTAATTTAAGCCGTATAAATTTAAAGAGTACTGATACTCAAAATCAATTACTGCTCAACGAGATAGTCGGCCTCATTGATGAAAGTTGCCGCGAAGTGAGAAATATTTCTCATAATCTCATGCCTCCCGATCTGGATAATAAGAGCCTGCCTGAAATACTGGAATCTCTGATCAACAAAAACCGGCAAACTAACGGAGTGGAGTACATATTCCATTCGCACAGTTTAAGGGAAGATCTTTCAGTGGCAGGCAAGTTCACTCTATACAGAGTGCTTCAGGAGATCCTTCAGAACATCATTAAACATGCATCGGCCACTAAGGTGACCATCACCTTAATGCATAATAATGAATTCACGAACCTGCTTGTTGAAGACAATGGAAAAGGATTTGATACAGGTCTTGCCAGTCTCGGGATAGGTTTAAAGAATATTCATTCCAGGATAAAAGTTCTGCACGGTTATTTTGACATTGACTCTTCAATCAATAAAGGAACTGTTTTCAACGTGAGTATACCTCTAACTGTTTAAATATTATGGAAAAGGTAAAAGTTTTATTGGCAGATGATCACCAGATGTTTCTGGACGGTCTTGCATCTTTACTGTCTCAATTAAAGGATGTAGAGGTTATCGCTACAGTGAACAGTGGCAAAGAAGCGTTGACAAGGTTAACAACACTCTCTCCAGATCTCGCCATTCTGGATATCAACATGCCTGATATGAATGGTCTTGAAACCACCAAAAAGATCAAGGAGAAGTATCCTGATATCAAAATTCTGGGATTGACAATGGAGAATGATCTGCAACTGGTGACAGGAATGCTGGAAGCAGGGGCATCAGGCTATATTCTTAAAAATACCGGGAAAGAAGAACTGGAACTCGCCATACGACAGGTGATCAAAGGAGAGCCTTACCTAAGTCAGACCATAAGTAATCAACTTGCACAAAATCTTCTCCGGAACTTCCAGCAAAAGAATGAGCCGCAGGATGCTTTAAGCAGCCTGACCGAAAGGGAACTGGAGATTCTGAAATTAATTGCCCTGGAACATTCGAATTCTGAAATAGCAGATCTGCTATTTATCAGTCCAAAAACTGTAGAAACTCACCGAAAAAATCTGATGCGCAAGATCGAGGTAAAAAATTCTTTGGGCGTATATAAATTTGCGGTCAAACACCAACTTTTGAAAGAGTAGTCAAAAAGGTCCTTTTTGGGTCTCTTGTTAATTAAAAGCCTCCCGGTCCTTTACCCGTGAGGCTTTTACTTTTTAGGGAGTCATTCTTCTAATGACCCTATACCTGATTCACGGTATTTCCTATTCCTTAAAATACCTGCACCCGGGTATCGAAAACCCTGCTGTTACGGTATTTCCAAACTCTAACTCCTGTCCCATCTTTGCTTTGTAGAATTCGATCAAAAAGTGCAATCATAAAAACTTGTCGGCCGAGCCTTCTACCTAAACTTAAAACGAAATAATTATCAACAACAAAAATCAAAAAACAATGAAAAAATCAGTTTTACTTGTAATGATCACTTTAATGACAATGACCGTAGCTCACAGCCAACAGGGAAATTTTAGCTTCGGTATTAACGCGGGAATTCCGGTAGGAGACATTGAAGAATTTGCCACTTTTAATTTAGGAGGCGAAGCAGCTTACAGATTTGATCTTTCTGAGCAATTTAAAATAGGTGGTGTAGTAGGTTACTCTCACTTTTTTGGAGACTCAGGTGAAGATGAATTTGGAAGCTGGGAAGTTGAGGATTTCCAGTTCCTACCACTGGCAGCTTCAGCAAGATTTAATATGAACCAATTCTTCGCAGGTGCCGATGTAGGTTATGCGGTTGGTGTCAATGATGGTAACGAAGGCGGATTCTACTACAAACCACTTGCCGGAATCAATTTTGGAAAAATCGGGGCACTTGTCTCTTACTCCGGAATTAGTCGCGACAATTTTACTGTATCAACTGTAAACCTGGGGTTAGAATATAATTTCTAATCCGGGAAACCCGCCTTCCTAACGAGGGGAGGGTCTTTATTAGAAAAAAATCATTCAATCAATCAAAACTTACTATTATGAAAACTATTCGTCCAATCTTTTTCGCACTGCTCCTCAGCAATTTATTGTTATCATGTTCTAAAGATGATGATACTGAGTCCCCTACCTACCTGGTAGTCGCTGATCTCTTCGAAGACACTTCTATTATGGAAAATTCTTCTGCTACTGAATTCAGAATAAACCTGAACGAGCCTGCACAGGAGGACGGGTATATTATACTTAAAGTAACCAGCACAAAAAATAATGGATTCCAAACTAATCCGCCGGTAGAGAATGGAGAGATCGAACTGGAGGTATTAAAAGGCAGCACCTTCTCGGCATTTGATTTTACTCCTGTTAACAACAACCAGATTGAAGAAAATTCTACTGTAACCTTTAAATTGGAAGAAAGCAGTGACGGTATTTTATTTGGGAGTAAAAGCAGTACAACTATTGAAATCACAGACGACGATTCACCCGCCACTGCCTCCTTCATCACCTCATCTGTAAGTCTTATTGAAAATAATATTGAAGGTGTGGAAGTAAGAATCCACTTTTCGGGATATCAAATTCCTGAAGGTTCCCTTGTAGTAGAAGTTGAAGGAAATACTAACGATCACTTTATTAGCAGCTATCCTGCTCTTGATCAGGATCAAAAGATTTCGATTCCTGTACCTTCAGGAACTGTATTTACAACCTTTCAAATTTATCCGAAGGATAATGCCCTTCTTGAAAATCATCAAAACCTGAAACTCAAGTTGGTTTCCAATAGTGCGGGTGTGGTCATAGGAGAACTTTCAGAAATAAATCTCGTTCTCCTGGATGACGAGATAAAGGGAAAGATAAAATCGGTTGAAACTATCACCAAGGATGGTAAAAGAGATAAGAAAACCTGGGAATATGCTGTAGATGGAAAAGTGAGTAAAGTTCTATGGGAGAATAATTCTACTTCAATGGCGCAGGGAACTGATATTTATTACTACTCCGGTAACGGTTTGATCGAAAGCGTCTCCGCTTTTCCCGGAGATGGTGAGTACTTTATCTGGGAGAACGGCAAAGTGGTTCGTTCTGAAGTTAATAGTGGTTTTGCTAAGACAGCCTACAGTATCTATGACTATAATTTTTCCGGAAAGATCCAGACAAAGACCATTTTTCACATCCAGACAGATGGCAGCTTTAAAACAAGTGGCAAACATGAATATGAATATCATTCAGATGGCAACTTAAAAAAAGAGAGTATTTTCAAATTAAACAGCAACAATATTCTGGTATTTGAAAGCAGTCTTTCATTTGACACTTACCTGGACAAGGGGAACCCGGCACCTATTGAAATAATACCAACTCTAAAGGTTCAGCAACTTTTACCACTCTATTATACCTACATTAAAGAAGGAGTGAATATAAATCATTACTACATCAATAAGTTTAATGCTGAAGGCCAACTTTTTGAAAGAGGAAGCCAAACAGAAACTGTATTTTACACCTACTATTAAAAAATTTTATTCATAAAAATTTACTGCCCGGCCTATGGTCGGGCAGTTTTTTATTTACCAAATTCTACTTTTTGAGTTTTCTCTAACCAAGTTTAGCAACTCCTTGACATCTATTCTCAGAGGGTTAGATTAAATTGAAAGAGAGAAGTTTAAATATTCAAAAATGTCAATTAAAAAGTGGTTCAAAAAAAAGAAGAAGGTCGTTTTTGATGATGGCACTATGGACAAGACCTACTCAAGTGAGAAAAAATTTTCGAGCGAACTTCAGGCAAAACAAGAGTTCGAGAGGTCAGTTCAGAAATTGTTCCATGTAAATCAATGGTCAGACCTGCCGGGAATAACCTCCAAATTTGTCCTTTTTGACAAGCATGGAAATGAGAAAGATGAACCTGAGCCCGAGTTCAATGATTTTATAAAAATTCTTTTACCGGGTCCCTTTCCTGAAAATTGGGTGATGGTCACCGACATCAAGAAAGGAGATAATTTTGCAGAATTCACGGTAAGCCCCAGCATAGACCCCACAGAAGAGCAAGACGGTGAAAGAAAGATCGAACATTTCTTTATAGATAAGGCTACCAGCACCTTCAGAGTAGAGTTGAGAGGAGATACCCTCACCGCCTGGGAAATTGGAAAAAGAGAAGGTATCAATGATGACGAAGAGGCTGGGGACCGGGAGATCCTTAATTCCTCACTTGCGATTGGAGGCTGGGCTTTTGCACAAAAGGTCCAGTGGAAAAAATTGACCGATTTCCTGGTGCATAAAATCGAGATAGGATAAACCGGTATTTTGCAACACTTAATATTTCCTGTCGTACTTAAGGTAAATCAATCATCAAAAAACAGTACACATGAAAAAACTAATCTTTGCTTTACTGGTGTTGTCCGGAATGAATATTCAGGCGCAGAAAAAAGTGGAAAGGGAAACTGCTTACAGCAATGAATCGGTAGAAATGAATTTGGAGTTTGCCTCTTCCATCAAAATTGTAACCTGGGACAAACAAAAAATTAAGGTTGAAGCCAGTATAGCTTCCGAAAAAAAGGAAATTATTGAAAACTATGAGCTCAACCTCCGGCTGAAAGACTCTGCCATCGAATTCAGTTCCAATTCAAAAGAGCTTTTCAAAATAGAGGAAGAAAGAGGTATTCATTTCCACGATTTCAAACATGAATTCATCTATACCGTCTATGTGCCCAAAGATGTAAAACTGAAGGTCTCCAGTATCACCGGAAAACTAACTGCAGATTATCTGCGAGGTGATATCTCCATCGATCTTGTTGTTGGAGATATTGTCATTAAAGAATTTGATGGAGACCTGAACCTGAAAACTGTTTCCGGAGAGATACATCTTCCGGTAAAGGACAGTTCTTTTAGCGCTTCTTCTTTAATGGGTGAGATCTACGCCGATGCCAATCCTAAAATCCAAAAGAAAAACGGAATAATTGGCCGGAAGATGAACCTGGAGCTGGCGGAAACAAATAACCGCTTAAGCCTTGACACCGTTACCGGCGATATATATTTAAAATAGAAAATTTGTTGTTCATTTTGAGATTCCGCTTCAATTGGAGCGGAATCTTTGTGCTTTTCGCAGACCAGCAAGTTGCGTTAATATGTAGGAGAATTCTGTATCTTTAGGGGCAAAATTTTACTTTATGAAAGCCTCATTTTATAGCAGAATTTTCCTTTTCTGTTTTCTCCTCCTCGGAATTTCTACAACTGCACAAGGTCTTGAAAACCCTCAAATAGACAGTCTCGTTCAAAAGAGCATGAATACTTTTAATGTTCCGGGCATTGCTGTGGCCGTACTTAAGGACGGCAAAGTTGTTCACATGAAAGGATACGGTACCCGCTCCCTGAAAGACGGTGGAAAGGTAGATGAAAATACCCTTTTTGGAGTGGCATCAAACACCAAAGCGGTAACCGCAGCAGCTCTTGCCCAACTCGTAGATGACGGCAAACTGGAGTGGGATAGCAGGGTAACAGAAATTATTCCCGAATTCAAACTTTACGATCCCTATGTCACCAGCGAATTTACAGTTCGGGACCTGCTCACCCACCGCAGCGGACTGGGATTGGGCGCAGGGGATTTGATGGTGTTTCCGGCTTCAAATGTTACTGATAAAGATCAGTTGATCTACAATCTAAGATTCCTCAAGCCGGTATCTTCCTTCCGTTCCCAATATGATTATGACAACCTGCTTTACATTGTAGCAGGAGAGGTTATTGAAAGAGTTTCAGGAACCGAATATGAAACCTATGTTAAGCAACATATCCTGGAGCCACTAGGGATGGACCGCACGGCTATGTCCTGGCACAGGATCGAAGATTATTCCAACGTAATTGACGGGCATGCTCCGGTGGACGGTAAATTAGTGCCCGTAGGTCTCAGTTTTACTAAAGTGGCCAATCCTGCAGCAGGAATCTATTCCTCTGTAAAGGATATGAGCAAATGGGTACAGGCCCAACTGGACAATGGAAAATATGGTGAAAATTTACAGGACAGTCTCTTCAGTCTTAAAGCCCACCGTGAGATGTGGAAGCCACAAACTATTACAGGCACCGGCAAAGGGGACTATAATACTCATTTTAAAGCCTACGGATTGGGCTGGTTCCTCAGCGATGTCAATGGATATCTTGAGGTTACCCATACCGGCGGCTTGCTGGGAATTGTGAGCCAGGTAACCATGATCCCAGAATTGGACCTGGGTATCATCGTGCTGACCAATCAGCAGTCCGGAGCTGCTTTCAGGTCGATTACCAATTCTATAAAGGATGCCTACTTCGGAATTAACGGAAAAGACAGGATCAGCCAATACAATGAGGCCAGACTGAGAGGAGAGAAAAGAGCTGATGCTGTTGTAGCTGAAGTATGGAAAAAGGTCGAAACGGTGCAGAAAAACAATAAACTAAGTAAAGAAGCCTTATCAAAATACACAGGTACATTCAACGATCCCTGGTTTGGAAAGGTGAATGTTTATCTGGAAAACAACAAACTTCGGTTCAGATCTGAAAATGTGGCCGACCTGCGCGGAAGCATGAGTTACTACACCGGAAATACTTTTATTGTGAAATGGGATGAGCGCTCGCTGAACGCCGATGCTTTTGTCATCTTCAGGCTCGACAAAGAAGGAAAAGCTGAAGGATTTTCAATGGAGCCGGTTTCCCCAATGACCGACTTTAGTTTTGATTTTCAGGATCTTGATTTTTCCAGAGCAGAATAACCTTTCTCTGATTAAAAATATTCAGCCGCAACTTTTGCGGCTGTTTTCATTTATACCGTTGAGCATTCTTCCCCACTCCTGTGGAAATAAAGAACAGCAGGTGTCAAAAATGACATTTTTGGCACCTGTTAAGCCGAAGCTAAACTTTACCTAAACCTTTTCTAAAGTTCCGGTTTGGGAATTCTTCAGCAGCAGGATCTACACGCAGCCTTTATTAAAATATTTAAGAATTATTTTTATTTTTAGAACAATTATGAATATTTGATAAATTAACCCCGAAATAACTGGTATTGAATTTGTTTTCTGTTTTTACAACCAAACCCCAATGAATTATGAAAGCAGAAGAAAAACACGCCGCACGAAAAGAATTCATCAGATCTTATATTTCCCAAATCAACTGGGATTACCTCTTTTTTAGAGCACAAATGGTTTTTGGCCTGCTCCTTTTGCTGGGCATAATTGGATTTGTGTTCTGGATGAACTAAGTCCTCTCTATCCCCCCATTGTTTGAAGCTCCAAATAAAAAAGGGAATCCGTTAAGATTCCCTTTTTTCAATAGTTTTAATGAACTATCCCCGGGTGAGCCATCCTCTTTTACTAGCTGTAGCAATAGCATATGGAGTGATCCAGAATAATCCGAAGGTATATAGAATGCTATAAGAATACGCCCAGAACGATTCAGATAACTTATATTTCTTCGCGTAGAACAACACCGGAAAACTTGACCATATCAGGATACTCAACAGTGTGGAACTGATGAACAGTACCGGATGCGTAATGATGAAAAACAGCATCAGTAAAATGAATGGATAGCTCATGACCAGTTTGATCACCTGGTTAAAGAACAGGATCCTTGATCCTACCTTGGAACCTTCTCTAAAGTCGGTGAACACATATTTTGCCATCGCAAGGTTTTCCCGCACGTTGCTTCTCCCCCATCTGATAAACATTTTATACAATCCAGAATATTTCTCAGGAACGTTAGTGTATGCATAAGCGTTTCTTTGGAACAGCACATGGTACCCATTTTTCAGGATCATATTGGTCATGGCGCGATCTTCCCCAATATCTGAAGGTTGCCCCATAAAGGTCTGGTTGATCCATTCGGGAAGAACTTTAAAGACCGCTTCACTCCTGTATGCAGCCAGTGCTCCGGGAGTACACAACACTGATTCCAGGCTGCTCTCTGCCGAACGTACAAATTCAAAACTCAGTACAAAGCTCACATCCAACATTTTTGGCAACAAAGCTTTTTTACCATTATTAAGTACTCTAATATTTCCGGCAACGGCACCACATTTCTCGTTCACCACAAACGGACTCACCAGGTTACGCAAGGTGTCTTTTGTAACTTCAGAATCACTGTCAACCGTCACAAAGATCTCTCCGGTCCCCAGGTGGAAACCACGGTAAAGGGCATGACGTTTTCCTTTATTCTCGGGTTGCTGATAAATGCTAACGCGATCGCCAAGAGTTCTCTTAGCCTCCTGCATCCACTCCCAGGTATCGTCCTTACTCCCGTCATCGATTGCCAGCAATTGGAGTTTTTCTGCCGGATAATCACTTTTTGCGAGACTCATTAAAGTGGCCCACACCTGTTTGCCTTCGTTGTAAGCAGGCACAATCACAGTACAGGTAGGCAAAGCATCGTCAGCCACAGAACTTATAGGCTTGTAGCGTAAATACAGGTAAAGATTATATGCGAAAAATCCCGCTTTAAAAAGGAAAAGCGCACCCGCAATTGCAAAGAAGATCCTACCCCAAAGAGTATCCAGGCGCTCGAGATTGTAGCGGCTAAAATCATTTTGAAGGACGTACACAAGGTAGGCAGCACCAATAAGCAGCACTATACTGCTCGCGCGTACGATAATACCTTTAAGATCTTTTGGATTTTCCCTGAATTCAGGGTCAAAATTGGAATGTTCTTCTACTTTTAAATTTTCGGCTTCGGAAGGATTATACTTAATTGAATTTTCTTTTTCTAATATCATTGGTAACTCTTGTTATTGTTCAGTTTTTACAGGCCTTGTCAGGCCTTGCGTCGCGAACCCCTAAGCAATTCACGTACCAATTTTTACAGGACTGTTATTGAGGCCTTTAAAAAGCATTTTTGGAGGGACTGTGGAATTTTAACACATGCAGAACGGGAAAACACCACACTTCTCTACACTGTGTGGATTGCCTGCGGAAGAGGACAGTTGGTGAAGAAGAACAATAATTTTGTCGTTTAGTTTTGGATACAGTTTTCGACCTAAAAGATAAATCGGGCCTAAAAAAAGATTCCCTTAATTGAGAACTTGACCAATTGCCGCTGCCTTTACCTGCAGCGGCTTGGTCTCAAAGTTATATTTTACAATATCCTTTACTCATACTGCAACTGCGAATAGGCTGCCGATCCGTGCTCATGTGCATCTAAACCTTCTATTTCCTCTTTTTCGGTCACCCGGATACCAACTGTTTTCTTGAGTGCGTAAAATATTCCGAAGGAAGTCAGCAAGCAAAAGGATCCTACGGCTGCGATACCGGTAAGCTGATTGAAAAATTGTTCCCAACCTGCCATTTTTCCGAAGATACCCACTGCAAGTGTTCCCCAGATTCCGCAGGTGAGATGTACCGAAACTGCTCCCACGGGATCGTCGAGTTTCCAATTCTCCAGGGCAGCTATTGAAACCACTACCAACACTCCGGAAATACTTCCAATAATAAAAGCGTCCAGTACTCCTGTGACATCTGCAGCGGCAGTAATTCCTACCAGTCCACCAAGGATACCGTTCAGGATCATAGACAGGTCGTTCTCTTTATAGCGAATCTTTGAAATAACAAAGGAACCTAATCCGCCGGCCGCAGCCGAGATACAGGTTGTCACAAGGACCAAAGAAGTCACAGCCGGATCTGCCGAGAGAACAGAGCCCCCATTGAATCCAAACCAGCCGAACCACAACAAAAATGCTCCTACTGTTGAAAGCGGAATGCTGTGACCCGGAATAACCTGAATCCTGCCATCACTGAATTTTCCTATTCTGGGACCTAAGACCATAATTCCCACAAGTGCTGCCCAGCCACCAACGGAATGCACTAAAGTAGATCCTGCAAAATCGTAAAAACCTAACTCGTCAAGAAAGCCACCGCCCCATTTCCACATGCCGGTGATGGGATAGATCAGGCCAACATACACCACCGAAAAAGCGATAAATCCGCCGAGTTTTATTCTTTCGGCTACTGCACCCGAGACTATTGTAGCAGCAGTAGCAGCAAACATCGCCTGGAACAGGAAATCAGTATAAAACGTAAAATGTCCGCCGGAATAAGCGGCAGTAAGTCCGTTTTCAGGAAGCAGGACACCAAAATGAGAAAATCCGATAAAATCCCCGGCAAAAGCTGCACCGGGATACATCAAACTAAACCCTACCAAAGCATACGTAAGTAACCCGATGATTATTACCATCACATTCTTAAAGAGAATATTGATCGTATTCTTAGCGCGTGTAAGACCTATTTCGAGGAGTGAAAAGCCCAGGTGCATGATGAAAACAAGTGCGATACAGATCATCATCCACAAGTTGTTGGCGGTAAATAGTACGTTTTCCATAGTTAGTTGAGTGAAGGGGTTCCTGTTTCTTTAGTTCTTATTCTGTAGGCTTCTTCTATGGGAGAGACGAAGATCTTTCCGTCACCTACCTCCCCGGTGAATGCCGACTTTAAGATTGCTTCCACGGTTCTCTCGACAAAACTGTCTGAGACTACAATGGAGAGCATCCTACGTTGCAGGTCTGAAGTGTTATAAGCTACTCCGCGGTAAACATGCCCCTGTTTTTCATTTCCTACCCCGGTTACGTCCCAATAGGTAAAGAACATGACTTCGATCTCAAGGAGAGCTTTCTTGACCTCCTCAAATTTTGATTTCCTGATTATGGCTTCGATCTTTTTCATCTTATGTTTGCTTTTCAACAGGATAAAACTATATAAAAAAGTTTTAACCCCCATTTTTTAGGGGGTAAAAAATTAATTTTTATTATTTCATTACAACAGACCCCTAATTTTTAGAGTATATTAAATTTTAATATCTATTTTTTGTGATTAGCACCCCCTAATTATTTTCAGAAACCGATAAGCGAAATGATTTCTCCATATTCCACTTCCCATTCTCCCTATTTTTCCATAAAAATTTGCAAATCGTAAGAAGAAGCCTTTATATTTGCCCAACAGTTCATTTACATTTTTAATATTCGTTATCAAGAAAGGTTGAGGGAATAGACCCGTTGAAGCCTTGGCAACCCTCCGTTTGGAGAAGGTGCTACATTCTACCACGCTGCCGTGGATAGATAACAAGAAGAATGCTTTCCCTTTGCTTCTTTTTTGATAGTGATCAACTCATGACTATGTCAAAACTAAAAGAAGCATTATCACAAAAAATACTGATCCTGGACGGTGCTATGGGCACCATGCTACAGGAATACAAATTCTCTGAAGAAGATTTTCGCGGAAGTCGCTTTGCCGACTGGCCAGTTTCTGTCAAAGGAAATAATGACCTGTTGTCTCTCACCCAGCCACAGGCTATTGCCGAAGTGCATCGCAAATATTTCCTGGCCGGGGCCGATATGGTGGAAACCAACACTTTTTCAGCTACCCGTATCGCTATGGCCGATTATCAAATGCAGGAACTGGTGTATGAGCTTAACTACGAAAGTGCCCGCATTGCACGTAAAGTAGCTGATGAGGTCACTGCAGAAGATCCTCAGAGACCAAGGTTCGTAGCCGGTGCCATGGGCCCTACAAATAAAACGGCCAGCATGTCTCCGGATGTTAATGATCCCGGCTTTCGCGCTATTTCCTTTACAGAATTATACCATGCCTATAAGGAGCAAGCCAGGGCACTTATAGAAGGAGGAGTGGACGTACTTCTCGTGGAAACTGTTTTTGACACCCTAAATGCCAAAGCGGCTCTTTTTGCAATTGAGGAACTAAAGGAGGAGCTCGCTTCTGACATTCCAGTAATGATCTCCGGTACCATAACCGATGCTTCAGGAAGGACTTTATCAGGCCAGACTGCAGAAGCTTTTCTAATTTCCGTTTCTCACGTTCCGTTGCTCAGCATTGGCTTTAACTGCGCTTTGGGCGCAAAGCAGCTCACCCCCTATTTGGAAGTGCTCGCACAAAGATCTGAATTCGGAGTCTCTGCTTATCCCAATGCCGGGTTGCCAAATGCTTTCGGGGAATACGATCAATCTCCACGGGAGATGGCTTTACAAACAAAAGAATATCTGGAAAGAGGACTCGTAAATATTCTGGGTGGCTGTTGCGGCACCACTCCCGAACACATCAAGGCCATTGCCGAAGTTGCTAAAGATTACTCTCCAAGACCATTTTCGAAACTCGTTGAACCGGAAACTTCAGGAATATGAACAGACAGACAAAAACAGCAGAAGTAATTCCTGAGGCAGACACCGCTTTTCGTCCTTTAAAACTTTCGGGGCTGGAGCCGCTGGTGATCACTCCTGAAAGTAACTTCATCAATGTGGGGGAACGCACCAATGTGGCCGGTTCAAAAAAATTCCTTCGGCTCATAAAAGAGGAAAAATATGAGGAAGCCTTGAGTGTAGCGCGCGACCAGGTGGAAGGTGGGGCGCAGATCCTGGACGTGAATATGGATGACGGACTTATCGACGGCAAGGAAGCTATGGTTAAATTCCTGAACCTGATAGTGGCCGAACCTGATATTGCCCGCATCCCAATCATGATTGACAGTTCCAAATGGGAGATCATAGAAGCGGGTCTGCAGGTGGTACAGGGAAAATGCGTGGTAAATTCCATTAGCCTCAAAGAAGGCGAAAAAGAATTTTTGTCGCAGGCAAAAAAGATAAAGAGGTATGGGGCAGCCGTCGTGGTAATGGCTTTTGACGAGAAAGGCCAGGCAGATAATTATGAGCGTAGAATTGAGATAGCAAAACGTTCTTACGATCTGCTTACTCAAAAAGCGGGCTTCCCTCCTGAAGATATTATTCTTGATCTCAATATTTTCCCGGTGGGTACTGGCATGGAAGAACACCGTCGCAATGCCGTTGATTATATTGAAGCTACCCGCTGGGCCAGGCAAAATCTCCCACATGTGAGCCTCAGTGGCGGTGTGAGCAATGTTTCTTTTTCCTTCCGCGGAAACGATCCTGTACGCGAGGCCATGCATTCTGTTTTCTTGTATCACGCAATTCAGGCCGGAATGAATATGGGTATAGTGAATCCGTCGCTGCTTGAGGTATATGACAATATCCCCCAAGAGCTGCTGGAGCATGTTGAGGACGTAATCCTGAACCGTAGGGAAGATGCTACCGAACGACTCCTGCATTTCGCCGAAACTGTAACGGGTACTCAAAAAGTGCAAAAAACGGACCTTTCATGGAGAGATAAACCTTTACAGGAACGCATTACCCATGCACTGGTTAAAGGAATAGATGCATTTATTGAGCAGGATGTGGAAGAGGCGCGCCGGCAGGCAGAAAAACCTCTGGAGGTCATCGAAGGGCCTCTCATGACCGGAATGAATGTGGTGGGCGATCTGTTTGGCAGCGGAAAAATGTTCCTGCCCCAGGTGGTAAAATCGGCAAGGGTGATGAAGAAAGCAGTAGCCTATCTCCTGCCCTATATTGAGGAAGAAAAACTGGCCAATCCTTCCGGAAGGTCCAGGGAAAACGCTGGAAAGATCCTGCTCGCTACGGTCAAAGGCGACGTACATGATATTGGTAAAAATATCGTGAGCGTAGTATTGGCCTGCAATAATTATGAGATCATTGATCTGGGGGTAATGGTGCCTCCCCAAAAGATCATTGAAACTGCCAAAGCCGAAAATGTGGATGCCATAGGATTGAGCGGACTTATTACTCCCTCGCTTGATGAAATGGTATTCCTTGCCAAGGAAATGGAACGACAGCAATTCAGCGTTCCGCTACTTATTGGTGGCGCCACTACATCCAAGGCACATACTGCCGTGAAGATCGATCCGCAATACCAGCATGCTGTAGTGCACATACATGATGCTTCCCGGGCCGTCACGGTGGTAGGAGATCTGCTCAAGGAGAAATCGGCGAGTAAATTCAAGGCTGACCTGAAGACCGAATACGACCATTTCAGAAAAAACTTTTTGAAGCGTAGCACCAGAAAATCTTACCTCTCTATTGAAGAGGCCCGCAAGAACAAGTTCATAATTGATTGGGAGAATTCCTTATTAATCCCGCCGAATAAAACGGGAATACAGATTATTGAAGATCTGGATCTCAAAAAGCTTGAAAAATATATCGACTGGACGCCATTTTTCAGAAGCTGGGATCTGCATGGCAGGTTTCCCGAAATTCTTCAGAATGAGAAAGTCGGAACACAGGCCTCTGCACTTTTCCACGATGCTCAGGAACTTCTTGAAAAAGTTGTGGAAGAAAAATTGCTTCAGGCCAAAGCTGTCTTCGGAATTTTTCCGGCAAACAGCATAAATGATGACGATATTGAACTAGTCTCTTCGGAAACTTCCAGAGAAAAAAAGAGCATTTTAAGAACCCTACGGCAGCAATTGAAAAAACATGAAGGCAAACCCAACTTTGCCCTGGCCGATTTTATAGCTCCGAAAGAATCCGGTCGGCAGGATCACCTCGGACTTTTTTGCGTGAGTACCGGCTTCGGAACAGAAGAGCTCGCAAAGAAATTTGAGACGAAGCATGATGATTACAACTCGATCATGATCAAGGCGCTGGCCGACCGACTTGCCGAAGCTTTCGCAGAATACCTGCACGAGCGGGTGAGAAAGGATTACTGGGGCTATGCTTTAGAAGAAAACCTGAGTAACGAAGAGCTTATAAAAGAACATTACAAAGGAATTCGCCCTGCGCCCGGTTATCCTGCTTGTCCAGATCACCTTGAAAAGAAAACCATCTGGGAGCTCTTGAAGGTGGAGGAGAATATTGGCGTAAAACTCACCGAAAGCCTGGCCATGTGGCCGGCAGCCAGTGTTAGCGGATATTACTTCTCCCATCCCGAGGCTCGTTATTTTGGAGTCGGAAAAATAAAGGAAGACCAGGTACAGGATTTTGCGCGTCGAAAAGAAATCTCTTTTGAAGAGGCCGAAAAGTGGTTAAGACCAAATATTGCAGATTAATGAAAATCACCCAACACATAGAAAAAGCTAACGGCAGCTCACTTTTCTCCTTCGAGATCCTGCCTCCCTTAAAAGGCCAGCATATTCAATCCATTTACGACGGGATCGATCCCCTGATGGAATTTAAACCGCCGTTTATCGATGTGACCTACCACCGCGAGGAATATGTATATATTGAACAGGAGAACGGACTGCTCGAAAAAAGGATAGTGCGCAAGCGACCCGGAACCGTGGGAATTTGTGCGGCCATTCAAAGTAAATACGGAGTGGATGCCGTGCCCCACATTCTTTGTGGCGGATTTTCCAAAGAAGACACTGAAAATTTCCTGATCGATCTCGACTTCCTCGGAATTAAAAATGTCATGGCCTTGCGCGGTGACGCGGTCAAAAGTGAAACTTATTTCAAACCCGATCCAAAAGGACATTGTTACGCCGAAGGCCTGGTGAGGCAGATCAACGACCTCAATAAAGGGAAGTTTCAGGAAGAACTTCTGGAAAATAATCATCAAACCGACTTTTGCGTCGGGGTCGCCGGTTATCCTGAAAAACATATGGAGGCACCCAGCCTCGACAAAGACATTGAACGACTAAGAGAAAAAGTAAATGCCGGAGCAGAATATGTTGTTACCCAAATGTTCTTCAATAATTCCCGCTTCTTCGAATTCGTAGAGAAGTGCAGGGAAAAGGGAATAAAAGTGCCAATCATTCCCGGCCTAAAACCTATTGCTACCAAAAATCAGCTAACGATGATCCCTCATCGTTTCCATGTGGACCTCCCCGATGATCTTACCCGGGAGGTCGAAAAATGCAGGAATAATGAGCAGGTAAGGGAAGTTGGAGTGGAATGGTGTATCGAACAGAGTAAGGAATTGATTGCAGCCGGTGTTCCGGTGCTTCACTATTATTCCATGGGAAGGAGTTCCAACATAAGAGAGATCGCAGCGGCTGTTTTCTAACTCTTATGCTTTTCTTAAATGGACCATGCCTTGGTCCATTTTTTTTATCTTTAGGAGAAACAGCAGGAAAGTGGCTCCTGCGGGTCCAAATTCATTAAAAATGAAACATAGCGGAACTCCCCTCCCGGCATATTCTTCTAAACCATTACACTTTAAATCTTTCGATATGTGTTCGAGAAATACCTTTCAAAAAGGGCATTTTTGGATACTCTTTTTTTTACTGCTTTTCAATAATTTCCAGTTGCAGGCTCAATTGGTGCCGGGGCAATCGGGTCAGGAAGAGTCGGTTGAAGTACAGTATCCCGAAGATCCCCTGGGAAGGCGCAATCCCAGAAGCAGTATTGCGGGTTTTATTTCGGCAGTTGCCGATAAGAATTACGCCAGGGCCAGTTCATACCTTGACCTGAAGGACCTGCCTTCGGGAACAGAAGAAGGTGTAGATCTCGCTCGTTCCCTTGAAATGCTACTGAACCAAAAAGGGCATATTTTACCCTATTCCTGGATCAGTGACGACCCGGCCGGGCGCAAAGACGACGGACTTCCTCCAAACCTGGATAAAGTAGGTTCCATTACCGTAGATGGAGAAAATATACAGATCTATATTGAGGAGACGAAAGGACCGGATGCCGGACCAATCTGGCTCATTGCTTCGGAATCTCTGGAGAAAATTGCTACGATTTCCACCGTTGAAATAATCACTCCAATCGACCGAATTCTTCCTGAATTCCTTCAGGGTCGTCAATGGGGTGGCGTTCCGGCAGGCCAATGGCTGGCCACAATCCTGCTTGCAGCACTTTGTTATCTCATCGCCTGGAGTATCATTTCTTTGCTGGTGCACCTTATTCCTTTAATGTGGAGAAAGGCAAGGACAGAAACAGTTTCGGGCGTCTTAAAAGCCTTCGCCCTTCCCCTGAAATTATACCTGGCGGTCTGGCTTTTCGTGGTCTTTTCTCAGGACCTGGGCATTTCAATCATCGTACGACAAAAATTCAGCGGCATAACTGTCATCATTGCCTGGGTGGCATTTCTTATCCTGTTATGGAAACTGGCGGAATTTATTGGGGCCTACAGCAAGCAACGCATGATCAACAGGGGAAGTGTCTCCGGGGTTTCGGTAGTACTCTTTCTGCGAAGAGCAGCCAGGATAGCAATAGTGGTGTTAGGGATCATCGCCGTGCTGGGAGCTCTGGGTGTTGATGTGACAACCGGACTCGCCGCCCTGGGAATTGGTGGTTTAGCCCTGGCCCTGGGTGCTCAAAAAACAATAGAGAATTTTGTTGGAAGTGTTACCCTGATCACCGATCAACCAATAAGAGTAGGAGATTTTTGTCGCGTGGGTGACACCATGGGAACGGTTGAAAAGATCGGGATGCGTTCAACAAGGATCCGTACACTTGACCGCACCCTTATTACAGTTCCAAACGGGGAGTTTTCTTCCAGCAAGATCGAGAATTTTGCATTCAGGGACAGGTTTTGGTTTCATCCGGTGCTGGGACTGCGTTACGAGACCACTCCAGATCAAATCAGGTACCTGCTTGTTGAGCTACGGAAACTTCTGTACGCTCACCCACTGGTTTCTCCGGATCCGGCCCGGGTACGATTCATAGAATTGGGATCAGATTCCCTCAAGATCGATGTTTTTGCCTATATCAATGTTGCAACCTTTGACGATTACCTGGAAGTTAAGGAAGACCTGTTGCTTAAGATGATGGATGTGGTAGGGGAAAGCGGTACCGGTTTCGCATTTCCTTCTCAAACTTTATACTTCGCAAAAGACCAGGGCTTATCTAAAGAAAAATCCCGCACTGCCGAAGAAACTGTCAAAAAATGGCGCGAGAACCACGAAATGCAATTGCCGAAATTCGATCCCGAAGAGATTGAAAAGCTTAAGGATACAGGAGATTATCCCCCGAAAGGCTCTGTGATGAAAAAAGACTCCGGCACCGGAAAAATTCCCGGTTTATAAATTTTGCCATTTATGTCATAGAGGAAGCTGACAGGCTTTGCTTTGCAACTTCTAAAAAAACAGTAACTTTAGAATCATTGATAATGAAACTGTTAGTAAAATTCGATTGTAACCTAAAATTGGTACGCTATAGAACAGCTTCCTCAAATAAACCTTCGGAATAAAATTACTTTCCAAAAAAGGCATTTTTCGCAATGCCTTCTCCCACTCCTTTTATCAGTTTTTCTGCTTTCCTCCTGCTCCCCTAAACTTCAGGAAGCAGCACCTCCTATAGAAGATCCTGAAGCTTTTTCCAATAGCGGGGAAGTAATGGCTCCGGAAAAATGGTGGACAGCTTTTGAAGATCCGGTGCTGAGTGAAGTAATTGAGGAAGCACTGCAAAACAACCTAAGCCTGGCGGGAGACTGGGAACAGTATAAGGCAGCTTTGGCCGTTCTGAAAAGCAGACGATCCTTTCTTTGGCCGGAAGTGGAGGCTACTGCCTATTCCGCCATCAGCAGGCCGGAACCGGATTTTGCCGGTGGGGAAAATTTACAAATGGGAGTATCAGCCGCCTACGAACTGGACCTTTGGGGACGGATCGCTTCCGGCGTACAGGCTGAAAAATTCAGAAGCGAAGCGGCATTTTTGGATTACCAGTCAGCAGCCATGACCCTTTCCGCAGAGACAGGGATCAGCTGGTTTCAATTGGTCACAACTCACAAACAACTCGAACTTGCCGAACAGCAGCTGCAGACTAACCAAAAGATAATGCGGCTCATAAGGAACCGTTTCAGCAGTGGGCAAATAAGGGCCGTAGATATTTTAAGACAGGAGCAGTTACTGGAAAGCACCCGCAACCAAAAGGTTTTTTATGAAACTGAATTAGCTCTTTTACAGAATGAACTTTCTGTCCTGTTAGGAATACCTCCGCAAAATCAACCTGAGTTCCCAACAGACAGTCTCCCGCAATTACCGCCGCTACCGGCCACCGGGCTTCCGCTGGAATTGATCCGCAGGAGACCCGATGTACAACAAGCTTATGCCCTTGTTATGGCTGCAGATCGGGAAATGGCAGCCGCCATACGGGCTAAATTTCCGAGGCTGTCATTAAACCTGTCAGGTCAAATGCGGTCCAATGATTATAACAACCTTTTCAAAGACTGGGCCTATACCCTTGCCGGCAATATTGTGGCTCCCCTGTTCTACGGCGGCAGGCTTAATGCAGAAGTGGAGCGCACCGAAGCTGTGAAAAATCAGCGGCTTTTTGAATACGGCCAGGTCGTATTGACGGCTTTCAGGGAAGTGGAGGACGCATTGATAAGGGAACTGAAACAACAGGAGCGCATCCAGATCCTGCAACGACAACTGGAACTGGCACAGAAAACGAATGGGCAGTTAAGGATCGAGTTCCTCAACGGAATTAGTAATTATCTCGATGTTCTGCTGTCGCTTGACCGCGAGCAGCAACTGCAGAGAGACCTGCTGGAGGCGCAACAGGTACTGTTGGAAACACGAATTGAACTTTACCGGGCGCTGGCAGGTGGATTTGAAACTGAACGAACAGCTACTTTACCATAATCTATATGAGCACAAAGAAAATAATACTTATCTCGTTAGGAATCCTGCTACTGGCAGTCATCGTCACCAGCCTCATTTTTATGACAGAACCCACTGCAAAATCTGAAGGCGCAACCAAACAAATGGCTATGCTGGTGGAAGTGGTCACTGCGGAACGTGGCGATTATCAACCGGAATTTGTGGCTACCGGTACTGTGTCTCCTGTAGAGGATATTACCTTGAGCCCGTTGGTGGGTGGCGAAGTAGTTAGACGCTCCCCTGAATTCACTCCGGGTGGTTTTGTTAAAAAGGGAGCTGTCCTACTACAGATAGATCCTTCTGACTACCGCAATGTGCTGGAGCTTCGGAAAAGTGATCTGGAACAGGCCCGCACGAATTTGGAAGTAGAAATGGGCCGACAGGAGGTCGCGGAAAAAGACCTCGCACTGATTGGAGGAGATTCCCTTTCTGCCCAACAGAAATCATTGGTACTTAGAAAACCTCAACTCAATTCGGTGAGAGCGACCATCAATGCTGCACAGGCAGCAGTGGATCAGGCTCAGCTCGATCTGGCCAGAACTACTATAAGGGCGCCTTTTGATGCTCATATTCTAAGTCAGAATGTAACGGTGGGTTCGCAGGTGGCGCCGGGAGACAACCTCGGCCGCCTCGTGGGCAGCGACCATTATTGGGTCATCCTGAATATTCCGGTTTCTAAACTGCAATACCTGCAATTTACAGAGGCGGCCCGTGAAAAAGGTTCCGAAGTAAAAGTTCGGAATACAACCGCCTGGCCGGAAAACACCTTCAGAACAGGATCTTTAGATAAACAGGTAGGCGCTCTTGAAGATGAAACCCGGTTGGCCAAGGTACTGGTGAATGTTCCGGACCCGCTTGGCCAAGAAGCAGCGAATAAAGAAAAACCCGAATTGATGATAGGCTCTTTTGTCGAAGCCAGATTGTTGGGAAAAACGATCCCGGGAGTGATCAGATTGAGCCGTGACCATATCCGGAATAACGACCGGGTGTGGGTAATGCAGGATGGAGAATTAAAAATAAGAGAAGTAGAGATCCTTTTGAATGATGCTGAATTTGCATACATAACAGATGGCCTGGAAGACGGGGATAAAGTTGTGACCACCAATCTCAGCACCGTCGCAGATGGCCTCCCGCTTAGAACCACCAGGAAGAATGCTTCGGAACAGGAGAGCTCTCAGGAATAATGGCTGATAAAAAGAAAAATAAAAGGCGAAAAGAAGGGGTCATAGGATATATGGCAAGGAATTCCATTGCTGCCAATCTGCTCATGATAATCTTGATTGGTGGCGGTATCTGGACCATGTTTAAGATCCAGAAAGAGGTCTTCCCCCAGTTCCAGTTAGATTATGTAGATGTAAGTGTAGTTTACCCGGGGGCAGCTCCTGCTGAAGTGGAACAAGGGATCCTTTTACCGGTGGAGGAAGCGGTACGCGGAATTCAGGGGATAAAGGAGATCGTTTCCACTGCCTACGAAGGTTCCGGAAATATTTCCATTGAACTGGTAGGTGGAACCAACCGAATGAAGGTGTTCCAGGACATTGACCAGGCGGTGAACCGTATAAGGACCTTCCCTGATGATATTGAACAGCCAAGGGTGAGCCTGCGGTCCCGCCAGCGGGATGTGATGGAAGTCAGCCTTTATGGAAGTGTAGATATATGGACCCTGAGACAATTAGGAGAACGTCTAAGAAACCGGTTTTTAAGTGACCCACAGATCACGCAGGTAGAACTGGGAAATGTTCCCGATTACGTGACTCATATAGAAATCCCCAGGCACAACCTGAGAAAATACAATCTCACCTTAGGACAGGTCGCCCGGATAATAGCAAGTTCCAGTGAAGATGTCCCGGCAGGATCTGTAGAAACTGAATCTGGAGAGATCCTCCTGCGCATGAAGGAACGGAAGCAGTGGGCGGAAGAATTCAGCAATGTCACGATCATTTCCTCCACTTCCGGAGCAAAAGTGACATTAGGAGAGATCGCTACCATTACTGATGGTTTTGAGGAAACAGGATTCCATGGGCAGTTCAATCAGCAGCCGGCGGTGTCTTTGTCGATCTTCAGGGTGGGTGACCAGTCTCCTCTCGAAATCGAAGAGACTGTGCAGGAAATCCTGAATGATTTTCCCCTACCTCCCGGAGTACAATACCGCATAGACAGCAACCGCGCCGAAGATTACCGGGAACGATTGTCCTTGCTTACCGAAAATGGCATTTTGGCGATCATTATAGTACTGGTGATACTTACTTTATTTCTGGAGTACAGGCTGGCTTTTTGGGTAATGATGGGAATGGCCATTTCATTCATTGGAGGTATAATATTTTTGCCTTTTATAGGAGTCAGCATTAATATGATCTCCATGTTTGGATTCCTGGTGGTATTGGGGATCGTTGTAGATGACGCTATAGTGGTGGGAGAGAATATCCATGAATACCGGCAGCAGGGAATGGGCTATATTGATGCAGCGATAAAAGGGACCAAAGATGTCTCAAAGCCGGTGATTTTCAGTGTGGCTACTACCATCATCGCGTTTGTTCCTCTGCTTTTCATGCCAGGCGAAACCGGGAAATTCTGGTGGCCTTTACCCGTTGTGGTTATTGTAATCCTGGCCGTTTCTTTACTGGAAGCCCTGTTTATCCTACCCTCTCACCTTGGTCATATTTCAGAAAAAAAGAGAAAAGGATGGGCTCTAAAACTGGAAAACTGGCAGGAATCTTTTTCTAAAGGATTTAATCGCATCATTGATCGCTACTACCGTCCCTTACTCGATAAATGTCTTGAGTATCGCTATATCACTCTAAGTGCGGCTGTTGCCCTTCTCCTGATTGTTGGCGGTTACGGCTACAGTGATCACATGGGAATGATAATGATGCCCGAAGTGGCTGCAGATGAAATTGAAGCCGGGGTACGCCTTCCTGTGGGCACCACGCCGGACCAGGCAGCAAAGGTGGCAGAAGAGATCACAGAAAGTACCCGCAAAATGTTTGAAGAACACAATCTCTATGAGGTAGCTGAAGGGATCAAGACCAATGTGAGGGGACAGAACTTTATTGATGTGGAGATCGTGATGAAACCGCCCGATGAAAGAGATATGACAGCAAGGGAAGTAATTGCTCTTTGGCGGGACAATATTGGGGATCTCGAAGGAGTTGACCAGATAACCTTTGAAGCAGAACGTGGACCCGGTGGATACCAGCAGGCAATAAGCGTAGACCTTAGCCATTCGGATATTGAGACCCTGGAAAAAGCAAGCACCGCTTTTTTTGAACGTATGGAAGCTTTTGAGAATACCCGTGATGTCAGTGATAATTACAATAAAGGAAAGCTTCAGTATGATTTTAAGCTTCTTCCGGAAGGTAGAAACCTGGGCATTACTTCTTCTGAAGTTGGCCAACAGGTAAGGGATGCTTTTTATGGTGCACTTGCCATGCGGCAACTCCGCGGAACGAATGAGATTGAAGTACGTGTAAAACTTCCACTGGAAGAACGAAAGAACATTGAGAACCTTGAAGAATTCATTATTCGCACAGAAGAGGGCATAGAAGTCCCACTTTTGGATGCCGTAAGAGTGGAACAGCGAGAAGCCTTCACCAATATTAACCGCAGGGACGGCCGTAGAGTGGTCAATGTTGGGATGGATGTAGAACCCGCTAACGCTGTGACGCGGGTTCTTGATAAGATCCAGACTGAAGTACTTCCGCAGCTGCGGGCAGATTTCCCGGGCATCACCTGGAGTTTTGAAGGAAGCCAGGCAGACATGAGGGAATCGACTGCCTCACTGTGGAGTGGATTCTCTATGGCCATGCTGATCATCTATGCGTTGCTCGCCATCGCCTTTGGCAGTTATACTCAGCCCCTTATTGTGATGACCGCTATTCCCTTCGGAATTGTGGGAGCAGTTATTGGTCATATTTTGCTTGGTTATGATCTTTCGCTGGTAAGCCTGATGGGAGTGATCGCGCTCTCGGGCGTTGTGGTAAATGACTCTCTCATCATGATAGACTATGCTAATAAAAAAAGAAAGGAGCTATCCAGATATGATGCCATACACGAAGCCGGGCTACGGCGTTTCAGGCCCATCATGCTTACTACTCTTACCACTTTTGGAGGCCTTACCCCAATTATTATGGAAACATCCAGCCAGGCTTATTATCTCATTCCTATGGCAATTTCTCTTGGTTTCGGGATCATTTTTGCGACTTCGATCATTCTCATTATTGTACCTTGTTTATACCTGATATTAGAAGACTTACACCTACTGGTTGAAAAAGGAGAAACCGTACAAAAATCACCCAAGGAGAGCTCAATTTGATGCACTTTTCAAACTTTAGCAAATTCATTGAATAACGCCATGGAATCCTTAAATTATTTATAATTCATTGGTTGTCTTGGCCTTTTCCTTTAAATTTAATAGCTAACCCACAAAAACCAACCAATGGATAGTAAGATCAAAAAAATGGCCCGAACAGGGTTCGTAGCTAAAGGAACTGTCTACGCAATAACAGGTATTCTGACGTTCATGGCCGCTTTCAATATGGGAGGGCAAAAAACAGGAAGGCTACAGGTTCTTGAATTTCTCGACAAACAGACCTTCGGAAATGTTCTTCTCGTGCTAATGGGACTTGGCCTGGCATGTTATTCTATCTGGAGATTTATCCAGTCGGTCAAAGATCCTGAAAATATTGGTGATGACATGAAGGGCAAGGCAAAGAGAGTAGCTTTTTTCATTAGTGGAATTATCTATCTTGGACTGGCAGTTCTTGCCATACTACGGGTTATCAATGCCGGCGGCGGAAGCGGTACCGGAAGTTCTACCGGTTCAGCTCAACAATCATCCTGGCTCGCCAGTGAAACTGGATTGATCATCATAGGGATTGCCGGCGCAGGAATTGCAATTGCGGGGATCTTTCAGTTCGTAAAGGCATACAAAAATGACTACACCAAAAAATTCGCCCTCTACTCACTGAGTGACGAAAAGAAACGGAAAAGCATAAAGAACACAGCAGAATTCGGGCTTAGCGCCCGGGGTGTCATATTTTTGATCATTGGATATTTCGCATTAAAAGCTTCTTTTAGTTCAGATCCTTCGGAGATCAAAACTACTTCAGAAGCATTTTCCTTTATTCAGGACTCCTCCTACGGAAGCTGGTTAATGGGAGTGGTGGCTGCAGGATTGGTGGCCTATGCCATTTACATGTTCCTCATGGCGAAATACCGGAATTTCGAAGGAACCACCTAATTCTGGATTAAGATAGCCGACAAAAATTAGGGGAAATTCCCCATAGTTTGTGAAGTATTCCTTGTGTATATTTACATGTACCTATTAATAGAAACACGTGTCTTTAATTTAAGAGGTATTTGTAAATTTTATTGAGAACGAGAGAAGAGAGATTGGGGGATCTCTCTTCTTTCATTTTAGGCTAATCTGTCAAAATTTAGACTTCAACAGTCTGTAAAATAAAATTGGTTGCCAGTTGTGCGTGAAGATGAGTTGTGTTCATTAAAGGCAGATCAAAATCTTCTTGTCCCAGCAACATAGGCAATTCAGTACAACCCAGAATAATTCCTTCTGCTCCTTTCTCTTTTAAGAGTTGCATCTGGTCAATAAAAAAAGAACGTGCAGTTTCTGTAAATTTTCCCTGGGTGAGTTCTTTTGAAATAAAATTGTGAATATCATCCCAATTTTCTTCTTCAGGAACTATTGTATTAATACCGAATTGAGATCTTAGTCGTTTTTCCAGAAAATCCCCTTGCATAGTCGGTTTTGTTCCCAGAAGTCCGAGGGTTTGAAGATCCTTTTCTCTCGCCTCTTTTCCAATGGCATCTGCAATATGCAGAATCGGAATAGAGATCTTGGGTTGCACGAAATCATAGACCATGTGCGGAGTATTGGCACAGATGACCAGTGCCTGAGCTCCGGCAATTTCAAGTTTTCGGGCAATATGGAGGTAAGCGTGTAATATCTTTTCGCGGTTCTGTTCCCGCATCAGCTGGATGTTTAAGCTGTAGAGGATCAATGGAGGATTGGATTCGGGCCCTATCTTCCTTCCTACCATCTCGTTGATAAGACGGTAATATACTATGGTGGAATGCCAGGAGGTACCACCTATTAGACCAATTGTTCTCATTACACTATACTTTGCTTAAAGATATTAAAGTGAAAGTGGGAAAAGGGTGACAATGGTCACTTTAAATGAAAAAAGCACCCGGTGGGGTGCTTTTTTTTTTGAGTTTTTGATCTTAATGAGTAATAAAAGGATCAACATTTCCATCAGGATCACCTGAAATGGTCTGAGCAGAAGTTTTTGGAGCTCCTAATAATAATACTCCGGCCGCATGAGGTGAAGCCATAGAAGTTCCACTGATGGTGTTATAGCCACCATCTTTCCAGGTAGATTTAATTGCTACTCCCGGTGCTGCATAGTCAACAGGAGGATTTCCATAATTGGAAAAAGAGGCAAATCTGTACTGGCTATCAACTGCAGAAATGGTATAGATATTCGCGTGGTTAGCACGTGCAGGAGAGTGATTGTTGGCATCGTCTGTCTCGTTACCGGCAGCAAGAGCAAATTTAACTCCCGTTGCGGCAGCAGCCTTAACTGCATCATCCAAAGCCACTGAAACTGGCCCGCCAAGGCTCATGTTGGCAACATCGCCAGCCTTTCCGTGGGCAGCTACGTGGTTCACACCATCGATTACTCCTGAATAAGAACCGCTTCCACGACTGTCAAGAACTTTTACAGGAACCACTTTAGCTCCCGGGGCTACCCCAATTACGCCAAAATCATTATCCAAAGCGGCAATAGTACCGGCAACATGGGTTCCATGACCGTTTCCATCGTCAAAGCCAGCATCTTTTCCTTTAGTAAAAGCAGAAAAAGCAAGTTCAGGACTCGTTTCGACATTCAAGTCAGGATGATCAAGATCAATTCCGGAGTCGATCACCCATACTACTCCGTTTCCGGTATAGGAGGCTCCTCCACCATTCACATTGGTGATGCCATAAGGTGTTTCCTGGCCAGTACTGCCGGTATCACCACCACCTGCCCAGGACGGTTTGCCAAGACTAATGATCCTGTCTGGCTCTACATAGGCTACTTCATTGCTGTTTCTTAGGAGAGCAGCCTGATCTTTGGACATTTTAACCACTGCTCCAGAAAGGGCTGCACTATATACCTTTAGCACTTCTGCTCCCTGAAGGCCATTTTGAGCAAATACATCCACGGTCTTTTGTTGTACAGCTTGTTTGTTCATTCGATGGTCTCCACTGGTTTTTCCGGGCGCTTTGAAGACCACAATGTATTGGTCGGGAATAATGTCAGAAGAGGCTTGTGCAACTTCAGGAGTGGTAGAGATTGTGTCGTTTACTCCGGAATCGTCCTTTGAACAGGATACCGCAGTGGCCATTGCAACACTCAAGGCCAGAACTGAGTAGTTCTTTAAAAATTTCATAGGTAAAAGTTTAGGTTAATGTTAAAAGATTTTCCGAAACTAGGGTTTCTTAACTTAAACCCAAACTTTTTAACAGCAGGAGCAGCAAATATGAATGTTAATTAACATTTCTTCTTACACTGATTTTTCCACACAAAATACCTTCAAAACAATAAATAAATCTCACAAAAAACCTATTTTTAGTACGATTCCGCGAAAATAAAAAAAGGCCACACTCCTACAGAAATGTCGCCTTTGTCCTACAAATAAAATGTTAATGAATTATTCCGCCTTTTCCCCTTCCCATTGAGAAAATCCTCCCAGAAGGTTATAGGTCTCGTGAAAACCTTTTTGATCCATCACCTTACAGGCCTGTGCACTACGGGCTCCTGATCGGCAATAGACGTAATAATTCTTTGATTTATCCAGCTTGTCAAGCTCTTCAAGAAATTCGTGTGCTTTATAAATATCAATATTCTTTGCATTTGGAATGTATCCTTCCTCTACCTCCTGTTGTGTCCTCACATCCAGGATCACCGCATTATCATCTGAGGCGATCTTTTCTCTCCACTCTTCCTGATTTATTTCTTTCATGCTATTACTTTTTTCAGTTTTACTTCGGCAAATATAATAAACCTCTATCCTACCGTCTGAATTCTATCCGGGGAATCCTTTTAAAAATACCTTTTTTGGATCTGTCCTAACAAAAAATTTGTTTCCTGAAAATTCCCGCTTATATTTGCTTTTCAATTATGATGCTATTTACAAAAAATAACTGGTGGTGGAGTAACTTACGTCAATCGTCGTGAGCGAAACCTGCTGTATAAAAAATACAAAGGCTTGTCATCACGACAAGCCTTTTTTTATTTCATGATTTTGAAAAACTAATTTTATGTATAACCTGCATACCACCTACAAAAAACTACTGGCAGATACCTTTACTCCTGTAAGTATCTACCTCAAGATAAGGGACAGGTTTCCCAACAGCCTGTTGCTCGAAAGTAGTGACTACCATGGGAGCGAGAACAGTTTCTCCTACATCTGCTGCAATCCTATAGCTTCGGTCAAAGTAGAAAATGAATTGCTCACCGAAACCTATCCTGACGGCACTAAAAAAGAAATTCCTGTCACCGCAGAAGTGAATATTCCGGAAGCTATCCACCAATTCGCTCAGCAATTCAGCACCAGCAGCGGTGGCTTCAACTTCATCAACGAAGGTCTTTTCGGCTATATCGCGTATGACGGTGTAAAACATTTTGAAAACATTCATATCAGCAGAAAAAAGGACGGGTTGGACATTCCGGAGATCTACTATGCCGTGTATCAGAATATCATCGCCATTAATCATTTCAACAATGAGGCTTACATTTTTGATCACAGCTTTGGATCGCCTTCAAATCTTGAACAGATAGAACAGTTGCTGAAAGTGAAGAATTTCGCTTCCTTTCATTTCACTGCGGAAGGCCCTCCGGTTTCCAATGAGACAGATGATGGTTATAAAGAAAAGGTTCGGCTTGCAAAACAGCATTGCCAGAGGGGAGATGTTTTCCAACTGGTCCTTTCCCGAAGGTTCTCCCAAAAATTCACCGGAGATGAATTCAATGTTTACCGTGCCCTGCGGAATGTCAATCCTTCGCCCTACCTGTTCTATTTCGATTACGGAGATTTTAAGATCTTCGGAAGTTCTCCCGAAGCCCAGCTGGTGGTAAAAGATGAGAAGGCTGAAATACATCCTATTGCCGGAACCTTTAAACGTACCGGGAATGATGAACAGGATGCTGAAAGTGCACGTCTTTTGGCGGCCGATAAAAAAGAAAATGCAGAACATGTGATGTTGGTAGATCTTGCCAGGAATGACCTCAGCAGGCATGGTAGCTCTGTCAAAGTAGAAACCTACAAGGAGATCCAGTTCTTTTCACATGTCATTCACCTGGTAAGTAAGGTAACCGGAAAAAAACATCCGGGCACCTCAACCATGCAAATGGTCGCCGATACTTTCCCTGCCGGAACTCTGAGCGGTGCACCAAAGTACAAGGCCATGGAATTAATTGAAAAGTATGAGAACGTCAACCGGGATTTTTACGGTGGCGCAATCGGATTTATGGATTTTAAAGGAAACTTTAACCACGCCATCGTCATCAGGTCTTTCCTCAGCAAGAATCATCAGCTGCACTACCAGGCCGGTGCCGGAATTGTTTCAGAATCAAAAGAAGAAAACGAACTACAGGAAGTATACAATAAGCTGGGCGCGCTTACCCGCGCTTTGAACCTCGCTGAAAATATCTGATCATGACAACTAGAGAAAATAAAAAGACCCGGGTTTTGGTCATTGACAATTACGATTCTTTTGTCTATAACCTGGTGCATTACCTTGAAGAAATGGACTGCGAAGTGACCGTCCGCAGGAACAACGAACTGGATCTGGAAGAAGTGGAACAATACGATAAGATCTTACTGTCTCCCGGCCCCGGAATTCCCGATGAAGCAGGACTGCTTAAAAAGATCATTTCTACCTACGCTTCCAAAAAGAGCATTTTAGGAGTTTGTCTCGGGCAGCAGGCCATTGGGGAAGTGTTTGGAGGCAGGATCATCAACCTGAAAGATGTTTTTCACGGAGTTTCCTCAAAAATTAAGGTCTGTGTGACAGATGAACCTTTATTCCATTCCCTGGATCCTGAAATGGAGGTGGGAAGGTACCATTCGTGGGTGGTAGAAAATCAACTTCCGGAGTGCCTCGAGGCTACCTCCTTTGATGAGAACGGACAGATCATGAGCCTTCGTCATAAAACATTTGACGTTCGCGGGGTGCAATTCCATCCGGAATCAGTGCTCACTCCACATGGTAAGAAGATCCTTGAGAACTGGGTCAAAAATGACATTTTTGAAAAGGATGAAAACTCAAACCCTGAAGCTTAGAACATGAAAGAATTACTAAACAGACTGATCAACCACGAGACCATTTCCAAAGAGGAAGCCAGGGCGGTATTGGTGAATATCTCAAGCGGGGCTTATAACGAAAGTCAGATAGCCGCCTTTCTCACAGTTTATATGATGCGTAGCATTACCCTGGAAGAGCTGGAAGGATTTCGGGATGCGTTATTGGAACTGTGCCTTCCGGTCGATCTGGGAGATTATGATCCCATTGACCTCTGCGGAACGGGAGGTGACGGAAAGGATACTTTTAATATTTCAACATTAGCTTCGTTCGTGACAGCAGGTGCAGGCGTTCCCGTGGCCAAGCACGGAAATTACGGGGTTTCTTCGGGCTGCGGAAGTTCAAATGTCATGGAACACCTGGGCATCAGGTTCAGTAAGGAAGAAGATTTTCTAAAAAGAAGTATGGACGAAGCCGGGATCTGCTTTTTACACGCGGCGCTGTTTCACCCAGCCATGAAGAATGTGGCCCCCATCAGAAAATCCCTTTCGGTAAAGACATTTTTCAATATGTTGGGACCTATGGTGAACCCGGCTTTTCCGAAAAACCAGGTAGTGGGAGTATTTAATTTGGAACTGGCCAGGATGTATGGCTATCTCTATCAAAAAACTGATAAGAATTTTACCATTTTACACGCTCTGGATGGGTATGATGAGATCTCGCTCACCGGAAACACTAAAACCATCTCGAATTCTTCCGAAGGAATGTTGAAACCACAGGATTTCGGACTTCAACCTATTGAGGCCTCTGCAATTTCAGGAGGCGATTCCGTGGCTTCTGCCGCCGCCATCTTTGTAAATATCCTGGAGGGAAAAGGCACCGAAGCCCAGAACAATGTAGTTTGTGCCAATGCAGGAATGGCCATTAAAACGGCTCAGAACACCAGCCTTGAAAAAGCATTTAGTTTGGCAAAAGAAGCCTTACTTTCAGGAAAAGCTCTCACAGCTTTCAAAAACCTGCAACGCCTTAGCCAGGCCTAAAAATGACATTATGAATATTCTTGAAAAAATAGCAGCAGATAAACGGGTGGAAGTAGCCACTCAAAAAGAAGAAGTTCCGGTGGAAGTTTTACAGCTTTTGCCACACTTCAAAAGAAAATGTATCTCTTTGAGCGAAAACCTGCGAAAATCCCCTGCCGGAATTATAGCAGAATTCAAGCGACGTTCCCCTTCCCATCCCGACCTCAATCCGGAAGCCGAAGTGGAGGAGATCGTAAAGGCCTATGAGAAATTTGGAGCGGCCGGTATTTCTGTACTAACCGATGAAGCCTACTTTGGTGGAGGCATGGAAGATCTTTCCCTGGCCCGGGAGAGTGTTAAGCTCCCATTGCTTCGGAAGGATTTCGTGATCGATGAATACCAGATCTACGAAGCCAAAGCCATGGGTGCAGATGTTATCCTGCTTATAGCGGCCCTTTTGAACGAAAAACAGATCGAAAAATTTTCCAAACTGGCGAAAGAGCTGGGACTGGAAGTTTTACTGGAAGTGCACAACCGGGAAGAGTTGGACAATTCACTAATGCCCGAAATAGATATGGTGGGTGTGAACAACCGTAATCTCAAGACCTTTGAAGTAGATCTTAACACCAGCAAAGAGCTGGCAGCAGCCATCCCTGAAGAGTATGTGAAGGTTTCTGAAAGCGGTATCAGCGATACGGCTGCGATCCTGGAGCTTCAAAAAAGTGGTTTTCAAGGCTTCCTTATCGGTGGAAATTTCATGAAGACAGAAGATCCGGGAGCAAGTTTTGCGGCCTTCATGCAGCAATTAAACAAAGAGAACCAATGAATTCCCTCAAGCTGAAAGTCTGCGGAATGAGAGATCCCGGTAACATCCGGGAGGTGGCGGAATTAAAACCCGATTACCTGGGACTTATCTTTTTTGAAAAATCTCCCCGGCATGTCAATGAAGTTATTCCTGAAACTAATGCTTCCATTAAAAAGACCGGCGTTTTTGTAGATGCTTCCGCGGATTATATTCTGAAAAGGCAACAGGAGTATAAGCTTTCAGCAATTCAACTGCATGGCAATGAAAGTCCGCAGTTTTGCAGGGAGCTGAAGAATTCACTTCCCAAAAATGTGGAATTGATCAAGGTTTTTTCAGTAGGTGAAGATTTCGATTTCTCGGAACTTGAGCCTTACGAAGGAGTCGTGGATTTCTTCCTTTTTGACACCAAAGGAAAGAACAAAGGTGGAAATGGGATCAGCTTTGACTGGGAGATCCTCAAAAAATATCCATCTACAGTTCCGTTCTTTTTGAGCGGCGGCATTGGTCCTGAAGGGGTCTCAGAAATTAAAGAACTTCATCAGTTTTTTGAGCAGCAGAACAAACAAGGGATCTTCTATGGGGTAGACGTCAACAGCAGATTTGAAACCGAACCGGCACTTAAGGATGCAAAAAAATTAAAGATTTTCAGAGAAAGCCTGCTTTCCTGAATTAAAGAACATAATATGAGTTATCAAGTAAACGAAAAAGGTTATTACGGAGATTTTGGCGGGGCCTTCATTCCCGAAATGCTGTACCCTAATGTAGAAGAACTGCGGTCTCGCTATCTGCAGATCATGAAGGAAGATTCTTTTCAAAAGGAATTTAAACAGCTGCTGAAGGATTATGTGGGCCGACCAACGCCACTTTATTTTGCCGAACGTTTCAGTAAAAAATATAACACCAGGATCTACTTAAAACGGGAAGACCTCTGTCATACCGGGGCTCACAAGGTGAATAACACCATCGGGCAGATCCTGATGGCGAAAAGACTGGGCAAAACCCGGATCATCGCCGAAACCGGTGCCGGTCAGCACGGAGTGGCCACGGCTACAGTTTGTGCCCTTATGGGACTGGAGTGCATTGTATATATGGGTGAAATTGATATTGAGCGACAGGCTCCAAACGTGGCCAGAATGAAAATGCTCGGTGCCAAGGTGGTTCCTGCAAAATCGGGAAGCCGCACTTTGAAGGATGCTACCAATGAAGCGATCAGGGACTGGATCAATAATCCGGTGGACACCCATTATATCATAGGATCTGTGGTTGGACCCCATCCCTACCCCGATATGGTGGCCCGCTTTCAAAGTGTGATTTCTGAAGAGGTAAAAATGCAGCTGAAGGAAAAAGAAGGACGCGAAGCTCCGGATTTTGTAGTGGCATGTGTGGGCGGCGGCAGTAATGCAGCCGGGATCTATTATCATTATCTTGACAATGAAGATGTGGGGATCATCGCGGTGGAAGCCGCCGGGGAAGGCGTGAACACAGGAAAGAGTGCGGCTACTTCTGCCCTTGGAAAAGAAGGCATCATCCACGGAAGCAAGACCTTATTGATGCAAACCGATGACGGACAGATCACCGAACCGTATTCAATTTCTGCCGGACTGGATTATCCCGGAGTGGGTCCCATGCATGCGAATCTATTCCGCACCGGACGGGGAGAATTTATTTCGATCACTGACAAAGAAGCTATGGCAGCCGGGCTGGTGCTTTCAAAACTGGAAGGTATCATTCCTGCTATAGAAACAGCACACGCTTTAGCCATTTTTGAGACCCGTAAATTTAAGCCTGAAGATGTCATGGTTATCAACCTTTCAGGACGTGGGGATAAGGATCTGAATACGTACATCGATTATTTCAACTTGTAAAACGGACCTACAAGGTCTTGAAGACCTTGCAGGTCTAAATAAACAAAACAATAGAATGAACAGAATCAATCAAAGAATACAACAGCAGACCCAAAAAGGGGAAAAATTACTGTCGATCTATTTTACGGCAGGATTTCCGGAACCTGAAGATACGGGCACAATTATAAAGAAGCTGGAAAAAAGTGGTGTGGATATGCTGGAGATCGGACTTCCGTTTAGCGATCCTTTAGCCGACGGACCGACCATCCAGGAGAGTTCGCAGGTAGCATTGAAAAATGGAATGACCACCACCAGGTTATTTGAGCAGCTTAAAGATATCAGGAATTCGGTATCCATTCCCTTATTGATCATGGGTTATTTCAATCCTATCCTTCAGTACGGAGTGGAAAAATTTTGCAAAAAATGTAAGGAAGCAGGCATTGATGGGTTGATAATTCCTGACCTTCCGCTGGAAGAATATAAGACCCACTACAAAACCATTTTTGACAGGTATGGATTGTTACCTGTGTTTCTTATCACGCCTCAAACTTCCGAAGAGCGAATCAGGGCTATTGATGATGCTTCCGAAGGATTTATTTATATGGTGAGCAGCGCAAGTGTGACTGGATCTACTGAAGGGTTTGGAGAACAGCAAAAAGAATATTTTGAAAGGGTGTCAAAAATGGAATTAAAAACCCCTCTTATTGTGGGATTTGGGATCAATAATGACAAAACTTTCCGGCAGGCAACCCAAACCACGAGCGGCGCCATTATTGGCAGCGCATTTATTAAACACCTGGAAAAGAACGGAACGGAAAAAATTGAAGATTTTGTGAGTTCCATCCGGTGATCAATCCCCTTATTAACAAGTCTTTAATACCTAAAAAGTTCACTTTTTTGTATCTTGAATCGAACCAAAAAACCGAATGTTATGGGAATTATTGAAGATAATAAGAAGAAAAAAGAAAGATCACGAAAAAGACGTAGCGACAATGATCCTCTAAGCGGAGAAATTGGAAACCGCGACATTGAAACTAACGACTTTGATATTGACGATAAAACCATTAGAGATCAAAAAAATAAGAAATAATGGGAAAAGGCGATAAAAAGACCAAACGGGGAAAAATTGCCATTAACAGCTATGGCAAATTGCGACCAAAAAGAAAGAAATTCAAAGTAAGTCCGCAAAAGATCAAAAATCCCCAGGAAAAAGAACCCGTTTAGTTCTCTAAGAACTGACGGTACTGCAAGACCCTGAAATCAATTGTATTGAAGTCAGGGTTTTGTTTTTTTAAGTCTTTGTACAGTTGCATGCTGCCAATAGCCCGATTGGCCGACCCTGATGGGGCGGTGAGGGAAACGGTGTTTATCGATCTCCCGTCCAGTAGAAACTGGTGTATCCTTGGAACTGTATTGGAAATAACTTTTAGCTTCATATCGTACTCCTGCAAAAGGCGACGGAAGAAAAATTCGGGGCCGTTCTTACTGTTCCCGCCGGTAAATAATAAGGTATCGATTTTTTCATGTTTCCGAAGGATCTTAATGAGATCCCTTAATTCCACTTCCAGCATTCCAAGATCTGAAGCATCTACTTTCTCTCTTCTGCAACTTTCCACCGTATCACAGATCCCAATCCCCTTACTGGCGAGGAATTTCTTCCGTTCTTCAACAGCTTCAGGAGTATTTTCAAATTTCAGGTCCAGATCGAATACCCGGTCTATCACCTGCCATAGGAGTCCGTCGCGGCTTCCGTAGCAAAAATCCACGTCGTCTTCTTTAAGATCACGGGTCGTGAAACGCGGAGGCGGTAAAGTACCCACTATGAGTTTGGTAGCATTTTCAGGAACAAAAGGAGGATAAGGATGGATATGATGAAACAGTTCTTCAGACAAAAGACAAAAAGTTTTAGAAATTACACGTGCATCTAACAGACTTCAGAATTCATGCCGAAATTACTTCATGACCACCACCAGATCATCAGCAAAGACCATAGTGCCTTCTTTTAGCACCACTTTTTCCACTTCCCCGGCAGTATTCGCGGTAATGGTAGTTTCCATTTTCATGGCTTCGATCACAAACAGCGGCTGATTTTTCTCAACGCTGTCACCAGCCTTCACCTGGATATTGGACAATGCACCCTGTAGAGGTGCGCCCACCTGTTTCTTGTCATTCTTGTCGACCTTTTGGTGTACTACTTTTTCCACTTTCACAGATCTATCCTGCACTTCTACCGCGCGGGTCTGCCCGTTCACCTTGAAAAAGACCTTGGCTATTCCGTCTTCATTCGCTTCGCTTTCAGAAATGAACTCGATGAGCAGCGTCTTTCCTTTATCAAGTTCTACAATGATCTCTTCTCCCGGTTCCATTCCGTAGAAAAAGTTCTTAGTGGGTATATTGATCACATTGCCGTACTGAACCTGATGGTTATAGAAATCAGTAAATACTTTGGGATACAACTTGTAAGAAAGAAAATCGGTTATCTGAAGTTCCCTACCCAGTCCTTCCCCGAACATTTTTTCAAACTCGGAATATTCCTTTTCAAAATCGATGGGTTCAAGATGGGCATTCGGTCTTTCGGTATAGGGCTTTTCATCCTTCAACACGATCTTCTGGATCTTTTGAGGAAAACCTCCATAAGGTTGTCCCAGGTCTCCCCTGAAATAGCTCACCACTGACTGCGGAAAGGAGATCTCCTCCCCTTTTTCGAGTACATCTTCAATGGTAAGATTGTTACTTACAAGATACTGCGCCATGTCCCCGACCACTTTCGAACTCGGCGTAACTTTAATGATATCCCCAAATAGTTCATTTACTTTTCCATACATCTCGGTGATCTCATGAAAACGATCTGCAAGTCCTAAGGATTCGGCCTGTGGTTTAAGGTTTGAATACTGTCCTCCCGGAATCTCATGCTTGTAGACTTCTCCCGTTCCGGCTTTTAATCCGGATTCAAATGGAAAATAATAGCGTCGTACTGCTTCCCAGTAATTGGAATATTCATTGAGTTTGTTGGTGTCTATTGGTCTGCCCCGATCGTGGAATCTCAGCATTTCTACAATGGAATTGAAGTTGGGCTGCGAAGTAAGTCCGGAAAGGCCACCCAGTGCGACATCGATAACATCCACTCCTGCCTCTACAGCTTTCAAATACGTTGCCGCCTGAATCGAAGAGGTGTCATGGGTATGCAGGTGCAACGGAATATTGATCCGCGATTTAAGATTGGCGACCAGCTCGTAAGCGGCATCGGGCTTCAGGATCCCCGCCATATCTTTAATTGCCAGGATATGTGCCCCGGCATTTTCTATATCCTTACCAAGCTGAATATAGTACTCGAGATTGTATTTGGTTTCTTTTGGATCCATTATATCACCGGTATAGCAGATAGTTCCCTCTGCCAGACCATCGGTACGGTTACGCACATATTCAATACACGGAGCAATAGATTTCATCCAGTTGAGACTGTCAAAGATCCGGAAGACATCGATCCCGTTCTCCCATGCCTGCTCGACGAATTTTTCAATGAGGTTATCGGGATAGGCGGTATACCCTACTCCGTTAGAGCCACGGAGCAGCATTTGCAGCAGAACATTGGGCATGGCCTTCCGCAGCAGTCTTAACCGTTCCCATGGATCTTCCTTCAGGAATCTGAGACATACATCAAAAGTGGCTCCTCCCCATACCTCCAGGCTGAAAACTTCCGGATGATTACGGGCAAAACCTTCTGCCACTTTCAGCAGGTCTGTTGTACGCATGCGTGTAGCAAGCAAACTCTGGTGAGCATCGCGCATGGTAGTATCGGTATAATGAACCTTGCCTTCGTGCAGTAACCAACGGGAAAATTTCTCCGGCCCGTATTCCGTTAACAGATCTTTTGTACCCTGCGGATATCCATTGCTTTCAAAAGAAGGCACAACCGGTTTGATAAAATTTTTCGGTTTTTCCACATTTTTGACATCCTCATTTCCATTGATGATCACATCCCCCAGGAACTTTACCATTTTAGTTGCCCGGTTGCGGGCCTTCTTGATCTCAAAAAGTTCAGGATGATCTTTAATGAAGTTTACCGTAACATCCCCTTGTCGGAAGGTTTGGCTGGAAAGGATATTGTCCAGGAATCCGATGTTTGTCATTACTCCGCGGATCCGGAATTCTGCCAGCGCTCTTCGCATTTTTCGGCAGGCCCCGTCAAGGGTACGGCTGCTGGCTGAAACTTTTACCAGCATCGAATCAAAGAATGGTGAAACTTTTACCCCCTGATAAATACTCCCTGCATCGAGTCTTATCCCAAATCCGGAAGCACTTCGGTAGGTTGTAATAGTTCCGTAGTCCGGTTTAAAGTCATTGGTAGGATCTTCAGTAGTGATTCGACATTGCAGGGCATAACCGTTGGTAGTGATCTTGTCCTGACTTGCGATCTTGATCTGTTTGTCAGACAACTTATATCCGCCGGCAATAAAGAGCTGCGCTTTTACAAGGTCAATGTTCGTGATGATCTCGGTCACGGTGTGCTCCACCTGAATCCGCGGGTTTACCTCTATAAAAAAGATCTCTCCACTCCTGTCTACCAGGAATTCTACGGTTCCGATGTTATTATATTCTACAGCCTTACAAAGATCGATCGCATACTTATAAAGTTTCTCTTTGACACCTTCTTCCAGTCCCATAGAAGGGGCAAATTCTATCACTTTTTGATACCGTCGTTGTACCGAACAGTCACGTTCAAAAAGGTGTACAATATTGCCGTGATTATCAGCTACGATCTGAATTTCAATATGCTTGGGGTCTTCCACGAATTTCTCCAGGAAGACGGTGTCGTCACCAAAAGCATTCAATGCCTCACGCTTGGATTCTCTGAACCCACTCTTTAGTTCTTCGTCATTCCTTATCACCCGCATACCGCGGCCGCCACCTCCCGAAGCTGCCTTCAGCATCACCGGATATCCTATCTTTTCAGCTTCTTCAAGGGCTATTTCTACTGAAGAAAGTTCTTTTTCATTGCTCTGTATGACCGGGATATTATTTTTGACCGCCACCTCCTTAGCCCGCACTTTATCTCCCAGCGATTTTAGCACGGAGACTTTTGGGCCGATAAAAATGATCCCGTTCTCCTCGCATTTCTGAGCGAATTCAGCATTTTCAGAAAGAAATCCATAGCCCGGATGAATTGCATCCACGCCATTCTGTTTGGCCACTTTAACGATGGCCTCAATATCCAGGTAAGGTTTTAGCGGTTCGTTGTCGGCACCTATCTGGTAAGATTCGTCGGCTTTGTAACGGTGCAGTGAATACCGGTCTTCAAATGTATAGATCCCCACAGTGCGTAATCCTATCTCTGTGCAAGCTCTGAAGATCCTGATGGCTATTTCTCCCCTGTTTGCTACTAAAACCTTTTTAATGTCCATTCTGAAAAATGCTTTTTTGTTGATTAGTTTGCCCTTTGCTGTACAGGCGCATTGGCACAGAAATTAAAAAGAAAAAAGCGGTGAAACACCGCTTTTTTAAATACTTTAACAATAAAACCCGTTGCTGCTTACCTCGTAAAAACCAGCTCATTTTTTTTCTTGCTTTCTTCCTCGCTGTACCGGTATCCATCATAGTCAAAAGCTTTCAGGTCTTCAATGGTTTTTGCTTCGGTATCTGCAATAAAACGCACCATAGAACCCCGCGCTTTTTTTGCAAAGAAACTAATGATCTTGAGCTTTCCGTTCTTGTAGTCTTTGAAGACCGGCGTTATCACAGGAACTTTAAGTTTTGCGGTGTTCACTGCCTTAAAATATTCCTGACTGGCGAGGTTCACAAACAGTTCGTCCTCTTTCAGTTCTTTATTCAAATAGCCAGTGATCTTCTCCTGCCAAAGTTCATACAGATCATTTTTTCTACCAACAGAAAGGGAAGTTCCCATCTCGAGTCTATACGGCTGAATGAGGTCCAGGGGCCGAAGGATTCCGTAGAATCCGGAAAGGATACGCAAAGAATCCTGCAAAAAATCAAGTTTTTCAGTAGGGATGGTATAGGCTTCAAGTCCGGTATAAACATCTCCTGCAAACGCATAAACTGCCGGTCGCGAATTCTTTTTTGTGTGCTCTTCTTCAAATTCGTGATAGCGAGTATGGTTTAGATCTGCCAGTTTATCGCTGATGTCCATTAATTCCATCAGATCCTTTTTGGAAATTCTTGCGAGCTTTCGGTTCACTTTAGCCGTAGTTTCCAAAAAAGAAGGTTGAGTGCCACGGGTAGTGGGAAGAGCTGTTTCGTAGTCGAGAGTCTTGGCGGGGGATATAACTATTTTCATATTCTTACTGGGAGACTTTGATCATTCTTATTTTACAGCACTAAAATACCAATTCCTCCCCTTCCCTGAAACAGCAGGGACTTTTTCCTTTTGATAAGGCTATTGAAAAAGCTTATTTAATCAATGAATTCCTTCTGATTCTTAGCATAATTCCGCCATTTTTCGATACACTCCTGCATATCTTCCGGAACCGGAGAATCAAAGCTCATCCACTCGCCCGTTACCGGATGTTTGAATCCGAGGGTTTTGGCGTGTAAAGCCTGTCGCGGCAATACCTTAAAGCAGTTCTCCACGAATTGTTTGTACTTAGTAAAAGTGGTGCCTTTCAGGATCTTATCCCCTCCATAACGCTCATCATTAAAGAGGGTATGGCCAATGTGCTTCATATGCACCCTGATCTGGTGTGTACGACCGGTTTCCAGTTTACAGGAAACCAAAGTGACATATCCCAATCTTTCAATCACCTTGAAATGAGTTACGGCCGGTTTCCCTTTATCTTCATCTTCTCCCAGGTAAACAGTATTCTGAAGTCTATTTTTTGGATGTCTACCAATATTCCCTTCAATGGTACCTTCGTCTTCTTCAACATTTCCCCAAACTATGGCGACGTATTCGCGCTCACTGCTCTTATCAAAGAACTGTTTGGAAAGTTTTGTCATGGCCTGTTCGGTCTTTGCGATGACTAAAAGTCCGCTGGTATCTTTATCGATCCTATGCACCAATCCGGGGCGTTCACTGCTGTTCTGCGGAAGGTTATCAAAATGATACACCAGGGCGTTAATAAGCGTACCGCTGTAGTTGCCGTGACCGGGATGTACTACCATTCCGGCAGGTTTATTTACCACCAGGACAGCATCGTCTTCATGTACTATGTTCAACGGAATATTCTCGGGAGTCAACAGGAATTCGTAGGGAGGATGCTCAAACATAACCTGCACCACATCTCCGGGCTTTACCTTGTAGTTGGACTTTACCGATACTTCATTGACGTGGATGTTCCCTTCCTTGGCTGCCGTTTGTATCTTGTTTCGGGTAGCCTTTTCAATGTAGTTCATGAGAAACTTATCCACCCGCAGTGGTTGCTGGCCTTTATCGGCTACAAAGCGGTGATGCTCATACAGCTCATCATCATTCTCGTCTATCTCAGGATTGTTGTTCTCAGAAATCATATTCTTCATTCTCCAGGTCGTCTAAAATATTGTCTTCATCTGTATTCTCCTCTTCTTCCATTCCATATCTTCCGGAGCCGTCTCCCAGTACAAGATCAATTTTAGAGGTCTTCATCAATTTATCTCCCGGTTCCACTTTCTGGCCATTGTGCCGTAATTCCAGCACCGCGTCTTTGGCAACATCGGGTTTATAGGTTATAGATCCTATTTCAAATCCGAGAGATCGTAAAGTGGGCTCTACCTGTCTTCTGGTCCTACGGATAAGGTTCTGCGGAATCTCAACTTTTCGGTATCCCGAAGGGTTCAGCGTCAGGTAGATCTTTCGGTTTTCCTTTACGAATTTCCCGGGAACGGGCACCTGGTCGATCACCGAGTATGGTGGATATTCAGGATTGTAATTGGCCGAATCAAGGATCTCCCTTCTAAGGTCCAGCTCTTCAAGCGTCTCATCTACCTTGTCTAAAGAAAGTCTTGCCAGGTTGGGCACTACGATCCGTTGGTCCTGGTTGGTAGAAAAATCCAGCCACTGTAAGATGATAAAAACAATAAGAACAAGGGCCAAAGCCGCCAAAACCAACTGTAACAGAAAGGTTTTGCTAAAGATAAATTTGAGGAAACTCATATTAGAATTTAAAAAAACAAAGATATAAAAACAGGTGGTTTTACAGACATTCATTTAATAGTCCTACTTTTGTTAACGTAAATAAACGGCGCTTATTTAATTATGAAGAAAAATGTTGCCATAGCCATGGGTGGCTTTTCAAGTGAATACCGCATCTCTATCAACAGCGGGAATGTAGTTTACAAAAACCTCGACCGCGAGAAATACAATCCTTATCGCGTCCATATCCTGCAAAAGGAGTGGTTTGTTATTGCAGATGACGATACTCCCTACCCTATTAACCGCAGCAACTTTACCGTCACTATTGATAATCAACTCATAACTTTTGACTGCGTTTTCAATACTATCCACGGAACACCGGGAGAAAATGGCCTTTTACAGGCATATCTCGAACTTCTGAATATTCCTCAAACCTCCTGCGATTTTTATCAATCGGCCCTCACCTTTAACAAGCGCGACCTCATCAGTGTTTTGAAGCCCTACGGAATTAAAACTGCTGTGAATTACTTTGCCGATCAGGGACTGGATGTAGATCCCGATGAAGTGATCAAAAAAGTGGGATTACCGTGTTTTGTGAAGGCTAATAAGGCCGGAAGCAGCTTTGGTGTTTCCAAAGTGAAGACAAAAGAGGAGCTCATTCCCGCGCTGAAGTTTGCGTATAAAGAAGATGATGAAGTGATCATCGAATCATTTTTGGATGGAACAGAAGTTTCTGTAGGTGTGATCATGCACAATGGCGAAATAACTGCTTTACCCGTAACTGAAATTGTTTCTGAAAATGAGTTTTTTGACTACGAAGCGAAATACCTCGGAAAGTCCCAGGAGATCACTCCGGCCCGTATTTCAGAAGAACAGACTAAAAAAGTACAGGAGATCGCAAAGCTCATTTACCGGAAACTGAAGATGAAAGGTTTTTCCCGTTCAGAATTTATCTTTCACAACGATGAACCGCATTTTATTGAGATCAATACCAATCCGGGGTTGAGCGAGGCGAGTATCCTTCCACAACAGGCACAGGCGGCCGGAATTTCCCTGCCCGAGCTCTTCGGAAGCGCTATAGAAGCAGCAACCAGTAAATAGATTATCAGAAAATCCTTACATTAGATTCAAAACCAGGTTATGAGAAAAGCTGTTTTTCCCGGCTCTTTTGATCCCATCACATTGGGACATGTGGATATCATCAACCGCGGACTGCCACTTTTTGACGAGATCATTCTCGCCATTGGTGTCAATGCCGACAAAAAGTACATGTTCTCTCTGGAAGAACGTGTGCGTTTCCTGGAAAAGACTTTTGATCACGAGCCAAAGATCAGCGTGATGACCTATGAAGGAATGACAGTTGACTTTTGTAAAAAGCAGGATGCCGGCTTTATTCTACGCGGCCTTCGTAATACCACAGATTTTGAATTCGAAAAATTCATCGGGCAGACCAATTTTAAGATGACCGGCGTGGAAACCGTGTTTTTGATCACTTCCTCCGGAAAAAGCCATATTTCCTCAACTGTGGTTAGGGATGTGATACGTAACGGAGGTGACTACACCTTTATGGTTCCCGATGTGGTCCGAAAAAAGTAAAATTCAATTCTTATTTAGAATTCATAGCCCAGGCTGATGCCGGTATAGAAATTCCGGGGTTTCCCCGGATAAAAATAACGTGGTGCCGATCCTCCAAATCCAACAGCATTCGGAACTATAGAAGCGGCATAATGCTCATCGAACAGGTTATTTACTCCGGCCAATAAAGTTGTTTCCCAATTCTGAAAAATTCGCGGTGACCAGGACAGTTTAAGGTCTACAAGACTGTAGCTGTCAGTGCTTCCGGAATTTTCGTCATTTAACTGCATCTCTCCTTCCTGCTGAAAAGTGGCAAAAAAACGAAGATTTTGGTAAAAAACCAGATCCACTCCCGCCTGGAAACTGTTCGCGGGAACGGCCGGAAGTTTATTTCCGGAGAAATCTGTTCCCTCCTCGACAAATTCATCAAAGGTAAAATCATTGAATGCGCCATTTATAAAGGCGCTTCCGGAGAAATTGGGAGAGATCGAATAATTATAATTTAAAAGGAATTCGAGTCCGTTGTGATCAGTTTTTCCTGCATTCCGGCCGATATACCGGTCTTCAGCCACGCGTTCTGCCACCAAAAGATTTTCGACCTGAATAGAAAAGACTGCTATTTCAGTATGAAGACGGTTCTTCAGAAAATTTCCTTTAAAACCGATTTCATAATTCATTCCCGTTTCGGGTTTGATCCCAGTATTGATCAAACCTTCGGGAGTTAGAGTTTCTGCGACTGTAGGCGTCGAAAATCCGTGACTAATGGAGGCATAGATATTCTTCCCTTTAGAAATAGTATAAACGGCACCCGCCCTGGGAGAGAGAATACTTTTATACCTGTAGTCTCCGGACTGGTCCACCTCATCCTGTGCGTAAAGATCCTCTAAACTGTAAAAAGTCGAATTGAAATTGAGTCCGGCCTCCAGCTTTAATTTTGAGAAAACAGCAATATTGAATTGCGCAAAAAGGTTATAATAATTCCGGTCCTGGGAAGTATTGCTCAAAATCTTTCCAGCCACACTGCCCTGGTCAGGATATTCCTCGTAAAGGTTTTCAAATGTAGACGTGTCATACCATTCTCTGAATAATTCAGCTCCAAAGCTCAGTTCAGAATCCTTTCCAAAAATGTCATTTTTGAGGTTGAATTTTGTGCGGGCTCCGATGGCCACCTGCTCCTCTTTGAGAATATCGAAAGGGCGCGGCTCATACCCATTCCGGAAATTGAAAAAGATACTGCTGGTATTACTGAAGTTGCTCGAAAAGCTATGGTGGTTGGAAATTCCGAAAAGTCCTTTGTCATAGGATTCAAATCCTTTCGCAGCGGCCCAGGTGAAAGCCGCGGCAGCAGGATCATTTTCAAAGGTCTCCCGGTTAAGTGAACTGGGAATAAATGCTTTCAGCCGGATCAAATTAGCCAGCACCGAAAGTGTGTTATTTTCTGACGAGCTGCGGCTCCCGTAAATATTTATTGAATTTCGATTGTACTGCCCATTCTTTCTGAAGCCATCGGTCTCCAGGTGGTTGAAAGTGGCAACTATAGAATTATTTTCGTCGTGATGAGAAGCCTGAACATTGTTTTTGAAAAGTCCGAAATCTCCCGCTGTTGCTTCAGCTCTCACCTTGTTTCCCCATGCTCCTTCTGAAGGATAAAGGTTGATCACTCCTCCCAGCCCTGCTCCATAAATGCTCGACACAGGACCTTTGATGATCTCTGCCCGATCAAGGATTTCAGGAGGCAGATCATCTAGGGTGGTCTCTCCTTCCCCCGAGCTGAGTGGAATTTCCATAAAATAGGCTTTGACGCGATTGCTGCTGTACTGCGACCGGGAGCCCACGCCGCGAATGCTGAGCTTGTTGGTGTTCAATGCCCCTTGCAGCACCGATACTCCCGCGACCCTGTCAACTGCATCCATGACCGAGGCGCCTTCATTGCGCTGCAGATCTTTGGCCCGCAAAAGACTAACGGAAGCCGGGGTATTCAACACATCCTGCGGAATAATGGTACTTCTAAGCACCACTTCTGAAAGGGCTTCAAAAATGGGTTCTAAAGGGATTGTTATTTTTTCGTTCTTGATCTTGAAATTCTTAGGTTCAAATCCCGGTGCTGAAGCAGTCGCCTGCACCGGAAACCCTTCCACAGAAAGCATTACAATGCCTTCTTCAGAAGCCGAAAATTCAGCTTTGCTTTCAGCAATCCTGACTACCGCATCCGGAACAGGTTCGCCGGTAAGGGAATTAATGATCTTTACCCGCACGTTCTGTGCAGAAAGGCTTCCGAAGAAAAATAACAGGATCAAAAAGGGGGAAAAGTGCTTCAATTTTTCGCTCTATTCAGTTGAAACTCTCCAGATCACATTTCCATCATCGTCATTTACCAGCAGGGAACCATCAGGCAAGGTGGTCACCGCAACGGGTCTTCCGTAGACTTCGCTACCGGAACTTTCAGCGATGAATCCGGTGAGGAAATCTTCAGGTTGTTGGGGTTTGCCATCTTTGAAAGGAACAAACACAACCTTATAACCTGCAAGATCGGCACGGTTCCAGGAACCATGCTGTCCTACGAAAGCTCCGTTCTTGTATTTCTCAGGAAATTGATCGCCTTCATAGAATTCCAGTCCCAAAGAAGCGCTATGTGAAGCCAAAGGCACATCGGGAACAAGCGCTTTTTGCACCATGTCTTCATGCGGAGCATGGTACCATCTGGGATCTTTGATCTGTCCGTAGTAAGAATAAGGCCATCCGTAGAAAGCACCTTCCTTTACACTGGTGATATAGTCGGGAACCAGTTCATTCCCCAGGTTGTCCCGCTCATTGACCGCTGCCCATAGCTCTCCGGTCACCGGATTCCAGTCAATACCTACCGGATTTCTTATTCCAGAAGCATAAACTCTCTCTCCGGAACCGTCGGGATTAACCTCCAGAATATTGGCCCGCCTTTCCTCGAGATCCATTCCGTATTCACCCACATTACTGGAAGAGCCTACAGTAATATAGATCTTCGAACCTTCTTTATTGGTAATAATGTTTCTCGTCCAGTGGTGATTATAACCGCCTGCGGGAAGGGAAACAATGGTTTCACCTTTAACTTCAATGGAATTTTGTCCCTTTTTATATGGAAATCTTTTAAGGGCATCCACATTGGCAACATAAAAATAATCACCCAGCACCAGCATTCCGAAGGGTTGATTGAGATCTTTAAGAAAGACATGCCGCTCATCAGGCTTTCCATCTTTGTTGGTATCGCGTAAAAGGGTGATCTGATTAGCGCTTTCTCCGGAGTCATTTGATTCGGCCACAAAAATATCATTATTGGGTGCTATATAGGTCCACCTCGGGTGCTGAAGATCTCCCGCAAATTTTGTCACTTTAAAACCTTCGGGGGCTTTCGGCATTTTCCCTTCAGGCCAGGGCACAACCTTGCTCACATTTGCTACTACTTCCGTAGAAAAAGGGGATGGCAGCTTCAATTCGCCAATAGCGGTCTGTACAACTACAGGTGGTTGTTTCGCTAACTCCTGTTTTTTGTCCTCCCTTAATTTGGAATCGGCCGCCTGTGAAAATGCAGCAAAACTGAATATTAAACATAAAAACACCGTAAAAACTCCTGAAAACCTTTTCATAACCTCCGCTTTTTAGCTAAAATAAGTTTTATTTTTAGTGACAGAAAACCTGACATAAGGATTATGCCTTCTTTAACAGGGAGTTCGGGGTGAAGTAGCCGGAGCAGCTGTTGGGATATTTTACACTTTTTTAACTAAGTTTACAGCCATAAATATTTTTTTGATGAAGAAGATTCCGTTTCTGGTTTGTTTGCTTCTGGCTTTTGTCTCCTGTGACTTCTCCAATTATATACTTAAACAGGATTACGATTTTACCACCGTATTTGAAAAATCAGGTGGAACTGAAACGGCTACCTATCCGGAAGTTATAGAATATTACGCCAACCTCGCAGCGGTGTATCCTACCATCAGTTTGCAGCAAATTGGGGAAACCGACAGTGGCGAACCGCTCCACCTGGCCATCTACAGCAGGAACAAACAATTCGATCTCAATGAAGGCCGAAAAGAGAACAGTATTTTACTCATCAACAACGGGATTCATCCCGGCGAAAGTGACGGTATTGATGCTACCATGATGCTTTTTCGGGACCTGGCCCAGGATTCCATTCCGCTGCCCGAAAATACCATTATTGCAGCCATTCCTGTCTACAATGTTGGTGGTGCCCTTAACAGGAATTCCTTTACCCGTACCAATCAGAATGGCCCTAAAGAATATGGTTTCCGCGGAAATGCCCGCAACTTTGACCTGAACAGGGATTTCATAAAAGCCGACACCAAAAATACGCGCTCCTTCTATGAGATCTTTCACAAAGTAGATCCCGATGTTTTTATTGATACTCACGTGAGCAACGGTGCCGACTATCAATACAGCCTCACCCATTTATTTACTCAGCACAACAAACTGGGTGGGGAATCTGGAAATTATGTGAAGATCGATATGATGCCCGCCCTGAAAAAAGCGTTGCGAAAAAAGAAACTGGACATCACGCCTTATGTGAATGTCTTCAATGATATTCCGGAAAAAGGATTCTCACAGTTTCTGGACAATCCGCGGTATTCTACCGGATATGCTGCTCTTTGGAATACCTTCGGAATGATGGTGGAAACCCACATGCTCAAACCATATGACCAGAGGGTGAAAGGTACTTATGAAGTGTTGCGCTCCATGATAGACATCACAGATGAGGACACAAAGCTGATCAAAAAACTGCGGAAAGACGCCATTGCAGGTTTTCCTAAGAAGACCTCTTATCAATTCGATTATGAAGTGGACAGCAGTAAGACCTCTACACTTAAGTTCAAAGGTTATGAAGGAGAGATCGTTAAAAGTGAGGTGACAGGCATGGACCGGTTAAAGTATGACCGAAGTAAACCTTTTACAAAGGATGTAACTTATTATGACAACTTCAAACCAACCCGCGAGATAAGTCTTCCGCAAGGTTATATAGTACCACAGGCATGGTGGCCAATTGTAGATCTTTTGAAGCTGAACAGGGTGGAGATGAAGCGATTTGATAAGGACACTACGCTACAGTTACAGGTGTACCGCATTGAGGATTACGAGACCACCAAGGAATCATATGAAGGTCATTACCCTCACTCCAATACCAAAGTTTCTGCAAACCAGGAAAAAGTGAACATCCGAAAAGGGGATTTCTTTATTCCCATTAATCAGCGCGCGGGCAGATATCTTATGGCCACCTTGGAACCGGAATCACCCGATTCCTTTTTCAACTGGAATTTCTTTGACAGTATTCTGCAGCAAAAAGAGGGCTTTTCACCCTATGTATTTGAGGATTTTGCTCGTGAATTTCTGGATGACCACCCCGAAGTGGAGGATGAATTTTTGGAAAAGAAGAAAAAAGATCGTGATTTCGCAGCTAATTGGTATGCTCAGCTAGACTGGATACACAAGAAATCAGAGCACTACGAAAAGGCGCATTTACGCTATCCCGTTTTTCGCGTAAACCGGTAGGATCTCTTCGGGAAAAAGAAGTTTAATGTTGGCATAGGACTTCAAAAGTGCCTTTTTTGACTTCTCTTTATTTTTCCATTTTGCCTTCATGATCCCTTCCTTTTCTTCCGGAACAAGCTCCCCGTCATAATCAGTAGTCATTTCGTACCAGTAAGTAACCTTCAGTCGGTATCGGCCTTTCCGCTGAAAAACGTGGTAAGTCTCCTGAAGGAATTGAGAAATTTTCAGGTTCTTCACGCCCGTCTCCTCCTCTACTTCACGGATAGCTCCGTCCTCCAGGCCTTCGCCCTTTTCGATCTTACCCTTTGGCAGGTCCCAGCGCCCATTCCTAAAGATGAACAATACTTCCTTTTTTGGATTGAGAACCATTCCGCCGGCAGCAGTAACTACCGGCAATTTCTTAAAAAGGTGTTTCAATAACTTTTCCTCATTTGAATGGTAAAGATTGACAAACAGCAACTTGCCTTTATTGATCTTTTTAATGATCCTTTTAAATTTAACTTCTTTGATGGGAATGTTTACATATTTTTCGCCCAGATCCTTTTCTGTTGAAAGAATAATAGGAATATCATTTACAAAAACTTTATACATTTGCAGTATGATTTTAGACAAGGAAACAGCACGAAAAACCGCTGAGTTATTATTGCAAATTAAAGCAATAAAATTAGATGCACAACAGGGTTTTCAATGGGCGAGCGGTTGGAACTCCCCTATTTACTGTGATAACCGCATCATTCTCTCCTATCCACCAATACGAAATTTCGTAAGAGAGAACATGGCAAAACAGATCGAGGAGCTCTACGGAAAAGCAGATGTCATTGCCGGAGTAGCTACCGGTGCCATTGGAATTGGAATGCTCGTGGCAGAATACCTCAGCCTTCCTTTTGTTTACGTACGTCCTGAAGCAAAAAGCCACGGAAGAAAGAATCAGATCGAAGGTAAGATCGAGGAAGGACAGACCGTGGTGGTTATTGAAGACCTTATTAGTACCGGAAAAAGCAGCCTCAATGCCGTAAATGCATTGAAGGAAGCCAACGTTACTATAAAAGGAATGCTAGCCATCTTTTCCTACGGATTTGATACTGCCGTTGAAAACTTCAAAAACGCGGGCGTCGAGCTTCATACTCTAAGCAACTATGAGTATTTACTGGAAGTTGCTCAAAAAACGAATTATATCAATCAGGCGGAAGCCGAATTGTTACAAAGCTGGCGCAAAGATCCGGCGAACTGGAAAAAATAAGCTATGGAATTAGAAAGTGAAAAAGTAACGGTACAGAAAAGCCAGCAGGAGCTCTTCGATTTTCTTACCAATGTTGAGAATTACGATCAGATCATGCCCGAGAGCAAGGAAAAATTCGAGGTGAAATCCCAGGATACTTTCGCTTTTGCTCTAAAGGGAATGCCCGAGATCCAACTACAAATAAAAGAAACCCGCGAACCGGAATTTATTGTGCTGGGCTCTACTTCAGACAAGTTTGACTTTTCCCTGGATGTCGTAATTGAACCTGTTGACGAGAAAACCAGTCAGGCGCAACTGTTCTTCCACGGAAAGTTCAATGCAATGATGGCCATGATGGTCAAAGGTCCGTTGAAGAAATTCATTGGCGCTTTGGCAGAGAATACTTCGCGCTTATGTTAGTAACACAACCTGATCTCCTTCAGGTCGTATTCCTGCAATAGTTCATCTTCCGTCTTTACCAGCAGTTTTCCTGCTGGGGTCACATCTGCGATCATTCCTGTGAAGTAAGATTCATCTGGCAGCTGAAAGGTGGAAGGTATCTGCATTCGAAAAAGGTGTTTTTTGTACTCTTTTAAAACAGCTTCCGAAGAGCAGGAATTGAGAGCATACAGGCTTTCTTCCAGCACTTCCAGCAGTTGATCCAGCACCTTGTCGAGATCAAAATACTTTCCGGAGACAGAATTCATGGATCCCGCACCCGGGAGACCGATAAATTCTTCCTGGTTCACATTGAGCCCAACACCTATTACAGTTGCCGCTACTTTCCCTTCAGAAATGACATTTTCAATGAGAATTCCGCCAATCTTCAAATTTGCTGACATAATGTCGTTAGGCCATTTAACCTTCAATTTAGGGAGATCGAATTTCTCAAGCGCCTTTACAAGACTGGTGGCTACAGCAGCACTTAGCACAAATTGACTACCGGGAAGGATCTGAGGTTTTGGAAATATGACACTAAAAGTGAGGTTTTTCCCCTCTTCTGAGTCCCAAGTGGTGCCTCGTTGCCCCCGTCCCAATAATTGTTTTTTAGCTATTACGCAGGTAGCAGACATGCCCGGGTTGTCTCTGAACATTTCACGCGCAAAAGAATTTGTAGAGTTGATGGCATTAACTTTGATAAGGTGCATAGAGAGAATAGATAATGCAGGCGTTAAATGTTATGAAAACCAAGGTTCAAAAAGACTAAAAAGTAATAACTTTGCGCAAAGAAATAAATTTAATGACAAAAAAAGAAGCGAGCAACGACATACTTATTGCACATATAATCAAAGGGATCGAAGAAGTAAAAGGAAATGATATTGATATCCTGGACCTACGAGAAATAGAAAATACCGTTTGTGATTATTTCGTTATCTGCAATGGAACATCCAACACGCAGGTAAACGCCATCGTGAATTCCATACAAAAAACCGTTAGTAAATCCCTGAAAGACAAACCCTGGCATATTGAAGGATCTGAAAATGCAGAATGGGTTTTAATGGATTACGTGAGTGTCGTGGTACACGTCTTTCAGAAACATATAAGGGAATTCTACGATATTGAAAGTCTTTGGGGAGATGCCAAGACCACTTCAATAGAAACAAATTATTAAGACTTAAGAGAACAGCATGGCCAAAGAGCAACCTAATAAAAGCAAAGAACCTAAAAAGCCTAAATTCAGTGCCTACTGGATCTATGCCGCTATCATACTTGTATTCCTGGGTATAAACTTCTTCAGCGGAAGCGGGTTCAATGAACCTGCAAAGACAAATCCGGCTGAGTTTTTAAACTTCCTTGAAGACGGAGATGTAGCTAAAGTAGTGATAGTTAACAGGAATCAGGCAAGGGTTTTCCTTACTGAAGAGGCGAAAGAAAAAGAAGTTCACAAGGCAGCTGCCCAGGATGAACTTTTTCCGACAGGAGATACTCCCAGCTATACCTTTGAGTTTGGAGACCTTCAAAATCTTGAGGACGACATTCGCGAGGTAAAGGCAGAGAATGACCTGGATACACCTGTAGTGTTTGAATCACACCACAATGTGTGGGGAGATATCTTCCTCACCTTATTGCCATTTATTCTGATCATAGGGATCTGGATCTTTATTATGAGGAGAATGAGCGGTGGTGCAGGCGGAGGAGCCGGCGGACAGATCTTCAACATTGGAAAATCAAAAGCAAAACTTTTCGACCAGAATACAGATGTGAAAGTTTCATTCAAGGACGTAGCAGGACTTGAAGGCGCTAAAGAAGAAATACAGGAGATCGTTGATTTCCTTAAGAACCCTGACAAATACACCTCTTTGGGTGGTAAGATCCCAAAAGGGGCATTACTAGTAGGACCTCCGGGAACAGGAAAAACCTTACTTGCCAAGGCTGTGGCCGGGGAAGCAAAAGTACCTTTCTTCTCCCTTTCAGGTTCAGACTTCGTGGAAATGTTCGTTGGAGTTGGTGCTTCCAGGGTACGTGACCTTTTCAAACAGGCCAAGGAAAAATCTCCTTCCATCATATTTATTGATGAGATCGACGCAATAGGTAGAGCAAGAGGGAAAAGCAATTTTTCAGGTTCTAACGACGAGCGCGAAAATACCCTGAACCAGTTGTTGACCGAGATGGATGGTTTTGGAACGAACACCAATGTTATTGTGGTCGCTGCTACCAACCGTGCAGATGTACTGGATAAAGCTTTGATGCGTGCGGGTCGATTTGACCGCCAGATCTATGTGGACCTTCCGGATGTTAGGGAGAGAAAAGAAATATTTGATGTTCACTTACGTCCGCTTAAAAAAGTGGCCGATGAACTGGATACTGAATTCATGGCAAAACAAACCCCGGGATTTTCGGGAGCTGATATTGCCAACGTTTGTAACGAGGCTGCACTTATCGCAGCGCGAAAAAGCAAACTGGCTGTTGGAAAACAGGACTTCCTCGATGCTGTAGACCGTATTGTAGGTGGTCTTGAGAAAAAGAACAAGATCATTACTCCGGAGGAGAAACAGGCGATCGCTTACCACGAGGCAGGCCATGCTACCGTAAGCTGGATGCTGGAACACGCTGCGCCGCTTGTGAAGGTAACTATCGTGCCACGTGGACAGTCTTTAGGAGCTGCCTGGTACCTTCCGGAAGAAAGACTTATTGTTCGTCCTGAACAAATGCTGGACGAAATGTGTGCCGCCCTTGGTGGTCGTGCAGCCGAAAAAGTGATCTTTAACAAGATCTCTACCGGAGCCCTGAGTGACCTTGAAAAGGTAACCAAACAGGCGCGGGCCATGGTAACGGTTTACGGACTTAACGAAAAAATAGGGAACCTTACCTATCACGATTCTTCGGGACAAAATGAGTATAATTTCCAGAAGCCTTACAGTGAAAAGACTTCAGAACTTATTGACACAGAGATCTCGAATCTTATAGAACAGCAGTATCAGCGGGCTATCAAACTTTTGGAAGCTAATAAAGACAAGCTTACCCAGTTGGCTGAGATCCTTTTGGAGAAAGAGGTTATCTTTAAAGACAACCTGGAAGAGATCTTCGGAAAAAGACCTTATAAGAGCCGTGATGAGATCATGAACGGTAATTCTCAGGAACATAAAAGACCAGTTCGCGAGGAGACTGTGACAGAAAAATCAGTATCTACTGGCACAGATTCTTCTGAAACGCCTGAAGACAAAACTGCCGAATAACATATTAACACCCCTTGTAAAAAATCTTAACTTTGGTCAATCATAAGTTAAGATTTTTTACCTTTGGTTTAAATGCTACTTAGAGTAATACCCAAACCTATATGAGTCTATTTAGAAATTTTCTAAACCCTAGATCTAAATCAGACAAAGGTCAGGAAAAACCTGAAAATTCTGACCGTAGCAAGTATATGCCAGATGTTAAGATGCCTACCGATGAGCGGTTTATGCTCAATTTCAAGAACAACGGTGGTAAATTTCTTTACTGTGAGAGTAATGAGGAATTAATGGAAGCATTCGAAAACATAATGTTGGAGAATGATTGGTATGAAAAGAAATCTTGTTGTTTTGATTCTAATTTAAGGGAAAAATTTTCAGAATTCAATCTAGAATTCACCAACTCAGGGGAAGCTGCCTTCTTTTTAAGCACCTGTGAATATCTTATAGCCAATGACGGCTCTATCCTTATCTCCTCCAACCAGATCAAAGAAAAGAAGTTGCGGGAACTTCCGTATAACTTCGTGATCCTTGCCTCTACAAGCAAGTTGGTTGATGCCATAGGAGAAGGACTTAGAGGGATCAAGTTTAAAAATAAAGACCGGATTCCTACCAACATTACTACGATAAAAAATTTCGAGAACAATAAGGAAGGAGACTTCATGAGTTATGGAAGTAGCACAAAAAACCTATATTTGCTGCTTCTGGAAGATCTATAACATGAAGGAAAATCTAATTCGAGGCCTGTCAGGGGTGATGTACATTTCTATCCTGGTAGTGTCTATATTCTCATCTGAATTTGCCTTTACCACACTTTTCCTGTTGTTTGGTCTAATCTGCCTGAGAGAACTTCAAAGGCTGCTCCACCTCAAAAGTTATTTAGGGTATTTTCTATTGATCGGGCTGTTCTACATTTTCAGCTATGCACGCTGGAGCCCTTATGCTACGATCCTCCTACTGCTCATTACAATTTTCGTGAACCTTTTCCTGGTCAAAGACCTCATGGTCGTTCACAAGATCCCATTATTTGAAAAGAAGAAATATGTGATCATCATTTTCTACCTGATCGCTTCTTTGATCTTCCTCACTCTAATCCCAAGTTATACTGGCGATTTCATTCCTGAGATGGTCATTGGCATCTTCAGCCTTATTTGGATTAATGATACTTTTGCCTATCTTGTAGGTAAGAACTTTGGAAAGAATAAACTTTTTGAACGTATATCCCCAAAGAAGACCATTGAAGGCTTTTTGGGAGGATTGATCTTTACAGCCATTGCCGGTTATCTTGTATTCTTTTTCACCGGTTTGCTCAACCTGTACGCCTGGATTGGAATGGGTATCATAATGAGCATTTTTGGGACCCTTGGAGACCTCATCCAGTCCAAATTTAAAAGACAGGCAGGTGTAAAGGATAGTGGAAGATTAATGCCGGGGCATGGCGGACTTTTTGACCGTCTTGATAGCATTATCTTTGCCAGCCCGTTTATTTATGCGTATTTACAATTATTGAATTATGTTTCATAGAGAAGGATATAAAATTATGGCCATCGCAATGATCTTGTTGATCGTTGTCAACCTGCTGGCTCACACTTTCATTTTTACGGACTGGATCAAACAAGTGATCCTGTTAGGTACCATCATCCTTTTCTTCCTGGTCATCCAGTTTTTCAGGAATCCAAAAAGGAATACCGAGCTCAATAATGAACATGTAATGGCGCCGGTCGATGGAAAAGTGGTAGTGATCGAAGAAGTGTTCGAAAAAGAATATTTCAAGGACCAACGTCTCATGGTTTCGGTATTCATGTCTCCCATCAATGTACATGTTACAAGGCATCCGGTGAGCGGAATTGTCAAATACAGCAAATACCACCCGGGAAAATATCTGGTAGCCTGGCATCCAAAAGCCAGTGAAGAGAATGAACGCACTACCGTTGTAGTGGAAAACCCTGTATCGGGTGAGATCCTTTACCGTCAGATCGCCGGAGCTCTTGCCAAGCGCATCGTCAATTATGCCGAAGTAGGCAAAGAGGTCGTGCAGGGCGAAGACAGCGGCTTCATTAAGTTTGGATCGCGGGTAGATGTCTTTCTTCCTTTAGGTACACCTCTGAAGGTGAAACTGAATCAAAAGGTAAAAGGCGGCCTCACGGTGATCGCTGATGTATCCTAACCTTCTTGTTATGACTCCGGAAGAAATTGACAGGGAATTCCTGAAGGCTTACGAAAAGGCCAGTACCACCACGCGAAAATTTCCGCCAGATATCATGCTGAAATTCTACGCTTATTACAAACAGGCAACCGAACAGGAAGGCATTTATACTCCGTCAGGGGAGAATGATGTGCGCAGCGCATTTAAACTCAACGCCCTCTTACAGGTCAAAGGCATCAGCGTACTCGAAGCCAAAAAAAAATACATTGACCTGGTAAATGAGCATATCGGCGACGAATAGCTTTACAGCTTAACTACATCCACAAAATTTCTGAATTTCCCACAATAAAAAAGCCGAAGAAAGAATTCTCCGGCTCTTAATATATTTTATAATTAGATGCTTAAGAAAGGGCTTTTATACTTGCCTCTATAGCTTCAATTTTTGCCTGGGCATCCTGTTTTTTCTGCTGTTCCATCTCCACCACTTTAGCCGGAGCATTGTTCACAAAGCGTTCGTTTGAAAGCTTTTTTTCAACAGAATTCAGGAAGCCTTTTGTGTAATCCAGTTCCTCCTGAAGTTTGGCTATCTCAGCCTCTACATCAACAGCCCCTGCCACAGGAATAAAATAATCATTGGACTTCACCCTAAAGGAGAGAGCGCCCTGTACCTGTTGGTCAACATAAGAAAGACTGGAGATATTTCCCATTTTTCGAATAACAGGATCAAAAGTGGCAGATGTCTTCTCATTATTGAGCACCTGCAGCTCCAACTGATCTTTATGCGGAATGTTCTTTTGTTTCCTGATACTTCTCACTCCTGAAATCACTTCGGAAGCTATCGCAAACTCCACTATAACCGCCGAATCGAATTCTTTAAGTTCCGGCCAGGTGGCCACGATAAGAGCTTCCTCTGCCGAACGCCCTTTCAACTCCTGCCAGATCTCTTCAGAAACAAACGGCACAAAAGGATGCAAAATCTTCAGGTTGTCTTCCAGGATCTTTATCACCGCTTTGTAGGTGGCAGCGTCCATAGCTTCTCCGTAAGGCGGTTTCACCATTTCCAGGAACCAGGAACAGTAATCATCCCAAACCAGCTTGTAAGTCGCCATAAGAGCATCGCTCATCCTGTATTTCTTATAGTGATCTTCTATCTCATGCAGTTCCTTTTGGAATCTCGCATTGTACCAGTTGATCGCCAGTTTTGCCGATTCCGGTTGTTCCTTAGCTTCATCGATCTCCCAGGAGCGAACTAATTGAAACGAGTTCCATATCTTGTTCACAAAGGCACTCCCCTGTTTACAAAGATCTTCATCGAACATAAGGTCATTCCCTGCCGGAGAGCTTAACAACATTCCTACACGAACCCCATCTGCACCGTAATTGTCGATCAATTCCAGTGGATCTGGTGAGTTCCCAAGGGATTTGGACATTTTGCGACGCTGTTTGTCACGCACTATCCCGGTAAGGTAAACGTTATTGAAAGGCTTTTCATCGCGGTATTCATATCCGGCAATGATCATACGGGCTACCCAGAAGAAAAGGATCTCCGGAGCAGTTACCAGGTCATTGGTCGGATAGTAATAATTGATCTCTTTATTGTCAGGTTCCAGAATTCCGTTAAACACACTGATTGGCCACAACCAGGAAGAGAACCAGGTATCTAACGCATCTTTATCCCGTGTGAGGGATTCGGATGACAGTTCCTTATTTCCGGTCTTTTCAATGGCTTTTTCAAGAGCTTCTTCGGCAGTCTCAGCTACCACAAAGTCTTCTTTTTCATCTCCATAGTACCATGCGGGGATCTGCTGCCCCCATAGTAATTGACGGCTAATGTTCCAGTCGCGAACATTTTCCATCCAGTGGCGGTAGGTATTTATGAACTTCTCCGGAACGAGATTTACTTCTTTCTCCAGTACAGCATCCAGTGCAGGCTGTGCCAGTTCTTTCATTTTTAAGAACCACTGGTCACTGAGCTTTGGTTCAATAACAGCTCCTGTACGTTCGCTGGTTCCCACTTTATTTACATGATCTTCAGTCTTAACCAGTATCCCTTTCTCTTCCAGTTCCTTAACAATAGCTTTTCTGGCTTCGAACCGATCCATTCCTTCGTAATGCATTCCGTAGGAATTTAGGGTAGCATCGTCATGGAAAATATCAATTACCTCAAGGTTGTGCTTATCTCCCAGCACCTTATCATTTTCATCATGTGCCGGGGTCACCTTTAGGCATCCCGTACCGAATTCCATGTCTACATATTCATCTTCGATAATTGGAACAACCCGCTCACAAACGGGCACGATCGCTTTTTTACCTTTCAGATGAGTAAAGCGTTCATCATTCGGATTTATACAAATAGCGGTGTCTCCCAGTATAGTTTCAGGACGGGTGGTAGCAATGGTCAGCGTATCTTCAGAACCTTCGATCTTATACTCCAGGTAATATAAATGTCCCTGCCGCTCCTGATAGATCACTTCTTCATCAGAAAGTGTGGTCTTGGCTTGCGGATCCCAGTTGACCATCCTGTAACCACGGTAGATGTGACCTTTATTGTACAGGTCTACAAATACTTTAATTACCGATGCAGACATCTCGTCATCCATCGTGAACTTGGTACGTTCCCAGTCACAGGACGCTCCAAGTTTCTTTAATTGTTCCAGAATAATTCCGCCATGCTTGTGGGTCCATTCCCATGCATGCTCAAGGAATTCCTCCCTGGAAAGGTCATTTTTGTCTATGCCTTCAGCTTTAAGCTTAGCCACCACTTTTGCTTCCGTAGCGATCGAAGCATGATCTGTTCCCGGCACCCAGCAGGCATTATATCCTTTTAGGCGCGCACGACGGATCAATACATCCTGAATGGTGTTGTTAAGCATGTGCCCCATGTGCAGCACCCCCGTAACGTTTGGAGGGGGGATAACAATGGTGTAGGGTTCCCGTTCATCAACTTCAGAATGGAAATACCGGTTCTCCATCCAGTATTCATACCATTTTTTCTCTATTTCCCGGGCATTGTATTTTGATGCTTCAGACATACTTTGGTGCGGTTTTTGGAATATCAGGCAAAAGTAATTATAACTTCAGGATTATAAAAGGCGAATAAAATGGAAAGAGGTTTTATTTGCCAAATAATGCATATAAGTATTATATTTACAATTCTGTAAAAACTGAAAATGATGAAAAAATTAGTAGCAATTGCCATTTTTCTTTTCGCCGGAATTGCGGTACAGGCGCAGGAAGTCGCTAAGATCGAATTCAAATCTGAAGTGATCGACTACGGAGAAATTGAAAAAGGAAGTGATGGAGTACGGATATTCGAGTTCACGAATACCGGAAATATCCCACTGGTGATTACCGATGTGACCTCCAGCTGCGGCTGTACCATCCCGGAAAAACCAAAGGATCCTATTTTGCCGGGTAAAACAGGCGAAATAAAAGTAAAGTATGACACCACTCGCGTAGGTCCTATCAGAAAGACAATTACTGTCTATTCTAATGCCGATGAACCCGCGAAATCAATAAAGATCAAAGGAAAAGTCCTGGATAAGGAAAGCTAGGATTTCCCTTTTTTGAAGAGTTGCAAAACCCCTCCTTTGGAGGGGTTTTGTTTTTTTAGAGCATTTTCTTCAGGTTGAACATATAATCCATCTGTCTTCCGTCTCTTTCCACCTGAAGTTTAATTCTTCTTCCATCCTGAGAAGAGAAAAGTTTAGTAAGATCCTCCAGGGAATACCTATAGGCAGAGCGGCCGTTCACCTCCATCAAAATATCCCCAACCTGAAGTCCGGCCATGGCTGCCGGAGAATTTTTCCGCAGGCGTACAATACGGAATGCCTCCTGAAGTTCGAATTTCTTATAAGGAGCCGGGGAATTTGGAAATACCTGCCCTTGATCTGGTTGATTTCCCTGCGGAACGCTCACATAACTTTCCAGCACTACAAATCCATTATGCTCAAGTATAATTCCGCTCATGTTGTAGTTGAAAGCTTCTTCAAAAAACTTATTCTTCCGCAGATACAGTTTATTATTTCCGTAATCAAAGAACAGGTTAAAACGCTTAAGCAACTCACCTCCAATGCTACCGTTTCGTTCCTCAAAAAGACGAACTCCCTTTACCGAAGCACTGTCAGGAAAAGACGCGGTGACGTCCTGAAGCTCATAATCTCCCAGAGTGAGGGAATTTATCCTGCTCCTTTTCCCTATCACATCTCCCAATAATCCCAAACCAAGAAAATCATCAAATGACTTTTCGGGAACCATTATATTCATGCTGTCACTAAACAACCAAACAGCGTCGCTTAATCCATTATCCAACAATAGCGATGCCTCCTGAGGCGGCCCATCCACCTCAATTTTACTGGTAACATAAGGCTTGTTTTTAAAAAATTGCAGTGGCACATCGCTGTAGCTTCTCAATTTCTTTCGGAACTGTTTTGGATCATGCACTCTCAAAAAGCCTCTGGCGTAGTTGATCTCCACAATAAAATCTTTGAAAAAATCATAACCAATGATCCCGTGCACCGGAACCCCCAGCCGGGGCGAAAAATTCACTTTCTCGTCAAAGATGAGGTAGAGCGGGAAATCGGGATTCCGCACTTTCCCAATCCTCATATCATTCCCGTAAGATTTAAAAGCTTCAATATGATCCTCTCCTCCCAGCCCCCGAAGCCGCACTTTTTCAACAGAATTGACAGAAAGGGTATCATCGGGATTTAGATTTAGCAGAACTGTAGTATTGACTCCGGTGTCGAGCAAAAAAGAAAGATCCACCCCATTGAGTTCCACAGGAATAATAATAAGATTGTTAATGAAGTTGAAGTTTATTCGGGTACGTTTGCGATCCTTCTCAATAAAAAAGGACTCCTGGCAATAACAGAAACTGATATTGAGGCAAAGGATCAGAAAAAGGGATAGCTTTTTCCGCATGATCGTTAGGCTAAGTTGACCACAAAAAATACAAAAAATAACAATGTTTCAGGTAATATTTTGCAACTTTGTAGGCCAAAAATTTCAAACATGCCAAGTATTTCAAATAAAGGGCAGGCAATGCCCGAATCTCCTATACGTAAGTTAGTTCCCTACGCAGAAGCAGCTATTAAAAAAGGGCGTACTATTTATCAGCTCAATATCGGGCAACCTGATATTAAAACTCCTGCCAAAGCGCTGGCAGCCGTAAAAGGAAACCACATAGAAGTGCTTTCATACAGCCATTCGGCAGGATTCGAAAGCTACCGCAACAAACTCGCGGCTTATTACAAGAAGCACAACATTAATGTTTCGGCAGATGAGCTGATCATTACCACAGGTGGTTCCGAAGCTTTACTGTTCACTATGGGTAGCATCTGTGACGCAGGTGACGAGGTTATCATTCCGGAGCCATTCTACGCCAACTACAACGGGTTTGCTACCGCTTCAGGAGTAACCGTAGTACCCGTAAAATCGAAAATAGAAGACAGCTTCGCTTTGCCTCCTATTTCAGAATTTGAAAAATTAATTACTCCGAAGACTAAAGCTATCCTCATCTGTAATCCGGGAAATCCAACCGGATACCTGTATACCAAAGAGGAGATCGACCAACTGGCAGAGATCGTGAAGAAACACGACCTGTTCATCGTGGCCGATGAAGTGTACCGTGAATTTGCCTATGAAGGTGCAAAACACTATTCCATCATGAGCGTGGCGGGACTGGAGCAAAATGCGATTATGATCGATTCTGTTTCCAAACGCTACAGTATGTGTGGTGCCAGAATTGGGTGCATGGCTTCTAAGAACAAGGAAGTAATGTCTACTGCTATGAAATTTGCACAGGCGAGACTTAGCCCCCCAACCTTTGCACAGATCGCCAGTGAAGCAGCTTTGGACACTCCGCAGGAATATTTTGATGAAGTTATTGAAGAGTACACTTCCCGCAGGAACACACTAGTTCAGGGCCTCGAGCAGATCGAAGGCGTTCGCGTGGCTAAACCAAAAGGAGCTTTTTACTGTATCGCCGAACTTCCTGTAAAGGATGCCGAAGATTTCGCAAAATGGCTTTTGGAAAGCTTCGATCTTAATAATGAAACTGTTATGGTCGCACCGGCCGCCGGCTTCTACTCCACTCCTAACACCGGATTGAATCAGGTGCGTATAGCATACGTTCTCAAAGAAGAAGACCTGTTAAGAGCTATTGAGATCTTAAAAGCTGCTTTAAAAGAGTACAACGCCTAATGCAGATACAAACCGGCACATCTCTTAAAGACTACAACACCTTTGGCATTGACGTCAAGGCGAAGAAGTTCATCTCTGTGGAGACTATTGAAGAACTCAAGACTGTACTTCAGAATTCCTATGCTTCCGAACTTTTTATTCTTGGTGGCGGCAGCAACATGCTACTTACACAGGATGTTGAGAAGACCGTGGTACATATTAATCTGCAGGGCATCAACATTCAAAAAGAAACTGAGGATAAAGTACTGGTGAAGGCCATGGCCGGCGAGAACTGGCATCAGTTCGTGCTATTTTGTATCGATAATGATTTTGGCGGACTCGAAAACCTTTCCCTGATCCCGGGAAATGTGGGTACCGCTCCTATTCAGAATATTGGCGCTTATGGCGTTGAGATAAAAGACGTTTTTGAAGAGTGCACCGCATTGAACATTCAAACGCTGGAGCTGAAAAAATTCAGCCTGGATGATTGCCGATTTGGGTACCGGGAATCAGTATTCAAAAATGAGGAAAAAGGGAAGTATATCATTACCGATGTCACTTTCAGGCTTACCAAAGGAAATCACCGGTTCAATACTTCTTATGGCAGTATTGACAGTTTCCTGGAAGAAAAAGGAGTTTCAGAACCCGGAATTAGAGACATTTCAGATGCTGTGATCAGCATCCGGCAGTCCAAACTTCCTGATCCTCGGGAATTAGGCAACAGCGGAAGCTTCTTTAAGAATCCTATTGTTACTAAAACCAAACTCGAAGAGCTGCAAGAGATCTATCCGGAAATGCCATTTTACACGATGGATGAGGAAACGGTGAAAATTCCGGCGGGTTGGCTGATCGACCGTGCCGGCCTCAAAGGATACCGCGAAGGAGATGCCGGCGTGCATAAAAAACAAGCATTGGTACTCGTTAATTATGGCAGCGCTAGCGGAGAAGACATTCTTCGGCTGAGCAGGAAGGTGCAGGAAAAGGTATATGATCTCTTCGGAATAAAGATCCTTCCGGAAGTAAACATTTTCTAAAATAAAAGTGCTCCAAAAATGTCATTTTTGGAGCACTTTTATTTTATGTTTTTAAGGCCTAGCTTCCGCCTTCTGCCGCATTATCGCCGGAGCGCAAAACATTATCTATAACATGGTATACACCGGAGTCTTTCTCCATTTTTGAGGTCACGATCGCAGCCTTGTTTCCCAAAACGTCAATGAGTACAACCTTATCCCCTTCCTGCGTCGCCCAAAGTTTTTCACCCAATGCAGTCCTAAACTCATACCTGCCGTTTTCTGAAGCCCGGATCTTCTGAAGAAGATTATCTACGGTTAATTGTCCTTCCACCACATAGTAGCGCAAGTCATCTTTCATATTTTCTTCTATCCCGGATTCTTCTCCTGAATTGATCTTTTTTGCAGGAATCCGGTCGTAAGCGGCATTGGAAGGTGCGAAAATGGTAAAAAGACCTTCTTTTCCTTCAAATTCTTCTTCCAAACCGGCCTTCCTAAATTGCTCAGTAAAAGCACTCAGCTCACCATTCTCGCGCATCCTTGCAAGAAGGTAGCTTCTTGACATTGGCCTTTCCTCTCTTAATTCGTCCTTTTTCTCTTCGGGAGGAAAAATTTCTACTTCAGAATTTTGCTTCTCTTTGTCCTGGCAGGAAAACAGTACAACAAAAAGGAAAATGCTGATAAATTGTGCTATTCTAGATGTCATAACGGTTGGTTTTAGAGGTTCTCTACAATTTATTGGGATATATTCTCACATCCCATTTCCGAAGGCTAAATTTTAGTTAAAATGTTAAAAATGAGACTTTAATAAAGTTCAGGATATCCTTCAATTACTCTCCATAATTCTTTATTTTTGCACAAAATATTGACCATGGAACTTGTATTAATCACTATAGTACTTTTAGGACTTGCCTTTGCAGGAATCGCCATAAAGATCTGGGGAAAGAAAGACGGAAAATTCAGCGGCACCTGTGCCAGCCAAAGTCCATTTCTGAATAAGGAAGGAGAGGCTTGCAGCTACTGCGGAAAAATGCCCGATGAAGCCAGAGATTGCGATCAGCCTCAATCAGTCAAATAACCAACCCAAATAAATGTTGCTGTTCCTTTTAGCCTTTGTTCTCATTGGCCTGCTAAATCTTTGCTATTACCTGGGTTTCTTCAAATTCGCCTTTGCTTCTTCGGAAGTAAAAAAAACTGAAACCCCTCTCCCGGTATCGGTGATAATTTGCGCCAAGAACGAAGCTGAGAATCTGCGGAATTTTCTTCCGAAGGTATTGGAACAGGACCACCCAAACTTTGAAGTGGTGATCATCAACGACGCTTCCATTGATGAGACTTTGGAAGTGATCGAAAAATTTGCTTCGGAAAACCACAGGGTTAAGATCGTAGACGTCCAGAACAATGAAGCTTTTTGGGCCAACAAGAAATACGCGCTCACCCTGGGGATCAAAAAAGCCTCTAAACCCTTTCTTTTATTTACCGATGCCGATTGCCGGCCCGAGTCAGATCAATGGCTGCGGGAAATGAGCGCCCACTTTAGTACAGAAAAAAGTATTGTGCTCGGCTACGGCGGATATTTCATCAACAGCCGAAGCCTGCTCAACAAACTCATTCGCTTTGAAACCCTTTTGACAGCCATCCAGTATTTTTCTTATGCCCGCTGGGGAATGCCTTACATGGGGGTTGGCAGAAACCTCGGTTACACCGCTGCCGAATTCTACCATCAGAATGGCTTTGCAACCCACCTTCACATTCGCGCCGGTGACGATGACCTGTTCGTAAACCAGGCAGCTCATAAACGCAATACGAATATTTGTATTTCAGCTAACGGGATCACCCGAAGTGTGCCAAAGGAAGATCTGAGATCCTGGTTTCAGCAAAAACGCAGGCACGTATCGATCGCAAAACACTACAAGAAAAAACACCAGTTGCTATTAGGCCTCTTTTATTCAACCCAACTCCTTTTCTGGTTATTCTTTCTCATTCTCATTTTTACTTCTTACTGGCAGATAGCTCTGGGGATGCTGGCGGTGCGATGGCTGGTGCAGGGAACTGTTTTCTATAACTCCGGAAAAAAATTCGGGGAAACCGATCTTTTCTGGTTATTTCCCTTTTTGGAACTGTTCCTAATCTGGGCTCAATTAGGTATATTTATAGCTAATTTAATTTCAAAACCCACTCATTGGAAATAGGTCCCGATCCACTTCAGAAACAGATAGAGCAGGCAAAAAAAGGAAAACAAAGCGCCTTTAATTATCTGCTCGACACCTTCTGGAATGAAGTTTATGGCTTTCAGCTAAAACGGACGCAGAACGAGTACGATGCTGAAGACATCACCATTCAAACTTTTTCCCGGGCTTTTGACAAGATTGACAGTTTTGATCCGGAATATTCTTTCAAGACCTGGCTGTTTACCATTTCCAAGAACATACACGTAGACCTGATCCGGAAAAAGAACGCTTCCATTCGTTCCCGTACTACCGATGAGGAAGATGAGCGGGTGTATCGCATCGCTGATGATGCTCCCAGCATTGAAGACGCCCTGATCACCGAGCAGAACCTGGCCCAGTTGCTGCGTGATATCAAAAAACTGAAACCCCATTACCAGGAAGTGATCAATCTGAGGTATTTTCAGGAAATGAGCTACAAAGAGATCTCGCAGAACCTGGACGAACCCATGAACAACGTTAAAGTAAAGTTACTACGCGCAAAAAAGCTGCTGGCACAGATCATTGAGCAGCGAAAAAGGTGAAATAAGACCAGAGCTTGGAATTTGGAAATTGAGAAAGGTCTCGACTCCCTGTCTGCCGACAGGCAGGCGCTCGACCTGACAAAAACTAATTCTACTGAAGATGAATTTTGCGATTGGGGAGGTTCCGGTATTACCCTTTTTGACTTCCTAACAATTCCCCTGCTTTTTATGCAATTCCCCTATTTATTGTATCTTTGCGGCCAAGAAAAATTTCTATGGAAACAACAGAAATCACTGCCAAAAGAACCCCTAAACCCAAGTGGTTGCGGGTAAAACTTCCCACCGGTAAAAAGTATACCGAACTGCGGGGAGTGGTAGATAAATATAACCTTCACACTATTTGTACTTCCGGAAGCTGTCCCAATATGGGAGAGTGCTGGGGTGAAGGAACAGCCACCTTTATGATCCTTGGGAACATCTGTACCCGTTCCTGCGGATTCTGCGGAGTAAAGACCGGAAGGCCTGAAACAGTAGACTGGGATGAACCTGAAAAAGTAGCCCGTTCTATTAAACTGATGCAGATCAAACATGCCGTGATCACCAGTGTTGACCGCGACGACCTGAAAGACATGGGATCCATCATCTGGGCGGAGACCGTAAAGGCCATCAGAAGGATGAGTCCTGAAACAACTTTGGAAACCCTTATCCCCGATTTTCAGGGAGTAGAACGCAACATCAACCGTATCATAGAAGTGAATCCGGAAATCGTTTCCCACAATATGGAAACTGTAAAAAGGCTCACTCGAGAAGTAAGGATACAGGCGAAGTATGAACGCAGCCTTCAGGTATTGAAATACTTAAAAGAACAGGGTATCAAAAGAACCAAATCAGGGATCATGCTTGGTTTGGGAGAAACTGAGGAAGAAGTTATTCAAACTTTGAAAGATCTGAGAGCTGTAGACCTGGATATTGTCACTATTGGTCAATACCTGCAGCCTTCTAAGCAACACCTTCCGGTACACGAGTTCATCACTCCCGAACAATTTAAGAAATACGAGACCATCGGCCTGGAAATGGGGTTCCGTCATGTTGAAAGTGGCGCGCTCGTTCGCTCTTCCTATAAAGCTCAGAAACACCTTACCTAAATGACGGCAGGGAACACTTCCGAAGTAAATATGAAGGAGAAGGTCCGCATAGGCATCAACGGATTTGGCAGGATTGGTCGCAATCTTTTTCGGCTGCTGCTGCAGCACCCTGCCATTGAGGTAGTGGCCATCAATGACCTTGCGCCCGCTCCCACCCTTGCCCATCTTCTAAAATACGACAGTATTCACGGCGTGCTTAAAGAGGAAGTGAAAGCCAATGGCAGCGGAATTGAGGTGAATGGCATCAAGGTCCCTGTGCTGAATGAGCAATTTCCGGAAGATATTCCCTGGAACCTTCACAAAGTTGACCTGGTTGTGGAAAGCACGGGAAAATTCAAGACCCGGGAACAACTGGAAAAACATCTCAAGAGCGGAGTCAAAAAGGTGATCCTGTCGGTACCCCCACAGGATGAAAGTATTAAAATGGTGGTGCTTGGCGTGAATGAAAATATTCTGGATGGCACAGAGAACATTATTTCAAATGCCTCCTGTACCACGAACAATGCCGCGCCCATGCTGAAGGTCATGCATGAACTTTGCGGCGTGGAAGAAGCCTATATCACTACCGTTCACTCTTACACTACAGACCAGAGTCTGCACGACCAGCCTCATAACGATCTGCGTCGGGCGAGAGCTGCAGGCCAATCTATTGTACCCACTACTACTGGTGCAGCAAAAGCTCTCACGAGTATCTTTCCGGAGCTGAGTGAGGTGATTGGCGGCTGCGGAATTCGGGTACCTGTACCCAACGGCTCTCTTACCGATATGACCCTGCACGTTTCCCGTCCCACCAGCATTGAGGAGATCAATTCAGCTTTCAAAAAAGCGGCCGAAGGAGAACTGAAAAATTACCTGCAGTACACCGAAGATCCTATAGTTTCCATCGATATAAATGGTAATCCCCATTCCTGCATTTTTGACGCTCAGATGACCTCGGTAGTCGGGAAGAATCTGGTAAAATTGATAGGCTGGTATGACAATGAAATAGGCTATTCCAGCCGCTTGATTGATTTAATTTCCCTTGTTAGCAATAAATAATTATATTTATCCTCAGTTAGCTACGTCCCCAATGAAGAAAATAATTCTATGCGTAGTGGCTTTTCTTGTGTTTTCCTTTTCCTACGCCCACCAGGAAAAAAACCTACAGGAGATCGAAGAAATAAATGCCACTATCGAGCAGCTGTTAAGCGATGCTGAGGAATCCATCAACAGCATGGACCTCGACACCGCACTTAAGCAGCTCAACACTGCGCTTGAGCTGTCGCGTACTATTGACCATCCGCGACTCACGGCTCTCTCCAGCAGTATCATGGCCCAGCTGTATTACGTACGGCACGAGAACGACAAGGCAGCCACCGAGCTCCAACGGGCAATTTCCATTCAACGAAGTATTGACGATCAACCCGGACTGGCGTATAGCTATGTCAACTACGGAAAGATCTTCATTGCCAAGAAAGATTTAAAAAGAGCCGAAGAATATCTCAATCTTGCAGGAGATATTTACCAGAGACTCGATAATACTGAAGGGGTTGGCGTTGTAGACCTCAACCGGGCGATCCTTTATCTCAACGTTGAGCGAGATCCAAAAGAAGCTCTAAAATATTTCTCTCTGGCCGAAGAAAAACTCGCCGGAACCAAGAACGAATATGAGCTCTCCCGACTTTATTATTACCGCGGAAGGTCGCACCAGTTACTTGGAGAATATGACGAAGCCCTTGCAAATGCACAGTTAAGCCTCGAGATCTCACAGGAGAATAACTTCCGAAGCATGACCATGTTTTCATACAGTCTGCTGAGCCAGATCCATGAGGATGCCGGTAATTTTGAGCAGGCGTATGATTACCTGAAAAAAAGCACCCGGTTAGGAAATTCCCTCTACGATCTTAATAAAGAAGCCATCACTTCAGATGCCAGCGCCCGCTATGGGGTTGACGCCATGAAGAACATGATGAACGAGCTTAGCAAACAGAATGAGGAGAATGAACGCACCCTGAAGGTCAACAAACTCACCACCATCCTGAGTGTGGCCTTGATCACCATTCTTTCGCTGCTCACGCTTTCGCTTTACAAGAACAACAACCTTCGTGCGAGAGCGAATGATCTGCTTCAGAAAAAGAATTCTGAACTGGTGACCGCCAAGGAAAATGCTGAAAAAGCTTCCCTGGCAAAGGCTCAGTTCCTTTCCACTATTACTCACGAACTTCGGACTCCGCTCTACGCGGTAACGGGTCTCACCCATCTGCTGCTGGAAGAAAGCCCGACCGAAAATCAGAAAGAACACCTCAATTCCCTGAAGTTTTCCGGAGAATACCTGTTGTCTCTTATCAATAACATTTTGGACCTCAACAAACTGGAGGCTAAAAAAGTGGAAATGTTGGAGAGTTCTTTTAACCTTCAGAAGCGGATCACCGATGTACTGGTAGCGCTGAAAAATTCAGCGGAAGACAAGAAGACCAAACTGCATCTGGAATTTGATCCTAACATTCCGCAGAAATTAAAAGGAGATCCATTAAAGATCTCGCAGATCCTCATCAACCTTATTGGAAACTCCATCAAATTTACTGAAGACGGTGACATATGGGTGCGGGTAAAAAGGCTGAGCCAGACCGGGAAACAGGTACTGCTTAAGTTCGAGATCGAAGACACGGGAGAAGGTATCAGCAAAGAGAAGCAAAAAGCCATTTTTGAGAACTTTACCCAGGGAAGTCTGCAGATCAACAGGAAGTTCGGCGGTACCGGACTTGGATTATCGATCGTAAAGAACCTGCTGAATTTGATGGATAGTGAGATCCACCTGGAAAGTGAATTGGGAGAAGGTTCGCTGTTTTATTTCGAGCTTAAATTCGAAGCCCTTGAACCGGCCGCCCCTCAGGAACCGGGCAGTGATTCCAATGCCATCCCTGAGCCACTTTCTAATGATATCATGCACAATAAGAAGATCCTTATTGTGGAAGACAATAAGATCAACCAGATGATAACCCGCAAGATACTTGAGAAGAACAAGGTGATCTGTGATGTTGCGGATAACGGTACGAGTGCGATCGAGAAGGTCTCCAACAACCATTTTGACCTCATCCTGATGGACATTCACATGCCGGGGATCAGCGGAATTGAAGCAACAAGGGAGATAAGAAAATTCAACGAAACTATTCCGATTATTGCCCTCACCGCGGTAACTTTAGAAGAAAGTTTAGATGAATTCTACCTTAACGGATTTAATGATATCATCCCGAAACCCTATAAAACAGAGGAATTCTTCCAAAAGATCAATAAATATCTGAGCCAAGAAAAAGCATCAGTCTAATTTATGGCACAGGGTTTGAGATAAGGCTAACATCAAGTTATTGAATTGATAGTTTGAATTAGCCGATATAAAAAATGAGACTCTCCACGGTCTCATTTTTTTTTGCTCTTTATTTACACCAACACTTATTTCTGTTGTGCCACAAAACTCAAGATAGCTTCCTCAAATTTCTCCCGGTCCCCGATGAAGTGGGTCGCAATAGGCAGGTAAAACAGCTTATCTGCAGGAATGTATTCTTTAAGTCGGACGAAATCTTTTTCGGTAGTAAGTATTAGCTCCTTCTGCTGCAGCTGCTCTATTTCTGAAGTTGAGAAGTTGTGGTGATCGGGATAGGCGATATGTTCGAATTTCAATCCTTCTTTCTGCAAGTGATCAAGTAATGGCTTTGGATTTGCAATTCCGGTGACCAGCGAAAAATGCCTTTTTTGAAGCTCCTTTAAGGGAAGAGGTTCAGCTTCCCCAAAAATTTCCTTGCTATAGGCTATGCTGCTAAAGAATACCGGCTGGCCTCTTTTGATCTGCAGCTTATTTTTGAGGGTTTCCTGTTCTTTAGGAGAAAGCCCAATGGGACATTTTGTGACAACAATAACGTCTGCCCGCTTAGCCCCTGTAGATGATTCCCTAAGGTTACCTGCCGGCAGCACCAGGTCATCACAGTACAGATCTGAATATGAAGTAAGCAGAATATAAAATCCGGCTTTTACCTTCCGGTGTTGAAAAGCGTCGTCAAGAATGATCACTTCGGGAGGAGTCTTCAGCTTAAGCAATTCTTTGATCCCGTGTGCCCGTTTCTCATCGACCGCCACCAATGCCTGCGGAAATTTAAGCTTGAACTGCAGGGGCTCATCCCCTACTTCGGCTGCAGATTCCTTTCCGTTAAGCAACAAAAATCCTTTACTGCTCCTTTTGTACCCCCGGCTAAGACTCGCCACCCTGTATTGCTCCTCCAGCAGATGCATCAGGTATTCCACCATGGGAGATTTTCCCGTGCCGCCCACACTCAAATTACCTACCGCAATGACCGGAAGATCAAAACTTTGGGACTCAAAAATGCCATTATCATAGAATTTGTTCCGAAGAGTGGTGATCCCGTCGTAGAGCAGGGAAAAAGGATAAAGAAGTTTTCGGGCTTTTAACATACCAGCGAAATTAGTACTTTTCAAGCTTTCTAGCTCTTTTCACTAGAAAAGAGAGCTAAGAAAATAGAAAAAAGACCTTACTATGCTCATAAAAGATGTTACTACTGCCCTCGAAGAACTGGCTCCTTTAGCTTATGCTGAAGACTTTGACAACGTAGGATTGCTTACCGGCTCTCCGGATCAGGAAGTCACCGGAATCATGGTGACCCTGGACACCCTTGAAGAGGTAGTTGACGAAGCCCTAGAAAAGAACTGTAACCTGATCGTTAGCTTCCATCCCATCATTTTTTCCGGACTTAAGCGCCTCAACGGCAGCAATTACGTGGAACGTACCGTGCTAAAAGCCATTAAGAACGACATAGCTATCTACGCCATTCACACGGCGCTTGACAATCATTTCAAAGGGGTGAACGATATGATCTGCGAAAAACTGAATCTTCAGAACCGCCGGGTACTGGTGCCGCAGCAGAGCACTATCAAAAAACTGCTCACTTTTGTTCCAAAAGCAGCAGCCAATGAGGTGCGGGAGGCTCTATTTGCTGTAGGAGCAGGCAGCATAGGGAATTATGACAATTGCAGCTTCAATGTCAACGGCAGTGGATCATTCAAAGGAAATGAAGATTCTAATCCGGTGATAGGAAAGAAAGGAGAAACGCACTTTGAAGAGGAGACCCAGATAGGGATAACTTTCCCAAAGCATTTGGAAAAGGCTGTTCTAAATGCCCTTTTTAAAGCACATCCCTACGAGGAGGTCGCGTATGAGCTTACCAGTCTTGAGAACAACAATCAGCATATTGGAATAGGAATGCTGGGAGAGCTTCCGGAAGAGGTGGAAGAAAAGACCTTTTTGGAAGAGGTAAAGCAGGTATTTGGCCCCGGTTGCATCCGGCATTCGGCTTTACTTAATAAACCTGTAAAAAAAGTAGCTGTTTTGGGCGGAAGTGGCAGCTTTGCGATCGAAAATGCGAAGCGTGCGGGAGCAGATATTTTTCTAACTGCAGATCTTAAGTATCACGACTTCTACAAAGCTGAGGGAATACTGGTGTTGGCAGACATTGGACACTACGAAAGTGAGCAGTACACAAAAAACCTGCTCAGTTCTTATCTTAAGAAAAAATTTGCTAATTTTGCAATCGTTTTATCAAACACAGATACCAATCCTATCAAGTATTTTTAACTATGGCAAAAAAATCCGATGTTACTGTAGAAGAGAAGTTAAGAGCGTTGTACGACCTTCAGCTTATTGATTCCCGCGTGGATGAGATCAGAAATGTACGAGGTGAACTTCCATTGGAGGTAGAAGATTTAGAAGATGAAGTAGCAGGCCTAAACACCCGTTTGGAAAAAATGGATGCCGATCTTGAGGTGATCGATCAGGAGATCAGCACCAAAAAGAATTTAATTGAAGATGCTAAGGCAGCGATCAAGAAATACACTGAACAACAAAAGAATGTTCGCAACAACCGTGAATTCAATGCTCTTTCTAAGGAAGTTGAATTCCAGGAACTGGAAATAGAGCTGGCTGAAAAGCAGATCAAAGAATATCGCGCACAGATCGATCAAAAGAAAGAAGTGATCGAACAAACTAAAGAACGTTTGGAAGAGCGCCAAAAACACTTGGATCACAAGAAGAGCGAACTTGATGAGATCCTTGCAGAGACTGAAAAAGAGGAAAAAGCGCTGATCGAAAAATCAAAGGAATACGAAAAGCAGATCGAAGAGCGCCTGGTAACTGCCTATAAAAGGATCAGGGGAAGCGTTAAGAACGGTCTTGCCGTAGTGCCGATCGAAAGAGGTGCTTCCGGAGGTTCTTTCTTTACCATTCCGCCACAGGTGCAAATGGAGATCGCCGGCCGCAAAAAGATCATTACTGACGAGCACAGTGGTCGAATCCTTGTTGATGAGGAACTGGCACAGGAAGAAAGAGAAAAAATGAATGAACTTTTCCAGAGTTTCTAAGGAAAAGTCATTTTTTAAGATACAGAACCCTTCACGAAAGTGAGGGGTTTTTTGTTGTTCGGAGTTCAGGGTTCAGGGTTCAAGGTTCATGGTTTATAGTTCTCGGTTTATGGTTTTGATGACTAACTATAAGATCCCTCGTCGTCTCTTTCTCCTGTCGTCGAAAAAGCCTCTGTCGGGATGACAAGGAACCAGCATCCGGCAACCGTTCGACCCCGGCGCCCCTAAAGGGGAAGTAATTCCCTGGTTCAAAATTCAAAATTTAAAATTCCGATTCCCCCATTGAAGAATCACAACTTACAGCCGATAACCGTTCGACCTCAACTGACAACCCACAACTCACAACAGACAACTGACCCTCCTACGCTGAAGCTTCGGTGGGCAAGCAACCCGCAACCCGCCACCGTTCAACCCCGGCGCCCCTAAAGGTGAAGAAAAATTGAAGTACCAAATTCCAAGCACCAAATGCCAACCAATCGGCAGGAAAGTGATAACTGACAACCCACAACCCACAACCGAAAATTGGCAACCCGCAACTTGCAACATGCAACATGCAACATGCAACCTGCAACCTGCAACCGGAAAAATCCGTTAACACCGCTTTCACATAAAAGACCTCTGGAAAACTTACCTTTAAAAGGTTAAAACCTGCATTATGAAAAAATTTGGTATAATAATTCTGCTGCTTGGTCTTCTTGTTTCCTGTAACGACAAGAACAGGGCTTCTTCAATGGACCGGCAGGAAGTTGAAACATCAGAAAATGTTCCTCCCGAAAATATTCAGAAGGAAAGAGAGGCCGTACAGACAGAGGTAGAACCCGAAGCGCCCGTGGCGGTCTTAAAAGGCCGATACCGCAAACTGGTGAAAGACAAGCCCGCTGCAGATTGCAATTGTAACTGTATTGAGATCGATTTTGACAAGCCAACGGAATGGTGTATCGAGAAGGACCGCATGTTTATCACAGCCCGCGTCCAAAGAACAGGTGACAATACAGCTAATATTTATTTTGTAGATGTGTCCCGTGATGATGATCGTGAGAAAAAAATGCCGTGGGCAGATTTTGACAGGGACACCCCGGTGGCTTCCCTAGAATTTCATGAAGATGGTAGTGCTAAACTGGATTGGAAAGGATTTGCTTCCGGCGGAGAAATTGCCACTGATTATGCCATTTTAGGAAAGAAAACACTTGAAGGAACCTATAAAAGAGACGAAGAATGAAACTACTAGTTGCCCTATCCATATTATTTACTTTCACTACCGGTTGCGGAAATAATTCGGAAAAAAACGAGATCCGGCCCGATCTGGCTGATGCCGATCCCGTAGAGGTTCCGGCGCAGGACGGACTTAAAAGAGCATATTTTGCGAGCGGTTGTTTCTGGTGTGTAGAAGCCGTTTTTGAAAGCGTGAAAGGAGTTAAAGAAGCCGTTTCGGGATATTCGGGAGGACATACCAAAAATCCCACCTACGAAGAAAGCAATACCGGAAGAACGGGACATGCTGAAGCAGTAGAAGTGATCTATGATCCGGAGGTCATCGATTACGCCACCCTGGTAGACGTGTACTTTGGTTCTATGGACCCTACCCAGAAGAACGGACAGGGTCCCGACATGGGATCGCAGTATCGCTCCATTATCCTTTTCCAGAACCGGGAACAGGAACAGGTCATTGAGCAGAAGATAAAGGAACTGGCTAACCAGTACGAAAAAGCAATTTCAGTTGAAGTATTGCCGTTTCAGAAGTTCTGGAAAGCAGAAGACTATCATCAGGATTACGAACGCCTGCACCCGAATGATCCATACATCCGCAATGTTTCCATTCCGCGTATAGAGAAGTTCAAGAAAAAATTTCCGCACTTGTTAAAGGAAAGCAGCCACTAACAGGACATTTTATACAAAGTTTGCTTTCTTTGCCGTATGGACATTACCACCGAAAATGTATTATTGATCGGGTCGCTTTTATTGCTGATCAGTATTCTGGCGGGAAAAACTTCCTATAAATTCGGGGTTCCCACCCTTATCCTTTTCCTGTCTGTGGGGATGTTGGCAGGCTCTGAAGGAATTGGAGGAATCCATTTTGACGATCCGCAGCTGGCACAGTTCATCGGGATCGTTTCGTTGAACTTTATCCTCTTCTCGGGAGGGCTCGACACTAACTGGCGTAGCATCAAACCCGTCCTCTGGCATGGGATCTCCCTTTCCACCCTCGGAGTGCTTTTTACCGCTTTGGCCGTTGGTACTTTCGTGTGGGCGATCACAGATTTTACTTTTTACGAAGGCCTGTTGCTGGGGTCCATCGTTTCCTCTACAGATGCTGCCGCGGTCTTCTCTATTTTGCGTTCCAAGAACCTAGCTTTAAAAGCTAATATTCGGCCTACGCTTGAATTGGAAAGTGGTAGTAATGATCCTATGGCCTATTTTCTCACTATTGCTTTTCTGGGGCTGGTGGTGAACCAGGATAAGGAGCTCATTTCTATTTTGCCGTTGTTCCTGCAGCAGATCCTGATAGGTGCAGCACTCGGTTTTCTCTTCGGAAAGCTTAGCAAAATTATCATAAACCGAATCACCCTCGACTTTGAAGGATTATATCCGGTACTGGCGATCGCTCTTATGTTCGTAACCTTCTCAGCTACAGACAGGCTTGGCGGAAATGGCTTTTTGGCGGTCTACCTCAGCGGAGTATATCTTGGGAACCGTGACCTCATTCACAAAAAAACCATTATCCGTTTCTATGACGGACTCGCCTGGCTGATGCAGATCGTGCTGTTCCTTACGTTGGGACTGCTCGTCTTTCCGAGTGATATTGTACCCATTCTCGGTCTTGGCGTATTGGTCTCAGGATTCCTTATTTTGGTCGCAAGGCCGCTGGCGGTATGGCTCAGTCTTTCCCCGTTCAAGATGAAGACCCGCAGGCGCTGGTATTTGTCTTGGGTAGGACTACGGGGTGCAGTGCCGATTGTTTTTGCTACCTATCCCCTGCTCGCCGGAATTGAAAAGGCACATATGATCTTCAATATTGTCTTCTTTGTTTCACTGACATCTGTAATTGTACAGGGAACAACTTTATCGGTGGTGGCGAAATGGCTTCATGTAGCCCTTCCAAAAAAGGTAAAAAAGGTCTCTCCTGTTGACGCGTTTTTGAACGACGGTACAAAATCGCTTATTCGTGAGATCACTATTCCTCCGGATAATTTCTCGGTGGGAAAACGTATTGTAGACTTACACTTTCCGCGGAAAGCCATCATTGCGATGATCTCCCGAAACGGAAAATTCCTCACCCCTAACGGCACCACTCAGATCGAGGCTGATGACACTCTTGTTATCCTCGTAGAGGACAAACAGAGCGTAGAATCTGTATACGAGAGCTTACAACTCCATCCCGACCCGGATTTTGGGGAGGAGGATTAATGAAAAAGCTATTAGCTGTTAGCTTTTGGCTCTATTGTCATTCCGACGAAGGAGGAATCTCTTTGAAAGTAGTGATGTTGTGACGAAGTGACCCTGTGATGGAAAAAGCTTTTGGCTCTTGGCCTTTGGCTTTTGGCTATTATGCCGTCACTTCGAGTGTTTCATGAGCGATAGCGAAGGAAACAGTATCGAGAAGAAGGCAGGGTTCAGTATTAGCGATTCAGAAAGGCTTCGACTATTCGCCGCAGAATCTGCGGCGGCTCAGCCTGACAACAGAGAACTGAAAACAGGAAACTCGCAACCCGCAACAGGCAACCTTCAACAATTCCCGTTCAGCCCCCGCCCCTAAAGGGGAAGGAAAATTCCGAGTTCAAGATTTAAGATTGAAGGTTTGAAAGAGAACTGAAAACAGACAACTCACAACCGACCCACCTACGCTAAAGCTTCGGCGGGCAAGCAACCGACAACTCATAACTCGCAACCGGCAACCGGCAACTTGCAACCGGCAACTTTACTTCCCTTTCAACAGCTCCAGGATGCGATCTTCCACTTCCTTAGAGTCCCATTTTTCAGAAATACCGGGAAGCTGCATGATCTCATCCATGATACGCGCCTGCCGGTCGCCTTCCTGTAAGGCTTCGGAATAAGGATTTTCAGAAAAAGTGACTCGCGAATACACCGGAGTCCATTTTTCAGGATGTCGGGTGGCAAAGTGCTTTTCGATCTTCTTCCGCAGCAGGAAATCAGGATCTGCGGTCTTGCTGCTCATCTCCAGAAAATTCCGGTAACTGAGTTCAGCAATAGCATCCGCATTGGGTTTGCGCTCTTCCTGATAGATCCTGAAAATGCTTTCCCAGTCATCGCCATACTTTTGATGCAGCTCACTCAGGAAAGAAATATCTTCAAACCCCGCGTTCATACCCTGTCCGTAGAACGGAACTATAGCGTGTGCGGCGTCTCCAACAAGAGCAATCTTATCATAATAGGTCCACGGATAACATTTTACGGTAAGCAGGGCACTGGTGGGATTCTTCATGAAATCGCGGGTGAGATTGGAGATCTCGTCCTTGATATCGGGAAAATGTTCACTGAAAAAATTATCTGCTTTTTCTCCGGAATTGATCGCCTCAAAAGAGATCTCTCCTTCAAAAGGCATGAACAGCGTACAGGTAAAGCTGGCGTCCAGGTTAGGCATCGCGATTAACATAAAATTGCCGCGTGGCCAGATGTGGAACGAATTTTTATCGAGACGGTAAGAACCATCTTCATTAGGCGGGATACGCAATTCCTTATAGCCCACATCAATAAAATCCTGGGAATAATTGAACCTGCTCTGCCGTTGCATCTTGTGTCGCACGCGGGAAAAAGCTCCGTCGGCACCAAAGATCAGGTCAAAATCATACTCCTTCCACTCCCCTTTCTCACTCTCTCCAGTGTATAATTTGGCTTCGGAAAGATCAACATCCCATACTTTTTCCTCGAAACGGAATTCTACCCCGGCAGCTTCCGCCAGGTCGATCATCTTCCTGCTCAACACTCCGCGGGAAATAGAATAAATGGCTTCACCTTCCTTTCCGTATTTCTGAAAGTAGACCGGGTCGTTGTCCACGTGCATAGCCCTTTGATACAGGGGAATGGCCAGCTTCCGGATCTCCTCCTCCACTCCGGCCTCCCGCAGGGCTTTCCACCCGCGGTTAGACATAGCAAGATTTATGGACCGACCTGAAAATTCCACCAGGCGCACATCGGGACGACGGTCAAAGACGGTAATAGTATGTCCGACTTTCTTAAGGTGAAGCGCCAGAAGCGACCCTACCAGTCCGGAACCTACAATAGCAATATTTTTGGAATGCTGCATTTAAAAATTCTTGGCAGCGAAAATACGAATTTTAATTGTGAAGCGGTGAAACAGTGATGGTGTGACGGAGTGATGGAGTGATGGAGTGATGGAGTTATTGGCTGTTGGCTACCTGCCCGCCGAAGCTTTAGCGAAGGAGGGTTAGCCGTTGGCAGTTATGAGTTGTCGGTTGTGTTGTGGAGTCCTAAATAGAATTGACCTTTTTTAGAAGTTTGCTAGTTAATTTAAAGCCCTCATTTATGTGACTCCCCCTATCCTCTGACCTCTCACCTCCGTTTCTTGATAATTGATAATTGTTCATTGTTAATTGCTCATTGATCATTGTTCTGGTTAAACCTCCGTTAAAGCAGCAGGTGAAATTCAAAAGCTTTTGTACATTTATTAGATAGTTTGATGAAACCAGGTTAAAAAATTGATAATCTAACACTTACCGTCACATAAAATTGACTTCAACATATAAACTCTAACCAGCAGTGAATAACTGCACAAATCCTAAATTATGAGAGACTTGGTATGGCTTATTATCGTTTTACTGATCATTGGATGGTTGATCGGGTACTTTGCCTTCCCCGACCTGGGTAGCATTATCCACATCCTGATTGTAATCGCAGTGATCCTGATCATTTATAAACTGCTTACCGGAAGAAGCTTATAGCAGATAATGAAAAATGGCTGTTTATTGATCTTATGGTAAAACCTGATCTACCTATATTTAGGATGGTTTGTAATCTTTACCTTTGTTAGGATCAGTAACAGCCATTCGTATGTTTTGGCGTTTCAGAATTAAAAAAATAGTACATGTGGAATCTTGAAGGCCAGAAGGCCGTTATCACCGGAGGGTCAAAAGGAATAGGAAGGGCCAGTGTATTGGAATTCCTGAAATTGGGGGCAGAGGTCCTTTTTACCGCCCGAAAAGCGGAAGATATCATCAAATTTCAGGATGAGTTGCTCGCAAAGGGGTACAAGGTAAAAGGCATGGTAGCTGATGTCACCAAACCTGAAGACCGGCAGAAGGTCATGGAATATGTAGAGAACACCTGGGGTTCATTGAACATTCTGGTGAACAATGCGGGGATCAATATCCGGAAAAGAGCCCATGAATATTCTGAAGAAGAATTCCGGAAGGTACTGGAGATCAACCTCGTCTCCCCCTTCGCCCTTTCTAGAGAATTACACCTTTTACTTAAAGCCTCGGGCAATGCAAAGATCATCAATGTTTCCTCTGCGGCCGCCACTCAGGATGTGGGTTCCGGCACTCCGTACGCCATGTCCAAAGCCGGCCTCCTGCAACAGACCCGCAGCCTGGCCGTGGAATGGGCAGCAGATAAGATTCGGGTTAACGCCGTCTCCCCCTGGTACACTCACACCCCACTAACTCAAAGTGTTTTGGAACAGGAAGATCGCTTAAAATCCATCCTGAATATGACTCCGTTGAAGCGGGTGGCCAAAGCTGAAGAAATGGCTTCCATTATTGCCTTTTTGGCCATGGACAAATCCTCTTACATCACCGGACAAAACATAGTAGCCGATGGTGGAATGAGCGTGAAAGCGATTTGAAGTACGAGTTGAGAAGTTGGAAAAAAAGCTGTTAGCCATTAGCTGTTGGCTGTTAGCAGTTGGCTTGATCACGTCATTGCGAACCCGCCTGCCGGCCGGCAGGGGAGTCCTAGGTTTCGGGATGACTGAAGCAATCTATCTCTTGGGAATTGACTTTATCAAAAGAAATAGAACCAAATTAACTCCTGCTCGCAACCTAAAGACTCTTTGTGAGCTTAATTTATTTCTTAGTTTTCTTTGTGTGAAATCTTGGATATATATCTAAAATTGAAGAGCAGCTCTAACCAATCACAGATTCGCCTGCCGCTGGGAGCTTTTTCGTTTTACCCCAGCCCTAAAAGGAGCCGAAAAAGCTTATCAAGAAGATTCTGAATACCCTTATAAAAAGAAATACCCTGCTCGCATGGCAAGACTCTTTGTGCGCTTAACTTTTTTCTTAGTGATCTTTGTGTGAAATCTGGGATACAGAACCAAAATCCAGGAGCAGCTTTAACTTAGCTACAGATCACCACTAACCACAACAGATTGCTTCGTCCGCTAAAGCGGACTCGCAAAGACGTAAACCTTAATGTTTTTGGAGGGCAGCGTGCAACAGGCAACATGCAACCGTCCTCCCTTGTTCCCCTGATGGGAAGGAATCCTTTAACAAGATCACTTCCTCACAGTATCATATCATCACACTACTCCATTTCCCGAAAAAAGATTAAATTCATTGCTCAAACCAACCAAAATGAAAAAAATACTTCTCCTGCTCGCTCTGGCTACCTCCTTACTCGGATGCAAAAACGAACCTGAAAAAGAAATCCCCATCACCCATCAAATAGCAAAGGCCAATGGCCTTGAGGTATTTGATCGGGTAAAAGAACTACAATACACCTTTAACGTCAAAGCCAATGATACGCTCCGAACTTCCCGGCAATGGACCTGGGAACCTAAAACGAACATGGTGACCTTGACCACTCCGGATAGTACTATAACCTACGATCATAAGTCTGAAGCAGACCGCCACGAATGGGTAGATCAGCGGTTCATCAATGATCAATACTGGTTGTTATTTCCGTTTCACCTCGCATGGGATGACATGGAGTATGAATATTCCGAAAAGGCAACCGCGCCTATCAGTGGGAATGAAATGCAGATGGTGACCGTGAAGTATCCGGAAGGAGCCGGTTATACCCCGGGCGATATGTATGAGATCTATTTTGGAGAGGATCTAATGATCAGGGAATGGATTTATTTATCAGGTGGCAGCAGGGAAAACCCGTTTCCGGCCAGCTGGGAAAACTACGAAGACTTCAACGGACTCAAGATCGCCAAGACCCACAAGAACAAGAATGGGAGTTTTGAGTTGTTCTTTACCGGGATCAATGTTGTGATGGAGGACAGAGTGACGGAGTGACGGAGTGATGGTGTAAAGCTGTTGGCAGTTAGCCGTTAGCCATTGGCTTTGTTGTCATCCCGACAGAAGCTTGTGCAACAGTAGTGGCATAAGCTGGCGAGGGATCTCTTTGCAGTGAACCTGTGATGATCATGTGAAGCTGTTAATTGTTAGCTTTTGGCTGTTAGCCTTTAGCTATTAGCCATTGGCTACTAAGGTTGTGCATTGATAATTGATCATTGATCATTGATCTTTGTTTATTGTTCATTGTGTTTCCGTTCAGCCCCTGCCCCTAAAGGGGAAGAAAAATTCCGGGTTCAAAAATCAAGATTCAAGATTCAACAACTGTGACGTAGTGACGAAGTGATCCTGATATGAAGGATGCGTATGTTGAAAAGCTTTTGGGCTATCAGCTATTGGCCGCCTGCTCATCGAAGCCAGGCGAGGTGAGTTGCTTCTTTACGTCATTGCGAACCCGCCTGCCGGCCGGCAGGGGAGTCCCGAAGCTTTGGGACGACTGAAGCAATCTATCTCTTGGGAATTGACTTTATGAATTGAAACATTCCTGCTCGCAATCTAATACTCTTTATGAGCTTAATTTTAACCTTTGTGTTCTTTGTGTGAAACTTGGAAAACGGATTCAAAATTATGGATGACAGCTCTAACTCAGCCACAGATTCATCTTCAACTACAACAGATTGCTTCGTCCGCTTAGGCGGACTCGCAAAGACGTAAACCACAATGTTTTTCGTGCGGCGGGCAGGCCCGCAACGTGAAAAAGAAACATTCGTGCACCTGCCCGTCCGGCAGGCGGGTCCGTGACAAAAAATAGAGTTTTAATCTAAGATTTGGTCTCAATTATAAAGACTACAGAAAAGTATTTTCAAACCTCCTACCAAAAGCTTAATTTTGCAGTTCACAGCTCGGCACTCTTCGTGCACACCCTACCCGAGACAAGATTGGAAAAAGAAGCAATGAACTGGTATGCCCTGTACACAAAACCGCGTTGGGAGCGAAAGGTAGCGAGTAGGCTTGAAGAGCTCGACATTCAGACCTATTGCCCGGTGGCCACCGAAGTGCGCCAATGGAGCGACCGCAAGAAAAAGGTGACCACTCCCCTTTTTAAATCCTATGTTTTTGTGAAGCTTAATGAAAAGGACCGCGGAAAAGTCTTCGACGTTCCCGGAGTTGTACAGTATATCTTCTGGTTAGGCAAACCTGCCATTATTCGCGACGCTGAAATAGAGACCATTCAAAAGTGGCTCGAAGATGACCGGGTGGAGGAAGTCGATGTGAGTGACCTTACTCCCGGCGACAAGATCACTGTTGCAGGCGGAAGCTTTAAGGGGCAGCAGGCAGTTGTTCAGAAAGTGGGAAAAAAAAGATTAAAACTTGTTCTTCAAAGCCTGGGAATGGTGGTCAATGTGCGGACTTCAGAAGCTATTTCTTAATTATATAGAATGTTCATTTTTTATGGCTTTTAGCCGTTAGCTGTTAGCCGTTGGCTCTGTTGTCATTCCGACGAAGGAGGAATCTCTAAGTTGAGACCTTGTAATGTTGTGATCATGTGACCTTGTGATGAAGTTATATTTCTGGAAAAAGCCGTGAGCTGCCTGTCCACCGAAGCCATGCGAAGGAGGATTGACCGTTAGCTGTTGGCTCTATTGTCATCCCGACAGAAGCTTGTGCAACGGTAGTGGCATAAGCTGACGAGGGATCTCTGTTGAAGTAGTGACCTTGTGATGAAGTGATATTCTTGGAAAAGCCCTTAACTATTAGCCGTTAGCTGTTAACTCTATTGTCATCCCGACAGAGATCTCATGGGCTTATTGTTAATTGTCCATTGATGTTTTCCTTCCACCCCGGCACACCTAAAGGGGAAGAAAAATTCCGGATCCAAGATTCAAAATTCAAGATCCACGATTCAAGATTCAAGATTTAAGATTTAAGATTTAAGATTTAAGATTTAAGATTTAAGATTTAAAAATTAAAAGAGAACTGGAAACCTGCAACCTGCAATCCACAACTCTCCGCTTTACCCCGGCCCTAAAGGGAGGCGGAGAATTCCGGTAATCTCTGTATGCTTTTTTCCGTTAACTCGTTTGCCGTACCAACTTATAAAAACGGTCCCTCTAATTAGGCCAGCACACTTCTCAAACTGACAACTCACAACCAGAAACTGAGGACCGACAACTCACAACTGAGAACTGAAAACCGAGAACCGCTAACTCAGAACTGACAACTCACAACCGACCCACCTACGCTAAAGCTTCGGCGGACAAGCAACTGACAACTCACGATTGGAAATCTGCAACCCCCAACTGGAACCCGCAACAGGCAACCTGCAACCTGAAAGAGAAACATTCGTGCATTCGTGGCAAAAAAAAAGAATTTTAATCTGATATTTACAATCACCAAATTCCCAGTCCCCATTCTCCAATTAACCATTCCCCGATTAACCATTCCCCAATTAAACATTCTTGTAGGAAAAAATCCCAATCCCCTCATTTACAAAATATTATTAACAGTTCATTAGTGAATTATTCTTACAAAAAGATAGGATTTTACGGTTTTCCGTAAAAATTATTGCTCTTCTCAATCGTTTTCTTGCGATAAACAAAATGCTGTTAATAAAAACTTAAGGATTTTAACACTTAAAACTTGCTAAAGCGTAATTCTTAAGAATATATTTGCAGCTCGCAAGATGAAAATCAGCCGTTTACCGGACATTTTTATCTTTTTATCGACTGAGTTTCCGCAAGTAACTGGGACTCAGAACGGCGAAGCCGTGCCTGTCCTCTGAAGCTTTTGGCAAAGGAGGGCCCACCACAGGTGGGTGGGGATTGGAGAATGGCAAATGGCGAACGGAATAGTTTTTAGTAAGAAACAAATTTCCAATCCCAAATTAACCAATCCCCAATCACCAACCCCAAATTGACCAATCCCCCTGTAAGAGCATCCCTACACTCAAGCAGGAAAAATAAATTAGAATGCCCAACATACTTCACGTCCTCCTTACCGGAGGTGTAGGGAGCCGGAATTTCCGGAAAAAATCACCAAACTTTTAGAATAAACATCTTCGGGATTCTTTTGATTTGAAAATTCCCGACAGCTAATCTTGTACCATGAACACAGAATCTCCTAAAATAGTAGTAATAGGCCTTGGCTACGTAGGCCTACCCCTGGCCCGACTATTCGCTACTAAATATCCCGTAATAGGTTTTGACATCAATGCCAAACGGGTAGAAGAACTTCAAAAAGGACACGACTCCACTCTTGAGGTGGAAGACGAAGTTCTGCAGCAGGTATTACTAAAGAAATATCCGCTGCCAATTGAAATGCCTAAGGAGGTGGAAGAACTGGCTATTGCCGGACACTGGGAAAAGCCACTACGATTGAATGGTAACTCCCAGGAGGCAAAACCGACAACTGACAACTCACAACCCACAACAGGCCTCTACATTTCCCGCGACCTGGGTGACATCCAGGACTGCAACTATTACATCATCACAGTTCCAACTCCGGTTGACAAGAACAACCGACCTGATCTTACTCCGCTATACAAAGCCAGCGAGAGTGTTGGGAAAGTTTTGAAGAAAGGAGATATTGTGGTCTATGAATCTACAGTATATCCCGGTGCAACTGAAGAAGAGTGTGTTCCTGTTTTGGAAGAATTCAGCAACCTAAAGTTTAATGAGGACTTCTTTGTGGGATATTCTCCTGAAAGAATAAACCCGGGAGACAAAGAGCACACGGTAGAAAAAATCTTGAAAGTGACCTCCGGCTCCACCCCTGACATTGGAAAAAAAGTAGATCACCTTTATAAAAGCGTGATCACCGCCGGTACTCACCTTGCCCCAACCATTAAGGTAGCCGAAGCCGCCAAGGTGATCGAAAATTCTCAGCGCGACATCAACATCGCTTTTGTAAATGAGCTGGCGAAGATCTTTAACAAGATGGACATCGACACCAACGATGTTCTGGAGGCTGCTGGTACTAAATGGAACTTTTTACCATTCAGACCAGGACTGGTTGGCGGACATTGTATAGGCGTGGACCCATACTACCTGGCACAGAAGGCTCAGGAGCTCGGATACCATCCCGAAATCATTCTGGCCGGAAGACGCATGAACGACTCCATGGGTCAATATGTAGCTTCCGAAGTTATTAAACTAATGCTCCAAAATGATATCAAGGTAAAAGGCGCGAATGTCCTGGTACTGGGAATCACCTTTAAAGAAAATTGTCCCGATGTTCGAAATACAAAGGTAGTTGATGTAGTGAGAGAATTGCAACAGTACGAGACTAAGGTCACTATATATGATCCTCTTGCCAATCCTGAGGAGGTGAAACATGAATATGGATTAAGCACAATTACTTCCTTACCTGATCAAAAATTTGACGCAATGGTTTTGACCGTTGCACATAAAGAATTCCTTCAAATGGACCTCAACCCTTTAAGGAGTCAAAATGCAGTGGTTTATGACGTAAAAGGAATTTTAGCTGAAGTAAACGGGAAGTTATAATGCAAGAACAATTCAAGAAATTAGCAGGTAAAAAAATACTTGTTACAGGTGGTGCTGGGTTTATTGGATCTAATCTCTGCGAGGCTTTACTCAACCTGAATGCTGAGGTTATCTGTCTGGATAATTTCGCTACGGGAAAAAGAGAAAATATAGAGGAGTTTCTTAATAGCCCCAACTTCACTCTTTTGGAGGGTGACATTAGGAATCTGGAAACCTGTCACAAATCCTGCCTGGGTGTAGAGTACATCCTACATGAAGCAGCACTTGGTTCTGTTCCACGTTCCATCAATGACCCCATCACCAGTAATGAGGTGAATGTATCAGGTTTTTTAAACATGCTTGTAGCGGCAAGAGATGCAGGTGTTAAACGTTTTATTTACGCAGCCAGTTCCTCTACCTATGGAGACTCAGAAAAACTTCCAAAAGTGGAAGATGAAATAGGAAAACCTCTCTCTCCTTACGCCATTACAAAATATGTAAATGAATTGTACGCAGATATTTTTAATAAAACATATGGATTAGATTCAATAGGCTTACGATATTTTAATGTGTTTGGAAGAAAACAAGATCCAAACGGAGCTTATGCGGCAGTGATCCCAAAATTCGCAATCCAGTTAATGAATCATGAAAGCCCGGTTATCAACGGTGATGGCACCTATTCCAGGGACTTTACTTATGTAGAAAATGTGGTGCAGATGAATTTGCTAGCTATTACCACCGAAAATGAAAATGCTCTAAATCAAGTCTATAATACAGCTGTAGGGAGTAGAACTAATTTACTTGAGTTAGCTCAATTACTTAAGATGTATTTGTCAGATTTTGACCAGGGAGTAGCTCAAGTAGAGATAAAACACGGACCAAATCGCGCGGGAGATATACCGCATTCTTTAGCTTCAATTGATAAGGCAATGTCCTTTCTTGGATATTGTCCACATGTTGATTTAAAAAAAGGCTTAAAAGAGGCATCGATCTGGTATAATAAAAATTTCACTCCCAAAAAATCTAATTGGTAATAATATCTCAACGGACGAAAGAAATATTTCCCTTGACCTCTTAAAGGTCATTTTATCTTTTTTTATAATAACCGTTTACACTAGCTTTTTATTGGAACCAATTAGGTCAATTTTCATTTCCAATTAATGAAAGATTTAAATCTACTCTTAAATAAAGAGTTTAAAACCAGTTCACTTTCAAAAATTTCATTGAAAGGAGGAGCTATTAATATTCTTGCTCAAATACTTAATTTTTTAATCCAAATAGGAACTCTAAGTATTATGGCCAGGATTATTCCTCCTTCAGGTTTTGGAATTGTTGCAATGGCAGGAAGTGTTACAGGTTTTATAATGATTTTTAAAGATCTAGGCCTATCTATGGCAACTGTACAAAAAGAGGAAATTAACGAACAGCAAATTTCAAATTTATTCTGGATAAATATTTTAATAGGAATAGGCTTAGCATGCTTAGTAGTTGCTATATCTCCATTGGTTGCTGAGTTTTTTATGGAGCCAGAAATTAAGTTTATACTTATTTTTTCATCAATTGGATTATTTATTGGAGCACTGACTATCCAACATCAAGCCCTTCTTAGACGCAAAATGGATTTTTTTTCATTAGCTATTATAGATGTCTCTGCAAAATTGATAGGATCGGTAATTTCAATTTTGATAGCATATAAATTGAAAAATTATTGGCCTTTAGTACTCTTACCTATTATCATAAGCTTCTTTTATTTAATTGGAGTACTTATTGTCCTGCCATGGAAGCCTAAATTTTATAAAAAAAAATCGAACACAGGAGACTTATTAAATTTTGGGAAAAATATGACCGTTTACGGTGTCATTAATTACTTCGCAAGAACAGGAGACAATATTATTATTGGAAAATTCGTAGGTGCATCTAGTCTCGGTTTTTATAGTAGAGCCTACTCATTAATGATGTTACCAATTGGACAATTAATTGCTCCTTTAACCAGCGTAATGGTTCCAACATTAAGTAGGCTCCAAAAGAATCCGAATGATTTTCGAAAACATTATTCAAATTCATTAATGCTTATTGCCTATTTAACATTACCTCTAATAACCACATTAGGAATATTAGGAAGGGATGTAGTTTTAATTGTTTTGGGTGAAAAATGGGTTCCCGCTATTGAACTATATCAAATCCTTTGTTTTGCAGCATTTTGGCAGCCCATGTTAAGCACAACTGGCTGGATTCTCACCTCCTTGAACCAGACCAAAAGAATAGTGAAATGGGGATGGATTAATTCCATCTTACTCCTATTAACATTTTTAATAGGAATAAACTGGGAAGTAAAAGGATTAACTATCGCTTACGCCATATATATGTGGGTCATAGTATTACCAAATTTCATGTTTGTTATTAAGTACACACCTGTAAAAATAAGTGATTTTTTCAAGGCTATAAAAAAACCTATCATTAATACTTTGATTTTAGGCGCGATATTTCTTGCTTTTTTAAGGTTTGAAATTGATGACATAATTTTAAGAGTTATTATATCAATCCTAATTTTTATCACATTTTGGACTTTTTTATTCTTTATTGATAAAAAATTGAAGGTTCAATTAAAATCTTTAGTTAAGAAATTATTTTAAATGAAACTTTTTCTGATCCCTTCTTGGCACCCTACCCCAGACAAACCAAATTGGTGTAATTGGATAAAACCACATATCCAACTTGCTAAATCTGTTGCTCAGGAAGTTATAATACTCCAGGTGGATCAGGAAACAAATCAAACCAGCGATGAAATAATTGAATTGAATGAAAATCATTATTACATAACTTCTGGGGGACCCAAAAAGAGATTCCAACGTAATTTCATTACCTATAAGAAAAGTCTTAAGAAGTATAATGCAAAATTAGAAAAGCTTTACCAATTTGCCGTAAGGGTTCATGGAAAACCAGATCTCATCCATGCTCATGTCTCTATGCCGGCAGGATATGGCGCTGCTTATTTAGGAAGCCAACATTCAATCCCGGTAATTGTTTCAGAACATTATTCCGGTTTTTTTTCTGACAATAAATATTTTTGGAGGCTTGGTAGTTTTTACAAAGAAATGCAAAAGAATATTTCCGGTTTTTATACTGTCAGTCCTGGATTCAAATATAATATAGAGAATAAAACTTCTCTTGAGGTAACTGGGGTTCTGCCAAACCCTATCAATACGGAATTGTTTTATCCTGATGAATATTCGGTCAATAATAAAACCATAAATTTTGTTACTACTGGAAATATTGGATTAATAAAGGGAACGGATATTTTGTTAAAAGCATTTGCCTTTCTTCCCTCAGATCTTAAATGGAGGTTAATCATAATTGGAAAGCCAGCCGCTAAAGACAAGAAATTTTGGAAGAGCCTTTTAAAAGAACTACCTGAGGATCGAATTGAACTTTTAGAACCTGTTCCACAAGAACAGCTTAAGAGAATTTATTCTCAAAATGATATTTATATAGTTTCGAGTAGAGTAGAAACTGCAAACGTATCTATGTTAGAAGCTATGGCATGTGGATGTTATGTTATAACAAGTAAAATTAATGCTCCAGAAACTTTGGTTTCTCCAGATGTCGCTACTGTTTATAATAACACACCACAAGCGCTTGCTAAATGTATTAAAACTGTTTCTAAAAGAAACTTACCTAGTAGGTTTGCCTTAAGAAATTTTGTATTGGACAACTATTCATACAATACACTACAGAAAAAATTGAAAATAACTTATGAATCTCATATAGATAATTCATGCATCTAACTTTAATTGCTGGGGCTCGTCCTAATTTCATGAAAATAGCTCCAATCATCCATGCTATAAATGAAGCAAATAATAATGGTGAAAATATTCAATATCGATTAGTTCATACCGGCCAGCATTATGACCATAGGATGAGTGAGACTTTTTTCGAAGAGCTTAGAATACCAAATCCAGATGTTAATTTGAATTGCGGTGGTGGTACACAGGCAGAGCAAACTGCGGCGATAATGGTTGCTTTCGAAAAAGATTTGCTTGCAAACCCTACGGATTTGTTGGTTGTAGTAGGTGATGTAAATAGTACGATGGCATGCAGTATTGTTGCTAAAAAATTAAATACTAAGGTTGCACATATCGAGGCAGGAATTCGATCTTTTGATCTTAGTATGCCAGAGGAGATAAATAGAATGGTGACCGATGCACTTGCCGACTATTTTTTTACAACGAGTTTGTGGGCGGGTGAAAACCTAGAAAAAAGTGGAGTTCCTCCAAATAAAATTTTCTTTGTTGGAAATGTAATGATCGACACTTTATTAAAAAACAGAGGAAATTTTAAACGCCCCTCTTTTTTTAGTGAATTAGAATTGAAAAAAGGAGCTTATTTCGTACTTACTTTACATCGCCCAGCAAATGTGGATTTAGTTGAAAACTTCAAATCACTTATGCAGGAAATAATAGATAATGCAAATAATCAGCCTATTATTTTTCCGATGCATCCCCGCACGGCTAAATTATTTGATGAATTGGGGATTAAAGCACCTAATTTGAAAATTGTGGATCCTATGGGATATTTAGAATTTAATTATCTAGTTGAAAATTCTAAAGCTGTAATTACTGATTCAGGGGGGATTACAGAAGAAACTACGGTGATGGGGATACCTTGTATTACTCTAAGAGATAATACAGAACGTCCTGAAACTGTAAAAATAGGCACCAATGAATTGATAGGAACCAATCCAGACGCAATTGCTCCCACTATATTAAAATTGGATAAAGGTGACTGGAAAAAAGGAGGAATTCCAGAATTATGGGATGGCAATGCAGCAAGAAGGATAGTGGACAGATTGATTAATGTGATTCGTTAAGAATGATAGTAAAAAGAAAGCAATTGCTTTTTTACTGGCTTATATTTCTAATTGCATCCTTTGCTTATGAAAAGCCGATAATAATATTATCAAGTATTGATAGATTAAATCCGAGACTTTTTGATATTGCGAGTGTTCTGGCAATCTTTCTAATCCCATTTACGAAAAAATTGGAATTAAATAATTTGATTTATGAAAAGTATAAGCAAATAATAATTTGGTTTGGTATTTGCTCAACCCTATCCATTTTAATTTATACCTTTCCTTTAGAGATTAATGGTTTTACGGTATATTACTATGGGTCTTATTTGCAGGAACTATTTGTTCTATTTATTGCTGCTAGGGTTATTTCCGAAATTAATTCTCTTGAAAACATTTTTAAAATATTTTTATGGTCTGGACTTTTTGTTTTTGCCTATTCTTACTATGAATATTTTTATGGAGTGGCAGGAGAGGTAGAATTTGCTCCAGGTAAATATATAATTAAACCAGAGGGTGTAATTTGGGGGCCTTTTGGGAATACGTATTTTCAAATAGCTACCTACTTACCATTGGTTTTTATTCTAATTTTTGGTTATGCATCCACATTAAAAGGCGCAAAAAGTAAAATAGTCTATGGGGTTTCCGCACTAACTGCGTGGCCATTATTATTTACAGGTTCTAGAACAGGTTTGGGCTTATTAGTAATTACTCTCTTAATTTACCTTATTTTACGTTTTAAAGCATATTACGCTGGAGTAATAATTCTATTCATTTCCATAATAATTTTATTTTCAATAGAAGGAAATAAATTTCAAACAATTGATCGCTTAGAAAATATGGAGAATAATAGCTCTAATTCGATTCTTTCTAGGTTTATGATATTTGAGGAATTTGATTTAAATTCTTATACAGAAAATGGTGTTTTAGTTCCATTTTTTGGAGGTGGATTTTACGTCGCTCCCACACATAATAATTTTAGAATAGGATATGGATTTCATAATATCTATATTTTTGCTCTTGAACAAGCGGGTGTTATCGGATTATTTTTATTCCTTAGTTTTCTCACCACTGCCTACAAAATTTTAAAAAAGGGACTGAGAAGTTTTTCAACAGATAAATCCAGTCTTGAGTATGTTTTTATAGCTGCATCATTAAGTTATCTAATCAGTGAGATTATTGTAGGTTTTGCCGGCCATACATTTTGGCGTGGTTTTGCAACCAATAATTTTAATACTCTTAGAATTTTAATTGTTCTTATTTGCTTTTCGGTATATGCATCTACAAATTCAAACAGCAATCTATATCCAAAAGAAACGGAAGTATAGAAATGTCACTAAATAAAAGAATTCTTTTAGTAAATGATCATATTCAATTTGGAGGCGGAGGAGATGCGGTAATTGGTTTAGAAAAGCGTTCTCTTGAAGAATTGGGTTTTCAAGTATATAGTATAGGTTTTGGTGATTCTTCAAAATCAACTGAAAATAATTTCATTATAGATATTCCAATAAATGGAATTAAAGAGAAGTTGAATAAATTCCTACTAAGTTCAAAAATAGAAAAGGAATTCACCAAATTGGTTAACTATATAAAGCCTCAATTAGTTCACATTCATTTAGTTTCTAAATTTCCACTTTCCATATATAATTCACCTGCGCTTAAAGAGTTGCCGGTGATTCAAACGTTACACGGCCCTAATTTATTCTGTGCAACTTCCTGGGGAGGGTTAAAAAATTCCGCCGCTTGTGAAATGGGGATTGGAAGTAAGTGTTTTACTAGAGGATGTACAACACTTACTAATACTGCACTATATTGGCAATTGCAAAAAAGATATTGGAATTCTTTATTGAATGTTATCGATTTATTTCATTGTCCTTCTCTAAATATTTTCAACACTGCTAAACGTTTAGGTTTAACTAAGTCGAAATATATTCCATTAGGTATTGATGAAATGTTCTTGGATGAGCCTATTAAAACTCACAAGGAAAGACCAACTTTGCTTTATGTTGGAGCAATTGCAGAACAAAAAGGAGTTCAATTCTTACTCCCTGCTTTATCAAAAGTGAAAGAAATTTTTCCTGATGTTTTATTAAAAATTGCAGGTCGAGGTTCACTTTTAAATACACTAAAGCAACAAACTAAAAACTTGGGTTTAGTGGAAAATGTAGAATTTTTAGGCTTTGTTCCACACGATAAAATAAGAGAATTTTATTTAAGCGGTGATGTCTTTTTGATGCCTAGTATTTGGCAGGAGCAATTTGGGTTGGTGGGGCCCGAAGCACTTGCTTGTAAATTACCATGTATTGGTAGTAATGTAGGAGGTATTCCTGAATGGTTAAGACATAATGAGAACGGATATTTGATCCCTCCACAAGAAATTGATCCATTAATAAATTCAATAATTTCTCTCCTTTCAGATAAACAAAAAAGAATTGCATTTGGTGAAAATGGCCGAAATATGGTTCTTAAAGAGTTTAATCCTATTCTGTATAAAAGAAATATTGAAGAAATGATAAACAGCTTGCTTTAATGGCTAAAAAAGTTTTGTACGTGGTGGGTGGAAGGAGTTTTTCAAGCTCCAACCCAGGTAGGAAAATTAGCGAGGTTATAGCGGTATGGAAGCGGTTAAATATTAAAGTTGAGGTATTCTTTGGCAAGGATCTAATTAGTGGCAAGAGAGAATCTCAGAATAATTATGGGAATCAGTCGCATTTCAATTCTTCATATCGGAAGAAAAAGCTTTTACAGTTTTTTATTCATTCGGTATCTGAAATTCGCGATATTCTTCATGACCTTAAGCTATATAAAAAAATTAAGAATAATTATTCTCACGATCTTATATGGGAAAGGTCATCCCGTCTTCACTGGGCTGGCTTACGACTATCTAAGAAACTGGATATACCTTTTGTTCTAGAATGGAAAGATCATTTAATAGATTATAAATTTTCCTTGTTCAAATGGTATGCACTATACATTGAACGTAAGAAAATAAGAAGTGCAAACTTTATTGTGGTAGAGTCTAATGTTCTTAAACTTCAATTGATAGAACAAGGAATAGATGCTAATAAAATTTATGTTGCTTTAAATGCCGTAAATCCAGACGAATTTCTGAAGGACCCTCTTCAAGCCATTAGGTTCAAGGAAAAAATCGGGGTACCTAATGCTGATATTGTTGTTGGGTATTTAGGGAGTTATGCTTTTTATCATAATACTGAATTACTCGTACATGCAGCCAATAAGATATTGAAGAAAGAAAATAATGTTCACTTTGTGTTAGTCGGGAATGGTAAAGATTATGATAGATGCCGTGAATTAGCTCAGAACTATGGTATTTTAAATAATGGTTTAGTTTTAATAGATGGTGTTCCAAAAGAAGAAGTTCCAGGCATTTTATCTGCAATCGATATTAGTATACTCCCTGGATCTACAGATATAATCTGTCCTATTAAAATAATGGAATATATGGCCAGTGAAACTGCTGTAATAGCTCCAGATTATGATTGTAATCGTGAAGTTATTAATAATGATTTTAATGGTTTACTTTTTAATGCAAAAAGCAAAGAAGATCTTGTCGCAAAGATAATTTCTTTATTTTCTGAGGAAAAAAGAAATTTATTAGCCCTCAATGCTAGAAACTATGTAAAAGAAAATCTTGTGTGGGAACAAACCTGGGGTAAGGTTTTAATAGATATTTTGAATGATTAAGAGAGGTGTTAGGTTGTTTCTTAGATATGTAAGAGCAATAGAAAGAAGATTCAGTCAGTTTTTTATTTCGCTACAATTAGAAAAAAACGGCTCCGGCTTTCGCTGCGACCAGAATGTTACTATTTATGAAGGTGAAAATGTAAAAATAGGAATGAATAATGTTTTTAATAATGGGGTCATCATTCAATCATGTGAAGGAGCAAAAATAAATTTGGGGGATAACGTAACTCTTTCTTATGGAGTTAAGATTATAACCGGTAATCTGTCTGTTCAATCCTTGGATAACTCCAATAAAAGGTCCCATATTTCGAACTCCATCAAAATAGGGAATAATGTATGGATCGGAGCCAATGCCCTAATATTACCAGGTGTCGAGATCGCTGATAATATTATTATAGGCGCAGGTAGTATAGTTAATAAATCTCTAAGTGAATCTAATTATATATATGCTGGAAATCCGGCTAGAAGAATTAAATATTTGAAAAGATAAACTTTGATTTTTGATAATTACATATTCTAATTAATGTATAGAAATCCAGTTATTGATAATTTAAAAGGTTTAGGAATAAGTCTAGTAATACTGGGGCATTTGCAAATTACTGAAGAATTATTTAAAGTGATATATTCTGTTCATATGCCAGTGTTCTTTTTTGTGAGTGGCTTTCTATTCAAAGCAGAAGATAACTTTAGAAACTTCTTTAAAAAGAAATATCTAGCCATAGTTAAACCATTCTTAACATTCGCGTTGTTAACTTTTGTTTTACATCGTGCTTTCTCAGTTATTACAGATAACAAAAATTTCTCAACTGTTGAGGATTTTTTCATTTCTATAATATTTGGTAATGCATCAAATGGACATTTATCTTGGAATCCTCCATTATGGTTTTTACCATGTCTTTTTACATTGCTTATTCTATTTTATTTTATTGAAAAAAACAAGAATAAAAAAATTAAGGTTTTATTCATAACTCTATTTTTTTCCATCGGAGTATTACTTACTTCTTTTAATATATATATTCCTTGGGGAATAACAAATAGCCTTTTGGCACTTCCTTTTCTAGGATTTGATTTTCTATTTAGAAAAACAGGTTCATTGGAAAAAATATTACTTTATGACATTAAGTTCTGGATAATCCCCTTGATCTTGTTTGGAGTTAGTTTGGCTTGCAATTATGGTTTTCTCAATTTTGCGGTGCATAAATTTGGCAATCTTTTCCTTTCGTATTTGGCAGGTTTTTTAGGAATATTAATTTTAATTAAAGCATCTTCATTTATTTCTTCACAACAATTTGAATTCTTAGGGAAAAACTCCTTATTTATTTTTGGTTTTCATATTTTTTTAAATGCACTGGTCAAGCGCGGCTTAACAATTTTAAACCCGAATTTACCGGCCGATATTACAGCCATTTTAATCTTATTGATAGTTTTAGTTCTTTTTTACTTAAGCATTAAGTATTTAAGGAAAAGCCAAAAATTAAAAAAGCTATTATTTATCCATTAGAAAATATTATATTTTAAATGAGATTTGGAATAGACGCTTCCAATATCGGAGGAGGCGGAGGTGTTACGCATCTTAGAGAAATATTGATAAATTATGATCATGCTTATTTCTCAAATAGGATTTATAAAATCGTCATTTTTTCTTCTACGGCGGTATTAAATGAATTGCCAGATTCTCCGTTTTTTGAAAAAGTAACATTCCCTGCTTTTAATAAAGACTTATTCAGTCGTGTTAAATTTCAGATTTCGGGATATGATAAAGAAATTGAGACCAGATGCGATATTCTGTTTTCAATCACTGGTGATTATATTGGTAAATTCAAGCCAATGATTGGCATGTCAAGAAATATGCTTTTATATGAAAGGCATATATGGAAAGATATAGCACAACCAAAAGAGATCCTTCGTTTTTGGCTTAATTACAAAAAACAAAAGATTTGTTTTAAAAATTCTGCCGGAATTCTTTTTATCTCTGACTACGCCAAAAATTATATCTCAAATAAGCTAAAATTAAGCACCAAACCAACTGCGGTAATTCATCATGGTTTGTCCCCAAAATTTGTAGGGATTCCAGAAGTTCAAAAGAAAATTTCAGAATATAGTTTTCAAAAACCTTTTCGGTTCTTATATGTCTCAACAATACACGTATATAAGCACCAGTGGAATGTTGTTAAAGCAATTGGCGAATTGAGAATTTTAGGTTATCCAGTAGAATTAAGTCTGGTGGGGGGGGTGATCTTTAAACCGGCTGGAAAAAAACTTAATAAAATTATAGCATCAAAAGATCCCACACATACCTTTATTCATTCTAAAGGACATGTAGACTATGCAGAAATTGAGAAGGAATATTGTAGTGCAGATGGAATTCTATTTGCCTCCACTTGTGAAAACATGCCAAATATTTTGTTGGAGTCAATGGCTTCCGGGAAAGCTATTGCATGTAGTGATAAAGAACCCATGCCAGAATTTTTAAAAGATGGAGGCTTCTATTTTGATGCAAAAGATCCTAATTCCATTATCAAAACATTAATAGATTTTCTTGAAAACCCGGGAAAAAGAAAGGAATTCATTGACAAAAATAAATTGGAAATAGAAAAATATTCCTGGAAAAAAACTTCTAAAGAAACATTTTCATTTTTACTTAATACCTATAAACAACATATTGATGTTCAAAGATAAAACCTTGTTGATTACTGGAGGAACAGGTTCCTTCGGTAATGCTGTATTAGATCGTTTTCTTGATTCAGATCTAAAAGAGATTAGAATTTTTTCCCGTGATGAAAAGAAACAGGATGATATGCGAAACCTCTATAAAAATGATAAAATCAAGTTTTACATTGGAGATGTTCGCACTTATGAAAGTGTTGAAAGAGCAATGCGAGGCGTCGATTATGTATTCCACGCAGCTGCTCTAAAGCAAGTACCTTCCTGTGAATTCTTTCCCCTGGAAGCGGCAAAGACAAATGTGATTGGTTCCTCAAATGTAGTAGAAGCTGCAATTGCTAATAAAGTAAAAAAGGTAATATGTTTAAGCACCGATAAAGCGGCTTATCCGATTAATGCCATGGGAATGTCAAAGGCACTCATGGAGAAAACCGTAATAGCAGCTTCACGAAACATATCTCCTGAGGACACAACTATTTGTTTAACTCGATATGGTAATGTTATGGCGTCGAGGGGATCTGTAATCCCTTTATTCGCGAAGCAAATAAAGGAAGGTAAGGCTCTCACGGTTACAGATCCAAACATGACACGATTCTTAATGTCTCTTGAGGAAGCTGTGGAACTGGTGATCTATGCCTTTAAAAATGGTAATCAAGGTGACTTATTTGTTCATAAAGCCCCCGCCAGTACCATTGAAGATCTTGCCAAGGCAATGACAGAATTGTTTGAGGCAAAAAATGAAGTTAAGATCATAGGTACCCGCCATGGAGAAAAATTATACGAAACTCTGTGTACCAGAGAAGAAATGCTGAAGGCCGAGGACCTTCCCGGATATTATCGCATTCCCGCTGACAACAGGGATCTTAACTACGGTATATATTTCGACAAAGGAGAAGGTTCCATTTCAAGCTTTGAAGATTATAATTCCCACAACACTAAAAGGCTGAATATTGAAGAAATTAAAGAAGCCCTCTTAAGCCTTGATTTCATTAAGAATGAATTGAAAGTAGAAGCATGATAAAAGTAATGACAATAGTAGGCACCAGGCCCGAAATAATAAAATTGAGTGAGGTCATCAAAGAACTTGATCGTCATACTAATCACATACTAGTGCATTCCGGCCAGAATTATGACTACGAACTCAACGAAGTTTTTTTTAAAGATTTGGGACTGAGGAAGCCAGATTTCTTTTTGGAAGCTGCAGGTAAAAATGCTGCTGAAACCATTGGAAATGTTATCACCAAATCTGATGTTCTCCTCGAAAAAGAAAATCCTGATGCGGTCTTGCTGTATGGCGATACCAATTCCTGTTTGGCCGTAATTTCTGCTAAAAAGAGGAAGATCCCAATCTTCCATATGGAAGCAGGAAATCGCTGTTTCGATCAACGGGTTCCGGAAGAGGTAAACAGAAAGATCGTTGATCATTTAAGCGATATAAATATGCCTCTTTCTGAACATGCAAGAAAATATTTGGTAGCAGAAGGATTAGCTCCGGAGACGGTAATAAAGACCGGATCTCCTATGCGAGAGGTTCTTGAAAAACAAATGAAAGCTATAGATAGCTCTGCTATTCTGGAAAAGGAAGACCTCAAAAAGCAAGGCTATTTTGTAGTTAGTATTCATAGGGAAGAGAATGTGGATTCAGAAGAGAATTTTCAGGATCTTATGGAATCATTAGATGCGATAAGTAACGAGTTTGATAAGATGGTTATAATTTCAACTCACCCAAGAACTCGTAAGAAATTAGAGGAGATCGGATTTGTTTCCAGTAATCCTAAACTCATATTTTCTAAACCATTTGGATTCCACGATTATATACATCTACAGAAGAATGCATTCTGCGTTATTTCAGACAGCGGAACTATTACAGAGGAAGCTTCAATTTTAAACTTGCCTGCTATTACTATACGCCAGGCCCATGAGCGTCCCGAAGGTATGGATGAAGGAACGCTAATCATGAGTGGTTTGAAAAAGGACAGAGTTGTTGAAAGTATTAAGGTTGTCACTGAGCAGCATCAGGAAAACAATTCGGCTATTAAAATGGTTGGGGATTATATTACAGATAATGTCTCGAAAAAGGTCTTAAGAATTATCCTTTCGTACACAGATTATATCAACCGTACAGTTTGGAAAAAATAACACTATGGCAAAAAAAATAATGATCTTAGGTTCCACAGGAATGCTGGGCCATCAGGTTTTCTATAATTTAAAATCTGAAAATAAATTTGATATAATTGATATAAGCTATAGAAATAAACTTAGACCAGAAACAATTATCCTGGATTTACATAACAAGCAGGATTTGGAGGCATTGATTAAAAGAGAAAATCCAGATTATATAGTTAATTGTGTAGGAGTCCTTATTAAAGGAGCTAATGATAATCCGGCTAATGCCATTTATTTAAATTCCTATTTACCACATTTTCTGGCGAAAATTGCTGATAATTTAAATAGTAAATTAATTCATATTTCAACTGATTGTGTTTTTTCAGGAGAAAAAGGTGGATATACCGAAAAGGATGAAAAGGATGGAAAAGACATTTATGCAAAAACAAAAGCATTGGGAGAGGTTGAGAACTCAAACCACTTAACTCTTAGAACCTCCATTATCGGTCCTGAGTTAAAGCAGAATGGAGAAGGTCTTTTTCATTGGTTCATGCAGCAGGAAGAAGAAACTAATGGTTTTACTAAAGCTATTTGGAGCGGGGTCACAACTACTGAATTAGCCAATGTGGTCGTTACTAGCTTAGAGCAAAATCTTAGTGGTCTGTATCATGTGACCAATGGGCAACCAATTAATAAATATGAACTGTTAAGACTTTTCCAGGAGCATACAGGAAAAGATATAAAAATTACTGCAGTAGAGGGGAAGCAGGTAGATAAGTCTTTTATGGATACCCGTAAGGAATTAAAAAAGACGATACCAACCTACTCTCAAATGATTGAGGAAATGGTAAGTTTTATGAAATCTCACCCTCACCTCTATGAAAATTACAACTTAGCACAGAAATGAAGATACTGCTACTGGTAGATGACTATTTGCCGCATAGTACAAAAATCGGAGCAAAGATGATGCATGAGCTTGGTTTAGCTCTTTTAAATGAAGGGCACCAGGTCTCAGTGGCAACTCCCGACTATAGGGTATCTGGAAAGTACGTTATAGAAGATCTTGAAGGCTTAAGGGTCTATCGGTTTCGTTCTCCAGATGTTAAAGCTCCTTCCAAAGTCAGACGTGCAATAAACGAATCCTTATTATCATTTAATGGATGGAGAAATCTGAAGTCTCACTTCTACAAAAATCCATGCGACCTTATAATTTACTATTCTCCCTCAATTTTTTTTGGTCCTCTGGTTACGAAGCTTAAAAAAAAGTGGAATGCAAAAAGTTACTTGATCCTTCGGGATCTTTTTCCCCAGTGGGTAATTGATCATGGCCTAATAAAAGAAAAATCGGCCATTGCAGCATACTTCAGGAAATTTGAACAGCTCAATTACAAAGCTGCGGATAGAATTGGATTACAATCTCCTAAGAATTTAGAATTGTTCAATGAAAAATATGTTCTAAATCACAAGTCAGAGGTTCTTTTTAACTGGACACGAGAAACACCTATCGATTCCTCTGGAAACGATTTTAGAAGGAAATATCGATTAGAAGATAAAGTAGTTTTTTTCTATGGAGGAAATATGGGCGAGGCTCAGGATATGATGAATTTGGTTCGTCTTGCTTTAGGTTTAAAAAATAATCCTAATGCCCACTTTGTTTTTGCTGGCTCAGGAAATGAAGTTCATTTAATTAAGAACGCCATTAGAGAATACCAATTAAACAACCTCACTCTATTGGATCCCGTGCCTCAGGGTGAGTACCGCAAAATGTTGAGCGAATTCGATATTGGGCTATTTAGTCTTCATAAAGAACATACAACTCACAATTTCCCAGGTAAACTTCTAGGGTATATGGCTCAAGGATTGCCCATTTTAGGGAGTGTAAACGCTGGAAATGACATTATTGAAATTATTAATGAGGCTGGTGCTGGAAAAGTTTTATTAAATGGAAAGGATGACGACTTTCTATCTATGGCTAAAATGTTTGTTGATAAAAACGAATGGAGAAAAGAAGCTGGAAAAAATTCCTTCGAACTTTTACAACATACTTTTTCTGTAGATTCAGCTACTAAGAAGGTTCTAACCGCTGTGCAATCCATAGCTTAGTTTAGTACAAATTTCAACTCTTACATTAATTAGATGGTCGCCCCTACCCGACCGGAATTACACCAACCAATTTTATTTATTATGAATATTCTTGATCAACAGATCATTCTGGAGTTCTTCCGTGGTAATTATTGGTGGTTCCTTACCTCTACCTTTCTGGGAACCTTCGGAGTAACTTTTTATCTCATTCCCAAGGTTCTGTGGGTGAGCAAGGAAAAGAATCTGATGGCCAGCGTAAATGAGCGCAGTTCTCACACTACCGCCGTCCCCACGTTTGGGGGAGTGGCTTTTTACATCACTATTATTTTGGTGCTATCCCTGCTACAGGGCTTACGACTTACCTATATTGGAAATCATCTCATCGCTGCCATTACCATTCTTTTTATGGTGGGCCTTAAAGATGATCTGGTGATCTCCACGGCACGTGTCAAACTGGTGGGACAGATCACCGCCGCTCTGTTCCTTATCTTTTCTCCCGAGTTGGATTTCAATAATCTGCACGGTTTCGTGGGAATTCACGAGATTCCCGCCCTGGTAGGTTACCTGTTGAAAGCTTTTTTGGTACTGGGACTGGTAAACGCTTATAACCTGATAGATGGGATAGACGGTTTAGCCGCCATCATAGGCATCCTGATCGCTGCTGTTTTCGCCCTGGTCTTCTATACCACAGGAGAACCTTATTACGTGCTGGTCTCTATTAGTGTGGCAGGGATCCTCAGCGCTTTTTTACGCTTCAATTTTTCCAGGGGAAGGAACAAGATCTTCATGGGGGATGCGGGTTCTTTGGTAATAGGCCTTATTCTCTCTTTTCTGAGCTTAAAGATCCTGGTAATGGAACCCGATCTGCCCCTGATGGAGCAGGGTTACCATCCGGGAAATCGCTTGTTATTTTTAGCCTGTGCGCTGTTTATTCCTATTTTTGATACGTTGAGGGTGATTATCATTAGGAAACTGAATGGTAATAGCCCTTTTGAACCGGACCGGAATCATTTGCACCACGTCCTTCTGGATTTGGGTCTGTCCCACTTTAAAGCCAGTATCAGTCTGGGCTTGCTTAATTTGGTGATAATCGGGATCTTTTTTTCACTTTCCAATAAGCTCTCCCACCTGTATTTGGTCCTGTTGGTGGTGTTGTTATATGCTTTTTCTTTTTTGTTATTCGGCTGGTTGAGTTCGCTGAAGAAGCGAATTCCGGTCGCTGCAAAAGAAACTTCCGGCACATAACCCTACTGAAAAACAATTCATTACAAACTCAGCAATAACAAGGCATTTCAAATAATTTTAACATAATTTTATTTTTATATATTAGCGACTTTTAACACAAAGCAAAGTCCCTAACAAAGCTTTATTTCAAACTTGTTTCTAATTTTTAAAACCAACCTATGAAAACCAGATTTCCACGCTTAGCGCGTAGGGCAACTTTGTTTTGTTGTCTATTTGCAGGTTCTTTCTTGTTGTTTAATTGCAGCACTAAAGACCTGGAGTACATTGATCCGTATGAATTTGTAAGTGATGACTTTGAGGATATTGGCGAAATGCCCCCGGTAGAAGATCAGGATCCTGAATTCACCGCTCCTGCCCTTGGAAGTGTACAGAATTCGGCAGCCACTCAGGCCATTATAACCGACCTTGGATCTGGCGGACTTTCAACAGAGACCCAGGCCAGTCTTACGGCTTTACAAAATTTCTCAGCTACCCTGCCGGCAGGAGTAGCTGCTGAAGCCCAGGCATTGACCGAAGCACAGATCACTGCAATTATGAGCACAGAGAACTTCGACGGCGAACTGGCAAACCTGGAAAGCCTGCTGGACGACCTGCCTGCAGAGATCGCTGCTCTGTTGCCAAGCATCCAGTTCACTGCTGATTATACGGGAACGGCTTCAGCTGCTGCAGATGCCCCGTTCAATACCAGCTTTAGACGTCTTGCCGTAGCTCAGGCTGTTACCGGGCCATGTGCAGAAGCAGTACAGGAAGCCTATGCTATTGTGATGGAGGAACTCACCACCACACGAGACGCCCAGCTGGCAAGCATTCAGGCTAACTATACAAGAAGGCTTACAGAAGCTGACGCCCGTTACGAGAGCCGTTTGGCTACTCTTAATGCCGATTATGACACCTACAAGGCTGAATTAACTGCTGTTGCAGTTGACCTGTTGCAATTAGCTGTTGCCCTGGAAACTACCGAACCTGCTATTGCAGACCAACTAAAACTTGCTGCGCTTATTTATGCCGTAGAAGCGAGCAGTTCTCTTACCGCCTGGTACACTGCAGCTGTTAACCTTCTGGAACAAAAGCGTACAGAAGAAAAAGCTGCTGTTCTTACTATTAAAGAAGCCCTGACCGCTACCGTCAATGCAAATTTCGCGGCTTTGAAAGCTGAGGCTGATGCAGCTCTACAGCAGGCCCTGAACAACTGCCATAACCAGGGATCAGGAAATTAATAACTAACCAGAAAAAACAACCATGAAGAAAATAACCGCAATTCTATTTTTTGCAACCGGCCTTTTCGCATTTAGCGCACAGGCCCAGATAAAATTAAACCACCTCGAAGCCGGTATCTCTTACTGGAACCGCTCTTACTCTGACCTGGATGAGCGCGCTTTCCTGATGAACTACGAAGAAGATTCAGACTTTACCAAAGGAGGGGTCATACCCCACATTGGCGCAGAGGTAAACCTTTATAAGGGTCTGGCCCTTGATGGAAGAGTAGGCTTCTGGACCGGCGATTTCTCCCAAAAAGTAACATTTGGGGGAGGTCTTGTCATTTCAGAGAGCATTGATCAGACTATTATTCCTGTTTCTTTAGGATTAGTCTATAACTTTGACGGAGTTTTCAATGAGGCGATCAACTTGTTCGCAGGAGCCGGCCTTAACCGCTATTTCATTCAGAATAAAGTAGAGCGTACCAGTACAGAAGGAGGGAATTCTTCTGACAGCTTTAATGGTAATAACTACGGCGCCAATTTTAAAGCCGGTGCGGAATATTTGTTAAACAGCAACTTTGGACTGGCTTTGGAAGCCGGGTACAACACCGGATCATACAACCAAAATTATCAGGCCGACACAGATTCTCAAAAAGAATCTTACGAGGTCTCTGTGCAGGGACTGGAAGTAGGACTAAGCCTTCGCTATCGTTTCTCCGCGCAATAGCAACTGAATAAAAATGAAAAAACATTTTCTTTACCTGTCCCTGCTGGGGTTTTTCTCCGGCTACGGACAGGTAAATTTTTTAGGGAAACCCGGGTATATTGCCACGCCCTCTGCCGAATGGAACACCCAAAAAGACCTGTCCCTTTCTTTCGGATATTTACCTACAGAATATTCTATCTTCAATCTTCCGGAAAACGACCGGAATACTGTACACTTCTACAATGCCAGGGTGAACTTTACCTCCTTTATGGAAGTAGGATTAAGTATTGCCCACCGCCCACATATGGCTGATAAAATTGGAGTTGGCGACAGACAATTGGACCTGAGATTCCTACTTTTAAAAGAACAAAAATATTTTCCAGCTGTAGTTCTCGGCTGGACTCCTCCCGCCTCGGTTTCTCCAGTTATGGCTCATGACTATCTGGTTTTGACAAAAAATATTTCCACTTCTATTGGAAATATAAACTTATCAGGGGGATATGGTTCCTCCTACCTAATCAGACGAAATCCAAAAAAAAACGGACTAGAATCCTTAGAAATAATTACAAAATCAGAATTCGGCCACAGCAATTATTTGGAAGGTTTCTTTGGAGGCCTCACTTATCAACCGGTTTCTTTTGGAGGTATTCTTCTGGAATATGATACCCACACAATCAACGCCGGTGCTTTTTTAAAACCAACCAATTGGTTGATCCTTCAAGGACATACTTTTGAAGGAAAGAAATGGGCCTTTACCGCTGCAGCTAATTTTTCTTTAAACTTTTCTCCTAGAGCTTTAAGACGCTATGAAAAAGATTTGGATTAAAATAGTATTGCTGCTGTCGTTGAGTCCGCTCACGGCTCAGGAAATAGGGCAAAATTTGTTTAAAGCCGGCTTTGAAAATGTGCAGGTGCTGGAGGAAGCCGACACCCTGAAGGTATTCTTTGAATACCGGGAATTCCGCAGCCCATATCACTCCATGCGCTACGCCGGTTTAATGTTGCAGGATGAAACAGAAAAAGCCCTGGTCTGGATCCCGATGCACCACAACCGGCCCATAGGAAATTATGTTGCCGGAAGTGACAGGTTTTTTCAGCTTTCACAAGCAGAGAGAGAATTCTACCGAAGTAATAATAGCCTATCCTCTTATCGTTTTCACTTCAGGATCAACCCCGACTTCTCCGCCAGGTTCGGGTATTACTCAGATCCTTTCCAGATAAAATTCAATGTGGTGCTGGACAGCAGGATCTACCTGGCGCCGGGACTAAGTTTGCAAACGGGGATCAGCATTCCGGTTCGGAATAACCTGGACGCGCAGGATACCTCTCCCCGCCTCGCTCCCAGCATGATCCATTACTTTACCCAGCCAGTAAATTCGCATTTTTTAGCCGCCAGTATAGGCTCCTTTTATTACGATCGCTACGGGTTTGATCTGCAATATCGTTATGCACCCCTTGATTCCCGTTGGAGCTTCGGGCTCGAAACCGGGTTGACCGGCTTTTACTGGATGAACGCCGGGAGTTTTTATTCCGAAGAGCTCGATGCCTTTCACGCCGTGGCAGATATGGAATACCGACTGCTTTTCGAAAACCTCACCGGAAAGTTCAGCGCTGGCCAGTTCCTATTCGGTGATAAAGGAGCCAGAGTAGATCTTATCCGTCAATATGGAACTGTAGACATTGGCCTGCACGTAGCCGCGACAGACGCCGGGGTGACCGGCGGTTTTCAGTTCGCTTTCTCCCTCTGGCCCGGTACCATTTTCAGGACCAAAAAACTGGAACTCAGAACCAGCGAGGAATTCCGCTGGGAATACAGTTACAACAACGAAGATCCGGTGGCCCGATCCTATCGCCTGGGAATGCCCCGGCTGGATGATGTGCTGAGGCAGTATAATGAGCTCTTCGTGCAGTCGCTAGACGGTAGGCATTAGCCTTTAGTTATTAGCCATTGGCCGTTAGCTGTTGGCTTTTGGCTATTTCAGTCGAATCTTGGAATCGGAGAACGGGGATTAGGGATTGGTTAATTGCTTAATTGGTGATTTGGGATTTGGTATTTGAGCTCCAATGTCATCCCGACAGAGGCTTTTTGACGACAGGAGAAAAGCTGACGAGGGATCTCTATGGAAGTCAGATTTTAGAAGTAGGAAGTTAGAAGGCCTTTAACAGTTAGCTGTTCACTTTTATCCGCGCCGTCAGTTCGAGTTTTTTCTGAGCGGAAGTGAAGAAAAAGTATCGAGAAAAGAGGCGGATTTCAATTCCCGTTGTTCTCGATACGCCCTTCGGGCTACCTGTCTGCCGACAGGCAGGCTCGAACTGACGGGGAAGGTAACTGTCATCCCGACAGAGGCTCTTTTGACGACAAGAGAAAAAGCCGACGAGGGATCTCTTTGAAAGTTAAAATTTAGAAGTATGAAGTTAGAAGGCTTGTAGCCATTAGCTGTTGGCTTTTATCCGTGCCGTCAGTTCGAGTGGCTTTTGTGAGCGTAAAGCGAGCAAAAGGTGTATCGAGAACAGAGGCGGACCTCAAGTCCCGTCGTTCTCGATACAATCCTCTCGAACTGACGGTAGGCAGGCTCGAACTGACGGGTAACCTGTAACCTGCAACTTGGAACCTGGAACCTTGAATAAATAAGTCAGTGATTCTTAACTCTTTGTTCTATTCTCTTTTTCTCTTTTCGAACCCCACATTAACAACTTCATCATTGTTAAACAAATCTTAAACTATTATCTTCGCAACCTCATAAAATTAACCATGAACACCAGATTTTCCCTATCCCTGATCATCGGATCGTTTAGCTTGCTGCTAGCCGGCTCCTGTGTCTCAGGAAAAAAGATCACTTATTATCAGAATATGCAGGCTCTGGAACAGGAGGTTGCTGAATCAAAGAAGAGTCTGGAAATAAAGTCCAATGACCTGCTTACCATCAGCGTGGCGGCAGAGAACCTGGAAGCCGTGCAGCCGTTCAACCTGCCGGTAGTGGGAATGCCGAGTACTGGAGATGCTACCCGTGTTTCCGGCCAACCCCAATTACAAACTTACCTGGTAGACGGGGCTGGCAATATTGAATTTCCGGTCCTGGGTACCATCCACGTGGGAGGTCTTAACAGGCAGGAGCTTTCAGAAATGCTGGAAGAAAAGATCTCCGCTTACGTGCAGAACCCTATTGTTAACACGCGTATCGCCAATTTCCAGGTGACCGTTCTTGGGGAGGTGAACCGCCCCGGCACCTTCAGTATTCCTGACGAATATTTAAGTCTCAATAAGGCCCTGGGCTTTGCCGGAGACCTGACCATCTACGGAAAGCGAACAAACGTTCTGATCATAAGGGAAACTGAAAAAGGAAAGATCTATCAGTATGTTGACCTTACAGACAGCAATTTATTGAATTCCCCTTTCTATTACCTGCAGCAGAATGATGTAGTGTATGTAGAACCTAACGGAGCCCAGAAACAGGGCGCTGCCTATAACCGAAACTCCTCAGTATATATTTCAATAGCTTCAATATTAATCTCTTTGGCTATCCTGATAACAAAATAAACTATGTCCCAAAATAACCAACCCCCGGTCTACCGCCCCCAGGAAGAAGAGATCAATCTTCGGGAAGAACTGGAAAAGTATCTCATCCACTGGCCCTGGTTTTTAGCAGGTGTAATATTCTGCGTCCTTGGAGCTTTTCTCTACCTGCGCTATACCACTCCGGTCTATAATACCGCAGCCACTATTATTATCAAAGATGAAGAGAAAAAAGGAGCGGGAGCCGATCTTTCAGCCTTTGCTGACCTTGGCATGTTCAACGGATTGGGAACCAATTCCATTGAAAATGAGATAGGCATCCTTAAATCCCGCCGACTTTTGCACAATGTAGGTAAGCACCTGCAGCTACAAGTGCGGTATTTTGAAGATGGTACGGTTCGCACTACCGAATTATACAAGGAGCGCCCCTTCAATATCCAGGTGCTGGAATACCGTGAAGATCAGCTAAAAGACCTGAAACCTTTTGCAGTGGACATAATTGATTCCACCAGCTTCAGCATTAGCAACCCCGAAATAGAATACTCCAAAAAAGGAGCTTTTGGAACTCCGGTAGAACTTCCTTTCGGCGGAATCATCTTAACTCCAAACTTTGAGACGGGGCAGGACAAAATAGACAAGACCATATTGGTTTCCTTCGGAAGCCTCGAAGGAGCTGTAGAAAGTTACCGGAACAGATTGCAGGTCAACCTGACCGACAAGAACAGTACCCTCATTGAGCTCAGCCTGCAGGATCCTGTTCAGGAAAAAGCACAGGATATTTTGGACCGCCTGATCTATCAATACAACCGGGAAGCTATAGAAGATAAAAACCAGGTATCTTTAAATACCGCTGAGTTCATTGAAGACCGTTTGGCTATCATCTCTTCAGAACTGGATTCTGTGGAGACCGGCAAACAGGAATTCAAGACTGAGAACCGCCTTACTAATATCCAGGCCGAATCGCAGCTGTTCATTGAGAACGCGAGCGAATTCCGTAAAGAACAGCTTGAAGTGGAGACCCAGCTGGAACTGGCCAACTCGATGATCGAATACCTGAAGAATGATGAAAAGGACGGACTTTTACCGGCCAATCTCGGTTTTAACGAAGCCAGCCTGGTAAGCGCTATCCAGTCCTATAATCAGACGGTATTGGAACGCAACCGCATCCTTTCGGGTTCTACTGAGAAGAACCCTGTAATCGTCAATCTTAATAATCAGATATCACAGATCAAGGCTAACGTCATGCAGAGCCTTCTGAACCTCCGGAATTCCTTATTGATCTCGCAGAAAGACCTTTCGGCCAGAGAAGCGACCATCAATGCCCAGATCGCGGGGGTACCTTCCAAAGAAAAACAGTTCCGTGGTATTGAGAGACAACAGAACATTAAAGAAGCGCTTTACCTGTTCCTGCTTCAAAAAAGGGAAGAGACCAGTCTTTCCCTTGCAGCTACGGCTCCTAAAGCAAAGATCGTTGATGCCGCGTACAGCTCCAAAGAACCGGTCTCTCCGAAACCAAAGATCATTCTCTTGGCAGCTCTTATCCTCGGCCTTCTAATTCCGTTCCTGATCATCTATGTTCGAAACCTGCTGAACAATAAGGTACAGAGCCGTGGAGATATTGAAAAGATCACCAAGAGCATTCCTATTGTAGGAGAGATCCCAAAGATCGCCCGTAACCAGACCGACCTTATTGAGACCAACGACCGTTCTGTACTGGCAGAGTCCTTCAGGATCCTGCATACGAACCTGCAGTACCTGCTTGTGAATACAAGTAATAAATCCGGAGGAAATATCATCTTCATCACCTCGACCATCAAAGGAGAAGGCAAGACCTTTTCGGCCTTTAACCTTGCCATGACCCTGGCGAATGCAGAGAAAAAAGTACTTATCATTGGGGCTGACCTGCGAAATCCGCAGTTACAGCGTTACGAGGCGACTGCCAGAGACCAGCGAGGGGTAAGTGATTACCTCGTACAGAAGGACCTGCAGCTAAAAGATATCTTAATTTCTTCTAAGCTACACAAGAACCTTCACCTGTTACCATCGGGAAGTATCCCTCCTAACCCATCTGAGTTATGGAGACAGGAAAGAACCGCTGTCTTGTTCGCTGAACTGGAGAACCTCTACGACTATGTGATCGTGGATACCGCACCTGCAATGCTCGTATCAGACACATTCCTCATTAACAAATACGCTGACCTGACGCTTTACGTTGTCCGCGCAGGCTACACCGAAAAGAAACTCCTTAACTTTGGTATTGAAGCCAAAGAACAGGGTAAACTGCACGGCGTCGGCTACATCCTCAATGATGTGGAAGCCGCTCAGTTCGGCTACGGAAACAAATACGGGTATTACTATGCCTATGGCGAAGAACAGAATACCTTCTGGAATCGCTTAAAGAACCGTGCCGCTTTCTGGTAGAAGGTCTTTATTACCATAACTCAAACGCCTCCGGATATTTTCGGGGGCTTTTTTGTTTTGGTGATGATGTGACGGAGTGACGGAGTGATGCTGTGATGCTGTGATGCTGTGATGCTGTGATCTTGTAAAGGAGTTCTCGGTTGCTTTCTCACGGAAGCTTTAGGCAGGAGGGTCAGTACATTTACCTCTGTCAGGCTGAGCCGGCAGCAGCCGAAAAGTCGAAGCCGGTTGTCGGTTCTCAGTTGTCAGTTCTCGGTTGTCGGTTCTCTTCTCTCTTATCTCTTCTAAAAGCCTTTAGCCGTTAGCCCTTAGCCCTTAGCTGTTGGCTTTTTGCTGATAGCTGTTCACTTCGAGTGTTTGCACAAAATCGCCGTGAATTGAGTAGCCGTCACTTCGAGTGTTTGTCAAAACCGGCAGGTTTAGACAAAAGTATCGAGAAGTCGACGGAGTTCCATTCCCCTTGTTCTCGATACGCCCTCCGGGCTACTCCAACTGACGGGAACCCTGCAACCCATAACGTTGAATCTTAAACCCTGAACCTTGAGCTTGGAATTTTAAACTTTGATGAAACCTTGACCTCTGCCCACTGTCCTCTGCCCACTATTCACAAAAAAAACCCGGCCAAAAAACCGGGTCTATATTTTGATTCTCAGTAATACTACTGTCTATCCGAAGCAGTCACATCAGCACCGAGTCCGCTGAGTTCAGGTTGGTACTTCCAGAGCTCGGACTGTTTTCCATCGCTGATCTCTTTCCACTCCTTCATGAAATCATCCCAGCCCTTCTCTCCGTAGACCTGGTTGTAATTCTCCACGAATTTGGAATCTTCTCCCATCCAGCCCATTTCATCAAAGAAAAATACCATGGCCAAGTCTCGGCCGTCTTTAGTTGACGGTAATTCATTGGTATAGACACCATAGGTCATATCAGGATACTTTTCCTTCATCACTTTAGCTACTTTTTCCATAGCTTTCATCATCCGCTCATTTTCATAACGCTTAATATCATACATATCCACTAACAGGTTATCAACCTTGAAATCTTTAGCGAAGTTAGATAGTCCCGAATTGAACTTCCAATAGGTCTGATCTGAGTCGGCGGTCATATATTTTACCACATTATTGATCCAGTCGTCATCATGTGCCTTATCTGCAGGGCGATCATCAATGGCGCTCCACGGAATAGGTCCCATCGCCCAGATATACTTTCCTACATTCGGTCCGTTAGCGATGTAATAAACACGCACCCCATAAGGTTCGGTAGCGTGAAATTTCTTATTATGCGCGGCTAAGCCCTGTTCGAACTGCTGAACCTTGTCCGGTTGCGGGGTAAGAAGAGCATTTTCAAAAACAGCATATTGCTCATTGCTTTGGTCTTGAGCTATTACCATCATAGGGATCAGAAATAGCAAGTACATCAATTTTCTCATAACTTATTATTGGTTAGGGTTAATAATTCGCAATAACAAGGGGAGCAATTTTTGGAGGGAATGTTAATTTAGTGATAATTATTTGATTTTCATCCAGTTATTTAACTAAATGTTTATTTGAGTGATTTTTTTTATGCAGTGAGGTTGTGAGGAAGTGATGAAGTAATGATGTGATGAAGTGATGAAGTGATGCTGTAAAAGAAAAAGCTCTAAACTATTGGCTGTAGCTTTTAAACGTCATTGCGAGGGAGTCCCAATTTTCGGGACGACCGCGGCAATCTCTCAGCCCAGTAGTAGAGTCATGTCTGAACTAAGAATTAAAATTGTAACACATCCGGAGCAGATTGCTTCAGTCGTTCTTTCGAACTCCTTCGCAAAGACGGAAACCCGAGCTATATTCCGAGAAGATCTGCGCAAAACCTTTTGCGTTCCTTTGCGCTAGTCTTTGCGACCTTTGCGAGAAATAGTAGGGATTGTGGAGTAATAAGTATTGAGATCCAAATTTAAATTCAGGAAAAATACCCCTTCAACACCTGCCCAAACCTCCACATATCTACATAAGAACAATAAAACGCTGCCGGTGCTAACCGTATCACATTTGGCTCCCGCCAGTCGGTGATCACTCCGTTCTTCATCAGATAATGGAACAGCTCTTTTCCCTGCCCGTGTAGAAAAACAGAGAGCTGGGTACCGCGTTCCTTCGGAGTGATGATCTCGAAATCTCCTCCTACTTCCGAGGCTATCTCCTGCAGAATGAACTCCAGGTAAGCCACGATCTTATCCCTTTTTTGAATGAGTGCAGGCATACCAACTTCTTCGAACAGTTCCAAAGATGCAAGATATGGAGCTAAAGCCAGGATAGGCGCATTGCTCACCTGCCAGGCATTGGCATTGGGTTCGGGTTGGAATTCCGGTTCCATTAGGAAACGTCTTTCCTTGTTATGGCCCCACCAGCCCTCAAACCGCGGAATATCTTTTTGGTTGTGGTACTTCTCATTTATAAAACAACCGGAAGCGTTCCCGGGACCGGAATTCATGTACTTATAGCTGCACCAGGCTGCGAAATCCACATTCCACTCGTGGAGTTTCAACTCCACATTTCCGGCAGCATGGGCGAGGTCCCAGCCTACAAAAGCTCCGACTTCTTTTCCTGCTTTGGTGATGCTTTCCATATCCAGCACTTGCCCGTTATAATAATTCACTCCGCCCATTAACACTAAAGCGCACTCCTCTCCTACTTCTTTAATGGTCTGCAGAATATCTTCCAGTCTGAAATGATGTTCTCCCTCTCTTTTTTTCACCTCCACAATGACCTCCTCAGGAGATAGTCCGTGAAACCTCACCTGACTGGCGATCATATATTGATCACTCGGAAAAGCCTTTTCTTCCATAATGATCTTATACCTCTGTTTCGTGGGCCGGTAAAAGGAAACCATCAGTAAATGCAGATTGACCGTAAGGGTATTCATCACCGTAACTTCCGAAGGTTTCGCGCCCACGATAGGTGCAAGTTTTTCTGAAAACCGCTCGTGATAATCCCACCAGGCCTTCTCCGCCTGAAAATGTCCTTCCACCGCCAGCTCCGCCCAATCGGTCATCACCTCATCCACATATTTCTTTGCATTCTTAGGCTGTAATCCCAATGAATTCCCTGTAAAGTAGATCACATCTTTTCCATTCACTTTCGGAAAATGGAATTTGTACCTGTAGTTTTTGAGGGGATCATTCTGATCGAGTTGTTGGGCGTATGATAAGGTGTTTTGGAATTGCATGAATGGAATTTTTTCCAAAAGTAAGAAAGTAGGTTAAAAGAGCCATTTGCTTTTGGCTATTAGCTGTTGGCTTTCTTAAAAGAGCTATTGGCTGTTGGCTGTTAGCCATTAGCTTTACCTGACCTTTCAACCTACTTTAAGATCCCTCGTCTGATTGACAATAAAGAAGCCAATGGCCAAGACTAAAAGCTAAAGGCTTGTTTTACCTTCCTTTCAATTTTCCGTAAAGGCTATTGAGACCTCGCTGGATTCCGTGTAACTGGCTAACCTGTTCATCCAATTGATCCCTTGTAATATAACCTACCTCTTTACAAATAACCAGGAGTGTCTCCACCTCAAAAGCAGATCCTAAAGCTATTTCTATAAATCTGGCGAAATCATTTTCAGAGTGACGGGAGCATCCTTCAGCAATGTTTGATGGTATCGATGTACTTGCCCTTCGCAATTGACTGATTATTCCGAACTTTTCCTCATCTGGCAACTCCCGGGTAAATATATAAACAGATGCCGTGAAGGATATACCACCTTTCCACACGTCGTATTCTCTGAAATTTCTCATTCTTTGAATTATTGATTATCAAATCAATATAATCAAAAATCAATGGAGAAAAATTTCAGTGCCCAAGTGCTAAAAGCTTTAAATTAATATAAGATGTCAAAAAACCTTTTCTTGATTAGATCCCTTCATACGTTGGAATGACAACAAAAGCTAATGGCCAAGGGCTAACGGCTAACAGCTCAATACAAAGATAAATTAGAGGAAAAAGTTAATGCCATTTCCTCCTACTAATCGTAAGTCCGTCTCTGACAGGCAACATCACCGTTTCCAGTCGCTCATCTTCAGCTAAAAGCTTATTGTATTCCAGAAGAGCTTTAGTGGATTCATCGTCATCTTTTACCGGCTCCACCACTTTTCCGCTCCAAAGAACATTATCGGAAAGGATCACTCCTCCCGGATTCAGCTTGTCCATAATAAGTTGGAAGTATTCCGGGTAGTTGGGTTTATCGGCGTCGATAAAGACCAGATCAAAGGATTCTTTTAAAGAAGGAATGATCTCTGTGGCGTCACCAAGGTGTTGCTTGATCTGATGTCCGTAAGGAGAGGCCTCAAAATACCTTTTTTGAAGATCAAAGAGTTCTTCATTAATGTCTATGGTATGCAGAATTCCGTCGACTTTCATTCCCTCAGCCAGGCAGAGTGCGGAGTATCCTGTGTAAGTACCAATTTCAAGGATATTGGTTGGCTGTATCAGTTTGGACAGAAGACTGAGCAGCCTTCCCTGGTAATGCCCGCTGAGCATCCGCGGCTGCAGTACCTTTTGATTAGTTTCCCTGTTCAGTTTCTGAAGCAGTTCCGGTTCTTTAGCCGAATGTGCTACGACATAATCGTCGATCTCTTGAGGTAAAAAATGCATCCGAAGTATGAAATTAGAAGTTAGAAGTACGAAGGTATAAAAAAGCCTTTGGCTATTGGCCGTTAGCTATTAGCTCTTCAGCATATGAAATTATTCTCCGCCACCCTTTAGGGTTAGGGGCAAAGCGGAGAAGTTAGAAGTACGAAGGTAAAAAAAGCTTTTGGCTATTGGCCGTTAGCTATTAGCTCTTATTTCCTGGAAAATTTTTGCATCAGTTTTCACCTTTTAGGGTCGGGGTAAAAAAACTTATGCACTTATTAAGAAAAGCTTTTGGCTATTGGCCGTTAGCTATTAGCTAAAGCTTATGATAAATTAATCCTGTCTAAAAAAAATACTTTTTCGGCTCCCCTGCCTACCGGCAGGAAATAGTTTCACCTAGAAATTAGAATTTCTTCAGAGGGAGATTGCTTCAGTAGGCCTGGAGGCCTCCATCGCAAAGACGGGGAACCTGATCCTTGTTAATTGATAATTGGCAACTGTCTTTAAAACCTCCGTTTCACCGATCCCGTGATCTCCTCGATATCCTCCTTTACCTTGTCGATCTCTTTCATAACCCCATCCTGCAGACCTTTGGTGTCCATTCCGTGCTTATCAGCACTGCGCATCACCTCAGATTTGATATCGTTGGTGGCATTCTTAATGCTGCGCATTCCCTTTCCAAGACCTTTGGCGATCTCAGGGATCTTATCGGCACCAAAGACCATCACCAGAATAAAAATGATGAAACCGATCTCGGCACTGCTAATAAAAAGTGGAAGTGTTTGCATAGGCTGCAAATATACTCACAATATCAGTCATTAAAAAAACCGACTCGTTAAAGTCGGCTTTCTCAATTGTTATTTTTTTGGGAACCAAAACCTCCCCGCCCTTTGGGCACCCCTCCTTTTAAAGGAGGGGAAGTCCACCGCACGGTGGACAGGGGTGGTTTTAACCCTGGTTCTGAGCTTTGAACTCCTGGAACTTATCGATCTTCATTTCCTGTGGCCAGGAGTTGTTATCGGTGTTCACATCAGCAGTTTCTAAATCAGGATCTACTTGGATCTTCACGATCTCTTTATCTGAAGCTACCGCTCTTCTCACCTGGTCATCATTCTTTCTCCAGATCTGTGCCGGATAAGTGACTTTTTCAGTAGTACCGTCAGCATAAGTATATTCAACGATCAACGGCATTACCAGCCCTCCCGGTTTGTTAAAGATCACTTCATAGAAGTATTTGGGAGCTTTCATGTCTTTTCTCTGCTCAGGAGTAAAATTATCCATCAGGTATTCCTGAAGTTTCGGAGCATTCTCAACCGTAGATCTGCCTTTCATTCCTTCTTCCATTTCTTCGCTTCCTTCCTCTACAACATAAAGGAAGTTTTCAGAATCCGGATCCTGTATTCCGTAACGGGCAAGCAGATCTTTCCCTTCTTTGGTAGGCTTGTCTGTTACAAAATATTTTTTCACTCCCTCTACTCCTATATCCACATAGTCTGTAGTATAGAACCAGCCTCTCCAGAACCAATCAAGGTCAACAGCTGAAGCATCTTCCATAGTTCTGAAGAAATCTTCGGGGGTTGGATGTTTGAACTTCCAGCGCTGGGCGTAGGTTTTGAATGCATAGTCAAACAATTCTTTACCCATCACTGTTTCCCGAAGGATGTTCAATGCAGTAGCAGGTTTTCCGTAGGCATTATTACCAAGCTGGTAAACGTTCTCCGGATTGGACATGATTGGAGAAATATACTTCTGATCTCCTTTCATATAGTTCACGATCTGGGAAGGAGCTCCTCTTCGTGAAGGATATTTAGTGTTTGGCGCGATGGCTTCAGGATACTTTTCTCCAAATTCCTGCTCGGCAATGTACTGCATAAAGGTATCAAGACCTTCATCCATCCATCCCCACTGGCGCTCATCAGAATTCACGATCATTGGGAAAAAGTTGTGCCCCACCTCGTGAATGATCACACTGATCATTCCGTATTTTACACGGTCACTGTAGGTACCGTCCTCATCAGGTCTACCATAGTTCCAGCAGATCATTGGATATTCCATTCCCTGGTTTTTGGCATGAACAGAAATCGCTTTTGGATAAGGGTAGGCAAAAGTATGATCTGAATATGATTCCAGGGTATGTGCCACAGCTTTAGTGGAGTACTCTTCCCAAAGTGGATTTCCTTCTTTCGGATACATGGAAACAGCCATCACATCCTTACCTCCTACTTTTACAGCCATCATATCCCAGATGAACTTTCGGGAGGTAGCGAATGCAAAGTCACGAACGTTCTCAGCTTTCAGCTTCCATGTCTTTTTCTCAGTTGAAAAACCTTTTTCAGCAGCTTCAGCTTCTTCCTGGGTAACCACCATAACAGGTTTGTCATAGGTCTTTTTCGCTTTTTCATAGCGCTTATACTGCTCTTTGGTAAGCACCTCTTTTGGATTCTGAAGCACTCCCGTACCATCTAAAATGTGGTCAGCAGGCACAGTAATGCTCACTTCGTAGTTTCCGAAAGGAAGGGCGAACTCACCATTCCCCCAGAACTGGTAATTCTGCCAGCCTTCAACATCATTGTAAACTGCCATTCTTGGAAAGAATTGGGCAATCACATACGCCCTGTTGCCGTCTTTGGCAAATTCTTCATATCCTGAACGGCCGCGGTTAACCACGTGATCGTTGATGTTGTACCACCACTCGATATCAAAAGTGAAGCTCTCCCCGGCTTTTAATGGCTGCGGAAGGTCTACCCTCATCATTGTCTGGTTGATCACGGTATTAAGTGGTTTTCCATCAACAGTAACACTTGTTATATTGAATCCACCGTCGAAATCTTCTTCCATATACTCAGCCACAAAGCTTCCCGGTTGAGCTACCGGTGGAATTCCGTTACCATCTTTTAATTTAGCAACTGACTCTTTAGAACGAATGTTCTGGTCAAGCTGCACCCACAGGTATTCAAGATCTGAAGGGGAATTGTTATGATAGGTAATAGTCTCACGCCCGGTGATCTTTTTCTCACGGTCGTGTAACTCTATATTCATCTTATAATCGGCCTCATTCTGGTAGTAAGCCGGCCCCGGTGCACCACTGGCGGTGCGGTATTGATTAGGAGTTGAGAATTCCTGGTAAAGCTGTCTGAATTTGTTTTGGTTAAGGTGCCCCGCTTCTTTTACCTCTGTCTGCTGCTGACCGTTCTCAGTATCCTGAGCGAATAGGCCTGCAGAAAACAGAAATAAAAATGCAACGAGTGCAGATTTAAATGTTCTCATGTTTAAAGTTTAAGTTTAGGTTGCTAAAAATAATTTATTTCTGAAGTTTAACAATTATTCGCTGAAAATTAACGAGCCTTCCGGCTTGTCTCTGCTGAGCAGCAAGCTTTTTATATCGCCGTTATATTCAACTTTCACGACGTTTTTTTGCTCCGGAAAAATGTCGGAAAGAACTATGTTTTCAACCGAGATGCTGTTTGGCCTTTCCACCTTTTCAGCCTCCAGATACAGCACCAGCTGATCATTTTTGTATTCTTTACCTATGTAGTTGAGCTCGCGTTGTTTTCCATTAACGGAAACAAGAAGTTTGCTCAAAAAATATTTTTCTATGTAAGATTCAGCCTGCGGATGTTCTTCGCCTTTCACTAAAAAAAGCTCTTTGCTGTAACGTTCCTGAAGCAGTTGTTCCATGTCATCAATAAAGACGTGAGAGATCACCTCAACAGATTTGGTTTTTTCATTGTACACCACATCGGTCTGGCTAACGTAGAATTTATGAACGGCAAAAGACAACAGGGGCAAAAAGGCAATAAAAAGCAAAAAATATTTTTTCATAAACAGGTTCTCATTCTTTTTATCCGGGTAAAGATTCGGAAATCAACACTCTACAATCAAAGAGCGTTCCAAGATAGACCTTTGGGCGATCCACACCTGCTTAGACTTTGAAAATTAAGAAAGGTTTAATATGCTAACTGAATTTCTTTTTGGCCTCTTACGACATCAAGAGAACAATGTCAGGCTGAGCCGGCGCAGCCGAAGAGTCGAAGCCCTTAAGGTAATCCTCACATCATACCACCGTCTTTGCGAGCGACAGCGAAGCAATCTTATGAACGGAAACGGTAATCAAATATTTGTCAGGCTGAGCCGGCGAAGCCGAAATGTCGAAGCCTTTTATTGTTATGCCTCTCTGAACAACTCACTCTTCTCAAGCAGGTATTCGAGCAGGTCCATTTCTTTTTCCTTTTTAAGCAGGTTCCTGGGGAAGCCACTTTCCTCACAGAAGTCGAAGAAGTTACTAATATCCTTTTTTTCGATCTTCAGTACCTCAGCAAAAAAGGCATCGCCATATTTCTCCCGAACGATCTTTTCCAGTTCGATCCTTCCTATATAAGGCTCAGGTGCAGGCTTGTTTTTGCGCGGAGGCACGATCAACTCGATTAATCCACCAATAATAGCCAGCGGATTCGCTCCGTTCTGCAAACCGGCACTACTGCTCTCTACGGCAGCATTCCGGGGAGCGGACTGTACGTCATCTGAAGGATGCCAGTCAGGGTACATTTTACTAATGTCTGCAGCAGAAAAAGATGGAAGTTTGAGTTCTACCACCTTAATATTCTTGAGATCTGCAGTAATATTTCCTGAAAGATCGTGTTCCCTCACTACCACCTCGGGCAATTCATTTATACCTTCAAGGATCTCCACGTGCAGGGTTTGATCTTTGATAGCTTTTTCATCAACTACCACCAGGACTCCCTGGAATTGAAGTGCTGAAAAATAAAGAGAATCTCCCTTAGCTACCGCGATCTCGTATTCCCCGTGCTGATTGGTAACAGAACCACGATTAGAATTCTTGTTGAAGATGGTTATACCTTCGGCCTCAGAACCGGCCGGTACTTTGACAGTTCCGCTGATCTCGATGCGGCCAATATTTTGACCTGCAGAAATCCCAAAAACCATCACAAAAAGTAAAAAGAACAGTTGCTTCATCTGTTAAAGAACGAAAAAATATTCGGAAAGAGAAAATCGCATAAAAATATTGTCAGGCTGAGCCGGCGCAGCCGAAAAGCCGAAGCCCTTGGCGAACTCCTCACTTTATGCCAACGTCTTTGCGAGCGACAGCGAAGCAATCTCATGAAGGAAACGATAATCAAAAATCACGAAAACCATTGTCAGGCTGAGCCGGCGTTAGCCGAAAAGTCGAAGCCCTTTTCTTGCTCCCGTCATTGCGAGCGACAGCGAAGCAATCTCATGAAGAAAACGATAATCAAAAATCACGAAAACCATTGTCAGGTTGAGCCGGCGAAGCCGAATAGTCGATGCCACTTGTAAACTCCTCATTCATACCACCGTCATTGCGAGCGATAGCGAAGCAATCTCATGAAGGAAACGAAATTCAAAAATCAAGAGAACCATTGTCATGCTGAGCCGGCGCAGCCGAATAGTCGAAGCCTTAGACCGTAATATCAGAAATCAATTCTCTGCCTTTCTTTGTTTGTACTTCTGACTTTGGGCCACGAGGAATTCAATAAGTTGCATCTCATTCTCAGGTTTGAGCATGGCAGAGGTCAAACCATGGTCCTCAGCGAAATAAATGAACTCGTAAATATTCTCTTTTTCGATGTCCAGATTCTGCTTAAAGAAGTCATCATCGTACAAAAGTAGGATCTGCTCATCAATATCTTCTTCTCTTCCGAGATTGGTAATCTCATCCCGGGAAGTATAGATATCACGAAAGATATTCGCGAAATTTCCCCCACTGAATATCACCGCCTCCTTCATTGCAGCATTCCGTGGAGACACAATAGAGTCCGGTGGAAATTTCCATTCATAAGGATCGATCTCGGCAGCCGATTTATTGGGAAGATCAGTTTTTGCCACAGGAATGATCTCCACATCTACCCGTACATTTCCGGAAAGATCATAAGGCTTCACCACAACTTCAGGCAAAACAGTGACTGCTTTTGAAACGAATACATGGAGCTTTTTGTTCTGCACAACTCCTTTGTCTATCACTATGGTAAAGTCCTGGAACTGCAGGGAAGAAAATTCCAGGGTATCGCCTACCTTGACCGGGATCTGAAAAAGACCTGCCTGATCTGAAACCGTGGCCTGCAAAGCAGTCCTGTTAACAATTCCGACTCCCTCAGGATCTTCTCCCAAAGGCACAGTGATCTCTCCGTTAGCCATTACGCGCTCCCCTATCTGGGCTGAACTATAGAAACTGAAGAACAAAAAACAAAGGGACAATAGAACTCTCATGCTGTGACTTTTCTTAAAGGAACAAAATCTATTGTTTAGAAAAATCTAATTTCCGACTAAAGCTTTGTTAAAACGACAAAGAGCCTTTGGCTTTTAGCCTTTAGCTATTAGCTCTCTTTCTACCGCTCACCCCACCTTGAGAGAAAACAAAAGATGGATTATGACATTTAATAGCCAATGTCCAACAGCTAAACTACGATTAGGATAGCCGCAGATTCTTAAGTAATTTTACGGAAAACAGCACCCATGAAGAATCTTATACTCGCCAGCACCTCCACCCTGCACGGCCAGGATTATCTTGAATATTTACTCCCTACTCTAAAAGAGCATTTTTCGGGATGTTCAGAGATACTGTTCATTCCTTATGCCAGGCCGGGAGGGATCTCACATGATACCTACACCGACCTTGCGAGAAAAGCCTTCGGAAAGATAGGGTTCCAGGTGAAAGGGATCCATGAATATCCAGATCCTGTTAAAGCTGTTCGCACCGCACAGGGAATATTTACCGGTGGTGGTAATACATTTTTACTGGTGCAAAGCCTTTACCAGAATTTGCTCCTGGTTCCGCTAAAAGAAACTTTAGAAAACAGCGTTCCATATCTTGGAACCAGTGCAGGTACCAATATCGCCGGACTTACCATGAAGACCACCAATGATATGCCTATAGTGTACCCACCAAGTTTTACTACTCTTGGCCTGGTGCCTTTTAATATCAATCCACATTATCTCGATCCCAATCCCAACTCTACCCACAAAGGAGAGACACGGGAAACACGTATCAAGGAATTCCATCAATTCAACACTCCTCCTGTTGTGGGACTTCGGGAAGGAAGCTGGCTGGAGGTAAAGGGTAAGGAAATTACTCTCAAAGGCGACCTGAATGCCCGGATCTTCGAAGCCGAAAAAGAACCTTTTGAGGTCAAACCGGGTTGTTCCCTGAACCAAGTCTACTAAAATGGAATATCAAACCGTCCTCAACCAGATACAACAGGAATTTTCCAAGGTGCAGCCTTCAGGCAAGGTGGCATCCTACATTCCCGAACTGGCTAAAGTACCACCCTCTAAATTCGGTATGCACATGTACGATATCGATGGTAATAATTACCATTTTGGGGATAGTTTTGAGCGTTTTTCCATTCAATCAATTTCCAAGGTTTTCACGCTTAGCCTTGCCATGAAAATGGTGGGTGATGATCTCTGGAACCGGGTGGGCGTGGAACCGTCGGGTGACCCTTTTAACTCTTTGTCACAGCTGGAAAATGACTCCGGAATTCCACGGAATCCTTATATCAATGCCGGCGCCCTGGTAGTGGCAGATGTGCTGGTTTCTTATTTCACCAATCCCAAGGCCGCCTTACTCGCGTTTTTGCACGAGATCACCGGGGACACAAGCATTGGCTTCAATGAAACTGTAGCAGCTTCAGAAAAAGCTGAAGGTTACCGAAACTTTGCCCTGGTCAATTACCTGAAGTCCTTCGGAAATATTGAAAATAATGTGGAAGATGTGCTGGACTTTTACTTTCACCAATGCTCCATTTCCATGTCGTGCAGGGAACTGGCGCAGGCTTTTATCATCTATGCTAACCACGGAACCCTGCTGAATTCTGAGCGGGAATTTCTTACAGGCAGACAGGTGAAAAGGATGAATGCCCTTATGCAGACCTGTGGTTTCTATGATGAAGCAGGGGAATTTAGTTTTGAGGTAGGCCTTCCCGGAAAAAGTGGCGTTGGCGGAGGAATTGTAGCAGTAAATCCCAATCATTACGCCGTAGCCGTATGGAGCCCTCCATTGAACCCGAAAGGAAATTCGGCTCTGGGTATGGCCGCATTGGAGAGACTTACCACGTTGACCGGATATTCTATTTTTTAACTTTTTTGATATTCCGGAAGGTAAGGTTGATCCGCGGTTCCTTTACTTTTTTAGTCTTTGGAAGGCTGTGCAGCCAGTTCCTCTGAGTTTCTCCCTGCATCAGCAAAAGGCTGCCGTTCTCCAGGTCTACGGAAACTTTTTCTTTGGATTCCCTGTGCTTTAGTACAAATTTACGCTCGGCCCCAAGACTTAATGATGCAATCGCCGGATGTTTTCCCAGTTCAGCTTCGGCATCGGAATGCCATGACATTCCTTCCTCCCCACTGTGGTACAAATTGACCAGACAGGAATTAAATGGTAGTCCCGTACACTCTTCGACCTTTTGCTTTAAAGCCTTCAATTCCGGAGTCCAGAGCTTTGCCTTCCGCGTGATCTTGGAGTAGGTGTATTCATATTCCTTTTCTCCATACCAGGCAGTTTTCCTTTTTGTGACGATCCTTTTTCCGAAGATGATCACCTCGTCCTGCTTCCAGTCGAGGGAATGAAGAAGCTGCTGAAAATAATGTTCAGCCTCTGTTGGCGTCAGGATCTTTCCAAAGTAAAATGTCTCACCTCCATACGGTAAAAGATTTTCAAGTGAAAAAGTTTCGATTTTTGTCATTTTAAAGAGGTCTTAAAAAAGGCATTTTTGAAGGGGGATTAAAAACATTTTTATTTACACAGGGTAGGATTTTACCCACTTCTTTTTATTAATTTTAATGCCTTTTATTGAAGATATGAAAAAAATATTTTTCCTGGCCTGCCTTTGCAGCCTAGGGATACAGGCGCAGAGCTTTGACAGCACAGCGTATACACAACAATTTAAAAAGGTATTTGAAAGAAGCTTTTTTGGAGATAGTCTTAGCCCGGCAACCAAGATCGCGGGCCTAAGTAAAGCCTGGGCAGAAGCAAAATTCAATTTCGCAAATTTTGATCTCATTCCCGAGGCCAACTGGGACAGCATCTACTACAATTATATCCCGAAGGTACTGGAAGCTGATACAAAGGCTGAGTATTACAAGGTGCTCACGAATTTTTACACCAATCTTAAAGATGGCCACAGCCTCATTCTTCCGCCAAAGGAACTTTGGGAGGAACTTTCCAGCAGCCTTCCTATCCGCACCCAGCTGGTTGAAGGGCAGGTGGTGATCACCCTTCTTGACAGTGAACTGGAGGCCTACCGGGAGTTACAACCCGGAACGGTGATCTTAAAGATCAATGAACTTCCGGTTACCGAATATGCTGAAGAGCATATTGCACCTTATGTGAGTTCGAGTACACCACACGATAAAACTGCTCGCATGTATGCTTTTTTCCTCACCCGCGGACCGTTGGATGAGCCGGTCAAACTGGAGATCAAAACCCCAACGGGGAAAGTTATTCAGAAAAATTTTGCCCGTATCAGGAATGAACAGATGTTCCCGGCGGCGAAAGGTTTTGACTATAAAAAATTGAATAAGAAGACCGTATTGCTGACAATCAATACCTTTAATGACGGAAGCCTCGTCCCATATTTAGATAGTATCTTTCAGAAGTTACCTCATCCTGAAAATCTGGTTGTAGATCTGCGGATCAACGGTGGCGGCAATGGAAATAACGGCTACGAACTGCTTGGTTACCTCACTGACAGTACTTTCCTTACATCAAAAAGTGTGATAAGGCATTATCGCCCTCCACTAAGAGCTTGGGGTCAGGCACCAGATGAACTTGAATTTACGCAGGGAGACTGGAAACCTTATAAAGGACCCACTTTTAAAGGAAAAGTAGTTGTGCTTGCAGGTCCTGACACTTACTCGGCAGCCGAAGATTTTCTCACGGCCTTTAAGACAATGAAGCGCGGAGTGGTCATAGGTCAGCCCACCGGCGGCAGTACCGGACAACCTTTATTTTTTCCCCTGCCTTTTGGAGGCATGGGTGCGGTGTGTTCCAAAAGGGATCTTTTTCCTGATAATTCCGAGTTCATTGGAATTGGTATAAAACCCGATATTGAAGTAAAACCTACCCTGCAAAATATAATTGATCAACAAGATGTGGCCCTGCAGGCCGCATTAAACTATTTGAAAAAATGAAAAAATTAATGATGCTTTTGGCTGTTGTATTGTTAACAGCTTGCAACACTCCCGAGCCAACACAGGTGCTGGTGCTTCCTACCCTTCACGGGGCACATGAAATGAATCCGAACTACACGTACGATGACCTTATGGAGATCGTGAAAGCCTATCAGGCTGATGTGATCGGGGTGGAAATTCGGCAGGAGGATATGGCTCTTGACAACGACACTCTGGACAAGTTCTACCCTCTTGAATTCATTCAGATCAGGGATTCTTTCCCCGGAAAAGTAGCAGGAATAGATTTTTACAGCCCGGACACCCGCGATGAAACTGTAAATATTGCCATGTTCAGGGATACGGTTTATAAACCTGCGAAGATCAAATACCTGGGTCAACTAATGAAAACCGATTCTGTGCTCGTACAGCAATACGAAAAAGCGGGAATTCCGGAGATACAACAGGAGCAAATGCGTATTGCCCTCAATTATTCCGCAGAAGAATTTTTGAAAGGAGAATATGACAGCCTCACAAGACAACAATACCTGTTGGAAGACAGCCTATTTGAAAACAGCAAATACGCGGAATATTCCGAATTCAACAAGAACCGGGATAGCAGTATTACCGAGAATGCTCTAGACCTTATCCAAAACAACCCCTCGAAAAAAGTTTTGATCCTGGTTGGTGCAAATCACCGCAACCGGATTATGCAGACGCTGGAGGCTCAAAAAAGGGAAAATATTGAACTGATTACAGATCTTTCTTTTATGAATTAAAACCGACAGATCCAGGTTTATAAGAAGATCCGCTACTTTAGAGCGGATCTTTTTTATAATAAATTCTATCTGAAGTATAAAGAGCAGGAAACTTTAAGTGAAGAATCTTATCAAGACAGCAACAGTTCCATTTCATGTTGGTTGACCGTATTTTTAAAACCCCTGTTTTCTAGTTCAGAGATCAATTTATTCCTGTCTGAGGCAACATTCTTGAGTTTTACGTTTTCCTCGAGTGTACCCACACTATTCAAAAGTGCCGAATAATTGCCATCTTTTTCCTCCAGCTGAATAATATTGCCTGCCTGGCCCAGCGTGAAATATCCTTCAACATTTTGTTTAACGTCCCTTACTAAATAAGATTTCGTCAGCTCCTCAGCCATTTTTACGGCTTCTGCCCTACTCTCCCAGCAATAAGATTCTGAATCATAAAGACCGGTTTGGAGAACTTCGGAATATGTTGTTAACTCCGGCTTTATTGCTTCAGAAGTATTGGAAATCTCTCCTGAAAAAGAGCGCAGATTCCTGGTGATGGAAAATCCAATGCGCTGATATACCTTTTTGGCAGGGGTATTTTCAACTATCACTTCTAAAAGGCATTTTTCGATCCCATTTTTTTTGAATTCTGGAAATGCCTGCTCATACATTTTATCCACCAGCCGTCGTCCCCGAAATTCAGGTAAGACTCCGGTGCCGGTATTATAAGCAGTTAATTTTCCATTGTGGACATCAATTCCGTTTATGATGAAACCGACGAGCTTTTCGTTTTCAAAAGCTCCAAAAGAAAGTGACCAATCTACTTTGACATTGTGAAAGCGATCTTTCCAATATTGATGGTCAGTGGGGAGTGTGACAAAATAATTCTGAAAAGATTTCAGAAAGCAATCAATGATAATCTCCACCGGAGTGGCGGAGAGATTTTTTATTTCCATAGATCCCAAAAAATTTTGGGAACAATTTAAGAAATTATCTGTTCAGGGATCTTTTCTTTTTGATCATCACCGCAGTACCTACAATAAGGAAACCAATGAAGACAGGATACAAGATGGAGAAAGAAGAATTAACACCTTCTTCAGTGAGAATAACAGCCATCAAGATATGAAGAATGGAGGTAAGCAACATTCCAAGGGTACCAATTAGGAAAAATGGATTGATCTGTCTCATTTTTAATGGTTTTAAAGTTCTTACTCCCTGTAAGGTAATAATATTAACATTAGAAATTCCAAATTCCTCAAAAATTAAAGATTTTATTAACAGATTAAGAATTTCTGGAGGGTTTGAAAAAACTAAGGATAATTAAGGATTCCGGCAGACAGGCCGGGCGGGTTCCCCCCGACTTCGCCGGACCCGAGGCCTCGGGATTCTCCCCCTGGCCTCTTCTTTCCAAGATCATTTTCTGGAATAAAAAAAGCTCCACCTTTCGGTGAAGCTTAAGAGCGGGAGATCTGCCTACGCGTGCTCCGGCAGACAGGCCGGGCCCTTCGGGATTCTCACCCGCCCTCCCGCAAAAAAAAAGCTCCACCTTTCGGTGAAGCTTTTGAGCGGGAGACCGGGTTCGAACCGGCGACATTCAGCTTGGAAGGCTGACGCTCTACCAACTGAGCTACTCCCGCATTGGTAGATTTTATTAATTCACGAAGGCTGACGCTCTACTCCCGAGTAGTCGGGAAGCTACTCCCGCCTTTGCAGTGCAAATATAAACTGAAACTTAGAATTGCTCCAAAAAAATTTACAGCTTTTTTAAAAAATGATATCCCTTTATTTCATACCCCTCATTAAGGTAAAATTTATGGCTCCGGTAGTTGCTTACGTAACTATTTAACTCTGAGGTCTCACAGCCTTTTTCACGGGCATATCCGGAAATGAATTCAAAAAGTTTCTTTCCAATCCCTTTGCTGCGATGTTCTTCGCTAATATAAATATGATCAGGTTCACAGGACCTTCCGGCGTAGTGACGGGTCATAAACCACAAGCCGAAGATACCCACCAGTTCTTCATCCAGAAAAATTCCAAAGCACTCATAATTCTGGTCGAACATTTCCATAAACCGGTTAAGCAAAAGTTCATCAGCTAACTGATGTCCCATAAAAGTTTGCACCTGCGGAAGGAGAGGTGGAAATTCCTCCTTTAAAATCTTGTTAAATGCCAGCTTCATTTCCGATTTTTCTGCGAAAATAGTCATATTTTTAGCTAAACAAACCAGAAAAATTCAGAATGGATAATAAAGAAAAAGCAGGAAAAATTCAGGACCAGATAGACCGCTCCCTCCTTAACGAACGGAAAATATTTTTATGGGGACAGGTAGATGAAAAGACCGCCCGACATCTCATAGAAAGAATGCTGTACCTCGATTCCCAGAGCAATGATGAGATACAGTTCTATATAAGCAGTCCCGGTGGTTATGTTACTGCAGGCTTTGCTATCTACGACACCATGCTTTCTCTTAATAGTCCGGTTTCCACGATTTGCACAGGTTTGGCAGCATCCATGGCTTCCATCCTACTTTCAGCAGGAGCAAAAGGAAGAAGATTCGTGCAGCCGCACGCGAAGGTGATGATCCATCAACCCAGTGGCGGAGCGCAGGGACAGGCTTCAAACATTGAGATACAGGCAGCTGAGATCTTGAAAATAAAAGACATTAGCGCAAAGATCCTGGCCAAGAATTGTAACCAGGATTACAATCGCATCATAAAGGACTTTAACCGCGATTACTGGATGAATGCTGAGGAATCTATTGAATACGGAATCGTGGACGAGGTACTTAAAAAACATATGTAATGAAGGAAGATATTCAGCAGAAAGAAGAAAATGGAAAAGGAATGTTCTTTATTGAGAAAGATGGGGAAATAGTAGCCGAACTCACCTATACCGTAGAGGACAATAATGTAATGACCCTTGATCATACCGAAACAGAACCGGAAAACACAGGAGAAGGCCTGGCCAGTAGCCTGGTAAAGCATTCTGTGGAATACGCCAGAGAAAACGATCTCAAAATAGATCCTCTCTGCGAGTATGCCGCCAAACAATTTGAACGTCATCCGGAATATAAGGATGTAAGAGCAACCGAATAATTTCCAGCTCCTGAAAACTCCCAAAGTACAGCAAATTTCGGCCGAAGACACCTATTCGGTAAGGCAGTCGGTGTTAAGACCTGATCGTCCACCCGAAGAAGTTATTTTTGAAGGAGACAATGACGACAGCACTTTTCATCTCGGCGTTTATCACGAGGACCAGCTCGTAGGAATAGCCAGTTATATGAAACGTTCCCATCCTTATTTCCGGGAAGATTGCCAATACCAACTTCGGGGAATGGCTGTTTTACCCGAATACCGCGGAATGAAATTAGCAAAGCAGCTGTTGTTGAAGGGAGAACAGGAAATAAAGAGCAGGTGTAAAGATTCCCTACTCTGGTTCAATGCGAGGGAGTCGGCCGTCGGGTTCTATTCCAAATTCGGCTACCAGACAAAAGGCGGATCTTTTATGATCCCCAATGTGTGTATGCACATAGTGATGTTCCAACAGCTGTAAGATCTGCATTTAGAGAAGATTTCCATGAAGAAACAGAGATCGGTATTTTTTGTATTCCAATTCATCCTCGGGTTAGGGCTACTTGTCGCGTGCAATGACTCTTCGGAAAACAGATCGGCTCCTGCCGATCCTGCCCCTTCCGAAACAGCTTCGGAAAAAGTGCGGACTGTTCCCACAGCAGATCCTCAAGAGATACAGAGGCTGGTCAAAAATGACAATTCCGGTCTAAAGTTCAAACAACAGAAACTGGTGGACTCCTTTTATGCAGGCAGGAGTTATAAAGCCGTATGGGATGATGCGGAAATAAGGAATTCCTTCCTTAATGAGCTAAAGAAAGCACCGGAAGAAGGACTCAATTACCAATGGTACCAGGGCGAGGAATTGGACAAGATCCTGGAAGGAGAAACAAAAATTGATGCAGGAGCTGCCGCTAAACTGGACCTGCTGCTTACGGATGCTTTTCTCAACTATGCTCATGACCTCTACTACGGACACCTCGACCCCCGAAAACTCAATGAAAGCTGGGGAATAGAGCGAGCCGAAAATGACCTTTTTGAGACTTTAAATAAAGTCGTGAATAAAGAAGAACCTGCACAGGTTTTAAATGACCTCAAACCAAAGCATCAGATCTATTCAGATCTTAAACGATCCCTTCTTGAGTATAGTAAAAAGGAGGAATCCGGAACTTCGGTCCAAATTTCAAAGGGAGATCTTATAAGAAAAGGAGAATATGACCCAAGAATTCCGGCTGTCGCTTCACGACTTAAGGACCTTGGCTATACGCTTCCGAAGAATACTCCGGATAGTCTCTACTCCGATAGCTTGCAGGAAGTGGTAAAAAGCTTTCAGAAGGAAAGAGGTCTCCTCACCGATGGCATTATTGGCAATTCCACGATCGAAGAGCTCAATCTCGGTCCAGCCGAAAGATATGGACAGATCCTGGCGAATCTCGAACGCTGGCGCTGGTACCCACGAGATCTCGGTGAACACTATGTAGTCATCAATATTCCGAATTTCAAACTGGCAGTGGTGAAAAAAGGGGATACTATTCGGCAGCACAGCGTGATCGCCGGAAGCAGAGCCCGCCCCACTCCTATATTTTCAGATATAACCGAATACATTGTCCTAAATCCCAAATGGCATATCCCACCAACTATAAAGACACAGGATGTGATCCCCCGGGCTTCAAGAGATGGAAATTACCTGGCAAGTCACAATATGAGCGTGTTCAATTCCGCAGGAGAAAAACTTGATCCTGCCTTCATTGACTGGAGCTCACCACAGGTAAGGTCTTACAGCTTTGTACAATCGGCAGGACCTTCCAATCCATTGGGGCGGTTGAAGATCATTTATCCTAACCGCTTTCTGGTCTATCTCCACGATACGCCGGGGCAAGCTTTGTTCGAGCAGAATCAGCGGGCAGAAAGTTCAGGTTGTGTACGGGTGGAAAACGCGGTTGATCTTGCAGCTTACATCCTGAAAGATCAGGAAGATTGGGATGAAGAAAAAATTCAGGAAGTGATCAACAGCGGTAAAACGATGCAGGTAAAAATAGATCGGCCCCTCAGGGTCCATCATCTATACTGGACAGCCTGGAGGGCCGGTAATAAAACTGTATTTACTAACGATGTGTATGATCTTGACAAGAAGATCTACGATCAATTACTTAAGAATTAAGCTACCTGTGGGTTCAAAAACTGTGAATTCTGAAGGTAATTTTTGTTGGGATGGTAGATAAAAAGTACCGATTTACCTTTTATAGTATTGATGATATCTTTTGAAAGAGCGGTAGGAACAGCAGGACAACCATAACTTCTTCCCAGTCTTCCCAGTCTTTTAATAGCACCAGGATTAGCGTAATCGGCTCCGTGAACCACTACATAACGGTCACGTGCATTATCGTTGAATCCTTCTTCCATTCCGTCAATGAACAGGGAAAGTCCGTTCTTTCCGTAGTAGGTTTCCGCAGTTACATAGAACCCAAGAGAGCTCTGAAGGGAATTAGGAGTGTTTGAGAATTTTGTAGCCATTTTTCCGCCGGTGTTCTTTCCGTGGGAAACATAGGTGTGAAAAAGTACTTTTTTAGTGGTCATATCCAGGATCCACATGCGTTTTTCGGTAGATGGAAGGCTGAAATCAACAACTGTCAGGATCTCCTTTTCAATATGATCTTCGGCTTCCAGTTTTTCATATCCTTTAAGGGCATCTGTAAAAACGTTTTGGGAAGGCATTGAAGAATTTACAGCCTCAAAAGCTTCATATAAAGCCAGTCTTTCTTCCTCTGCAGAAAGTACTTCAGGTTTATCAGCTATTTTCAGGGTTTTCTCTACGGAAGCAGACTCTTTTTCTTTAGCAGGCAGGTTGGTAGCGAAGGCGAAAGATACAGTTAACACAACTGCAAGGATCATAAGTTTCTTTATCATATCGTTTTGTTAAAGTAGGTTAGTGCCTATAATTATTCAAAGGTCATACCAAAACCTCAAAAATAGAGATTAAAACAGTTAAAATGAGGGTTTTAACAAGTTTATATTCCTTCTTAGAGAACTTAAAAATTGTAAAAATATTGTAGCTGCCCCAGCTTTTAACGTTAAAGTTTTTTAAGAGTTCCTTTTTTAGAAATCTTTAATTTTTCAAAACATTACGAGAAAGCCCGAAGCGCCCACAATGGAGATTTCTTATCTTTACGGAAATTAATTTTCACATGAACAAAAAAGTTATCCTTATGATCCTGGATGGCTGGGGAATAGGACAGGATCCTAAAACTTCAGCGGTAGCCCAGGCAAATACTCCCTTTATAGATTCTTTATACCAAAAATATCCTCACAGCACCCTTCGCACCGACGGAATGAACGTTGGTTTACCAGACGGGCAGATGGGAAATAGTGAAGTGGGACATATGAACCTTGGTGCCGGAAGGATCGTTTACCAGGACCTTGCAAAGATCAACCTTGCGGTAGAGAACAACAGTCTCAAAGATGAACCGGTGCTGCAACAGGCATTTGAATACGCGAAAGTCCACAATAAACCCGTCCATTTTATGGGACTGGTAAGTGACGGCGGAGTGCATTCCCACATAAATCACCTGAAAGGGCTGCTTACGGCGGCAGATGAATCCGGAGTGAAAAACAAATATGTACACGCGTTTACCGATGGTCGTGATGTGGACCCTTTCTCAGGAAAAGGTTTTATTGAGGAATTGCAGCAACATTTGAAGAGCACCAATGGGAAACTGGCTTCCATTATTGGCCGTTATTATGCTATGGACCGGGATAAAAGGTGGGAAAGAACGAAACTGGCCTATGACCTTATCGTAAAAGGAGAAGGAGAAAAAACTGCAGACCCGGTTGCCGCCATTCAAAAAAGCTATGACAACAATGTTTCTGATGAGTTCATCAAACCTATTGTAGTTACAGAAAATGATTCTCCCGTAGCCACCTTGCAAAAAGAGGATGTGGTGATCTTTTTCAATTTCAGGACAGATCGCGGAAGACAACTGACCGAGGCTCTGTCTCAAAAGGACTTTCCGGAGCAGAATATGCACAAACTACCGCTCTACTTCGTCACTATGACCCGTTACGACGAAACATTTAAGAACACTAATGTGGTCTTCGGAAAAGAAGATATTAAAGCCACTTTAGGAGAGGTACTTGAGCGTGCAGATAAATCACAGATCAGAATTGCCGAAACAGAAAAATACCCACACGTTACGTTCTTCTTTTCCGGCGGAAGGGAAAAGCCTTTTCACGGAGAGCACCGCATTATGGTAAATTCCCCAAAGGTAGCAACCTACGACCTGCAACCGGAGATGAGTGCTAATGAGGTCACTGATGAGATCGTGCCTGAAATAAATAAGAAGTCAGCTGATTTTATCTGCCTTAACTTCGCAAATCCCGATATGGTGGGTCACACCGGCGTTTTTGAAGCAGCTGTAAAAGCCTGCGAAACTGTAGACAATTGTGCTAAAAGAGTAATAGAAGCTGCAGTAGATAACGACTATTCTGTGCTTGTCATTGCCGACCATGGAAACAGTGATATGATGATCAATCCCGATGGCAGCCCAAACACGGCGCACACTACCAATCCGGTGCCGTTCATCCTTGTCGATAAGGATGTGAAGGAACTTAAGGATGGAAAATTGGGAGACATCGCTCCTACTATTCTTAAATTAATGGGAATTGAACAACCGGAATTAATGACCCAAAAACCCCTTTTTTAATATGAAGTCATTTCTTACCCTCCTACTTATTGCAGGGGCGCTTTCCTGTGGAAGTTCGGGAAAACAGGACACTGCGATGAAAGAATCCAACTCGACGATAGAATCCAATGAGCAGGAAGAAATTATTGTAGGAGAGATCTCCATGCAGGATCTCGAACAACCTCCCCACTCCGCCTGGTTTGATCCTATGTACAGGTCGTATAAACCTTCTAAAGAGACTTTTGATGCTATAAAAAGTAACATTAAGGATTATGAAATAAAGGCTTTTATGGGAACCTGGTGTGCTGATAGCCAGCGGGAAATCCCGAAGCTATACAAAGTGCTACAGGAGAGTGGATTCAATATGGAGAACCTCAATATGCGGGGTGTGACCCAAGAAAAGACCCTGCCGGGAGATCTGCAGACTGAATATAATGTACACTATGTACCAACAATTATCTTTTACAAGGATGGCAAAGAGGTGAACAGGTTTGTTGAATTTCCGCAGGAAACTTTTGAAGAAGATATCGCTAAGATAGTCACGGGGCAGGAATATACTAATCCTTACGAATAACAAAAAACCTTTAAAAAGGTCGTTTTCTGTTATTCTTGTTATTTTTGTGCCATGCGAAAAATGTTGACAATTGCGGTAGATTTTGACGGTACGCTGGTGGAGAACCGGTATCCGGAAATAGGGAAACCCATTCTTTTTGCTTTTGAAACCCTACTGAAGCTGCAGGAAGAAGGCCACCAGATCATTTTGTGGACCTATCGTAGCGGGATCAAGCTTCAGGAAGCGGTGGAATTCTGTGAAAACAAGGGAATCCAATTCTATGCCGTCAATAAAAGTTATCCTGAGGAAAAGTACGAAGAAGGAATTAGCCGAAAGATCCTTGCTGATCTTTTTATAGACGATCGCAACATCAACGGGCTTCCACCCTGGGGAGAGATCTATCATCAATTAACGGGGACTACAGCCCAAGCTGCTTCCCTTCCGCAGAAGAAAAAAGGCCTGCTAAAACTTTTTAAAAAATAATCATGATCATACCCAAGAGCAGAGAAGAAATTGAACTTTTAAGGGAAAGTGCGTTAATCGTTTCCAGGACACTGGGAATGCTGGCTTCGGAAGTAAAACCGGGAGTGACTACGCTTCACCTGGATAAACTTGCTGAAACCTTTATTCGCGATCACGGTGCAGAACCCGGCTTCTTAGGAATGTATGATTTTCCAAATTCCCTTTGCATGAGTCCGAATGCACAGGTGGTTCACGGAATTCCGAATGACGAACCTTTAAAGGAAGGCGATATTATCTCGATTGACTGCGGAGCTCTGAAAAATGGATTTTATGGAGACCATGCTTACACTTTTGCTATTGGAGAAATAGACCCTGAAACAGAAAAGTTGCTAAGGGTTACAAAAGAATCGCTCTATTTAGGAATTAGAGAGTTCAAGGCCGGAAACCGGGTAGGTGATGTTGGATTTGCTATTCAGCAGTACGCCGAAAAACATGGGTTTGGAGTGGTAAGAGAACTGGTTGGTCACGGATTGGGAGAAAAAATGCACGAGGATCCCGAAATGCCGAACTACGGAAAAAGAGGCCGCGGTAAGAAATTCATCGAAGGTATGGTTGTGGCGATCGAACCCATGATCAATGCCGGTACTCACCGCATCAAACAATTGAAGGACGGCTGGACTATCCTCACGGCCGACAATAAACCGAGCGCTCACTTTGAGCACGATGTGGCTCTCATAGACGGAAAACCCGAGCTACTATCAACTTTCCACTATATTTATGAAGCCCTTGGCATCCAAAGCGATGAAGAGGACGAGTTCAGAGCTCATAAAATGGAATTTTAGATCCCGGGCATCCGAAGGAGTCTTCTACTATGATCAAAAAACTTTTTAAATTCTTTCTAAACCGGGTACCGAGACCATTATTGATTAGGTTGAGCTACCTGGCGAGGCCTTTTCTTTTGATCAGTTTGCGGGGTGATAATTATACGGATCCAATTGACGGAAAATCATTCAGAAAGTTCCTTCCCTACGGCTATGAGAATCAACGGGAGAATGTGCTTTCGCCCTCTACCCTTTCTTTGGAGCGTCACCGTCTTTTATGGCTTTACCTGAAGGAACACACCAATTTCTTTACCGCGCCGCATAAGGTTTTACATTTTGCTCCGGAACAAGCTTTTTACAAGCGATTCCGGAAGCTTGAAAACCTCGATTACACCACGACTGACCTTGAGTCGCCTTTAGCTGATGTGAAAGCCGATATTTGCGATCTGCCTTTCGAAGACAACAGTTTTGATTTTATTCTCTGTAATCATGTGCTGGAACATATCCCCGATGATGAGAAAGCGATGCAGGAATTATTCCGGATCCTGACTCCCGGCGGAACAGCTATTCTTCAAATTCCACAGGATCTAAACAGGGAAGGAACCTTTGAAGACGACAGCATCACAGATCCAAAAGAGCGGGCTAAGATCTTTGGCCAGTACGATCATGTGCGGGTTTACGGAAGAGATTATTTTGATAAACTGAGAAGCATCGGTTTCAAAGTGGAAGAAGTTGATCTTACCTCAAAGATGGATTCCGGCCTGGTGGATCGTTACAGGCTCGCTAAGGGAGAAATTATTCCGGTGGCGAAAAAATAGTTAATCGAAGATTGGTTAATTGGGGATTGGATAATTGGGGATTGGTTAATTCGGAATTCGTTAACTCGTTAATTCGTTAATAGTAAATGATCCAAAAAAGGAGTTCCAAAAATGACATTTTTAAGACTCTATTTATTCCTTGATCTAAGCAGAGATTCTTCACTTCGCCAGGCTTCGTTCAGAATGACAAACTGATGAGAAGAATGCTATAAAGTATTTTTTCAGAGTCTCTTTTCTATGCTCTTTATTCTCTATTCTGATTAGAGATCTACAAGCACTTCTTTAAAACCTTCGGTAGAAAATTTGCCCATGCTGCCGTCTTCTTTAGCGTAAATTAGAAAAGCATCAACATCTTCAAGTTTTTGAAGCAGCTCTCTGGATGCTTCAAATCCCATGGCCATAAAGGCAGTTGCGTACGCATCAGCCAGCGCGCAATTTTCAGCGAGCACTGAAGCGCTGAGCACATCACTCTTTTCTCCATGCCCTGTCAACGGATTGACGGTATGGACGTACATTCTTCCGGTTTCAGGATCCAACCTGTTCTTTCGGTAATTACCGGAAGTAGCCATAGCACGATTAATAAGTTTGACTCCGGCAGTGAGACTGCGTTCCCCTTCAGCCTGTTCGGGATCATCGATCCCAACCAGCCACGGAGCAGTTTTTTCAAGATTCTCCCCTTTTGCCAAAAGCTCTCCGCCTAATTCTACAAGGTAATTCTGTACATCTTGGGTGTCGAGGTAATGGCCGATAAGATCTACGGTGTAGCCCTTTGCAATGGCATTGAAATCAAGATACACTTCCGGCGAAGTTTTATTTACTATTCCTTCGGAAGAGATCTGTATTTTCTCAATCCCAACATACTGCATCAAAGAATCAATCTTGCTGCTATCGATCTCTTTTAAACCTTTTTCCGGTCCAAAACCATAGAAATTCACCAGGTTACCCACTGTGGGATCAAAGTATCCATTACTTTCACGATTCACCTGCTGCGAAAGCCTGAAGACATTTCGGAAAAGTGAATCCACCTGCACTTCTTCTCCGCGGTTGAGACGAGAAATATCAGAGGTTTCCCGGTAAGTGCTCATCGATTGATTTACCCTCTCAAAAATGGAATCCAGGGCAGGTTCTAATTCCACATCGCCAAAATAAGTGATGTGATAAGTTGTTCCAAGCGCCTCCCCTGCCACTTTCCTTGTCGGCAATTCAGAATTGCAGGATAGAAAAGAAATGGAAAGAAAAAAAAGTAAGAGGAAGTTATATTTCCTGAAGTCCGTCATAGTTAACCACATAATCTTCGGAAGAATTTACCGGAAGTTCATAATCTTTTGAGTTGGCCAGTCCTACACCTGCATAATAGGTAATAGCGTCGAACTTCTTTGCGTGCTGTTTAATGGTTTCCAGAAAGATCATATCCACTTCTTTTGGATCATGAGGATACTCGATCGCCCTTACGATCACGAAATGGATCTTCTTATTTTTCAGCACCACAAACTGAGGGTCTTTCTTGAATTCACTGTTAACCCCGAGAAATTCGAAGCCCTGTTCTTCAAGTTCTTTTCCCACGATATTCATCGCGAGATTGTGCAATTCCTGTTCAGACAGATCAGCCATGGGGCAAAGGTACGGTTAATAGAGGTTTCAAAAAAGGCAAAAAAAACAGCCATCTTTCGATGGCTGTTTTTCAATATTTATGAGAGGTTTCCTATCCTCCAAAGTCGTCAAAACGAACATTCTCTGGTGGCACACCGAAATCTTCGGCCATTTTCTCCACCGCTTTGTTCATCAACGGAGGTCCACAGAAATAGAATTCAATTTCTTCAGGCTCTTCGTGGTGTTTCAGGTAGTTGTCAATTACCACCTGGTGAATGAATCCAACGAATCCATCTCCTTCTCCGTCCAATCCATCTTTAACTTTCCAGTTGTCTTCTTCCAAAGGTTCAGAAAGTGCTATATAGAACTTAAAGTTCGGGAAATCTTTTTCCAAAGCTCTAAAGTGCTCAGTATAGAACAACTCACGCTTAGAACGTCCACCGTACCAGTAAGTAACTTTTCTACCCGTTTTCAAAGTTCTGAAAAGGTGGTATAAGTGAGAACGCATTGGAGCCATTCCGGCACCACCACCCACGTATAACATTTCAGAATCACTAGGGTTGATAAAGAATTCACCATAAGGTCCTGAAATAGTTACTTTATCACCTTTCTTTTTGCTAAAGATATAGGAGGATGCGATTCCAGGGTTTACAGTCATCCAGTCATTCTTTGCTCTATCCCATGGTGGGGTAGCAACACGAACGTTCAGCATGATCCTTCTTCCTTCCGCAGGATAAGAAGCCATAGAGTAGGCTCTTTCCACTACCTCAGGGTTTTTCATTACAAGAGGCCACAGGTTAAATTTATCCCACTCCAGTTTGAACTTATCAGGTTCTCCCGGGTGTTCCTCAGGGTGCGCGGTGATATCCATATCTTCATACTTCACTTCACACTTAGGGATCTCGATCTGGATATATCCTCCGGCTTTATAGTCCATATCCTCAGGAATCTCAACTACGAATTCCTTAATAAATGATGCCACGTTATAGTTACTTACTACAGTAGCTTCCCATTTTTTGATGCCGAATACTTCTTCCGGAATCTGGATCTTCATATCCTGCTTTACTTTCACCTGGCAACCAAGACGCCATCCCTGTGCAATCTCTTTTCGTGTAAAGTGAGGCTCCTCTGTAGGAAGGATGGTACCTCCACCTTCAGAAACAATACATTTACACTGGATACAGGTTCCACCACCACCACACGCAGAAGGCAGGAACAATTTGTTCTCTCCCAGCGTGGACAAAAGGGTTCCTCCTGAACCTACTTCAAGATCTTTTTCTCCGTTCACATTAATTTTAACGGGGCCCGATGGGATCAATTTGGCCTTTGCTGTCAAAAGAATGACGACCAATAGTAAGATTAATACTAAAAATACTACTACACTTGCTATAATTACTTCCATTTCTTTCTCTCTATAGTTTGATTCCCATAAAACTCATGAACCCAAGGGCCATTAATCCGGTTATAATAAATGTAATACCAAGCCCTTTTAGCGGAGCCGGCACATTGGAATAAGCGATCTTTTCACGGATAGCAGCGATTCCAAGAATAGCCAGGAACCATCCTATACCACTTCCTAATCCATAGGTTACAGATTCTCCAATACCCGCAAAATCCTTCTGTTGCATGAACAAAGATCCTCCCAGGATAGCACAGTTAACTGCGATCAACGGAAGGAAAATTCCCAACGCTCCGTATAGAGCCGGTGCGAATTTCTCTACGATCATTTCCACAAGTTGAACCATGGCCGCGATCACCGCGATGAACATGATGAAACTAAGGAAACTGAGGTCAATGGTTGCGTAATCTTCTCCCAACCAGGCTAAAGCTCCCGGTCTTAAAAGATAGTTATCAAGTAAAAAGTTGATAGGTACTGTAATACTTAGTACGAAGATCACCGCAGCTCCTAATCCGACTGCTGTCTTTACAGTTTTAGATACTGCAAGGTAAGAGCACATTCCAAGGAAATAGGCAAATACCATATTCTCAATGAAGATACTCCTTACGAATAAATTTATATAATCCATAGTTGAATTTTTTGCTGTTCTAGATTAGGCTTCAATTAATTTACGGTTCCTTGAGCGCTGTACCCAAATGATAATCCCAACTACAATAAGAGCCATTGGAGACAGCAACATCAATCCGTTATTTTCATATCCAAGAGCATATAGTCCTGTAGATTCTGCAAGAGTAGCTCCTTTATGTCCCAGTACCTCGTATCCGAATAATTTTCCGGCTCCAAGCAACTCCCTGAAGAACGCTACAATGATAAGGATCAAACCATATCCCGCAGCATTTCCAATTCCGTCAAGGAAAGACTTGTAAACTCCGTTACCCAATGCGAATGCTTCCAGACGTCCCATTACGATACAGTTGGTAATGATAAGACCAATGAATACCGACAACTGTTTACTTACATCGTATGCATAAGCTCTCAAGACCTGGTCCACCAAAGCTACCAGAGAGGCAACCACTACTAACTGTACGATGATACGAATACGGTTAGGGATCATATTTCTAAGCGACGAAATGATCATGTTACTAAAAGCCATTACCGCCATTACAGCTATAGCCATTACGATAGCCGGTTCCAGCTGTACGGTGATGGCTAATGCCGAACAGATTCCAAGTACCTGCACGGTTATTGGGTTGTCATCATCTAACGGATCTGTAAGAAGCTTTCTATTTGCTTTAGAAAGAAAATGCTCTTTTTCTTCAGAATCTGAAAGAAAAAGTACCATCGCTTTCTTCTTTTCTTCTTTTGAAACCTCAGCAGACTGCTCAGGTGTATTTTTTATTTCCTGTGCCATAATTCCTAATTATTTGCAACTTTAATATCTGTTTTACTCTTGAAATAAGGCAGATAGTGATTAAGTCTTTCAGAGATCATGTCAGAAACACCGTCACCTGTGATTGTCGCTCCGGAAATCGCATCTACTTTATTATCATCTTTGGAAGTACTGGCATTACCCTTCACTACAGATACACCAACCAATTCTCCATTATCATCAAAGATCTTCTCATCATCAAATCTATGACGGAACCACTCCTGAGTGATCTCTGCACCAAGACCCGGAGTTTCCCCGACGTGATCAAATACAGCACCTTTGATAGTGTTCACGTCATCCTTAAGAGCAATGTACCCGAAAATGGCATTCCAAAGTCCGGCTCCTCTTAATGGAACAATGTAATAAGCCTTTCCTTCCACATCTGCAATGTATAATGGAAAGTTTTGCTCATTTGCAGGCTTTTTAAGTTCCTTGGCAAGATCCACGTCAAAAGCGTTCACACCCTCCTTAACTTTACCTTCATTGTCAAGAACCACCTGCTCAGTAATATACTGGTCAAAAAGTTCCTTTGCTCCTTCACGATCTGTTTCAACTCCAACCGTAGCAAGGATATTCTGCATTTTTTCCTTTCGCATATTCTCATACTGCTTTGGCTGTAAAGACGTAGCGGCAAATGCCAGGACTACCCCAACTATCACCACCATAACGATGGAGAATATAAAGGTGTAAGAGTTGGAATTCGTTTTATTTACTGTTTTCTCTTCCATAACTAAACTACAGTTTCAACTTGTTGGTTAATACCTGCTTTCTTTCTTTTCAATCTGCGTTTGATGTTGCCCTGGATCACATAGTGATCAATAGTTGGAGCAAAAACGTTCATAAGAAGAATGGCTAACATCACTCCTTCCGGATAAGCAGGGTTGAAAACACGGATCATAATGGAGAAGAATCCAATAAGGAATCCATAGATCCATTTTCCTTTATATGTCTGTGCCGCCGATACAGGATCTGTAGCCATATATACAATCCCGAACATAAGACCACCTACCAACAGGTGTTGGTACCAGGGGAAGTTTGTTAATTCATTTCCTGCAATTCCCAGTGAAGGAAGCGCATTAAAGATCAATCCCATTACAATAGCTCCAATAACAGCGCTCACCATAATTCTCCAGCTTCCAACCTTAGTAAAGATCAGGAACAAGGCTCCTAAAAGAATGAGGGCCGCCGAAGTTTCTGAAACAGACCCCGGGATGATTCCCATGAACATATCCATTGCGCTGTATTCTACGTTTTGTCCTGCAGCTAAACTTCCCAGGATGGTCTCTCCTGAAACTCCGTCTACTTCCGCAGCATTCATCACCCACACGCTGTTACCAGACATATAAGTTGGATAAGCGAAGAATGCGAAAGCCCTGGCAGTCAAAGCCGGGTTAAGAATATTCATTCCGGTTCCACCGAAAGCTTCTTTCCCGATAACAACTGCAAAGACAACAGAAATAGCAAGCATCCATAACGGAAGTCCCACCGGCATGATCATAGGGATCAGTAATCCGGTAACGAGATAACCTTCGTTCACCTCATGTCCTCTAAAAATTGCAAATGCGAATTCGATTCCCAGACCAACCGCATAAGAAACCACGATCATTGGAAGTATCTCCAGGGCTCCATAACCAAAAGCTTCCCAGAAATCAACCTCCGGCTGCACCTGTCTCAGGTATTGATAACCTGTATTCCACATACTAAACAGAAGTACAGGGATTAGGGCGATCACTACGGTGATCATTACCCTTTTCAAATCTACCGCATCACGCACATGCGCACCTTTGCGGGTAGTGTGATTAGGGGTAAATAAAAAAGTATCTATTGCATTAAATGCAGGCGAATACTTTTCCAATTTCTTCCCTTTAGCAAAGGGTTCTTTGAATTTATCTAATTTTTGTCTAATCCATTCCATAGTAAACAGTTTATCCAACTTCTGTGATCATTAAGTCCAACCCTAATCTAATTATTTCCTGAGCTTCAATTTTTGAAGTATTCACGTAATCTACCAGTGCAAAATCTTCCGGAGCCACTTCGTAGATCCCGAGATTTTCCATTTTCTCGATGTCTCCCGACATACATGCTTTAAGCAATTGCATCGGGTAAATATCCATAGGCATTACTTCTTCCATTTCGCCGGTCACTACCAAAGCTCTTTCTTCCCCGTGAAGGTTCGTATTGACCTCATACTTTTTCTTCGGAAACAACCACGTCAAAGAAGTACGGGAATTTGAAGGAATATTATTGTAAGTAAATGGCATCCAACCAAACATTCTGTACTTGTTCCCTTCAGGGATCAAAGTCAGTTCATTTGGATAGAACCCGATGTACTGCCCATTATTAAGCTTTTGGCCGGTCAACACATCACCTGAAATGATACGCACGTCATTATCATTAACCTCTCCAATAAGATCGGTAACATTGGCGCCTATCTTGGTACGGAAGTATTTACGGTCTTTAGCCTCAGTTCCGGCAACTGCAATGGTGCGCACGGCATTGAACTTTCCGGTAAGGAAAAGCTCACCAATAGTAGCTACATCTTCAGGATTAACAGTCCAAACCCTCTCTCCAATATTGATTGGATCGATGTGATGGATCTGTACCCCTACGTTCGCTGCAGGATGTGGTCCAGAAACTTTATGCATTTCCACATTTTTGAGTCCGCTGAACAAACTGCTGTCCTTAGCCACAGAAACGTGTACTTTTCCAGAAGTTAATTTCCCAAGAGCATTAAGTCCAGCCTGGAAAGCATCCATTCTGTCCTTCAGAATGAATTCCACATCGGCAGACAATGGCGCAGTGTTCATGGCTGAAACAAAGATAGCTTTTGGGTTATCCTTTGGATCTGCAATAATATCGTAAGGTCGCTGATTGATGAAAGCCCAGGCTCCACTGTTCAGCATTTTTTCCTTTACCGCGTTAGCATCAGCTGAAACGGGATCAAGAGTACCAAAATCACGATACGTATCGGTTGCATCAGCTTCGATAACAACTTCCATGATACGGCGTTTTTCGCCTCGCTTAACTTCTTTTAGAGTACCGCTAACGGGAGAAGTAAATCTCACGGACTCAGCATATTTTGAGAAGAACAGTTCATCTCCGGCCTGTACTTTAGCACCTTCTTTTACTACCATTTTCGGCACAACCGAATGAAAGTCCGGTGGTTTTACAGCAAAGGTTTTCGAGCGGGGTGCATCGACCATAGTCTTCTCTGCCTCCCCTTTAAGTCGTAGAGTTAGCCCTCTTTTAATTCTAATGTCGTTTGACATAGGATGGAGTGTTAAATTTCATTTAAAATCGTGCAAATTTATGCATTTTCGACCCACACTTCCCAATTAAAAATCAATTAATTTCCCTCTGTTCCCTGTTAAAATGCCCAAATTCTGACGGTAATCAGTTTTTGAGTATCTTTAGAATTTATTTGGGCACATGAAGACATTTTTCACTATCCTATTCTCCCTTTTTCTTTTTCAGCATACCCTCCCGGCACAGGTCGCGGTGGAAGTGCCACCACCAAATTATATTCGCACAGTGATCTTTAATGATGGTTCCGGTTACAGCCAGGTGCCTATCATTCAACTTGGGCAGTCCATTAACCTTGAATTTGATGACATAATCGGCGACGAAGCCAACTACTATTATAGTATCGAGCATTTTAATTATGACTGGACGCCTTCTCAACTGGTGAAATCTGAATACCTGGAAGGCTTTGACAACGTGAGGATCAATGATTACCGAAATTCATACAACACATTACAGCTATATTCCCACTACAACCTTCAAATTCCTAATGAAGACACCAGAGGGCTTAAAGTAACGGGGAATTATATGCTCTCCATTTATAATGAGAACAAGGAAGTTGTCTTTTCCCGCAAGTTCATGATCTACCAACCTCTCACCCAGGTACGCGTCGAGGTAAAGAAATCCAGAGAGGTAAAACTTATTCACAGCAAACAAGTGGTGAATTTTGAAGTGAGCTCTCAGGAATTCATCATCAGGAATCCAGAAGAGTCTGTTTGGGCTGTCATCCTTCAGAATAATAATTTAAAGACCGGCATATACAATGTCAAACCTCAATACAATATTGGAAATACCCTCATCTACAAATACGACCAGTTAACCTCTTTTTGGGCAGGCAATGAATATCTCAATTTTGACAGCAAAGATCTTCGTGCTGCCACTGTAAAAATTAGGTCCATTGACGTGGAAGACCTTTACCATCATTATTTGTTCCAGGACCACATTAGAGCTTTCGATCCGTACACTTACAATCCCGATATCAACGGAAATTTTGTGGTGAGAACCATGCAGGGAAGCGACCCAACCATTGAGGCCGGCTACGTATGGGTTCATTTCGGCCTACGAACCTATGAACCTCTTGAAGATGGTGACGTATATCTCTACGGTAGGTTCAACAATTATGAGCTGGATGAAAGCACTAAACTCACCTATAATCCGGGCACCGGCGCCTACGAGACCGCAAGGCTGTTCAAGCAGGGCTATTACGATTATAAATATGTGTTTCTTCGGAATGATGGAATACTGGATGAAGGTTTCATCAGCGGAAACTTTGTCAATACAGAAAACGATTATACTGTCCTCATATATTATCTTCCGCCTGGAGGAAGGTATACCCGCATTATTGGGGTAGGCAATGCCTCATCGCTGAATATCTCAAATTAATATATATTTGGATTGTTAATTGGCAGCAATGAGCAAAGAGAACAATCTCCTTCCCGGCCCAAGGATCATAAAAGAGAGGCATAAATTAAAATACCGGAGTACCGAATGTCTTAACTGTCATCATCCTCTGGATATTAGCGACACGTATTGTCCCAACTGCAGCCAGTTGAACAGTACGAAAAAACTCGCATTCAACGATTTCTTCAATGAGTTCTTTGCCGGAATATTTGCTTATGATTCCCGAGTTTATCGCACCCTTGGAGTCCTACTTTTCAAACCCGGAAAGATCTCGAAGGATTATATAGAAGGGAAAAGAGTACGTTATGCCAATCCCTATAGATTCTACCTTAGCGCTTCTATCCTCTTCTTCCTGGCCTGGAGTTTAACCCACGATTTTGATGACACTTTTGAAGTTCCTTCAGAAACTGACATCCCCAGGGAAGAACAGGTTAAGATGACAGATTCTATTCTCGCAGCTGAAGGAATTGAACGACCTGATGTGGGTGTGATATTACCTTTAACCGATACCACTAAAGTAAAAGACATATATATTTCCGAAGAAGCTATAGACACGATGGGCTATTGGACAGGAATAGGGAAAAAATTGAACCTGTTCAACAAGTTTTATGAAGAAACCGAAATTAAAAGTCCAGACAGGGCACTGGACAGTCTTAAATATACCAACACCACCTCAAACCACTGGCTCTACAAGAAGACTGTGGATGCTAACAGGTTTACTTCAGAACCGGGACTGTTCTATGACTATTTCATCAGTAAACTTCCGTTCATCATCTTTTTCTATTTACCGGTCTTTGCCCTTTTTATATGGCTGCTTTATATCAGGAGGCCCTTCACCTATATGGAGCACCTCATCTTTACCTTCCACAATCAGACTACCTGGTTTGTGCTCTACGGAATCTCAATTAATCTGGATTCTATTCTCGAAACCAATGCCGTGACGGGAATTACTACGCTTGTATTCTTGTTTTATCTGTATAAAGCCTTCCGAAGATTTTACGGACAAGGGAGAGTTAAAACACTGGTAAAGTTTATTATTATCAATATAATATTCTTTATTTTAGCAATCATTGCAGCCATATTTTCTGTCGTGGCATCTTTCGCAATATATTAGGAGATGATACAACAAGTAACCAGAGGGATAAAGATCTCAATAGAGACCAATTTCGAAGGGACCTTTTACAAAAATTACAGGGTCCATTTCGCCTTTGGCTATAAGGTAACTATTGAAAATCAGAGCAAAGATTCTGTGCAGCTCACCTCCCGCTTCTGGAAGATCAAGGATGCACTTAATAGAACAGAGATCGTAGAAGGCGAGGGTGTGATCGGTAAGAAACCGGTGCTGAAACCCGGCGAATCTCACACCTACAAGAGCGGCTGTCTGCTCACCTCTCCTTTTGGAGCAATGAGCGGTTTCTACAGCATGATCAATTTCACTTCTACCAGGAAATTCCGCGTTGCGATCCCATCCTTCAAACTGAGCGCACCTTTCGCTTTAAATTAGTTCCTCAAGAGTATCTGAAAATATCATTTTTGACACCTCTTCTGTGGTAAGATCCCTGTAGTAAAAGCTGGTTTTATCTTCGGAATGAACTATCTGTGAAATACTTTGTGTCTTTACAAAGCCACGGTCCATTATTACATCTACGTTCTTGTCACCGATCCCTGCCGAAGAATGAAAAGAAAGTAAGCTTTCGGGAGTAACAACACCACTATCCCTGAACTGCTGAAACCATTTCTCTCTCAGGTTTTTCATCTCTTCGGAATACAAGGGTGAAGACGACCAAATATGTTCCTGTAATGGCAATTCCCGAAAGTGTTTTTGTTTTCCATCCCAAACCATTTTCTGAAACCTGAGTTGCTCTTTCCACTCTACCATAATGATAGTGAACGGTTCCACCTTGTGAAGGTCATATTCTTCCGCAGCAAGATCATAATCGGGAGTAGCCAAAAGATCCTTTACCACCACTCCCCGACTCAACCTGTACGGCGGAGTGCGCATATGTTTTACGAATCCGCCGTTGAGCAGACAAACGAGCCGCTGCTGCTCACTCACTCCCAACCAGGTGCCTCCGGCCACTTCGTCTTTCGGAAAGACCATTTTCACCCCTTGTTCCTCACACACTTTTGGCGGTAGGGTCTTTCTTCCGGGAGCTTCATCCCGGTTAGAGGTCAGAACAAAGCCTTTAATATCGGCTTTTTGAGGAGTTAAAGTTACTGTGCACATTTTATGAAAATAATAAGAAACAGTCTATTAAACGCGAATAATTATATAAAGTTCAATAAATTTTAGGGGATCCAAAATTCTTTTAATTTATTTACCTTTACGAACCATTTAGTAAAATCCAAAACAAGTATAAAATTATGGGAAAAGGAGTATTTCAGGTACCTGAAGCCATTAATGAACCTATAAAGTCATATGCTCCGGGAACTCCGGAAAGAGAAGCAGTTCTCAAAGCATATAAGGAATTATATAACTCAAAGGTTGAGGTGCCCCTGTATATAGGAGGCGAAGAGATCAAGACCGGAGATACGGCACCAATGAACCCTCCTCATGATCATCAGCATCATTTGGGAGATTACCACAAAGCTTCAAAGGAACATGTTGAAAAAGCTATTTCTACTGCTCTTGAAGCCCGGGAGAAATGGGCTAACCTGGAGTGGGAACAAAGAGCTGCCGTTTTTCTTAAAGCCGCTGATCTAATTGCCGGACCTTATCGCTACAAGATCAACGCTGCCACTATGATTGGTCAGTCAAAGAACATTTTTCAGGCAGAGATCGATTCGGCTTGCGAGCTTATTGACTTCCTGCGTTTCAACGTGGAGTATATGAGCCGTATCTATGAAGAGCAACCGGAATCAAGTGCGGGTGCATGGAATAGATTAGAATACCGGCCTCTGGAAGGATTTGTTTATGCAGTAACGCCTTTCAACTTTACAGCCATTGCAGGAAACCTGCCTTCAGCACCGGCCTTAATGGGAAATGTTGCAGTTTGGAAACCGAGTGATTCTCAGGTGTACTCTGCACAAGTGATCATGGAAGTATTCAAGGAAGCCGGACTTCCTGACGGAGTGATCAACATGGTCATGGGAGATCCAAAAATGATCTCAGACGTTGTTCTTTCTAACCGCGATTTCGCAGGTATCCACTTCACAGGAAGCACTACTGTTTTCAAGAGCCTTTGGAAACAAATAGGTGAAAACATCCACAACTACAGGTCTTACCCAAGAATTGTTGGAGAAACAGGAGGTAAGGATTTCATCCTTGCTCATCCAAGTGCTAAACCAAAGCAAGTGTCTACTGCCATTTCCAGAGGTGCATTTGAGTTCCAGGGACAAAAATGTAGTGCTGCGTCAAGGGTGTATATCCCAAAGAGCATGTGGGAGGAAGTGAAAAAATATGTGGTAGAAGATGTGAAGTCCTTCAAAATGGGCTCTCCTGAAGATATGAGCAACTTTATTACTGCTGTGATCCATGAAGCTTCATTTGATAAACTTGCGAAGTATATTGATGCGGCCAAAGAGGATAATGATGCAGAAATAGTAGTTGGTGGTAATTATGATAAATCAAAAGGATATTTTATCGAACCTACCGTGATCCTTACCTCTAATCCAAAATACAGTACTATGTGTACAGAACTTTTTGGACCTGTGGTTACCGTTTATCTCTACGAAGATGATCAATGGAGTGAAACCTTGAAACTGGTTGATGATTCTGAATATGCGCTTACCGGAGCCATTCTTTCTCAGGACAGATATGCGGCTGCGGAAGCTACCATAGCGTTACAGAATGCTGCCGGAAATTTCTATATCAACGATAAACCAACAGGTGCTGTTGTGGGACAACAGCCATTTGGAGGTGCCAGAGGTAGTGGAACCAATGATAAGGCAGGATCTATTCTGAACCTTTATCGATGGGTTTCCCCAAGAACAATTAAAGAGACCTTTGTAACTCCTACAGATTATCGCTATCCATTTTTAGGAGAATAATCTGTTGTTAATTTTTCTCAAAGCCGCCTCTTTCGGGCGGCTTTTTTATTGAGATCTTTTGCTAATTTCCCGTTACTTCTTAAAATCCTGTAAATTTTTTAACATATCTTCTCAAAATTTTACAGTAAAATTCTGACATACAAAATGTTAATTTTACTTAAAATTCTTATAATACTGGTTTTTAGTCGGTTAGACCGCACCTTTCACCGATTCCGTATTTTTTTACCATAAATAAGCTTTAAATTAGATCGTTAAATGTCTCCTTACCAGAGCATTACACTCCCCTACAGTTTAAAATCTAAACGCGGTCACTATGGTAAAAAAACTACTTTCTATAAAAGTTGCGATTTTTTGGCTCTTTACCCTAGCGTCTATTGGGGGGTATGGGCAATGTCCTTCTTCCGTTTCTATATCAGTCAATCCTGGAAATAATATTTGTGAAGGAACTCCAGTTAATTTCACTGCTACACCTAATGGTGGTACAAATCTTTCCTTTCAATGGCAGGTTAATGACTTGGATGTGGCCACCGGCACATCTTTTCCGAGCTCAACCCTTAGTAATGGGGATAAAGTCAAAGTTATTGTCACCTCTTCTGATGACGTGACCTGTTCTACTGTGAGTAGTACTATAACAATGACTGTAAATTCCAATAAGACACCTACAGTAAACATTTCATCTTCTCCTTCTTTAAAATGTATCGGGGAATCAGTCACGTTTACAGCAACAAATACAAATGGAGGAAACAATCCTCAATATGCATGGTATGTAAATTCAGAATCAAGTCCTTCTCAAACATCCGGTTCAAATACTTTTTCAATAGCAAGTCTTCCAGCCGGTGCCAATAGTGTTCGGGTAGTTTTGACCAGCAGCCTTACCTGTGTTACTTCTCAAACTGCTGAGGCTACAGCTAACATAACCATTACAGACGATGCTAGTATTAGTGCTCCTGGAAATAAAGATCAAAGTGGCCTCTGTCTCAATTCTGCTATAGATCCAATTACTTTTTCTATAGAGGGTAGTGGCAATGGAGCAACAGTAACCGGCTTGCCGCCCGGGGTTAGTGGTAGCTATAGCAGTGGAAATTTCACAATTAGTGGCGCATCAACTTCTTCGGGATCATTCACATATACAGTTACAGCTACCGGACCTTGTGGTTCGGCGACAGAATCAGGTACTCTCACTGTGCTTAAAGATGCAACCATAAACCTTTCTTCTGGTAACAATTCCCAGGACGTTTGCCAGGATGAGGCCATAGCAAATATTACCTACGATATCGGGGAAACAGGCACAGAAGCAAGCGTAACTGGATTACCCAGTGGTATTTCAGGAAATTTCTCCGGTGGGGTTTATACTATTAGCGGCTCCAGTTCCCTGGTGGGTTCCTTTCCTTACACCATTACTGCAACAGGAACTTGTGGCAACTCAGAATCTTTGAATGGTACTATTATTATTAGTGAAAATCTTGAGCCTTCGGTAAGTATTAGTTCTTCAGATACTGATAATAACATTTGTGCAGGAACCGAGGTGACTTTTACTGCTACACCAGTGAATGGCGGCAGCAATCCTTCCTATCAATGGCAAATAGATGGTTCGAATGCAGGAACCGACAGTCCGACTTTTACCACAAATTCATTGACAGATGGTCAAATAGTTACGGTAATAATGATCTCCGATGCAACCTGCTTAAGCCAACCATCTGCTACCAGTAATGAAATTACTACTACTGTTAATCCTAATCTTACACCTCAAGTTACCGTTAGTCCTAGTGATTCGGATATTTGTGATGGTGACAGTATCACATTTACTGCCGAACCAACTAATGGGGGAACAGCACCTTCTTATCAGTGGAAGCTTGATGGCAACAACGTAGGAACCAATAGCCCTACCTTTACTACAAGTAATTTAAGTGCAGGACAAAATGTTACAGTGGTGCTTACTTCTAACGAAACCTGCCTGTCAACTACAACCGCCACGAGCGACCCGGTAAGTGTCACTGTCAACCCTAATCTTACACCAGAGGTAAGCATAACTTCGAACGATTCCAACAATATTATTTGCGCAGGATCCTCAATTACCTTTACAGCTACTTCGGTAAATGAAGGTGCAAACCCTTCTTATCAGTGGTATGTGGACGGTAATCCGGAAGGATCTGGCGGAGCTTCCTTTACGACCAGTAGCTTGTCAAATGGTCAAACTGTAAAAGTGATAATGACATCAGACGAAGAGTGTCTGGCTGTCCCAACTGCAGAAAGTAATGAAATTAGTATCCAGGTAGATTCTTCGGTTATTGGAATAACACCGGCCTTCGACACGTCTGATCCCACAATAAATTCAACTGCAGTTTGTCCAGTGGTTTCCGGATTAAAATATAGAGTTCAGGATATTCCCGGTGCAACTTCCTATAACTGGACCTTTCCCTCTGGCTGGAATATAACCAATGGGGCAGGAACTAATGAGGTTACAGTTACTGCAACTGCTAGCGCGCAAACCGGCCCAATTTCTGTCACTGCTACTAACGAATGTGGAAACTCAAATACTTTTACATCTGACGAGATAACAACGGGAACAGTAGTTTACGTTAATGCAGGACCCGATCAAACAGTCTGCAAAGGAACAACTCAAATCACCCTTGCCGGCGAAATAGGTGGTGTTATTACAAAACACCAGGATTGGGACTGGAGTGCAAGTGTTTCAGGAGGAAGTTTTTCCAATGGAGGTAATAGCTTAAATGGCACCTACACCCTACCTTCTTCTATCGCCAACAGTGGTGGAACAATAATTATAAAAATTACTTCTATTGATCCAGCGGGACCTTGTGATCCAAAAGAAGATGAAATGATCATTACGGTCTTGAAAAATGCAACTATATCCACTCCATCTAACAAAGATCAGACAGTTTGTGTCAATACTCCTATCAGTAATATCGCTTTTACTATTACAGATGCGGGTACGGGAGCTACAGTCACAGGATTGCCGGCTGGTTTAAATGGAAATTATAACTCGGGAATTTTTACTATTTCAGGTACACCTACAGAATCTGGAAACTTCACCTATACAGTCAACAGTACCGGAAACTGCTCTACACAGCAGACAGCCATAACAGGCACTATCACTGTCAACGAAGATCAAAAATTTACGAATGATCCTACTAATAAGTCCCAGGAGATCTGTATTAATACTGCAATCGATGATATAACATTTACTACGAACACGACGGTAACTAATGTTTCTGTTACCGGACTACCTGCAGGATTGACCGGAAATTATTCCGCAGGTAATTTCGTTATTAGTGGTACTGCGACAGAAGCTGGAAGCTTTGACTACGTTCTCACTACATCAGGTGATTGTGTAAGTACAACACAGAACGGAAACATCACCGTAAAACCGGATCCAACTATTGATACTCCTGTCAATATGGACCAGGAATTATGTATCAACACCGCAATAGCTGATATTCAATTCAACCTCACCTCCCCAGCAACAGATGCCGAGGTAAATGGTCTACCAGAGGGCGTAAACGGAAGTTTTAACAACAGTGTGTTTACAATTAGCGGTACACCTACCGAGGCAGGTACTTTTGACTACACTGTTACTTCAATAAGTGATTGCGAGGAGGTTTCAAGAAGCGGACAAATTATAGTAAAACCGGATCCCACAGCAGAAATTCAATACCCCAATGATCTTTGCGAATCTCAGATAGGGAATGTAACAGTTACCTTAACCGGAACCGGTGCCTATGAAGGAGGAAATTACTACTCAAGTCCTGAAGGTTTAAGCCTAAACACAGATACAGGAGAAATTACCCCTGGGGCCAGTACCCCTGGGACATATACTGTTTTTTATGATACTCCGGAAGGGTGCAAAACTGCAACAGCAACAACAACTGTTATCATAAACGAGTTACCCTCTGTAGATATAAGTTATACCGGACCATTTTGTAATTCAGATGCAACTGAATATTCGGTAAGTTTTGCCAACGGAATTGGAGCTTATACAGGTGGAACTTTTTCCTCCACTCCCGGAGGCCTGGATATAGACCCCACCACAGGTAGTATTAATCCAAAAACCAGCAGTCCAAGCACAAACCCTTATACTGTATTTTATACCATTCCCGCCTCCTTAGGCTGTGATCCTGTTACAGTTCAGACGGAAGTTACCATTACACAGCTACCTCAGGTTTCCATTAATTACACCACACCTTTGTGTACTGCTGATCCTAACTCCTATACAGTAAATTACTCAAGCATTGCCGGTGATTATTTGGGTGGGGAATTTACAGCAACCGAAGGGCTGGTAATAGATTCAGAGGGAACCATCGACCCGGCAAATAGCACACCTGGAATTCACACAATCACATATACCAAAGACAATAATGCTGATGGTTGTGAGGCTGTTCAGGTAACTACACAGGTAGAAATATTTGAAAAGGTTCAAATCACTACTCAGCCTGTAAATTATGGAACCTGTTCCAGCAATCCTGCTTCTTTTGAAGTAATTGCTACAGGAGATAACCTTACTTACCAATGGTATAAAAAAGATTCGGGCGGAAACTTTGTTCAAATTAATGGAGAAACTAACTCTATATTATCATTTAACAACGCTACTTCAGCAAATGCAGGAGAGTACCAGGTAGTGGTAAGTAGCACAAATCCGGTTTGCGCTTCAGAAACTTCCAATATCGTCACTTTAAATATTGATGAAGACATAATAATTACAAAACCAGTAGAGGATATCACCATATGTGAAGATGATTATCAAAGTTTGACTTTTGAATATGAAGCAAATGCCAAAGGGGCACCGCTGACATTCCAGTGGATCAAAGACGGCAATCCAATTTATCCCAGCCAGGGAAAATATGTGATGACAGAAACTGGCCCCACAGGCGCTGATGGTGTTTACAGTGGCAAACTGACTATAGAAAATATTAATATCAACGATGACGGAGTTTACGCTGTTGAAATTGATGGTCCAGATTATTTCACCTGTGCTGCAGCCACTTCTAAAACTTTTACATTTCGGGTAAATCCCAGGCCCGGGGCACCTGAAACCTCTCCGGTTGAATATTGTCTGGGAGAAACTCCCGAACCACTAACAGCTATTAAAGACAGCGAGGACAACGAGCTTCTATGGTATAGTTATGACGACACCGCTCAGGAATACGTTTTACTGGGTAACTCTTATACTCCCACAACCGATACGCCTGGCACATTCTCTTATTGGGTGACTCAAAAACAACCTAATGAATGTGAAAGTGACCCTGAAGAACTTATAGTAACAATTTATGACAAACCTGATCCAGTTGCTGCTGAAACCATCGAGTTTAAATATTGCTACAATGAAACCGTAAGTAATCCTTTATCAGTCGATCCCATTGAAGGTGCAACTATTAACTGGTACGATGCTGTTGACGCTACTACCGTTCTGGGATCTGCCCCTGTTCCTAATACTAGTGAAGTGAAAGTTACTTCTTATTGGGTCAGTCAAACTCTTACAAGTACCGGTTGTGAAAGCGAAAGGACGAAAGTAGACATTACTATTAATCCGCTACCAGAGATTGATATTAGTATAGCTTCAGGTTATTCCTCCGAAATCTGTCTTAATACGGAAACCAGATTAATTGCTTCTGGAGCCACTACATACATCTGGAGTTTGGACGGGAATGACGTTGGAACAGGCAATGAGCTTACCGTAACCGGAGACTCTGTGGGAACATTTGAATATTCGGTCACCGGAACAGATGACAATGGATGTGTCAATACAGATGTTATAAGTATTTATGTGGAAGAACCTTCAGATGGCGGTGTAACTTCCGGACCAGCCTCAGTGTGTATTACTCAAAATTATGGAACCATTACACTGACAGGTAAAAATGGAGAAATCCAGAGGTGGGAAAGTTCAACAGACGGTAGCAACTGGACTTCAATTGCACAAACTTCTGAGACCTTAGATTTTCAGGATCTTCCATCAACAACAATTTTTAGGGCTGTAGTGAAAAACGGTGTTTGTGATGAAGCTTATTCAACAGAATTAAGTATTGATGTGGATCCTGAACCTGTAGCAGGTCAAATTTTATTCAATGGAAATGACAGGGTCTTTACAATGTGTGAATTTCCAACAGAAGATTATGTAGTTCCTCTTCAAACAGTAGGAAGTTATGTAGGTGAGATCGTTTCATGGCAGTATAGAAGAAACTCAGATACAGAATGGAGAACCGTGCTCGACGGTTCCGCACCATATACCGGTAATACTCTGGAGGGATCCCAGGTTATGGCAGCTAGTTCTAACGAATCGACACTTTTTAGAGTGGAGGTCCAAAGTGGCGCATGTTCACCTAATGTCTATTCAGAATATGCAACATTAAGTGTCATCCCATCAGATATTGCACCTTCTCCCGTAAGTGTACTACCTCCAGAGATCTGTTTCGGAGATTATGTAACTCTCAGTTCCAGCACAGGGTATGGAGGCTATGGAACTTTTTTAGGAGGGGCCTTCGACAATTCTTCCATTGCAAACCACGGGTGGAGAGTAATGAGATATGGTGAAGGTAATGATGGAACAGAATATACATTTGAATCTGCTGCCGACAATACCAGGCCTGATCGTTGGATGAGAACAACTCCAAAAGAGTTTGAAATGGCCAATACCTCTACCGGTTCAGGAATTATTGACCAGTTATTTGATTCCTGCTCCTGTGATGAAGGAAATAAAGGTTTTGCAATAGTATCAGGTAACAACCCTTCAACTCTCGAAACTCCGATTTTCAACTTATATGCGACTGATGATCCGGTATTGACCTTCGATCAGGCTTATAATTTGACTGACGGAGATATTATTAGAGTTGAAATATCTTTAGATGGTGGACAGACCTATACAGAAGCTCCTTTAATGGAAATTATTGGACCGGAACACAGTGATAATTATGAAAAGTTTGGAGATGATGGACTCGGTGAACCAAACAATATGGCCATAGACCTAAGTAAATATGCTGGCTTAGGAAACTTGAGAATCAGATGGCTTTACGATGGAACAACCGGTGGAATCTATACAATCGACGATATAGGACTTCCTGAAGACCCTCAGAATGTTCAACTGGTTTGGTACTATGATGACGATCTAAATGACCCAAATAATCCGCTAGTGCAGATTGGGGAAGTGAACCAGAGTGTAGTCCAGTATACCCCCGAAAAAATTGGATGGAACTATTTTGAGGTCCAAACTGCGCTGGTTTTTGACACCAATGGAGACCCTTGTGAAAGTGTCGAAAATAAAGCACTTGCACAGGTTTATGTATTCGACACATATTCCACTACAGCTACCGCAAACGTTGGAAGTTGTGGTAGTTCAGAAGTTCCGTTATCAGGAACTTTAACAGGCGGGCAACAGGGTGAAATAACTGAATTCCCATTGGATGACCAATCAACAGTGGCCTGGACGGTGATATCAGGTCCTGATGGATACACTTTTTCTGAGGATCACTTTGCAACCACAGGAACCGGTCCGGCAATCGAAGATCCAAATGCAACTTTCACACCTCCTATTGAGGGAGAATACACTTTGAGTTGGACGATTACTCCCGACGAGAGAAACACCTGTCCCGTTAATAACGGTGAAGTAACTTTTTACTTTGCAGACTGCACTACCCTGGACTTTGACGGAGATGATGATTATATTGACCTCGGAAATAATTACAATGGCAGCTATTTTATTGAAACATGGATTAGACCATTTGACAGGCCACTTGAGGATGAATCGGGTACTACAGATGCATCAACGGGGGTTATTTTTAGTAGCTCGGGATTTGAGCTCAAAATGGAAAACCTTCCGGCAGAAATAAAAAAGAACACCAGATGGTATCATATTGCGGTTTCTAATAATGGTGACCTGTGGGTAGATGGAATCCCTTCCGGAAAAATAGTCACAACCGGGTCTGGAATTAACAATACGAGCATTGGGGCGAGATATAATGCCAGTACAAAAACAACTTCTAATCATTTTTCGGGCTGGATAGAAGAATTGAGGATCTGGAATAAAGTTCTCACTGATGAACAGATAAGATTCATGATGAATCAAAGATTAAAATTAGATGCTTCCGGAACAGTTGTGACACCTTTGCAGGGTGAAGTGGTGCCTAATCTGGCCATCCAGGATGGAGGATTGAGTAGTTACCATACAGATGGAACTTATAATCTTGATCAAAATGACCTTCCATTTTATAATCTTTCAACAAGTGATTTGGCAGGATATTACAGGCTAATTTCTAAAAACCCAGATCCTGCAGGTTTAATTTCATTTGATGTTGGCTTAATGCCGTCTAACGGTTTCACTCCAGACCATTCAAGTAGTAAAAATAGCAAAGTGCCGGGAAGGCTCTATAATATTACCACCAACCAGGAAAACACCTCTCCTACTCCTTATTTTTCAGGAAACGATGGAGATTGGGAACTGGTGAACACATGGGCACGACCTAATGTATGGGATTTCCCTAATAGTACTGGAGTTAATGGTGATCCTATTGACTGGAATATTGCAAGGACCAGCCATAATATTACTTCAGGAGATAAGAACATAACAATGCTCGGATTACATTCTGAATCAGGACTTTTAACCATTGAAGCAGATCATCCTATCAGAATTACTCATTATCTGAAATTGGATGGAAATATTGATCTTGTAGGCGAATCTCAACTTTTACAGGATCATGGTAGTATACTAGACAACACAAGTGCCGGATGGTTGGAAAGAGATCAGCAGGGAACTCAAAGGAGCTTTAATTACAATTATTGGAGCTCACCTGTAGCAATTCAGGGGGCGAATAATAATTCGGGTTACACTGTTGGAGATATCCTGAAAAATCCAAATGGCACGATTGACTTTATTGACAACCCTTACGCAGCTGACCCCACAGGCTTAAATCCTACAAACATAATAGTAAGTAGCTATTGGCTCTGGACCTATTTCCCTGATGCTGCTGATATATATGCTAATTGGGATTACGTAGGATCTGATGGAGCCCTTAATGCTGCGGAAGGCTTCACTATGAAAGGAACCTCAGGTGCAGCCGCTATAAGTGATCGCCAAAATTATGCTTTCAAGGGAAAACCAAACAACGGGGATATTCTTTCTTCTACAATGGGAACAAATCAAAATTACCTTGTTGGAAACCCTTATCCTTCTGCAATTGATTCCCAAAAGTTCATGGATGAGAACCAAGGTAAATTTAACGGTGCTTTATATTTCTGGAGCCATTTTGCCGGACAGACCCATGTTTTGGAACAGTACATAGGAGGTTATGCAGTTAGGAATTATCTGGACGGAATTGAAGCTGTCTCTACAGATTGGAGGATCGATGATTCCGGAAACACCGACAATAAAATACCCGGCCAGTTTATTCCTGTTGCGCAAGGATTTTTCTTGAATACAGTTCCCATTTTATCAACTGATCCTCAGACTTACGGAACTGTTCAATTCAGAAACACCCAAAGAGTCTATGAGATAGAAGGAGGAAGCACTTCCATTTTCTTCTCTCAAGAAAGGAAAAGGGCAGAATTAAAGAAAACCCAGGAAACAGGGTTTAAAAAGATCTGGTTAAAATTCCGTTCCCCAATAGGGTATCATCGTCAAATTTTAGTAGGCGCAGTTCCTCAGGCTGGAGACGGATTTGATTGGGGTTATGATGCTCCTCTTATTGAAGACAACGCAGAAGATATGTACTGGTATTTTATTGACCAGAAATTCGTTATCCAGGCGGTGAGCGATTTTAACCCCGAGCGGGAACTGCAAATGGGGGTGAAAATTCAGAAACCTGGTACTTTGACAATTGAATTAGATAAGCTGGAAAATATTCCGGCTGACATGAATATTTTCATTAAGGACAGTCTGCATCAAATTGTCCACAATCTTAGAGATGGCCCATATGAGACCACTTCAGAAGAAGGAACTTTTACTAACAGATTCAAACTTGCCTTCCAGGATGATACCGTAATTGAACCGGAACCCGAACCAGAACTGGAAGAAGGGCCATTCGAGGTACTTTATATTACTGGCACCAGAGAGATTCTAATCAGGAACCCTCAGTTGATTGGAGTAGACAAAGTATACCTTAACAATGCACTTGGGCAACAAGTCCATATGTATTATGATATTCCTGTTGAAAAAGAAATCCGTCTACCGGTCAATAGATTTGCTTCGGGCATGTATATTGTAAAAGTACATTCCGAAGAAGGAATAGTTACTAAAAAGGTAATTCTGGAATAGAAATCAGAAATTAACAATAGGAAAAGCCGCTTTAATGAGCGGCTTTTCCTTTTAAAATGAAAATTTTCCTGTAGGAATCTTCTTTCAATATTATGCATTTTATCCTCAAAAATTGCATTTAAACGTTTAAAATTACCTTAAAATGAGACACATATAGTTTTTTTTCCTACTTTTGATCCATATCAAACGGGTCATATGGGTAAAAAAACTACCTCTGTTTTTCTTATTGGCTTTCTTTTAGTGCTGAATTCAGCCCTGGCCAGCTATTGGAAAAATTTCAGTCCAACTACCTATTCCTTTCCGGCTTTAGATCAAAAAAAGTCTACTGCATGGGAGGAATCTCCTTTTGGTATTTTTTCTTTTAGCCTTTTGGATGAAGAATGGGGTGCAACTGTAATTGCTGCCAATGATATATCGAAAAACACTGATGAAGGTTATTGCCTCTCCAGTATTGATATTCCAGATGCCTCTTATACCGGCACAAACCTTAACTGGGTCATGACCGGCGCCACATCAGGTTCAGGTAGTGGCCAGGTAGGCTCTCAAGACTTCAACAAAGGAGTGACAACAATTACCTATACCGCATCTGATGGATCCAGCACAGCTGAAGATGTCATGCAGATAACGGTGACAGATAACGAGAATCCTAAAATCACCCTTGGAAGTGACATTTCCAGAGATACAGATTCAGGACAGTGTACCGCCTCTATTGCTATTCCTAATGCAACTTTCAGTGATAACTGTTCCGGGGAAACTTTGAGCTGGACCATGAGCGGGGCCACTACAGATTCCGGAAGCAATCAGGTAGGCACCAAAACCTTTAACAAGGGACAGACCACCATTACCTATAAAGTAACCGATGCGGCCGGTAATTTCATTACGAAAGATCTTAGTATTACGGTTACTGATACCGAGAATCCTGAAATTACCCTGGGAAGTGACATTTCCAGAGATACAGATTCAGGACAGTGTACCGCCTCTATTGCTATTCCTAATGCAACTTTCAGTGATAACTGTTCCGGGGAGACTTTGAGCTGGACCATGAGCGGGGCCACTACAGCTTCAGGAAGCAATCAGGTTGGCACCAAAACCTTTAACATCGGAACCACCACTATCAACTACACCGTGACCGATGCGACAAACAACACCGTTACTGGGTCCATTGATGTGGTAGTCTCCGACAATGAAGATCCAAAAATTACCCTGGGAAGTGACATTTCCAGAGATACAGACAACGGGCAGTGTACCGCAGCTATCGCTATTCCAAATGCCGGTTTCGATGACAACTGTTCCGGAAGCAGCCTTAGCTGGACCATGAGCGGAGCTACTTCAGGTTCCGGAAGCAGCCAGGTAGGCACCAAAACCTTTAACATCGGAACCACCACTATCAACTACACAGTGACCGATGCGGCAAACAATACTGTTACAGGTTCTATTGACGTTGTGGTCTCCGATAATGAAAATCCAAAAATTACCCTGGGAAG